>JAWBOS010000025.1:0-5373 GCA_038825875.1 Candidatus Woesearchaeota archaeon | reverse complement strand
TTTATAATCTGAATTGTTGAATAAATTTTCTGCTTCTTTTAAAATAGCATCAATAATTTCAAATCTTGCCTCAGGGAGCAAGAACATGAACTTCTTGTCATCGATTAGGCCTTGGATCTGAGTTTTAACTTTAACTATGAATGTGTCTTTAAATTCACCAACTAGATTATCGCATTTAGCATCTTCATAGATTTTAGGTCCTTTGAGATTTTTCTCAAATGATCCCAATGCATTATCACATGTTGTATTGAATTGATCCAAAAAGTTAGATTTATTGAAAATAGTTTTTGAAAAATAAAACTTAGAAGAAAAAAAAGATGAAGTTTTAAACACTTTGGATATATAGGTACCTTGTGATTTATTCTTAGAAACTTCTTGTGAAAGATTATCAAAGTTCTCTTTTGCTTTTGAAAACACTATGTATTCTGTCAGAGGTTCTGCTTTCACCTCGTGAACTCCATCCTGCCCTGATCCTGGAATCTTATTTCTAATTAGCGCGTCTAGATCTGTTTTACTCTTATCGTAACAGAATAACTTGATTTCATATTTAACTCGTGGGATAAGAATAAAGTTAGGGTCGTTTTCTACTGATGAATTTGAAAAGGCATTCAAATAAACTTTAACATATCCCTTAAAAATAAACTTTTTACCTTTATAATACGCAGGTAAAGAATTTTTTTGAGTTTTAATAGTTTTTGAATACTCTGGAACGTGCTCTCCTGAAAAAGTTATAACATATCGATTAAGATTAGAATTGGATAGAGGTTTAATTAATATCAAAAAATTTGAATTCTTTAATTTTTCTTCGTCAATATCAAATTGTATTGTTGGTCTATGGTTTTTTGGTCCTACTTTGAGATTTCTTGGACCTTCACCCAATATTCGTTTAATTAATTTATACATTATTCCTTTATCAGAGTCTTTACGCTTCCCACCAAAACTTGCCAGAATTTCAAAAAAAGGAATAATCTGTGAACCTGTAGCATATATAAAAGATAAAACAAAAATAAAGGTCACAACATAAAATGTAATTTGAGCCACAGAATTAATTTTTGCTACTGGAACCAAAAAACGCTTTATTTGATAATATAAGAAAAATAAGAGAACTATTAAAATACTTAACACAAAAGATGATCCCATGCTATCTACATCAGTCTTAATAGCAATAGTAGGGAGTATAATCAAAAATATTAAGGATATTACAAGAAAAATAATCTCTAAAACATTCATTCCCATTTTAGAAACTTTTCCTGGCGATTGTGATAAACTAACCCCTGGAATAGATATAACTTGTTTTCCGAATAAATATGGAGAAACAAAATAGACCAAAACAATTAAAAAAACAACAACAGTTAGAATTTTGAGAAAAACATAAAATGCAGAATCTTCATCTCCAAACGCTTTAAACAAAAGCAGCATTAACAATAACCCTACTATGACAAGACCTGCTACTGATAATATTCCTTGTCTTAAGATTTTCTCATAAAATTCATCTGAAATCTGATATTGAATAATTAAGGACAAAGCTAAGGAAAGTGCCCGTGCCAAATGTTCATTCTCTTGAAACAATTCAATTCTTTGAATAGAAACATTTAATAGAATAAAAACAATGATAGTAAGATATAATCTAGCAAAGAAAATATCATTAAATATTAAATCTCCAATCGTTGTTTGAGAAAATGCAGACCCAAAAAATCCTAAGCAAAGTACCAAAAATAAAAGAAAAAATTTTGCACCTTTACTAAATTTAATATTAAAGTTAAAGGGTTTATTCATTTTTATTGCATGTCATTCAAATTTTTATCATCCCTTTTTAAAGCATTATTTTCTGATTGTCCTACCTCGGTCTTCGTAAGATGGCTATCTCTCTCTTTTTTCACTTGTTGTAGTTCGTTCCAAGTTATATTATTCTCTTTTTTAAAAGCATTTATCAATCCATCGAGCTTGTCAAACTCTGATGAAGTCAGCAATTCAACAAAATTTTGCACTGTTCCAATTTCATTTTGTTGGTTATCTTTATCTTGTTGACTTTTATGCTCAAATTGAATTTTAAGTTTATAATCTTTTTTATTTAACAACTTAGTTAAGTTTGAAATCACAGATTCTAATTCTTCTTTTTGATTTAGGACTTTTTTTTCTAGTTCATTAAATATTTTTTTGAATTCTGAATGATATTTTTTTTCACTTTTAAGGATGTTTTTTTCAGTTTTTGAATCATAAACTTCGTTTTTTCTTTTATTTATCTGTTGCAATAGTTCTTTTATATCATGTAACTTAGGTTTACCTTGCTCTCCCCCAACAGATGCCTGTTTATTCAAAATTTTATATAGTTTATCTAAAATATTTAAAATTACGTTCAAAATCTCTAATCTATCTATCAGTTCACTTTCCTTCTTCTCTAGCTCCTCTAATTTTTTTTGATCTTCACTTTCAGTCATTCTAAAATTATCTTATCGTTTTTTCATATATAAATGTTTTCAAATTGAAGTTTAAAGGAACAGTTGAAAAATTGAAAAAAATTTTTAAATAATGATTGCTATGGAATAGTTAGAATGCTATACTATGTAGACATCTTTCTGAGCATATTTGGTTTAATAATGTTAGTTTTAGCTAGTATTGAAGATATCAAAAAGCGAGAAGTTCCAGATCTAATTTCATACACTTTCATTATATTTCCACTCCTAGCTAGATTATACGCATCTTTCATAATAAACAACTTTAATTATTTCTTGCTTTCGCTTATTCCTCTAGGACTTAGTTTAGGAATTGGATTGTTAATGTATTACACAAATCAGTGGGGAGGGGGAGATGTAAAGGTTTTATTGGGTATTGCAGGAACTATAGGTACTTTTCCGCTTTTCCTAACAACACCTATTGCTGAAAAAGTACTTGTCGAGTTAAATCTTCCTCTAAAAACCAATCTTTTCTTTTACATATTTTTCATAATTTCAATTTTAGAGGGAGCCATACTTGGACTTTCTTATGGAATCTTTTTGATCATAAAAAACTGGGAAGTATCGAAAAAACATTTTATTGAATACTTAAAGAGAGCTAAGATTGAAAATCTCGTGTTTCTGTCAATGGACACAATTCTTCTGATTTTAGCAATCTTTCTTCAAGAGATTTATTACTTTGTTGCCTTTATTGCAATGATAGCATTACATTTGCTTCTACCATTAGTACATACAATTGAAAACATCTCTATAATTGAGTTAGAACCTACAAAACTCACTGAAGGTGATTGGGTTGTTGAAGACATATATATAAACAAAAAGAAGATATATTCAAAAAATCAGCCAGGCATAGAATTGAAACAGATTGAAGAATTGATCAAATACCACAGACAAGGATTAATAAAAAAAGTAAAGGTAAAGGTAGGATTTCCTTTTGTACCAGCATTCTTAACAGGATATATAACAACATTTATAATCTTTCTTTTCTTATAATATTAAATGTTAGAAAACTATAGAATCCTATATGATGAATTTGATTCGTTTCTTGTAAAAATCGATCGAGATTTTCAATGTCATAGAGGCATAATTAAAAAGGAGGACCTATTAAAAGAGCAAGGTGTAGTGGAAACTCATAAAAAACATAAATTTTTCATAATAAAACCAACATTAGCAGATGTTTATCAATTAATCCATAGAAAAACACAAGTAATGGTTCAAAAAGATCTTGGTTTAATCATTACGTTTTCTGGTATTAATAAGGAATCAAAAATATTAGAAGCAGGAACTGGAAATGGTACATGCACAATAATTTTAGCCTACATTGCGAAGAAAGTTGTGAGTTATGAAATTCGAAAGGATCACTATGAAATTGCTAAAAAAAATCTAGAAATTTTCGGAATCAACAATGTTATCTTAAAAAATGAAGATATTGTAAATGTAAGCGAAAGAAACTTTGATAGTGCTCTGTTAGATTTACCCGAACCATGGAAACTATTAGAAAAGATAAAAAAATGCGTTAAACCAGGAGGAATTATTTCTATTTATTGTCCAAATTTAACTCAGATAACCAAAACCATTCAAGAAGCAAAAGAATTGAAATTGAGAGTCTTAGCCACTAAAGAATTGATAGAAAGAAATTGGATAATAGATGATAAGATTCTACGTCCTGAGAACAAAGAGCCATACACACATACTGCATTTATAACGTTCCTTAGAAAACTCTCCTAATTAAAGTCTCTTAAGTTTTTTCAGGTAATCAATAATTTCCTTTTTCTTTTTCTCATCTATTAGGCCTATTGTTTCATAAAAGTCCAATCTTCTTAAAAGATCTTCTGGTTTAAGATTTTCTTCAACTATTTCTGGCATCATAAAAGAAATGTAATGTGCAACATCTTTCACATCCTCTGAAGCAATAGATTCTACCATTTTTGTAACATTCTTTTCAGAAGTTTTATCTATCTTTTCCTCTTCTTTTAAAAAATCTTTGTTAATCTTCTTTTCCTGTTCTTTTGACTTTGAATCTAAAGGTTTTAATTCAATATCCTCGAATCCTTCTAATCCTCTATTAATTATTTTCTTCAACTCCTCCTCTTCTTCTTTGAATATATCTGGTCTTGGCAGCTCATATCTCATTCTTGGCAAAGTTGGAAGTTCTTGCTGTGGTTGAACTATTTCTTGCCTTCTCTCTTCCTTATGTCTAAAGAACACAAAATAACCTATAATTCCTCCACCCACAAGTAATATAAGAATTAAAACTATCAAAATCCAAATCCAATTTGAATCTTTCTCCCCTTCCTCTTCTTCTTGTATTTCTTTTTTTTCTGGACACTTAGACTTAGGATCTTTGGGATCTGAACCACATTTTACCTCTTCTCCATCAGGTATTCCATCTCCATCTGTATCAGGATTTCTTGGATCTGTATTTTTAATATATTCCTCGTAATCTGTTAAATTATCCTTGTCTAAGTCTCCATCCTTAGAACACTTGTCAATCCCTCCACAATAAACCTCTTCCCATAGATCTGGGATTCCATCTCCATCTGTATCTGGGCAATTCTTCAAATTCTGCAAAGAGCATTCTACTGGCGTGACAATTGCCAGCCCACTTATATCCACTTTTAATCGAAGAGATGTGAAGTTACTGTTTCCCGAGGGATCTGTTATAGCAAAGTACAAGGTAAGAATGTAATCCTTTGAATTTTCAACTATCCTCAAAGAATTGTTTAAAAAATCCTTCAAAGAAAAAGTACCGTTTGAAGGATCCAAACGAATTCTACTTAAACCATCACAAGAATTTTGTAAAACCTGAAACCCTGCAACAGCTGGACCATCGCCAAGAGATGTTGTTTCGAAACAAACTGTAACGTTATATTTGGTTAAATTTCCCATCCCTACTATTCTCTTATAGGTATCAAAATAG
>JAWBOS010000024.1:0-5664 GCA_038825875.1 Candidatus Woesearchaeota archaeon | reverse complement strand
AAATGCAGCTAATCTTATGAGCGAAGAAAGTGTGAGTGAACCTGTTTTAGTAGATCTTGAAGATCCAAGAATCATTTCTGTTAGCTCTCCACAATACACAGACTTCAACAATTGGTACAATATTAGGGATTTAATAGTTAATGTAAATTGTCAGGATAAATCTTTAAAAGGAGTATACTACGGACTTCTTTCGGTTTCAGATCAGCAACCTCTTTATAAGTTACAATTTTCTTCAAATCTTTCTCTGAAGATACATCTTGTTTATTCTCAAGTCCACTATTTGCATTTGGCTTGTGTTGATGAAGCAGGAAATTATAATTACACTATTGTTACTCTGAAATTTGATAATGTTCATCCTATTGCACCGGCAATGTTGCCTGTTAGGATTTTGGATAATGGAACTTATTTATTTGAGTGGTATGGTGCTAGAGATAACATAGGTATAAGTCATTATGAGTTAATGATTCTTGATAGTAACAACAATGTTGTAAAAATGGTTAATGTTACTGATACAAAATATTACGATTCAACACTTACTTATGGTACTTATGTTGGAAAGGTTAGGGCTTATGATTACGCAAACAATCCTTCTCTATGGAGTGATTTTGCAGGATTTGAGTATGATGACACACCTCCTCAGATTTTAGCATTTGGACCACAAGGAAAAGTGCCTTATGATGTTGTGGATTTGTATGTGAGAACTGACGATGTGTCAATTTGTAGCTATGTGTTTGAAGGAGAAAAGAAGGCTTTTGATTATACCGATTCTACTCATCATAAATCTGTAGTCAGTTTACCTTATCCCGGTCAATATGTTGTTAATGTCACATGCAAAAACAAAGTAAATTTGCAATCAACTTTCGTTTATTCATTTTATTATGAGATTAATGTTTTAGCTTCAAGTATGAATGTTTACCAAACAAGAACCTTCTATGATGATCAAAATGTAGAGATTTTTGTTGATGTAAAAGATTCTCAAAATAACCCCATTTCTAATTTCAGAAGATCAGATTTCAAGATTAGCCTTGAAAGATTGAATCCTTATGGAGTTGTTAGTGCACAGTATTCGTTTACTGACTTTGGAAATGGTACTTATTCGTTCACAATTCCATTACCAGCAGGTCAGTATAGGTTTAACGTTTCTCTGCAAGGTTTGAAGAGATCATATACCTTTGAAGTAATGCCTTTGTTTGCAAATTTCAGTATTTTAGAACAGAACTTGAATGTAAGCAATTATTATGTTTTTGGAGAATCTAATCAAGTTTATTATGGTGTTGCTAGAAAATCAGAAAATCAAGTAATTTCAAATAATGCAATAGTTTCTCCTGCTTCAACTTATTTTGATATGTTCTTTATACCATATGAATTATCTTTAGAAAGAGGAATGGAAGCTTTGAAAAATGAATTCATAAATTATGGTATGCCTTTGGATTATAAAACTGTGTCTATTAAAATAGAGTATCCTGATGTAATTGTAGAACTAGATCCTATGTTTACATACTATTCTCTTGTAACAGGAAAAAGAACAATTAGAGTAAGAAATGAAGGATTTGATAACGAAACAAGAAAAGTTAAGATAAAGATAGAATTAGTCTCATGATTTTATGGGTCTTGGTTCAAAAAGATTTAATTGATAATAAATAGGATAAATTCCTGAACAACTTTCAAAGAAAAGACATTCTTTGCATTTTTCTGTTTTGTAGGTTTCAAATAACTTTACCTCATCTTTTTGTCTCGAATCTCTCAAATAAGATAGTTCATATATGTTTTTGATATCAAGATTTTGTATATATAAAAAATTCATATATTTAAGGTCACTGTAAGATCTGTAAAAGAGACACTTTGGAATTTTTAATAGCTCTATTGGTATGTGATAATACTCTCCAAGTAATATTAGTTGTCTTAGATTTTCCTGAAAATGTTTTAGATTTGGATATGAATTTAAAACTTTCTTATTGTTTAAACTTGATTCATAAGAATTAGATGGTAATCCTATAAGAAACCATATTTTTATTTTATTAAATCTTCTTAGCACATTTATAATTTGTTCTAACTCATTTTGATTTTGTTTTAGAATTAAAGAGTTTATCGAGATGTTTAGTTTTAAATTATTGTTGATTAAATTATGTTTATTACTTATTTCTTGAAGTAAATTGGTAATGTATTGAAACGCTCCATTATAATTAACTATTTCATCGTGAGTCCTAGAGGATCCAGCATATAAGGGAAAACCAAAAAAATGAACACCTTCATCAATAATTTTTGACATCATTTCCCAAGTCATGCCAATGCCATGAGTTAAGAAAAATATATTGAGAGAAGGATTAGCAACTATTTCCTTTACTTTTCTTATCAACTCAATTAAATGAGGATACTCCAACAAATCATTTCCAGAGATGGTTATATTTTTAATTATAAACTTTTCACAGTATTTTTTCAAAATTTTCAATTCATTTTCAATATCTCTTTCAACTTCCTCCAAAGAATCGTCTTGTAATTTAGTGCAAAAAACGCATCTTAATTTACATGTTCCGCTACATATATGTAATACGTAGTGATCTTTTTCAGTTTTTGCTGTCATGATATTGAATAGAGTCGTGGTTCAATAATGCTATTATAAAAAATTTATAAATTTTTTCTTGTTTTCAATTTTGATAGGGCTGGTAGCTTAGTTGGTAAAGCGTTGCCCTCGCACGGCAAAGACCGCGGGTTCAAATCCCGCCCAGTCCAAGTTTTGAATTGTTAAAAAATTTAAATTAGTGCTTTTTCAAACTATATGTTAAATCTGGGCCGGTCGTCTAGTTGGTAAGATGCCGCCTTGGCATGGCGGTGACCGCGGGTTCAAATCCCGCCCGGTCCATTCAACCTAATATCGGCTTGGGTTGAAAAAGATTGAATTCTATGTATGTTTTATAGAATCCGGGGCACTCTGAGAAATATATGCAACTATTGCATTGTTCTGGTTTTGTTTTTTGTAGATATATTGGAAGTTCTTTGTCTTTTAAAGAAAAATGATAATATGCTCCTATGGGAGGATTAATGAATCTTACTCGTTCGTTTGGCAATTCATAATTAAATATGCATTTTGGTATATCTAGTAGTGTTAAATTTATATTTAGTTTCTCGGCTAATTTTAAAAAATATGGAAATCTCAACCTTAATTTATCAATGTTTGGCGTATGCTCTAAAAAACTCTCTTTTTTTGGAACAAATCCCGCAAAATGTAGGTAATATTCAGAAATAAAATTTAATTTTTTTATGAAATATATTAACATGTCAATATTATCCTGGTTTTCCTTTACTATTGCAGTATTGATTCTAATTTTTATTTTTGGATTCTCTTGATAAATCTCTTTTAGATACTTTAATACCAAGATTAGTTCACCAAACGCTCCTGAATGTTGAACAACAGCATCATGAATTTCTGGCGAAGCACCATAAAGAGGAATTTTAAAAGCATTTACTCCTGCATTAATTACTTTTTTTAAAAACTCAAAGTTAGTGAATTTTAAACCATGAGTAGAAAGTTGTATTTCTACAGGATTATATCTTTCTTTTATAATTTTTACTAGATCTGCCAATTCTTCATATTCACAGGGATCGTTACCACTTATTTCTAAAATTCTTATTTTGTGTGTTTTAGATATGTTCTCTAATTTTTCTAATTCTGATATTGCTTGTTTTCTTTTAATATCGAAGTTGACGCTCTCTGAATTTTGGGAAATTGTTTTACAGAATACACAATCCAACATACATCCAGCACTGTATAAGATTACTGCAGCAATTATTTCATCTTGATCCATTTGTTTAGAGGAATTCTTTTATATTAATAAAATTTTTTAATACATCCATGCTTTTCTTTCCTGATATATAATTAAAAAAATTTAAATATAACAATTGCTTATGAAATTGAAAATGAACACTATAAAGAAAGAGATTGAATTGATATATGCGCAAGATTGGTATTTTATGGTTCTACTTCTATTGATAGGATTTTTTACTATACTTACCTATTATCAGGCGATTTCTTTGGATCTTGGTTTGGCATCTTTAATAGTTCTTCTGTTTGTTTTATTCTTTAGTTTGGAAGAAGTTTTTCCCAAACCTAAAATATACAAAAAGAAAAGGTAAAATTATCTTCTTTTTTGAAGATCTTTGATTATTAATTTATGAAAATTCTTTAGGAATTCATGCTTGGTTTCAGCTTTTAGAATATCTGAATACGAATCCAAGATGAGATTTATTGCAAAAGGTGAAGGATATTTTACTTCTTCGATAACAAAATCCATTTTTTTCATCAATTCTAGGGCTATCTTTGCATTTGGAAGATCCATATAATCCTCCAAAATTTCTCTCTTAGTTTCCTTGATTAAAACAAATTCAGGATTTATTTTTTTCAGAAGAGAGTAGATTTGCTTGGAAGATAGTTGTTGTTTATTTATACTTCTCTTCCTTCCTCTGTAATTCTTTAAAACTAAGAAGGATCTAGTTGCAATATGCCTAAACCTTCTTAAAAATAATTCTGTATTTTCAATGATCTTTTCTAAGTTCAATAGGTCATAATTAAGCAAATCTTGGTATAAGAAATAGACATCATCTTTCTTAATTTTATCAACTATTAAGGAAAAAGCATTGTCATTTATACTTATCATTACATCCATATTTAATCTTTCAGATAAGATTTCTGCAGCTGCTCTAGATAAAACATCATTTACTCTTCTTCCAAATAACGTATGAAAAATTATGTGTGTGTTCTTTTCTTTGAAAATTTCAATTAACATTCTGTTTATGTGAGGAATGCATAAGTATCTTTTTTGCTCTAAAAAATAAGAGTAAATTAATTGAGCAATGTTCTCGGAAATGTTTAACTCCTTTGCGATATGATAAATTAGTTTTTCTTTACGGTATTTTTCAAGGTATTGATCCATTTTTTCTCTGAACTTCTGAATTTCTAATGCTAGATCAAAAGATAAGGGCAAGGATTCAGAAAACCAGGATGGAACAGTTGGCTTTTCTCCTTCAGCACTTTCAACAAAACAAGCCATACCTTGTGACTTTAAAAATCTGTATGTCTTTCCTCCTAGTACAAAAATGTCATTTTTATTTAACCTTTCTAAAAACAACTCATCAATGAAACCTATGGGCTTGTTTTTTAATAAAACAACAACATCTGATGTGTCTGGAATCACACCAGAATTTAACAAGAATATCATTCGTGCTCCTTTTCTTGGAAGAATCTTATCATTTTGAATTCTTATTTTTCCATACACATTTTTTTCTTCTAAAGGAGCATATTTACCACTAAGATAGTTTAGAAGCTCTTGGAATTGCTCAAAAGATAAATCTTTGAAATTATATGAATTTTTTATTATTTTATATGCTTCTGATATTGTCAATTCATCGTATGCCATTGAAACAATATGCTGAGTTAAAACATCTAATGGATTTTTCGGGATTCTTATATTGTCTAATTTTCTTTTTTCAGCACATCTTTTCAAAATTGTACATTCTACTAGATCATCATTGTCAACTGAAATAAAAATACCTTTACTTTTTTCATGTAATTTGTGGCCACTTCTTCCAATCCTTTGCAATGCTCTTGCAATAGACTTTGGTGATGAAAGCAATATAACTAGATCAATGCTACCTATGTCTATGCCTAAC
>JAWBOS010000023.1:0-6929 GCA_038825875.1 Candidatus Woesearchaeota archaeon | reverse complement strand
TGTCTTTCGTTTAATCCCATTTTTCTTAAATATTCCTCAGTATAAATATCCTTTCTAAAATAAACTGAAAATCCTCCCATTTCTTCTTTAAATTCAGGTTCAGGAAGTTTTGCTTCCTTCATATCATTAAGAATTCTACCTATACCTGAACCTACTTCTTCAATTAAACCAGCAAGGTAGAATATATGGACAATTAGAGGATTCCTTGGGACTGAAGAATGTGGTTGTTTTAATTGCTCAAGGGTTATCCCTTCAGGCAACCCGCCAATATTGAAAAACCAGAGATAATCATCAAAAATTTTTATCTGTGTTTGAACATTCCATTTGAAATAATCGCGATGAATTAAGGCGTTGATTAGAGCTTCTCTTATGGCAGTAATAGGATAATCCCATTTCTCTTTTCTTATCAGCCCTTTAATTTCATATCTTACTCCAAGAAAGTTTTTTATTGACTCTTCTGCCTCTACCACTTGTTTAAAAAGATTACCTTCTATAAGTCTATCTCCAATTATAGTAGTTTCATTTTTTAATCTAACAATTCTTGTAACTGCGTTAATAAAATACCTTTGTGGGTTTTTCCCAAAAAGAATTATTGCTGCATTGGTTAATTTACCTTTGTTAGATAATTTTAAATGTTCAAAAATGTTTTTTATATTGCTATTTTCATCAAAGATAGTTAATCTTCCATTTTCTCTGGCAATTCTTATGAATTTTTTCACACTTTCTTTATCTATATCTTCAAACCTTGCACCTTCTGTAATCATTATGTCCCAACTTTTTGTTCTCAAGAAAAAATCCTTCAATCGTTCAGAATTCATCTCTCTTGTTGTATTTCCTATCCTTTCATAATATTTTCCATTATAGGATATTGGAATATTTGATTTATTTACCTTTATTCTAAGGATCGGCTTTCCTTTTTCTCTTTCTAAACTTATATCTGGATGTATTCCAAGTTTTGTGACTATCTTTTCTGTTATTTCTCTTAAAGTTTCATTATCAAATGAAAAACCTATAATTTCTCCTTCATTGTTAACACCAATAACAACCTCTCTACCATCAATATTGGCAAATGCACAAAGGGTTTTTAATACAGATTCCCCAAAATTCTCTTTGAAGTCCACTTTTTTTGATTCTAAAAACTTCATATCTTCCAACCTAATTCCTTAAAAACTTCGGCGATTTTACCCGTCAATTCTTTTTCTTCTTTTAATAATTTTGAGAGTTCTTCTGAATAATTTTTCATTTTTTCTTCAAATGGAATATCCTCTCCTCAATCTTAATACCCACATATCTTCCACATTCGGGCATTCAGCATACAGATTATGGTCGGATTTTAATTCCTTAATCAAATCCCTCTTCATCACATCTCCTACAAAATATTACCATGGTGAAATTTTATACATAATTGATTAAAAGTCAAGGCAAATGGGGAAGGCATTTTTGTAGTATTTCCCATTAAAATAATCATCCGTGGGGATTATATATAGAAATTGGGATTTGTAAAAGGTGTTAAGAATTAAGATTTATGCCAGTTCGTAAGTGGGGGAAAATGTTTTTTAAAATTTTTAATGTAGAAAGTAGAGATCTGACCCCCAGTGTTTCCCATTTTTCTTCTTTGCTTAATTTAGCAACTTAATATATGCTCCGCTTGGAGATGCAGTTTTTTCATAGGTGAGCCCCAAATTCTTTTTCGATAGGAAGTAGAAAAATTTTCATTTTATAGTTCTTTGTCAAAACTATCAAAGTCCTTAATGGGTGCTACAAACTTTGAATTTTCTATAAGTTCAAATCTCTTTATTGCACTTTTTATTTTAATTTGTTCATCAGGTCTTAACTCATAAATATTATTAGTTCCTTTCGTTTCAACTACAAAATAAATTTTTTCTGTAGGTATACCATCTTTAACTTTTTCTACTACAATTGCCCAATCAGGCGTGTAATTTCCTGCGGGTGTTTCTATTACATACCAGTCAGGCAATTTCACAAACAATTTTATTCGCGAATCGCTATCCAATGCCTTCGCAAATTCTTCCTCTATGTTTGACTCTTTAATTATTCCATCATAGATTGATTTTTGAACTTTAAATACGTAATTATTATAACTGGTTATATCTTCCCTTAAAAGACTTACATCATATCTTTCTCCCAAATCAATATATTTAATACCATCAACCTCAAATGACTTTTTGCATTCTTTAATAACTTCTACAATCTTTTCTGCATATTTTTGAGGATTTAAAAATAAAAGAGCAAGATTACTAGAGCCACTTAATATATTAAATATTGTCCTTTTAGTTAAATTAGTCTCTTTTTCAATGTATGATATAAGATTAAAAACTTTCTTTATCTCTATTTTTTCCGATGCCTCTCTCCTAAATTCTTCCTCTATCTTTTCTGGTTTAATCTTTTCAACACTAACTTCTTTAATGCTTATTTCCGGTTCTTTTACTTCAATTTTTTGTATTTCATTCAAAGTTTGGTTAGTAAATTTACTATAATCTATATTCACAATATATTTTGCTTTAGGGGAAACTCTGTTCCATAGATTTTTAAACAAATCTCCCTGAAGAACATCACTTTTTAGTTTTATTTTTACTCTTTGTCTTCTTTCTTCAACAGGTGGTGCTTCTTCACCAACTTCCTCTCTATATTCTGTCTGTAGTGTTTCTAAATATTCTTTATAACTCTCATTTGTTATCACAGTTAATAAATTTATATCTCTATCCTGAATTCTATTACCATTTTGGTCAACTGGTAATCTTAAACCTCTGCCGATTTCCTGTCTTTTTTTGATTTCTGATGTAGAGTATGCAAGCGTACAAATATTAAATACATTAGGGTTGTCCCATCCTTCCCGTAAGGCAGAATGAGAAAAAATAAACTCAACAGGCTCTTCTAACGAAAGTAATCTCTCTTTATCTCTCATAATCAAATCATATGCGGACTCATCTTCTTCAATACTTTTTTCTTTTTTCATTTTTGAAAAATAACCGCTATGAACTTTTTTAACATCCAAATTTGAAAATACTTTATATCCATTTTGAATTAAATTATTAAACTCCGCTTCAAACAACCGACGAACAATACCATCTTCTAATAGATAATCATCAACCCTATTTAGAAAAAATAAACTTAACACTTTAATCCCTTGCTGATTTAACTTTCTCTTTTTTTCTAAATGTTCCCTTATTGTTTCCCGTATCATAATACGGATAACCTCATCTTCATCTATTGATGACTTTCCTTCGTAAATTTTTATGCCATTAGAAAAGGAGATATAACCACTACCTTTATTTATTTCGCTGACAATAAAACCATCATAATAAGAATTATTTGTTTTGTTTGATAAATTATCCCCGTGTTTTATAGTTATTGTTTTTAATTTTATACCTTCTTTTTCTTTCACAAATACTTTGATCTTTGCTTTTAGTCCACCGGATGTTGAATCTATTCTTTCTAAAATTATTTTTTTACTCATTGGGTCACCTTCTTCTGTAATTGATAAAACCTCAATCTTTTTTACCAACCCAAGATTATAAGCATCATAGGGAGTTAATTTATAAACAAGGTTATAAATATCTCTATGAGTTGCAGAATATCTTAAAACAAATAAAGGATTTAATTGTTCTATCCCCCACTGCGTTGCTTCTCCACCCATCTTTTGTGGCTCATCCAGAATAACAATAGGTCTTGTCTTTTTAATAATTTCAATCGGTTTATCACCCATTTTATCGTGAATATTGTGAATAATATTTATGTCTTTGTTAAAAGCGTCTCTTGTTATCACCATAATTTGCAGATTTGTATCCTGTCCAAACATTCTTACCATTACAAGATTATCTGACTTATATGAAAAATATGTATAAGGTAGATTATCGTAAACTTGTTTAAAATGCTCTTTTGTAATATCAAGTGTTTTTAACACTCCCTCTTTGATTGCCACAGATGGTACTACAATAATAAATTTATTGAATCCGTATCTCTGATTTAGTTCTAAAATAGTCCGTAGATAAACATAAGTTTTTCCAGTCCCTGTCTCCATTTCAATAGTAAAATTATAGGGTTCTGTTAAATCTTCAATCTTAGATAACTCAAGTCCATTTCTTTTTTGAATTTCTTGTAAGTTTTCTAAAATTTTTTCTTTTGGTAGGTCTAATAAATTAGGAATAATTTGGGAAGTATAATCAAGAGGTCTTTTGGCTTGCCCTTTAAATATATCAACAACTGATGTTATTGCATCAATTTGAAAATCTAACTTTGGGTCAAATTTTAGTTTCAGCATATTATTTATCCTTTTTATACTCCAATTTTAATTGAGCAGTTAACAATGCTTTACGCAATTTCTCCTCAAATACTTCTTTTGGTGGCAGTTTTGTTAGATATTCAGATACCTTTATTCTATCTTCTGGTAAAAACAATAATTCAATCTGCTGTTTTCCTTTTTCTGTGCAAAGTATAATGCCAACAGGAGGGTTTTCATCCTTATCCATTTCATATCTTTCAAGGTATCTGAGATATAACTCCATCTGCCCTTTATACTCTGCCCTGAATTTATCAAGTTTTAAGTCAATCACAACAAAGCATTTCAATTTTCTATGATAAAAGAGTAAATCAATATAATAATCAATATTATCAAGCGTAATTCTTTTCTGTCTTGCGACAAAATAAAAATCTCGTCCTAATTCAAGAATAAATTTTTCCAATGCGTTTAAAATTGCGCTCTCTAAATCCCTTTCACTATATGTATCAGAAAGTTCTAAGAAATCTAAAACATAAGGGTCTCTAAAAACCAATTCCGGTGTCATCTTGTCTTCTTCTTTCAATTCTTTCAGTTGCATCTCAATGGTTTTTTCAGGAAGTTTAGACAAAGCAGTTCTTTCATAAAGCATAGTTTTAATTCTATTTTCAAGAGTCCGTGTGCTCCAGTGTTCTTTTAAACATAATGTTGCATAAAATTTTCGTTTTAATTTATCTTTGATGGGTAAAAGAAGTATAATATGAGTCCAACTTAATCCTTCTAATTCTCCAAGCAGTGATTGGAGAATTGGATATTCTTCATATAATTGAATCATATACCAGAGATTTTGTGGAGAATATCCTCTTCCATATTTCTCTGTTAATTCTCTCCCCAGTGTGGAGACAATTTGCTTACCATACTCTGCCCTTTTTGATTTCATTATTTCTTCTTTAATTGTCTTGCCGATATTCCAGTAAAGTAAAACCATTTCCTGATTGATTGTAGTAGCAACTTTTCTTCTTGCCTGTTCAATTAAACCAGCAATTTTATCAAAAAGATTTGGAGTGGATAATTTTTTAATTTTTTTCATATCACCTTTAACCTTACAAACACACTTAAATTTATCTTATCGCTATCAGTTAATGCATTATCCAGGAAAACAAACATCTTGCCTTTATATTTTGGAGTTCTTATTTCTTCAATTGTGTCTTTATCAATTTCATCTTTAAGGTAAATGTAAAAATCAAGATTTTGCTCTTCATCTTTAACATAATAAAATTCACAATTTTTGAGTTTCACTTTTTCAATCTTAGAATTTAAGTTTAGTCCTTCTTTTAGCATAACCTCATAAATAACATCTATTTCTTTCCAGCCAAGAATTAATGGTTGCTCAACATACATTCCAAGCCATTCAAGATATTTTTTCTTTAACTCTTCCTTATCTTCTGATGGGTCAAATTCAAACTCATCTTTTAAGTTAAAGTTTGACTTATCAAGTTTAAAAACCTTAAATCCAAAATCCTGCACACTACTGTCATTGCGAGCAACCGAAGGTTGCGTGGCAATCTCCTTTTTATATTTTTCTGATACCCTTCTTAATCTTTCAATACAAATATCAGCAACTGTAGGAAACTCTTTTTTAATCTCTTCATCACCAACTTCTTCATCTAATTGAACAAGGATAAACTTTCTATTACCACCATCTTCTTTGTTTAAATCCCAGACCGCATGCCCGGTTGTCCCAGAGCCGGCAAAGAAGTCGAGAATGAGATCAGTGGTATTCGCTGATGATAGTTTTATTATTTCCTTTATATATTCTAAAGGTTTAGGATAATCATAAACTTTTTTACCAAATATTTCCCGTATAAGTTCGGTTCCTCTTTCATAATTAAAGTTTTTATCAATCCAAATAGATTTATATTTCGTTTTGTTTTGCCCTATTTCATTATTTAAGTAGTCTTTTTCGAAAACGTCAAATTCTTCTATACCTATTTTTCTTTTAACTTTTTTTACAATTAAAACATCTTTATTTTTTTCAATCTTATCCTTTGACCATCTCCACCTTCCAAAAGTTCCATCTTCCATTTTAGGTAATATCTCTATATCTTCTGGGAACTTTCTCTCCAAGTTAATTTCTCCTGTATTTGGGTTATAATAAATTGGATAAAAAAGAGTGGGTACATCTTCTCTTCTTGCCGCAGCTCCTCGTTTTCTTAAACCAATTAATCTATATTTCCGTCCGTACTCATCAACTCCTCTATATTCTTTTAATTGCTGTTCAGTTAGGGGTCTTAATCCTATTTCTAAACAGTTAATATTTTTTGAATAACATATAAGGTATTCATGAGTTACAGCTAAATATTCCATTGATTGTCTACCTCTTGGATTAAGCATAGAAACAATATTTCCCACAAAATTCTCTTCCCCAAAAATCTCATCTATTATCATTCTTAAATGGTGAACTTCATTGTCATCTATACTTACAAAAATTACACCGTCATCTCTTAATAAACTCCTTGCTAAAAATAATCTTGGATAGATAAAATTAAGCCAGTCAGAGTGATACCTTCCGCTTGCTTCTGTATTTGTTGTAAGTTTCTTACCTTCACTGTCAATCTGCCCTGTCTTTTCAAGATAATCTTTTAATGGTTCTTTGAAGTTATCTCTATAGATAAAATCCTTGCCTGTATTA
>JAWBOS010000022.1:0-7429 GCA_038825875.1 Candidatus Woesearchaeota archaeon | reverse complement strand
TGATATCAGCCCTAAATACACTATTTGCAGCAAAACCAAATAAGGGACATATATCTCTTGCAGAACTTGAGGAACTTGGGATATTAAAGGCGGTAATAACTCAAAATATAGATTCTCTCCATCAGGAAGGTGGAAGCAAAAGGGTAATAGAAGTTCATGGTAGCATCACAAAATTCAGATGTATCAATTGCAACAAAAGGGAAAATCTCAGTAAAACTCAAGTCAATGAAATTGCAAGATCATTCTCCGAAAGGGCAAAATATTTCGAAGGTGGAGACATTGATACAGCACTCCAGTTCTTCCAAAATGTAATTCCAAGATGCAAATGTGGAGGGATAATGCGCCCTGATGTTGTATTTTTCACAGAACCCGTGCATAACATAGATGTTGCCTTTGAAGAAGCGAGAAGAGCCGATTGCTGTATAGTTGTTGGAACCTCCGGCGTTGTATATCCTGCTGCCTATATTCCACAAATAGTCAAAAGCAAGAACGGAACAATTATAGAAATAAACCCAAATCAGCAGAGCTTCGACTCAGATATATACATAAGCGAATCATTCTCCTCAGCTATGCCAAAAATAGTTCAAATTATAAAAGAAATAAAGATCTCATAAATCATCTGGAGTAAGTTATCATACATGCTTCAAAACAGTAAATTTCCAAGATAGCAGATCAAATGGAAATAAATAAATATATTATAACAATTTCAATAAGCTAAAAGTTTATGGAATTTTTCTTAGAGCGCAAATATTACAGGAGCTTTTTGGATCATTTGGTATTAATAAAGCTATCAATTATATCCACTTTCCCCATTTGACAAAACAAAATGAAAAAATTCGGGATTCTTGAAGATTTAAAGAGAATATAGATACATAAGTTAAAATCTTTCTCATTCTAATCTAACCTTTATGGATAATCTTTTGATTTCAAGCAAACAAGACAGAAACCAAATTCTCCTTTCAGTCCTATATAGATGTTCGTTTGATAATTCTGAATAAATTTTTACATTCTCAAGATTTTTTTATATAAATTAAATCTCCATCTTCGCGATTTTACACCTTTCTGTAACTTAGCCTATAAGACATTAAAATTCTTCAAAAATCTGGGAATTCTGAATTTACTATTTATTAATTACAATAAAGGCAACCAGAAAAACAAATATACATAAGAATTCTACGGAAGTATTAATCTTACCATCCGAAATCTTCTGAATCCCAAAACAAAATAAATGTCAGAAAAATAAATATATAAAAATATGAAGAATAATAAAATCGCCCTCTTTTGTAATAACCAAAAAGGTTCCACAGGTTTCTATGTTTATTATACTTTTAAAGAACTTGGCTTTGAACACAGGTTTCTATGTTTATTATACTTTTAAAGAACTTGGCTTTGAAGTTGATAACTTTTCTCCATTTTTGGCATACTTGATAAAAGACAAAATAAAAGATAAATATTTTGCTTACATCTGTGTTGATGATTCTTCTCACTATTTTTTCCCACCATCCCTTTCGCCATCGGTGCTATGGCTTATAGACACCCCCTTTTCATTCCATCTTGATATGATCATGTCAAAATATTTCGACATTGTATTTTGTGCACAGAAAACTTTTGCAGAAAAGTTGTCATCCCCTAAAAAGAAGGTTGAATGGCTGCCACTTGCCTGCTATCCTAAATTTCACAGTCGGAAATCAGCAAATAAGACTTACGATTTAGCTTTCGTCGGTTCATTAGACAAAAGGAGAATCGGAATAAAAAATATCCTTGAGAATGAAGGTCTAAAAATTTTCTTTGGACAATCAGATCCCCAAAATATAGGGAAAATTTACTCATCAGCAAAAATTGTTTTGAACATAAATAAGAGATTTGACTTAAATATGAGGGTTTTTGAAGGAATGTGTGCAGGTTCCCTCATGCTATCAGAAGATTTTGATGGAAGAAAAGATATTTTTAAAGAAGACCAAATAGTTGTATTTTCATCTGAAGATGAAATGCTTGAAAAGATAAGATATTACCTTAAAAATGAAGAAGAAAGAGAAAAAATAGCTCATTCTGGGATGAGAGAAGTTCTTGAAAAGCATACATATATGAATAGGATTAAAAAGATTCTCGAAAGCTTGAAAAATTTGGAATGCACTCCATCAATTAAAAAGACACCATCTATAGCTGAAATAATACTATTTACAACACTAGAAGTCATAAGAATGGTATGGATAAAATCTGGAATGAGAAATATTGTTATAAAAACTTTAGGTCCTATTTATCTTCCATAAACATAGTGTGATTTTATTTCTGTCCTAAGGCCATCTTTTACACCTCTAATAACTGCTTTTGAAATATTCGAATTTAATAAAGAGAATAAAAAGCAAGCTATAGGGAAACAGATATTAAACACTGATAGTTCCCATCCCGCCAAATATCCATACCTTCTTAGTAGTTTTGCAAGAATGAACCTGTTTCTTACAGTAAAGTAGATTGCATCTTCTTTTTTCTGCTTTCCTGTTTTTATACTCATCTTACCCTTATCATAGACCACTGTATTACCACATACTCCGACCTTGTAGCCCTTCATTTTTGCCCTGACGCATATTTCATCTTCTTCGCAATACAGGAAGAAAGGTTCATAAAACCAGAGCTCATTTTCTAAAAATTCAATCGAGAACATAATAGCTGCTCCCATAATTACCTCTGCCGGCCACCAGTCAAGTTTACCATAGTTCCCCCTTATCTCTATATGATGAAGAAAAGGCTTAATAAATCCACTTACTCCCTCGAATTTCACCTCTTTTGTCCAATAATCGCAAAAAACAGGTGAGATTATATCAACACCATTCCTAATGGCAATCTCTGTAATATCGTCGAAAAAATATTCAGGAACGGTAAGATCGTTATTAAAAGCAACTATGTATCTACAGCTAAAATTCTTCAGAATGTATCTTATACCAGAGTTGATTCCTCCTGCATATCCCCTATTTTCATCATTCCTAAGAAAATGTATCTCTTTACCAAAGTCTCTCTTAAGTTTTTCATAAGAGTCATCCGTCGAAAAGTTATCAACCAAAACTACATTCTTCTTGACTCTTCCCCCACTTGACAATATTGAACTTAGACATTCTTTCGTATCTTCGTAGTTATTCCAATTCAAAACTACACATCCAATCTCCACTTTTAAGTATAATAATATGAGGAGATAAAATATCGATAAATTTGAATTAAGCGATTATAGAAAATCTATGTATAATCCTAGTAGTTTTTAATGTAAGGGAAGATTCCAAGATATTGAGGGTACTTTGAACTCACATAAGATTTTTAACAGGGATTTTCTACCATTTGATGGGATCTATCAGATCTTGGACCGACGAAATGAACAGCAACAAATACATAAGATAAACCTTAAAACAATACTCAGCATCGGAGTAAGAAAGTCTAAGCAAACTACTGGATAATATAGATCAGAAAATATTTAGCGAAAGGTATTTGCCAAAACATATAAATAGCAGAATTATAGATATTCAGAATAAATAATAAAACATTGATGTCAAAAGCAGAAAAATTTGATATATAATTTTCTCTTTCATTAATTTAAAAATAACTTGCTGTGTATCAAAAATATATGATAAATACCGTAGAGTAAAAATTAAATATTTTGTGTAAGTAGATATTACAAAATCAGCAAATTATCCTTATGCATATAAATCAGGTAATATCCGAAAAACTTAAAGCAATTGAAATTTTCTGAATAAGATAAAGTACATTTGAACTTCATAGAGATACTTATATAGGAAAAAATTCTTATACTAAATCAACAATCTCCTAAAATGCTCCAGAATGATTAGAATCCCATTTTACAGAAAGGTTTTAGATTCACCAATCTCTGGAGAAATATGAAGTTTTCAAAACCCAAGCAGAAGGTAGCGTTCACTTACCCATTGCAAGTTTCTTACAAAATGATTGATTGCAGAATATAATTATGATAGAGAAAAATACTTTCATTAGATACAAATTATCTTTTCAATGATCAGAAAAATTTTACCAACCATGATATCTACAAAATCAAGATATTTGCAAAACCAAAAACAATAAAAATCTAAACATAAAACACTTTTGACTAAAGTAAAATCTGAACCAAAAAATACAAAGTTTTCAAAATCATGGAGTTAAAAAGCTCCAAAAATTTAGCCAAAAAATTTGAATTAACATGACTAAAATGCAGGATATAACGAAAGAAGTTATAATCACTCTGTATCTAAGCTTTATTCCAGATATATTCTCTGAAAATATAGAAAGCATTATCACAAAGCAGATATTTCCAGCCAGTGCAGCAATAGATGCTCCCAATGCTCCAATTTTTTTTATAAGTATATAGTTCATCAGAATATTTATCACAAGACCAAAAATAACACTAAATGAATGAAATTTCGTCTTCTGTTCTTTCCATAAACCTACAGATGGAAAATAGCTGAAACCCCAAAGAGACATACTAATGCAGAGAATTCCTACAAATTTATATGAGATAAAATACTCCTCAGGTAGCCAAACCCTTATTATAAAAGGAGATACTACAGTGATTATAACCGATACAGCTCCTACAATAAAAACGTATATCCCTGCAAGATCTCTTAGAATTCTTAAACCTTCCTCCGTTTTTATTTTGCTTAAAATATATGGGTTTAATGACTTTGTGAATAAATCAGAAAAAATATAAACAAGCATAGAAAATTTCAAACCCACTGCATATATTCCAAGATCAGCTAGATTCGAAAGTTTTGCTAATAAAAGCCTATCGATAACAGTCATAAGAAAAACCAGTAAATTCCCTGGAAAAAGTGGTAAAGAAAATCTTAAAAATTCCTTCATCAAACTTTTATCAATGTGCAACTTTATATACTCTCTGTTTCTCCACAATAATATTCCCAAAGTAATTATTGTTCCGATAAGATATCCAATCAAGTATCCCAAAAGTCCCATTTTGAATACAAACAAAAAAAACAATATCATCGAAATAGAAAAGAAAGTGAATAAAATCCACATATAGAAAAATGACAGAGGTTTAAAATTCAAGCGATATATTTCTATTATTTGATTTAAAATTGCAAAACACATAGCATTAAAAAAAAGAATAAATAGCCAAGTTCTATTTATAATGCCCCCGAAAACTACGGTATTCAAGAAGGGAGAAAGCATATATAAGATAAACAAAAGAAAAAAACTCCATAAAATTCTTAGAAAAAACACTGTGGAAACTACCTTTGCTCGATCCCCAATTTGATAAAAATAGAAACTCTGGGCCAATATAAGTCCAAGATCAAACAAAATCAAAAGTAAACTACCAAACACTATTAGGATTTCTAAAATTCCATATTCTGAAGGACTGAACGTCATCGTATACAATGGTAAAAGCAGAAAATTTATTAACCTTTGAATAGCATCGCTTAATCCATAAATCACAAAATCTCTACCTATTTTCTCCAATATGCCCTTCATATGCGATAAGATACCTTTTCATAATTTCTACAAAAGAAATGATAAATTACAAAAGATTCACAAGTAGCTAAAAAGAAATTCCCATAAAAGTCAAAGTCTGTACCACAATCACTATTTTTTACACCATGATATATCTTGAAAAATGTGTTATATGCGAGAAAGATTCACGAACTGAAGATAAGATTGCTAAGTATATTCTAAATCTTGAAAATGAGAAAATCCTTGTATGTAAAGATTGTGATCTCAGATGGCTTTATCCTTTTATGGATGATAATGAATACAAAAAATTCTATTCTCAAGATTATTTTGAAGAATTTTATGTCAAAGAACTTTCACGTTTTGATAGAAGATTATCATCAATAGCCGATGAAATCTACTTTAAAAATAGAATCAAAAAGATTATAAAGCTTCTGGGCAAAAAGAATATAAACATACTTGATGTTGGTTGCGGATATGGAACTTTTCTAAAATGTGCAAAAGAAATTGGATTGAATGCATTAGGTATAGATGTATCAGAACATGCAGTATCAGTAGCAAAAGAGAAATATAAATTAGATGCTGTATTCTCAACACTTTTTGAATTCCAATCAAAAATAAAATTTGATGTGGTCCATATGAATCACGTATTTGAACATTTTACTAACCCTAAAGGAGCTTTAGACAAAGTAAAAGAGCTTCTGAAACCAGGAGGAATTCTTGTTATGGAAGTTCCAAATCAATTCAAGAACATATACGATATCTTAAGGTACATGCTCAAAACCCCTGTAAAAAGCAGATATTTCTCTCTACAACACCCTTTCTTCTGGTCTGAAAAAAGCCTAAGAAAAATCTTATCTCCTAATGGTTTTGAAATACTAAAAATAAGAACTTATGATAGAAAGGATTTCTGGATAAGACTACCAGCAGAATTTAATGCAAACATCTTCAGAATTGTGAAAATTGCAATAGGATTGCTCGCATATATTTTAGGTAGAGAAGCAAATATAGAAGTTTTCGCAAAGTTAAAATAAAAAATCAATTCCTGAAATTAGAAAAATTTTTTCTAACTATCGATTCATGAAATCTTAAAACTTCGTTTTTCTTTTTATGTTATTTTTTATTTTTCTCACTTATCTGTTTGAACCTATTTGATCTACAACAAAGCAAAAGTTCAAATTAGAAAACCCTAATAATCAGGAAAAACTAACAGTATATACAGAAATTGTATTTTTAGATTCAGAGATTTTAACGCTTTACATGCTCAGTACTCTGTGATTTTTCTTTGTACTTTTTTGTATGCTTGAAGAAATTTTTAAAAAGGTTGTCTTTGATCTAGGTGCTACCTAGGTTAAAAAGTAATATCTAAACATCTTTCACTTGGTAAGAAACAGAAAACGAAATAAAAAACACTCTCCAGAAGATAAAAGTGAACTACTCCATCTTATAGAAGATGGAGCTTCCTGCTTCAACGATGCTATAAGCCTCTCCACAGCTCGGGCCGTCCCAGCCCTACCACCCTTGACAACCCTTTGGTTATCAGGATTACATATAATTATAATCCGAAACTGACTCAAGTATTTGCAATTCATCTCCACCCTATAGATTGAGACTTCCTGCAAGATTCAGGTTAAAGAAAAATTAATTCCGATTTTATTTAACATAACAGAAAGTATCAGACCTCGCAAATAAAAATCCAATCCTACGCAATAAATATACCTAAAAATTAACATCTAAAACTTTCCTAGTAATGAAGGTTCCGAAATTCTGAAGCTTATTATGAAGTTTCATCGATATTTGGAAGATTTAAATAGAAAAGTATTTTCAGGGCTTTCAAATTTTGTATCATAAACTTAATTCCATTTCCACAGTTTGTTCTCAAACTTTCCATAAGTTCCTTTATCGTATTGCCTCCTATAATTCCCGAAAAATTTTTGTGAATCATTACAAAAATAAGAACACATTATACAGG
>JAWBOS010000021.1:0-8926 GCA_038825875.1 Candidatus Woesearchaeota archaeon | reverse complement strand
GATTTGACTAATTTAGAGAAAAGATTAGAATTGTTAGAGAAGCGAGTTGAAAAATTAAATAATTTTTCTAAGGATCTATCGGACTAGAATACTCATTCTAACGGCAATCCGCTCCAGAATTTCCAGTCATCTGAAATAAGAAGGTTTAGATTATGGCCATAAGTTCCTGTTCTATACTTATGATACACATTGTCCCAATCAATATCTTGCCACGATACGCCACGATTAGCACGAAAATATACAGCATTAGCGATATTTCTCCATGCTGCAAATAGTTGTTCATCGGGATCTCCAAAACCTTCAGAGCTAATTGGTCCTTTGTAGCCAGCTTCTATTAATTTTTTAACCATTTCTTTAAGTGGTAACTCACCTTCTCCTGGCGGTAATTGGGAATGTCCTCCAAAGGAATCTACTAGATGTACGTTTCCAATCACATTTTCCTTGATTAATTTTTCTACCTTTTCTTTGAACCATTCGATAAAAGCTTCGTCAGACTTTTGTGGATTATTTGCTAGGAAATAGTTTTTCCACAGAGCAAGATGTTCGGTATCTAATGTTAATTTTATGTGTTGTTTTGCTAATTCTTCTGCTTTGTTTTTATCGGGAATGTAATAGGGATTATTGATTTTTTGGCCATTTACTTCAATGGTAGGGCTTGTGAGCATTTCAGTCATCTTTTTTCTTGCTTCTTTTACTAAGAAAAGCAGTTCCTCAGGATGACTTCCAAAGCCACTTTCAGGAACCCAATTTTCAGGAGCTATGTAGAGTGGTTTACTTAGGTTATTCTTTTGAGTATATTCCATTGCCTTTAATCCCATTTGAGCAAGCGTATTAATACTCTTTTCAAGTGCATAATCTTCAAGAGGCTTAATTTTTTTCTTTCTTTCTTCTAGTCTTTTTAATTCTTCTTGAAAACTGATCATTGCTTCATATCTTCTGCTTGCTTCAGTTTTAAGATCTTTGATTAATTTTTCTAAATATTCAATACTTTGGATTTCCTCTAAAGGGATTGGATGTAGTTCTGTTTGAAGTTTTCTTTGAACAGTTAGTAATGCACGAAATGCTGGATCATCCA
Source organism: Candidatus Woesearchaeota archaeon (assembly GCA_038825875.1). Classification (GTDB taxonomy): domain Archaea; phylum Nanobdellota; class Nanobdellia; order Woesearchaeales; family JAWBMQ01; genus JAWBMQ01. The sequence continues at coordinate 7,851 of JAWBOS010000021.1, read as the reverse complement.
ATTGACCGGCTTTTTTTCCATACTCTATAAATTGTTGATATACTCTTTTGTATTCCTCGATTTTCTTTATTCTTAGTAAAATTTCTTCGTATTCTCGTTCCATTTCTTTGATTTTTGAAAGAGCCTCTTTTTCTTCTTTTTCATTACTTAATAGCATTAGAACCCAATGTGGTTTTTCATACACTTCATTTTCATTTTTAATAATTCCTTTTTCCTTCAAATTTTCAGCTAAATTTGCGATTTTTGCAGCTAGAGCTTGATATTTTTCATCTTCTGCTTTTTTTATATATTCAATTCCGGAATTTTTCAGATTTTCACATACTTTTTTGAAATCTCCAAAAGAAAAAGTTTCAACGACTGGTTTTCCATTTTCCCATGGCTCAAAAAATTGGATTTTTCCATTTTCAAGTTTAAAATTTTCTAGAGCTAAAGGTACTCTTAAATTTTCAGAGAATGAAATGATCCTTTTTGTTTCAGTATCAACGAGAAAGTATGGATTATCCTTATAAACAACAAATTTGCCAAATTTCTTTTCTTCTTCCTCATAAACCTCTTGCAAAGGTTTTATTTTTTGCTGTCCTGGAAATTCTCCTACATGTACAACAATGCTTATTCCATCTGTGGGATTTTTTGAATCAATTTTCTTAGGCATTGTATCTGCTGCAAATTTAAGTGCATTTTCTACTTTTTTCATAAAGTGCTGAATCTTTTCTTCACTAATTCTTTCATTTCTTATATCTACTCCTGAAAAACCTTCATACTCAGTAGGTACATGAATGCTACTTATTTCAACTCCTGTTGCAAAACTTAGTTCTTTAAGTTCTTGTCTTTTAGTTTTTCCATAGCCTTCAGCACCATAACCTATACCTGCTTGTTGATTTAATGCTAACTCTACCTTTGTAGCGCCTTTTCTTGCAGCACTTGCTAATGTTTTAATAAAATCTCCACCAGCATGCTGCCCTTCAGTGATAGTCATACCAATTCTTCCAGTACTTATTATTGGCTCTTCAAGTTTTTTGTCTATTTCCAACTCAGCGCTTTTCTGTTTATCTAACAATTCCTGGAATTCTTTTTCCCATTCAGGTACATAATAGGTCATTGTTAATTAATTTTTTAATTTTTAATTTTGTTTATTATATCTCTGTTTTCTACACTTATAAAATTTATCTTCTTGTGCGCTTTAGAGCAACTCTTACAACTCTAGGATTATACTCTGTAAAATTTCCACTTATGAAGATATTATAAATATAGTCAGATTTATCTTGGAAAAATTCCATTCTAATGCCTGTGATATAGATGGTACAATTCAGATTTAACTTCTCATAGTAAAAGTTACAGATTCTATTTGCTTCAGTAATATTGTTTGTTAGGATAGCATTTCTAAAAGAATCCTCTTCAATTAGCTTAGATATATGAATCTTCTCATCAGGTCTTTTTGAGATTAGATAAGCATTTAATGCTACTATGAGTATTGAGACTAATAAAATTCCTGCTGCTACAGTTTCAAGTGTTTTTATGAAACCTTTTTTCATTCTGTCCACTCAAGGAACGAAACATAAACTGGAATAATTGAAAAATCTTGTTTGTCTAAGAGCATCTTTTCCATATATGTTTCAACTTTAACATTTCTTAAAGTTTCTTTTCCCAGAGAATAAAGAATTTTTCCAAATTCATCACTTATTATTACATCTCTGTATTCTAGCATCATAGTTGGATTTCTAAAAAATTGTTCTGCTTTTTTTTCACTTAGAACTTGTCTTTTTATGGGCATTCCTTCAATAATTTTGTATCTGTGTGTGTCTATATTGAAATCATATGTTGAATTCTGTAGGTTTATGGTTAGAGTTTTTGTGTCATTCACTCTAAAGAGTATTCTTAGCTTTAAATTTTCATTTTCATCAAAACAGAGAGTAAGGTTGAATTCATCAACAGATGCAAAGATCAGAATGTTGGAAGTATTTGTGTAATTTACAGGAAACACAATGTATTTTGAATAATCAGATAGACAAATTGTTTGATTTAATAATTTACTTCTTTCGTAATCAATTTCATAATTTAAATACTTTGAAGAGGTAAATCTCTCAAAATTTGCAAGCAAGAATTCTATTTCTATATCTGTGTATGGGACATTTTTTTGAATTTTATTTAATTCAATTGTTAGTTTATTGTTATTGTTTTTTATTATGGAATCAATGCTTATTAGCAAATTATGTGCTCTATATGTGTGAAATAATTTTTTGTTTTCTGTTGTTGTGTTTTGAATGAATAAGATTGCTCGATCTTGGTAGAATATTGAATCTTTTATCAAAGGAAAGCCTTGGAAGTTTAATTCTTTAAGTAAATTTCTGTTGAAGATAAAGATTAAATTTGATTGAAACAATCTACAAATGTTATCAATACAACTAAAAGTGCTCTGAAATGGTTTTGATTTAGGTTCTAACTCAGAGGGTAAGTAAATCAACTCAATGATGTTTCTTTCAGAAATGTCTGCTAATAGGTAAATTGTGTCATTTTCTTTGTAAAATGGAAAATCTGTTGTGAATGTTTTGTTTTTCACGGGTAGTTTAATTATATCATAACCTAGGGCTTGGGGTGCATAAACAAACCAGTAATTTATTTCTATCTCTTCTTTCAAGGAATTATAAACACCTTTTATAAAATCTTGATTTATTGTTAAGAAAGGTTCACTTCTAAGAAGATAAACGATTACAGATACAGTTAGAAAAATGAAAAGTAGAAATATCAAAAGAGCCATCATTTCGTCAATGTGCTCGCTTTGTGCCTTATTGTTCAATTTCATTTTTTATGTTATTTGTATAGTTGTATTTTTCTTTTTTAAGGGTTATGTTTTCTTCCATTACCTTCTGTAAGATGTTGAATAACTTCTGATTTTCCTCTCTTAGTTTTTGGATGATCTTGTCCTTGTGCCTTATTATTTCTTCAAGTTCTTTTCTTTTTTTTGCTCTTTTTTTAAGAAGGGTTCTTATTTTTAATATTATTTCGGCATAAAAATCAAAATACGAATCGATTATTTTATAGAGGTTCATAAACATTTATTGTTTTTCTACTTTAAAAAATTTTTTAAAATCGGAATTGTTTCTTCTTTGAATGATCGCTTTTGGTACTTACAGATTGTTTGGAGAAAAAGGGGAACAGATTTTGAAGTATGCAATTGAGGTTGGTTATAGAATAATAGATACTGCTGAATCTTATCAGAATGAGGATATGGTTGGAAGGGTTCTTAAAATGTGTGATAGAAAAAAGATATTCTTGATAACCAAGGTTAGCCCCAATAAACTCATGTACAAAGATTTGATTCATGCTGCAATCGAATCTGTTAAAAAATTAGATACATATATTGATCTTTACTTGATACACATTCCAAATCCAGTGGTTCCACTGAGCCATACAATTCAAGCAATGAAAAAACTTCAAGAGAAATCAATAATTAGGTATTATGGAGTTAGCAATTTTGATTACATGCAAACCTTAGAGGCAATAAACTATGGCATTTATGCACATCAACATGAGTATAGCTTAGTTTATAGATGGTTTGAGGATGTTCTGGCTCTCTGTAAGTTAAAAAAGGTTAAATTTTTTGCCTATAGACCGCTAAGTTATGGAGACGTATTTATGGAACCCTTTAAGAGTTATATTGAAAAAGTGGCAAAAAAGCACAATAGAACAATCGCACAGATTTCACTAAAATGGATTCAACAGAAAGGAGCAATACCAATTATAGGATCTCAAAATCCTGATCATATTAAGGAGGATTTTGATTTGAATTTTGAGATTCCTGAAGAGGATATGGAGTATTTGGATGAATTGTTTAAAGAATTGGTTGTAAAGAAGGATCAAAACAAAAATTTATAAATGGTTTTTTTATTCTTAGAACTATGAATAGCAAAAATATGAATGGTAGGGAAACATTAGGCATAACGATAAAAAAAGAAGATTCATTAGGAGATTGGTTTAGTGAAGTAATTGTAAAAGCAGGATTTGCAGATTATAGTCCTGTAAAGGGATGTATATATTATTATCCTCCAGCAATTTATGCTTGGGAAAGAATTAGAGAGTTTGCTAATAAACTTTTTCAAGAAATCGGAATTGAAGATGTTTATTTACCTCTTTTTATACCTGAAGAGATGTTTGAAAAAGAATCTGAACATGTTCATGGTTTTAGTCCAGAAGTTGCATGGGTTGAAACTGATTCTGGAAGATGGGCTGTTAGGCCAACATCTGAAGTTCTATTTAGTGATGTTTTTGCAAGAAAAGTAAGAAGCTATAGGGATTTGCCAATAAAGTATAATCAATGGTGTAGTGTTGTGAGAATGGAAACAAAGTCCGTAAGGCCTTTTTTGAGAGGAAGAGAATTTTTGTGGCAAGAAACTCATGCAGTATATAGCTGTGAAGAAGATGCTTTAAAAGATGTCATTTACGTTTTAAACAATATTTATAAGAGAATTTCAGAGGAACTGTTATTGATTCCTGTTTTAGCTGGTAGGAAGAGCGAAAAAGAAAAATTTGCAGGAGCAAGAAAAAGTTTTGGGATAGAGGGAATTATGCCAGATGGAAAAGCTTTACAGTTAGGCACAACACATTACTTAGGACAGGGATTTGCAAGGGTTTTTGATATATCATTTTTAGATGAAAAAAATCAAAAAAAATATGTTCATCAAGCATCATGGGGGATTAGTACAAGAATGATAGGAGCTGCAATTATGGTTCATTCAGATAATAAGGGAATTGTTCTAAATCCAGAGCTTATCAAGAATAAAATTGTTGTTGTTCCAATAGTTTTTAAGGAATCTGAAGAATCTAAGATATATGCAAAGAAAATAGTAGAAAAATTAAAACTTTTCAATCCAATCTTAGATGATAGAGATTATACTCCTGGTTGGAAGTTTAATGAATGGGAACTCAAGGGAATTCCATTGAGACTTGAGATTGGGCCTAGGGATGTTGAAAAAAGACAGGTTATAGCAGTTTTAAGACATAACAATCAAAGAATTTCAATTGGATGGGATGAGTTAACTGAGGAAAAGATTAACCAAATTTTTGAGGATGTGAAGAAGGATCTTTATCAAAATGCAAAGAAACTTTTTGATAGTTATTTAGATTCTGCAAAAGATTTGAGGGAATTTGAAAAAAAGCTAGAAATGGGAAAGATTATAAAAGTGAATTTTTGTGATAATCCTGAATGTGAGGAGAAGGTAAAAGAAAAGTATGGAGTTACTTCAAGAGTTATTGTAGAAGAAAAAAAAGGTAAATGTATATTCTGTGATCATGACAGTAATTATGTTGCTTATTTTGGGAAAAGTTATTGATTTTACTTTGTGTTCATTACATGATCACAAACTTTAGGTATTTCTGAAAGAAATACTATTCTAGGAATTACGCTATTGTAAGAAAAAACCGTTAAGATATTGTAAATGCCATCGGATTTAAATTTTACGTTGAAGTTATCTTCTAAGTAGAATTTTGTTCTACCTAATGGAGTGTTTTCAAGTTCATCCATTGCTGTACCTGATGCAGTTCTGTAATATGTCAAGTAAGAAATAAATTTGAAATCTTTCAATTCTTTGTCTTTTATATTCTCAAAAATATCTTTAGATATGTTTATTGAAGCACAGATTAAGCAAATAGTATTTGCTTTTTCTATCTCAGTAGATACGGGTGTTTTCCTTGCTACAATCTTGCTCAAAATATTATAATTTCCACTTCCTGCATTTCTGTAGCATTGTAAAAATTCTCTTGTCAATATTTTTAGGATTTTAATTCTTTTTTCATCTTTTATTTCAAATTTTCTCATAAATTCCACATCGTTTTTATCAAGACCAATGGTTTTTAGATAATCTTCATTTAGATCTATGTAATTTATTTGGCATTCTTTTAATTTTATGTCTTTAAGAGATTCTACGTAAGGATATGTCATCATTTCGCTTAAGCAAGGATTTCCTACATTCTTCGAAGATTCTCTGATCCTTCCAAGATAGAATAAGAGAAATATGAAACCAATTAATGCTAAGATTGTTCCAATAACAATCCATATTGTTAAGCTTTGGGATTTTTTCATTTTTTGTTAGATTTAATGCATTAACTTCGTAAATAAAATTTATAAATATTTACCATGTACATCTATCTATGAAAATATACATAGAAAGAAAGAATCAGTGGGTTGAGAAAGATATAGGAATTAAGATTAAAGTTAGAGAGCTTCTGAAAGAATTAGGATTGAATCCAGAAGAAGTGATTGTTGTGAAAAATGACGAAATTATTACAGAAGATGATTATGTTACTAATCAAGATCAGATAAAATTGATATCTGTTATTTCTGGAGGTTAGAATGGATTGTTTTTGTGGAAGAAAAAGTATTTATGAAAATTTTTGTAAAGAGCATTTTTTAGAGTATGTTGAGAAAACATTTCTAGATACAATAAATCGTTTTAATTTGTTTTCAAAGAAAGATAGGATTGTTGTTGCAGCTTCAGGAGGAAAAGATTCTTTGTGTGTGTTGTATTTGCTTAAAAAATTTGACTATAATATAGATGCATTGTTAATAGATGAGGGAATCAAGGATTATAGGGAAGTTACAAAGCAAGATTTGATAGATTTTTGTAACGAATTCGGAATAGATTTGAAAATAGTTTCATTCAAAGAGGAATTTTCTTATACCTTAGATGAGATGGTTAAAAAATTGAAAAAAAAGCCTTGTACTGTATGTGGTATTTTCAGGAGGTATCTTTTAAATAAGTACAGCAAGGGTTATGATGTTTTGGTTACAGGTCATAATATGGATGATGAAGTTCAAAGTATATTGATGAATCTTTTAAAAAATCAAATACCTATATTAGCAAGAATTGGGCCAATTAGTGGAATTAAAAGACAGGGATTTGTAAAAAGAGTAAAACCTTTGTATTTGTTAACAGAAAAAGAGATTAGGTTATATGTTTTTTTAAATAATATAAAGGTTACCTATAAGGAATGTCCATACACAATTTTTAGTTTTAGAAATCGAGTAATTGATTTTATTAATGCTTTTGAAAATTCCAGAGAGATAAAAAGGAATATAATTGAGTTTCATCTTACTAGGTTGGAGAGCCTTAGAAATTTATACAAGGATATGGAACTTAAGACATGCAAGATTTGTAATGAACCAAGTACACAAGATATATGCAATTCATGTAAATTGGTTTTAGAGATAAAAAAATGAAATTTGAGATTATTGTTTCCTTGGCAGATCCTGCAAGCATAAATATCTACAGTAGTTTAAAGGAGTTTAGTTTTAAAAATGTTATATTTAGGCAGATTGATGTGGATGGGATTTGGTATGATGTTGAGTCTGATGCTGATGTAGTTCTTGTTCTCTCAACACATTCAAGTGAATCAAAAAAACCTTGCTTAAGTATTCATCCAGTGGGTAATTTCAGAGAGGCAAGATTAGGAGGTGTTGATAAAGAACTGGTAATGACTGATGCTATAGTTATGAGAGAACTCTTTTTGAGGATTTCGAAATATTCAAGTTTGCCTGTGGAAATAGAAGCAACCCATCATGGTCCTAAAAGTAACAAACCCACTCTTTTTCTAGAGATAGGAAGCAGTGAAGAGGAATGGAACAATTTACAATATGGTAAAGAATGGTCCTTGGCACTAAAAGATTTTTTTGAAACTTTTGAGTATAAGATCTCTGTTCCTGTTGGAATATACATTGGCGGTTTACATTACAGCAAGGCAAGGTCGTTGATTGACGAATTTGCAATTGGACATATATGTGCAAAGTACAATTTGCCAATCTTGGAAGAAGATTTGTTAAAAATGATAAGTTTTACAAGGCCAAAAGTAGATTACATT
>JAWBOS010000020.1:0-9377 GCA_038825875.1 Candidatus Woesearchaeota archaeon | reverse complement strand
GCATAAAGGATTGTGGAATAAGCTTTGGTTTTGCAGTTAATAAAAACGGAAAAACATTTACTGAATTATTAGAAGAGGCAGAAAAAATACTTTACAAAGAAAAAAAATTATTCTATCAGTCCAAGAATAGATATCGATGTGTTGATTAGATTAATTTTTCATTCTTCTAGATATATTTAATTAATTTATTTAAAAGTTCATGTTTTGAATTGATTTCAAAGAGATGCTCAGATTTAAGTGCTAAAATTCTATCCTTTTTAGTTTTTTCTGTGATAGAAAGGGAAGAAATGTAATTACAGATATCATTGAGATTGATTTTGAATAAGATGGACCGGGAGGGAATTGAACCCTCGACCTCCGCCGTGTGAAGGCGGTGTCATACCACTAGACCACCGGTCCTAATATAGAATTGCATCCACATAAAACTCACAAAAAACCACATTAAAAGGAATTCCTTTCTCTTTCAAAATTTGTGGATGAATCTCAGCCACCGTGCCTATAAGATTATCAGAATTCAAATCAAAAACCTCGATTTGCCTGCCTGGCACGAACCAGTACTTATTACATTCTTTAAACTTATATTCTATCATAAATCTATCAAGGATGTACTCTAAAATTTGTCTTGCTTCACTAACATCCCTATTGCAAAGCATTACACATACTTTCTCACGTTCAACAAATTTTTTTTCTTTTTTTTCAAAAACTCTTCCAATCTCGAATATGATTTGTTTGATTGACATTTTGTTTTCTTTAACCACATCTAGAAGATTAAAGAAAAGATTATCTCGCAAGACAGTATATTCTTGATTTACAGAATTATAAAGTGAAATTCCATCAATCACATTGCTTTGATTTGTGATATTAAAAGTTACAACTTCAACTGCTTCTAATCCCAGAAGCAATTCTCTAATCTTATTCTCGATTTTTGAATATCTTGATTCTTCACCTATTGTTTCTATACTACTTTTTTCTAGTTCAAAATTATCATAACCATAGGCTATAGCTAAATCCTCAATTATATCTACTTGATGCATTATATCAATTCTATATGGTGGAACAAGAACAGTATTATCAAGAACAATATATCCCATTTTCTCCAACAAACTTAAATTAGGAATAACACCTAAATAATCATCAATCATTTCTTCTGAAATCTCTATTTTAGACCATTCAAAATCAGGAGTTACATAACTCTTATCAGGATCAATAACCTTTACTTTGTAAACTTTTGCTTTTCTAACTAAGAATGCGTGAATTATAACATTTAATGCCTTTTTTAGGTAATGCAAATTAAAGCCAGAGCATTCAATAAATACTCTTTTAGTTTCAGGAGTAACTTTTCCTGTAAGTTCTGAATTTATTATTGGAGGCATTGACAATATTTGATTTTTAGAATCCTTAAAAAATGGAAAAACTTCTTTACCTTCCAAAAGATGCTTATACTCCTTTCCTTTTTCTGTATTTTCTAAAATTTCTAATCCATTCATTTCTCTTGTTTCATTGAGAGGAATAAACTTGATTTTTTTGGGATTCTCTGCAAAAAAAGTTATTGGAAATTCTATTTTATCTGCAGGATATATGCCAATAGCAAATTTTTTTCTATTTCTTCCGTATGTTAGATGAAGTTTCTCTTGAAGTTGAATAATTGAACGAATAAGATCATCATCAAAATCAACATCTACTACTGCACAAGCAGTATAGGGTCTAACTTTTTTTACAGATTTATCAATGATTACAGTATATTGGCTATCATATATTTTCTCTTCCTGAGGTTTTTCTTTTTCAAGAAAAAATCTCAATGTTTTCGCAATTCCTTCTACACATAACCAGTCTAATCTATTTGAATTTACTTCAACAATTATTACATCCTTTGTGATCTCTTCTACGGAAATTCCAATATTCTCAAAAACTCCTATTATTTTTTCAATTCTTTCTTCAACAAGTTCTTCAAGTGATTTTATTGACAACTCTACTTTAACCATTTCCTCACACTCTTCTACTTCTTAAAAATTGTAAATCTTTTGAATATGTTTCTCTAATATCTTTTAAATCATACTTTAACATGATTATTCTTTCTAATCCCAACCCCCAAGCTAATACTCTAACATTTTTTCCAAGTAATGGAATCACAACCTCTGGTCTAAACATTCCGCTTCCTCCAAGTTCAATATATTTTTCTCTTTTCTTATCATATACAATTATATCTGCTGATGGTTCTGTATATGGATAATAACTAGGAACAATTCTTATTTCTTCGAATCCAAGTTTTTTATAGAATATCTTCAAGTAATAAATCAAATTTCTAAAGTTAACGTTTCCAACTACAATTCCCTCAACTTGATGAAACTCAAATAGATGTTTCCAATCCAACGCTTCATTTCTATAAACCTTACCAACTGCAAAAAATTTCCCCTCAAAAATATTTTGTTTTTTTAATTCATAAAGTGTTCTTGCTGATAAAACAGTAGTATGAGTTCTCAATAATAGTTGTTCTGCAATTTCCTCATCCCATTTTTCTTTCCAACCAGTACTATTTGCAACAGTACCTTCTTCATGAACATTTTTTATTGCTTCCATTAATTCTCTTTCTTTGATTTCACCATTCAAGATCTTGTGACTTCCAATAAAAAGAGTATCTTGTAGAGTTCTTGCTGGATGATCCTGAGGAACAAAGAGACAATCTAGATTCCAGAAAGATGTTTGAATATGATCCCCATCCATCTCCTTAAATCCCATCTCAACCCAAATCCTTTTAATTTCCTCAATAGTTTCTGTCAAAATATGTTTTCTACCCCCTAAGATTTTTGGTAGTGGAGAAATTAGATCATACTTTCTAAAATCCTTATATAGCCATTCTTCATTTTCTATAACGTTCTTATCGATTTTTTCAATTAAATCTACATTACTTAAATCAATATTATATATTTCCTGAGATGGAACAAAGAACCATTTATTTCTTGTCACAATTCTAATCAAGCCTCTTTTAATTAATTCATCTAACAACTTAGAATCACTTATATTTTTAACAGAGATAGGAAATTGTTGTTCGAAAAATTTAACTTGGGGAAAATTGAAATCATTTTTGAAGTTGAGGATTATCTTTTCACCTTTTTCTACTTCAATACAATTCAGTTTTTTCAATTTTCCGATTGCTGCAGTTAACTCTTCAGAACTTAAAAAATTTATGTCATCTACTGAAACTTTTCTCTTTTCTTTTAAGAAATTCAATAATCTCTGTTCTGGTAATCCCTTTGTTTTTATCTCAACTCCCTTATCTGTTAATTCTATGAAAGAGTCTGATTCCTTTTCTAGTTTTCCCAAACCTTTATTACTCAAGAACTGAAATGCTCGCATTGTTTCAGTTTCATTAAAAGGAAAATCCTCTATAAAAAATCTTGATCTTTTTCCTATTTTTTGAATATGCTGAATTACTCTTATTTCTATTCTTGAAAAGGTGTTAATTTCCATTTTTTAGATAACACACTATGATTTTTTAAATTTTGTGGTAAAAAAGAAAAAGTTCAAATATCTAATTTCTCTAATCTGTCAATTAATTTGTCTATTGCTTCATGAACTCCTTTTTCACTATTTGTTCCTGTACATACAATCTTTCCGTTACTGAATATTAAAAATGTTGCCTTTGCACCGGGTAATTTATAAACTAATCCAGGAAACTGTTCAGGTTCATACTCTGTATTTTCAAGTTTAATTGATAAAACATTAAGATTAAAGTGAACATTTAGAGTACCTGATGCCACAATATTCTGAATTTGGATCTGCGGTTTAACATCAATAATTATATTTACCTTTGCTAAATTCTCAATTATACCTTGAATTGATTTTTCTACATCTTCAAGTGATGTCGCACCAGTACAAACCACATTACCTGAGTTAAAGATTAATGCAGAGGTTTTGGGATTTTTCAATTTTAACACCAAACCTGGAAATTGCTCTGGATTATATTCTGTATTTGGTAAATTTGCTGCAACTCTTTCCAACTGAATATTTTTTTGAAGTGATGTTGTAACAACGATGTTTACGATTTTTATTCCTTTCTTAATCTCCTCTCTATTCATTTTCATCTATAACACCCCCTCTATTTTTCAATATAGTTGAACTCATTTATAAATATTTACTTTTTAAAGGAAACTTTTCAACAAAAATTCCAAATTTTGTAACTGAACAATAATAAAAAATATAAAAGTAAAGTTTTTACCAAAAATTATGCTTTACTTGCATTCAAATGAATACCTAAATTTAAAAAAACTTATGCCTTTTGAAAAAAAGGAAAATATGTTAGCAATAGCAGGAGGAAGTGATATAGCATTAATTCTTGCTGGACTTCATGAAATAAAGAATCTTACAGTTTGTGATATTGACTCTGATCAATTAAAACTATTTCATACAAAATACAAATTTGCAACGTATTCTCCTGAGGATTTCTTACTCTACTTTTATATTCCTATTAAGTGGAATCCCAAGCTAAAAGAACAAGAAGACATACCAATTCAAAAATTTCTTAGAGATTTCTATGATCAAATAAATGAAGACAAGTATCAATTATATCATTCTTTTTATGAGGACTATGTGCGGGCTTTTCAGTTAAAAAATAACAGAATATTGAATAATCTTAAAAAAGTTAAAAATGTGGATTATTTAATTGGAGACATATACTCAAATCTGAGTGATAAGTATGACATAATATATCTTTCCAACGTCTATGATTATGTAAAAGATGAGGAACGACAAAAAGTGCTGCAAAGTTTGAAAAATTTAAAAAATGATGCAATAATATATGATAGCTCACTCCTCTTTACAGACAAATCCGTTTGCGAACTAAAAAAATATTCAAAAAAGGAATACTTTGACAAAATTGAAAAAACCTTACCTAAATCAGAGTCATAAATCAAATCTCTTCTCTAAAACCGTCTAAGTTAAGACTTGGATCAAAATGATCATTAAATATAAAAGAAGCATCTCCAAAACTAAAGAATCTGTACTTTAATTCTATACATCTCTGATAAATTCTTATAATTCGTTCTCTTCCAACTATTGCACTAACAAGCATAATAAGCGTCGATTTAGGCAAATGAAAATTTGTGAAAAGTCCATGATAACTATGCTTAAAAGAATACCCTGGCTTTATAAAAATAGATGTGCTACCATAGGATTGCTCAATTCTTTCCAAACTTTCTAAAACCCTTAAAGATGTAGTACCTACAACAAAAAGTCGTTTTGCATTATTTATAATATCAGCATTTTCTTTAGTTATCTTAAAAAGCTCAGAATGCATCTGATGATTCAATATATTATTTTCTCTAACTGGTTCAAAGGTTCCAAGAGAGATATGTAAAGTAACAAAAGCAAATCTCACACCTTTTAATTTCAATTTTTCAAGTATTTCTTCACTAAAATGAAGGCCAGCAGTAGGACTTGCTAATGAACCCTTCTCCTTAGCAAAAATCGTTTGATATCGTTCTTCTTCCAAGGGATAATTCTTTATATATGGAGGTAATGTGTACTTTCCATACTTTGACAAATATTCATCTACAGGCTTTTCAAATTTAACAATGAATTTATTTTCCATAGAAGCTAGAATTTGAGCTGTAATTTTTTCATTAGATTCCTCAAAAACAATCCTTGTTCCAATTTTTGGATTTTTTGCATGAATAAAACATAACCAAGTGCAGGAATCGATCTTTTTTATGAGAGTAATTTCACATTTTCCTCCTGTCTCCTTTTTTCCTAATAATTTTGTTTTCAATACTTTCGAATTGTTAAAAACAAGAACATCTCCGACATTTAGGATTTTTAATATTTCTGTAAATTTCGTATGAAATATGCAATCTTTAAATATAATTAACAACCTAGAATCATGTCTCTCTTTTAGTGGTTTTTGAGCAATCAATTCCCTTGGCAATTTATAATCATAATTTTCCAAGTACTTATCTTCTTCTCTCAAAGGGATGTCAAACATTTTAAAAATCAACTCGAATTACATCTCGATCTATTTTCTTAATCATATACTCAAATCTTCTTTGTAGCTCTGGATACATCTCACTTGCCTTTGTTAACTGCCTTAAGTAATCAATTATATTTCTAAATAACCTGATAAGATCTCCTTCTGCAAGATTTGTAAGATCCAAAAGTTCTTCAAATGATTTCTCTTCGTACCAATATTTAACAATCTTGTACATCTTTAAAACGTGTGTTTTCTTAACATATTTCTTAAGATATTCGTTATTACTTAATTTTTTTAAGATTCTATTTACCTCAACAGATATATTTTTCGTATTGAATCTATCAGTAAATCTGTATTCATAAGCTAAAGCTGCTAAAGTAACTAAAAATTCTTCATCATCCATTGCCTTTATTATATTATCATAAATTAACTCAGTAAAAGCAATTTCATGAGAATAGATCTTTGAAGCAAAAAATCCCTTAGGAGTTAGCGTATTATTTCTTATATAACCTAATTTTTCCAACTCCCTCAATTTTTTTGTAAACTTTTGAAACAACGCATCCAACGTTTGATTTGTTTTGCTCTGATAGAAATAAAAACTCTTCTTTAGAACCTCTTTTATTTCCTTTAATGAAAGATCTTTAATTAGGTTAAGTATTGTATTATAGGATATATTAAATTGACTTCTAATAGGCTCAGCTTTTACATTCATTATATGCTTTAGAATCGCAAAATCCTGCATTGTATTTAACATGGTAATTACATAACCAATTTTATCTATTCCTCTCCTTCCTGCACGGCCTGCCATCTGAAAATATTCTCTTGCTTCTAATTCTCTAAATCTAATTCCATCCCATTTTTTCAAATCTGTAAAAACTGCTGTTCTAGCAGGCATATTTACTCCTAAAGCAAAGGTTTCTGTAGCAAAAAGAACCTTGATTTTATTCTCCGAAAATAAGACTTCCACAATTTCTTTTAATGTTGGCAATAAACCTGCGTTATGAACTGCAATTCCTTTCATTAATAAATATTTCAATTCATTAACACTATCTAATTCCCATAAAGATTCATCTTCAATATTTCTGTTAAAAAAATTGGAGATATACCTTTTTTCCTCATCTGTAGTAAAATCAAAAAGTGATGCAATAAGTTCTGCATTTTTCCAGGTTTTTTTCCTAGAAAATGAAAAAACTATAACTGGAAGTTTATTCATCTCTTTTAATTCTTTTATCAGAATCTCAATATTTGAAATCTGTGGCTTATTTTGTTTATTTTTCTTCTTTCCTGCTTGTGGATGAAATTTTTCCAATTCCACTATTCCTGATTCATTAGTAAAAACATAATGCTCTAATGGCACAGCTCTTTTATTATATATTATCACATCTACCTCATGATTATGAATTAACTTTATCCAATTTGCAAGCTCACTAGCGTTTGGAATTGTTGCTGATAAACAAAGAAATCTAACATGTTTTGGAGAAAAAATAATTGCTTCTTCCCAGATAGTACCTCTTTCAGGATCATTTAAGTAATGAACCTCATCAAAGATCACATACTGCAGATCATCAAAGTATTCTTTGTTTAAGAGCATGTTTCTATAAATTTCTGTAGTCATTATTTGTATTTGAGCATCATGATTAATTGTAACATCACCTGTCAATAATCCAACAGCATTTCCATACTGCTTCTTAAAATCTCTAAATTTCTGATTGCTTAATGCTTTTATTGGTGAAGTATAAATTACTCTTCTCCTTTCTTTTAAGGCTTTCTCAATAACATAATCTGCAATTAATGTTTTTCCAGTTCCTGTACCTGCTGAAACTATTACACTATGTCCCTTTTCTAAGCATTCTATTGCATCTATTTGAAAAGGATCTAAAACAAAGTTTTTGTAGATGATTTCTCTTTCAGGCTTTTTGTCATCTTCTAAGATTATCATTATCTTATCTAAAGTATCTCTATCAGATTATATAATTTTTGTTTTTATGTAATTCCTTAAAGAAAAAAATCAAAAGGTTAGATTATTGATAGAACGCTGCCTTTTCAAAATCGATTTGCCAATCTTTAGATAATTTTCCTATTCTCTTATAATATTTTATCAATCTAAATATCTTTGACTTTGTCAATTCTAAACCTCTTTTTGCTGTCATGTCTTTAGGATTATTTTTCATATGTTTATCTATTTTAACATATTTCTTAATCAAAGCTTTTA
The DNA here is from genome assembly GCA_038825875.1 of Candidatus Woesearchaeota archaeon. Taxonomy (GTDB): domain Archaea; phylum Nanobdellota; class Nanobdellia; order Woesearchaeales; family JAWBMQ01; genus JAWBMQ01. Next base: position 1,203 of record JAWBOS010000020.1, on the reverse strand, counting down.
AATCATATGGTAAATCTACTTTTATACCTCTCTCTTCTAGAATTTCCGTAATTCTCTTACCTGTAGCAACTTTAACTGAAGGAACACCATAGACATCTCTTAGAATTCTTCCAATCGCTGGAGGTTCATTTCCCTGCTTAAACAATTTAACAACCAATAACTCTATCTCTTTTTCATTATATCTTAACCAAACGGGTTTTTTTAACACAGATGGTTTTGTTGATCCTGATTTTCCTTTTTTTCCCGAATACAATCTTGCCATATCATCACCTGGTACTGTCGAGCGTTCACCAGACAGTCCATTTTTTTGAGAAGTATAAATCTTTATAAATTTTTTTAACTGTAATCTATTATGGATCCTGAGGTTTTAACAATTTTAGGTATTGCTAAACAAAACAGAAAAATAAATTCTCTGCAAAAGATTTTTAACATTTTAGAGGACTATAGTTTTCATACTTTACCAGAACTGATGGAAAAAACTCAACTAAAATACAAGGCAATTTATAAGTACATTACTGAACTACAAAATATTGAAATACTTGAAAAAGAAAATACTGCAAATGGCATTGCAATCCGATTAAAGAAGAACTACAAGCAATATCTAACAAAAAGACTTAAAGAGAGATTTAGTAAAATTCTGCTGTAACTGGAATTAAATGCTTATTGTCTACATAATTAAGATCAGTAGATACATTTAGGGACTTATTGAAAACAGAATTCTTCTTAGTTATCTCTTCTTTTACATATGGAATCGCACTGTTCACGCAATCCTCAAGATTTCTTTTGAGCTCAGCATTATTTTTAAAAAGATTTAGATATTTTTTAGAACCAATACTGTATACAGTATATAAAACAGACAATGGATCATCAAACATTTTGTTATATGAATTTATAACCTTCAGGATCATAGGTTTAAGTAATTTCATGACAATTTTTTCAGATGGTTTTAAATAGGAGATAAACTTATCTAAATTTTCCTCTGATTTTTCTTGAGCAAATTTTAAGTATTCTTCCTTTAATTCAGGAATCTGAGAGGCAAAAAGATAACCAGTAACTAGTTCCAAAAAACCATGTTCAAACTCAGGAAGATAGACATTATTTTTTTGTAAAATCTTCTTCATTTCTGTTCTTAAAGAATCAATATATCCATCCTTTCTATGAGTATAGTAATCCAAACCAAACACTTTGTAGTTTTTTATTTGG
>JAWBOS010000019.1:0-10006 GCA_038825875.1 Candidatus Woesearchaeota archaeon | reverse complement strand
ATTTGTTAGAGACACCGCAGATGTTATTGGGGTATGAGGGATTAGACAGGGCATGGAAGGAAGCTATATGGAAGCCCGAGTTTTACGACAAGTTCATGAAAGATTTAGATGAGCATGGATTGATAGATTATCATCGAGAGGATGCATGTTGGCTTGATCGAGAGATCAGATATGCTAAGTAACTTCTCTTAGCTTTTTTTGTGAGTTCTTTTCGCTTTTCTTTTTGAAGGGATTTAGTTTTAGATTGTTATTGAATTTTGTGATTTTCAATGTTAAACTTTCTTAAGGTTAATTTTGTTTGAAAAAATTGATGTGTTTTTAAGGTATTGAAATTTTTTAAGATTTTTCAGGTTCTTTGTTTGTTATACATTCTCTTTTCCTTTTTTTGCAATTATTATAGATTACTTAGGTCTGGTTGCTTGTTCTGATTTTTCACTTTTTATCTTTTTTTCAGCACAAAATTTTTAAATACGGCTTTATGGTGAATATGAATCTTTTTATCTAATAATCATGAAGAGGAAAAAACATGATTAGAAAGATTGATGTTGCTGTCATAGGGCATTTTTCGCTCGATGAAAATATTTCTCCTAAGGGTACAGTTATAAATGTCTTAGGGGGAGCACCAGTTTATTCAGCGACTACTTTTTCTAAATTGGGATTGAATGTTGGTGTTTGTGCTGGTATTGGTGAGGATCAACACTCAAATGCTCTTCAATATTGTAAAACTAATCACATAAATTATGAAGGTTTAACTGTTTATGGATCAAAAACACTTCATTTCAAGAACATATATGATGCTAATGAAGCTAGAATTCAAATCTGCCATAATGTTCCAAGAAAGCTGAAACCTCAAGATTTGCCCTCTAGCTATTTTCAGTGTGTTGCACATTATCTTTCTCCGCTTGTGGATGAGCTCGAGCTAGAGTTTATTGATTTCTTAAGAAGGATGAACAGTGTGTTAATGTTAGATCCCCAGGGATTGATGAGAACAATTAATAGTGAAGGAAAGGTTACCATTAACTTTGATAAGGAGAAGTTAGAAAAGTTCTTTCAGAAGGTAGACATAGTTAAGATAGGAAAAGATGAGATTAGTGCTTTTGGCTTAACAGAGTTAGAAATTATTTCCTTTGTAAAATCATGCGGAGTCAAGATAGTGATTCTTACAAGAGGAAAAGATTCAGTTATTGCATCATTTGACAGCAGTGTTATAGAAGTAGACACAATAGATGTAGATGTTCAAGATCCTACAGGTGCAGGCGATGTTTTTGGTGCAGCATTTTTGGCTCAGTACTTAAAAACATCAGATCTTATTGAATCCATAAGGTTTGCAAATATTGTGGCAGGTTTAAAGATAAGAAGCAAAGGACCGAAGGGATTTCCTGAGTTGGATGAGATAATAGCATATAAAAATAGAAAATTTTAAAAATGAGTTTTTCTTACCACCTTAAAATGGTATCCAAAAAAGAAAACAAAAAAGATGGGTTGTTGAGGTCTTTGGTTTCTTCTATAGTAATAGGTTCTTCTCTTTTGAACGCCTCTTTAGCAACTCTTTCTAGGAAGCCTGGTTTAGAACAAAAGCTAGAGAAGCCTCCAGTATTTCAATTATTGCCTGAAACATATGCATATGCTCAAGTTTCAGAGCCAATTAATGATTGGGTTTCAAGTATTTATATGAATCAAAATAAGGATGAATTGAGAAAAGAAGTTAATACAGAGGTATATAAAAGATTGGGAAGATATTTAACCTTGCCTCCAGCTAAGGAATCCTTACAAAACAGGCTTTTATATTCTTTTATTTCTATGAGATATGTAAAACCAGCACCATTGCCAATTTATGGCGAATTCGAAGGAATTCCAATGTTTATGGGAGAATATTCAGGACATTACTCTCATGTTGAGAAGTTCTATACAGATGAGCTAAGGAAAATAATTCCAATCTATCCAAGTCCAGGAATAAGGTTTGTAGGTGAGAAGAAGGATGATATTGATTTTGGGAGTGAAGTGAGAGCAAATGATTTGCAGTTCCTTTTTCATCTTTACCTTAAATTGAAAGATGCTGGAAAAAACGATCATGAGCTTGTAAATTTTTTAGAAAAAGTAATTTTTACAAATCCAGTTTATCACAATGTATCTGCAAATCTAATCAAAGCAAATATTCTAAAAGAAGGAATACTTAATTTAGAGGTCATTCACTGGTTTAATAGGTTTTCATATCAAGATAAAATCTCAGATCTAGGAAGAAATAGGATTGAGGGACTTGCCCAAAACGTCAATTTATTAAAGAAATTGTTTAAGTTTCCTTCAGGATATATAACACCTCCAGAGTTTGTCACAAATCCAAATCATTATTTTATAATTCCTGAATTTCTTTATCAGACTCTTAACATAAACAATCTTAGAGAAGCGATGAAACTTACTAATGGAGCATTTATAACAAAATCTCAAGTAGAAGAGGTAAAAAAGTTGTGGGGATATGATGATAATCAAATAAATCAATTTTATACAAGATTGCTAAATACAAATGCTGAGCTTGCATCAACCTTAGATAGAATTCTTGTTGAGGAATTTTCAAGATATGGGCAAGAAACGATTAAAGCAATAAAGGATACTATTGCAATAGTGAATCTTGAGATGGATAAATTCTTTTCAGTGGGTTATAGATCTCTATTAAATAGTAATTCGCCCTTTTTTAAGGATAAGATATTTGAGAATCCAGAAAACTTGAGATCTTATTACAAACAAATAATAATAACTTTTAATGACATATTCTCAGAAAGTGGGTGGAGTAATACAGTTCTGAAATCTTTAAATATGACTACGTATGAGGCATTGAAGAAGGGAAAAATAGGGTTATGGATAAATGCAGAACAAAATTATTCTCAATTTGCGAGCTGGATAAACAATCTATTTTCTCAAAACATTCTAAACTTTCAAAGAGACGGATTTAGTGGTAGAGAGTTTACGAGGAATTGGAAGGTTTTGTATGATAAATACATAAGAGGAAGTGTTGAATCTCAAGACACCTATGGATGGCTTGATTGGTTGTACTAAAAACTTATGAGTATATTTTTAAACTTCTTCTTTTTCTTATTCTTTAATGGCGGTGTTACTAGCTTTAATTACTACAGGAGAAGGTTCTTGGAGGCATCTTTTTTTACTATTGAATTCTTATGACTGGGATAAGGTTTATGTTCTAACGAACAAGTACGGTTTTGAAAAATTAAAATTTAAGGAGGAGAAGGTTAAGAAAATAGAGATAAACTTTAATGCTCCTTATGATTATATTATTGAGGAAATTAAGAACAAATTGAGAGATTTAAATCTTGTAGAGGTAGCAGTTAACATTTCATCAGGAACTGGAAAAGAGCATATGGCTCTTTTGGTAGCACTGATTCAATTGGGTATTGCTATTAATTTTGTAGATTTGGAAGAAGGAAGTCTTAAGATTATTGGCACTTGATGATTACTGCTGTGTAGCTGGATAAAATCTGATACTGGGTTTTCTTGGGAGATTTTTGTAATAATTGTTTAATATGTTTATTACATTTTCCTCATTTTTTTTGTTTGAAATTCCAACAATATAAATTGTTTTATTTGTGTAATCTGGAGTAAGAAAGACCCTATTGCCATCTCTGTCTCTCAAATAAAACAGATTCTTTCCTAGTACTTTAGATCCAATTCCAACATTAAATAGTGATCCAGTAGTTTCATATGAAATTACAGCTCTTTTTATGAGTTCTTGAATTCGATAATTTGAGATTTTATCCTTTAGAACTCTTTCAGCCTCTTTTTCTAATGAATTTGTTGGAAATGAAATTTCAACTCTTATTTTTGGAGATTCATAAAAAACCCTTTTTTCTAGAAGGGACTGTTCTTTTCTTTTTTCCTTAAGGAATGTTAAAAAGAAAAACAAAAGAGAAAGAGAAAAGAAAAGCAAAAAGAAGCCAACAAAATCCATTCTTTGTCCAACAGGTGATAAAAAAAATCTTCCAGTGAGAAGTAATGCCAAAAATGGAAAGATGAATGGTAAAAGTGATAAAGCTATAATACTGCAGATTAGCCATAGTAAAAGATAAAATTTTTTCATAGTACGACGTTACAATTAAACATCTGTTTTTTAAAAATATTTTGCTAAAACATATTTGTTTTTTTATAAATTTGCGAAACTATTTCTGAATGAGGAATGAATTTTTGAAATATGATTATCAAAGATTGGAAATTTTTTTAAATTATATTTGCTTTAAGAATTGATTGTTTCTGGAGGGGGTTTTATGGAGCAGATACTACCAAAAGAGATTAGAAAAAGGGATGGTTCATTAGTTCCTTTTGACGTAAATAGAATAAGAAGAAGTGTTGAAAAAGCAATGGATGCAGTTGGAAAGAGAGATGAAACTACACTAGAAAGTGTGATAAAAGAAATATTAAAAATAATAGAAAATGTTTTTGATGGCAAAGAAATTCCACAAGTTGAACAAATACAGGATATAGTTGAATTGGTTTTAATGAGGAAAGGATTGTTTGAAGTTGCAAAGGCATACATTCTCTACAGAAATGAGAAAGCGAAGATTAGGGAAGAAAAAAGGAAAATATTGAACAAAACAACAGAATTAGATGCAGTTGAAAAAAGATTCTCTTTGAATGCATTGAGAATTTTGGCAACAAGATATCTAATAAAGGATGAAAATGGCAAGGTTGTTGAAACTTTAAATCAGTTATTCAAAAGAGTGGCAGTTATATCAACATTAGCAGAATTTCTTTATGATGAGAAAGTTTATACCAAGGAAAAAATTGTTCCTGATGCTATTGAAATAGCTAAGGTAGAAAACTTCCTTAAGGATTATGAGAATTATGATGGCTTCTTAAAATATGCAGAATTTGATCTTAACAAATTTCATTTCCAGAGATTGATGTATGCTTATGCAAGATTACTAAGAAAAGGAAATATCAAGATTGGAATAGAAGAATTTTTTGACTTATTCAAATCTGGTTATTTTGATAAGTATGCGGAATTTACACGTGAGGTAATTAGATTATTGCAACAGCAAGACTTTATGCCAAATACTCCTGCACTAGTAAATGCTGGAAGAAGATTAGGAATGTTAAGTGCATGTTTTACATTAGATATAGATGATGATATAGAAAGCATTATGAAATGTGCTCATGATGTTGCAATAATCCAGAAAATGGGTGGTGGAACAGGAATAAACTTTTCAAAATTAAGACCTAAAAATGATGTTGTAGCTTCTACAAGCGGAGTAGCTTCTGGCCCGATTTCTTTTATTAGAATGATTGATGCGGTTTCAGATGTTATTAAACAGGGAGGGGTAAGAAGGGCTGCAAATATGGGAATTTTGGAAATATGGCATCCCGATATTGAAGAATTCATAAAGATGAAAGAAGTAGATGGAACATTTACAAATTTTAACATATCTGTTGCTTTGAATCAAGATTTTTTCAAGGCGCTGAAAAATAATCAGAAATTCCAATTAATAAATCCTAGAACTAAGCAAGTAGTAAAGGAGGAAAATCCAGAAACATTGTTTAATCTTATTGCTTATTATGCTTGGTTAATTGCAGATCCTGGAGTATTGTACTTTGACAATATAAACAAAAGAAATGTTTTGCAAAAAGCAAGGAAAAAACCAATAACAGTAACAAATCCATGTGGAGAAGAACCGCTTTATGAGTATGAATCATGCAATTTAGCAAGTATAAATCTTTCCAATTTCGTAGATGAAGAAAAACAGGAATTTGATTTTGAAAGATATAGAAAAGTAGTTAGAATTGTTGCTAGGGTTCTAGAAAATATGATTGAAGTAAACAATTATCCAATTCCTGAGATCGAAAAGGCAACTCTTGAAACAAGAAGGATTGGTGTTGGACTTATGGGATTAGCAGATGCTCTTTACAAGTTAAGAATAAAATACAACTCTAAGAAAGGATATGATATGATGAAAATTTTTGCAGAAAATCTTACTTATTATGCATATACCGAAAGTATTCAACTAGCAAAGGAAAGAGGAAGTTTTGATCTCTTTAGTGAAACATCTTATTTAGATGGAGAAATGCCTATTGAAGGTTATTATAATAGAAAAGAGTGGACATTAGATTGGGATAAACTTGTTCAAGACATAAAGAGATTTGGATTAAGAAATGCTATGGTTACAACATGTCCTCCTACAGGAACAGTAAGTATGATAGCTGATTGCAGTTCAGGAATTGAGCCAAATTTTGCTTTAGTGTTTAAGAAGGCAGTTAGCGTCGGTGAATTCTACTACACAAATCCAATTTTGGAAAAAGAATTGAGAAAGAGAAATAAATACAATGAAACTATTATTAAGGAAATTGCTGAAAATTCAGGTTCTTTACAAGGACTAAATATTGATGAAGATCTAAAAGAAATCTTTGTTACAGCAATGGATATTCATTGGTTTGATCATATCCTTGCTCAAGCTGTTTTACAAAGATGGATAACTGATAGTATATCAAAAACAATAAACATGAAGAATGATGTTAAGGTTGATGATGTGAAAGCCTCTTATCTTTTTGCATATTTACTTGGTTGTAAAGGATTGACTGTTTATAGGGATGGATCTAAATATGGTCAGGTTTTACAAACCTCAAATAAGCAAGGAGTTCAAAGAGAGCTAAAGATTTCGGATTATGGAAGACAAATAATTAGAGATCTATTGATAACAAATGAATGGATTAAACAATACATAAACATAGATGAAATCTTAGGAACAGTAAAGAACAAAAGTTTATTTTTGGAATTTAAAAGAGAAAAAGAGGAGACTTGTCCTAGTTGTGGCGGCAAATTAGTAGTGGAAAGTGGATGTGTTAAGTGTGTTGAATGTGGATGGAGCAAATGCTTAGTTAGTTAAAATGATTATTATCTTTACAGGAAATGGAAAAGGAAAAACATCTGCAGCAATAGGTACTATGATTAGAAGCTTAGGATATCATAGAAAGGTTTTATTTGTGCAATTCTTCAAAAATCAGATGAGCGGAGAGATTCCAGTTTTAGAAAAATTAGGCATTGATGTGCTTAGAGCTGGTACTTCAGAATTTGTAAACCAAACTAATTTTGATGAAAACAAGAATCTTATGATGGAGCTAATGATTACAACATCAAAATATCATAGTGAAAAGAAATATGATTTGATTGTTTTAGATGAATTTACCTTTTTGATATATTTTAAAATGATTTCTGGTGAAGAAGCATTAAACTTTATCAATGAGTTAATAAAAATAAACGATTGTGATATTGTAATTACAGGAAGGTATGCAGATAAAATTCTTGTTGATTCTGCTGATTTAGTAAGTGAGATTAATGAAGTAAAACATCCCTTTAAGAAAGGTGTCCCTGCAAAAGAAGGAATAGATTATTAAGTTTTGTGCTTGTATCTTCCTCTTAATTCTATTTCCTTTAACTGTTCTAAAACTTTTTCATAATCTTTGTATTCTCTATAGCCTTCTAAGAAATATTGAAATGCATTTTTTAGGTTAAAATGCTTACTGTTGATTGCTTCTACAAATAGATGTAAATCAACTGCTTTATCTTCTATTCTTTTTGATATGAAACTGAGTCCAAAATCAATAAGGTAGATTTCATTATCTTTATAGATCATGTTTGATGTAGTTAAATCATGATGAATTATGTCGTTCTCGTGCAAAATCGAGACAATCTTGCCAATTCTTTTCATTAAATCAATGTAATTATCTTGATTTAGAAAGTCTCTTAATCTAATCCCTTCTATATATTCCATAATTATTGTGTTTTCATTGTACTGAAAAACTTTAGGCACTTTTATTATGTTTTCTAATTTTTTCAATATTTTTACTTCTACTTTAGTTCTGTGCCTTATTAAGTAGTCATCCAATTCTTTTATCCTGTATTTTTTGCTAATTCTTTCCTTAACGATTACTTTCTGGTTATTGATTTCTTCAAGTTTTATTATACTTTCTGCTCCTTGAGAAAGTATCATTTTTTAAACTCCTCTGAGATTAATTTAAGCAATTCTTGTGGATTATATCTTGTCTTGTATGCGTTCATAATTATGGAAATGGTTTTTCCTTCATTAAAGTTATTTTCTTTGCATTCTCGGATTTTGTTTATAATCTCTTCTCTCAATTTTTCAAGATCAGTACTTTCACTTAATCTCTTGCTGAGTTTTTCATAATCTTCAATTATATCTACAACTTCGTTTAGGATTTGAACTGGTAGTTTTTTCTCTGCAACAGATTTTATTGTAAAAATTACGTTATCTTTCACACTTTCTAAATCACACTTTAAATTGAGTAAAAATGTAGCTATAGTTGTTGGTTTAAGATTGTATTTTAGAAGTTCATCAAAATAAGAGCAATCTAAAGCAATTTGTTCTGCAACACTTTTGCTTAACCCCAATTTTTCATAGCTAGATATCTTTTCAAAGATAGATTCAGGTACTGAAACTTCAAAAGGTTTAATTGGTAGAACATCTGTTTCAGGATACATTCTCGCAGATCCTGGCATTGGTCTTAAGAATGATGTAGTTAAATCAGGATTTACCTTTCTTACTTCTTTTGGGATTCCATCAAATGCCATAAGTACTCTTTCATATATCATTTCAAAAGCATTTTTAACTGGTTCCTCTTTTCCAGCAATTATGATATAATTATCATCAGGCTTAACTTGAAGTTCTCTTTCAATAATTTCTAAATCCTGTTTTGTAAAACCATATTTAAGTTGAATCAACTCATCTCTGTGAAATAATCCTTTTAAACCAAACAATTTTGCAATACTTGCCAATTCTGTTCCAAATCTCAAATTTGGTAAAAGCTCAAAACCAAAAACGCCTACTAGATTAGGAAACTTCATTGCAAGAATTTTTTCATGATTTTTTATAGAATTCTGTAAGATTTTATTTTGTGTAGAAGATAATGAATCCGTTAAATCCTTTAATTCATATTTTATTTCTTCTTTTTTGCATTTTGTATTAAGATAGTCCTTTAATTCTAACAACCTTAATTGTCTTATTGCCTCATATTTTGCGATTTGATTTAAATTTTTTAGATCTTGTGCACCTTTAATTTCTACTCTGTTGTTTTTCATAATAGAAATGTTCAAATCTTGCCTAATCGTGCCTAATCCTCTCTTCACGTTTAAGGTTCTTAGCAATAGTCCTATCTTTTTGGCTATCTCTTTTAGTTCTTCAGGATTTTTGATTTGTGGTTTTGTTGCTATTTCTATTAGAGGAATCCCTAACCTGTTTAGATGATAAATCACTTCTCTTTCATTACTCTCTATGATTTTACAAGCATCTTCCTCAAGACAGATAGTTTCTATTTCTATATCATCTATTCTTCCTTCATATCCAATTAACATCGTTCTTTGGAAACCCGTAGTGTTAGAACCATCTACAACAATTTTTCTCATTACTTGTATTTCATCTACAATTTTGCAATTTAGAAGTTTTGCAATTTGTAGTGCAATCTTTACTGCTTCTTCATTTGGTTGATGTGGAGGTTCTTCATCGAGCTCAACTAAGCATACTTCAGTAGATTTTCCTCGGTAGATGAAGGTTTTCTCTTTTTTTCTTTCGTATTGTGCTGCTAAATCAATTTCTCCAGTTTCGCTTTCAGAAATGTGCAATTTTCTTTTAACTTCAAAATCATAATCATCGCTACTATTGCTTGGACAAGAACAGAATAGCTTTCTTGTGTTCAGCTGTTGATGTATCTCCAATCCTGCCTTGAAATTTAATTTTTCATAATCTAGATTTTCATAATTTTTTAGATCAATTTGCATATCCATTTTTCATTTGTTAATTATTTTTGTTTTTAAATTCTTTGTTTTTTAGCAGATTTTAGTATCAAACAAGATTTGAATTTATCATAGAAATTTTTGATTCCTATTTTAATCTACTAATTAGTATCTTGGTACTCAAAACACTGCTCTCCGATTTTTTTATTTCTTCCTAGTTGTAAGAAACCTTTAAATAATGGTTTAAATTTTCAAAGTAAA
>JAWBOS010000018.1:0-16023 GCA_038825875.1 Candidatus Woesearchaeota archaeon | reverse complement strand
TAAAACTGAGTAAAATAAGCAAAAGACCTGCTATTTCCATTAAAGTATACAACCACTTATACTTCTTTCTTAGATCCATTTTTAATAACCTACCAATATATTATCAAGGACATAGTAAAAAATAAGATTTAGCAAAGGAAAGATGATATATGTAAAAATTGCTAACAACATGGGAGCACTCAAACCTCTGATTGTAGCACCCAAAAATCCCATAACTCCTAAAATAAGCACAAAAAACACAGGCGCGGTAATCATAATTCCTAAATAAAGTTCTGAAAAAACAGATACATTATAGTTAACTTTTTCTCTTAAAATTCTATAATCCTCTAAAATTTCATTTGCTTTTACTGTAAGATATATTGTTAAATCTCCACCAGATTCTATACTTGTTATTAACCCATTCAAAAACTCTCTTAGCTGTGGAGATGGTGTTAATTCTGTAGTTTGTTTTATTGCGGTTACAAGATCTGCACCAAATATATTTACATACTGTAGAATTCTTGAAAACTCTTCACTAATTGCTTCAAAATCCCTTTTTTTCTCTGCAACTAATTCAAACATTTTCAGAGGAACTGCACCAGAACTTGCAATTGAAGACATATGAATTATTGCAAAAGGAAGATTTCTCTCTATGGATTTTTTTCTATCTTTAATAACAGAATCGGGATAATTATAAAATGAAAGGCATACTATAGCAGCTGTAATTAAACCTACAAACCATGCAAAACCAAAAGCGACAGGAATTGGCATTTTTAAAACAAACAATCCAACAAAAAAACCAATTATTGAAAGAATAATTGCTGAAAAAAATGTAGTAAATATAAGCAAATTTATGTAAACACTTGGCAAAATTTTAAGATTTGCCATTTGAATTTTCAAGTATAATCTCTCAAAAAAACCAGGAAATTGCTTGATTAAATATATATTAAATTTACTTGCAAAGAGATTGACAATATACATAAACCAGACAGGTAATCTAAACTCTTTAGTTTCTTTTTCTGACTCTTCTTTAAGCAACTTATTTAAAGCAAACATTTCTTCATCTACAGAATATGCCATTCTTTTTTCCATTTCTTTCTCTTTCTCTCTTTTTTCTTTTCCTAATTTTACCAACTGCAACAAAGAGCCAACTTCTACATCTTTTGTTTTACCAATTACTTCAACTTCCTCTTCAACTCTTTTTTCCCTTTTCTTGCGCAGTAACTTAGGTAAAACATATTTTCTATAATACCAATATTTTATCTTATCCAAAAGATTAAGATTTTTAAAATCTTCCTTTGACAAATAAAGAATTTCTCCACTTTTTTTAACCTGATTCCAATCAATCTTCTTTATCTCTATCTCTTTCATAGAAGATAATTTCTGACGATACTTTCTCAACATGTCTTGATATTTTTCCAAAACCTTACGATTAACACTCTCATAAGTTAGCAAACTTTCTCCAAACACAGCTTCAAATCCCCTTTTTCCTTGCTTTATTTCTTCAAATTCCCTCTTTTTCTCCTTTATTGATTCTTTTATTGATTCTAAACTTGGAAAAATTCTTTTGAATTCATCTGCCTTTTCTATCTGAGAAAAATTTGATACTAGAAAACTATCAATCTTCTGAAGCTCTATGAGGTATTGTGAAATTTTGGTGATATAATTATTAAACCAATCAAATTGTTCATATTTTTGCATTCTTCTTTCATACTCTAAGGAATTTATTTCACCTGAAAAGAATTCATCTTCAATCTTTTTTTCTTCCTCACTCAATCTTTTTCCATCTAAAGAAATCTCATATAGTTCTTCAATTATATCTTTTCTTCTCGCTAATTGATCACTAATTTCTTTTAGCATTTTGCACTATCTTTTGAATTTTACTTTGAAGAATATAAGAATCCTTTAATCTAATCAAAAGTTCTTTTTTCAAAAGCTCTAATCTGACATTCAACGCCTCTTTGGACAAATTTTCAACCTTTAATCTTTCTAGCTCCTCAAACAACGAATCCATTTGTATTTGAATCTTTTTTAAATCATCACAGTACTCAAAAAGTTCTTTAAATATCTCATATTTTCCCATGATCTATCCCTATTTAACCCCAAATTCTTTCAAAACTGAATATGGATCAGCATAATATCTAGCAACAACTCTAGCAAAATCCAAATAATGGAATATTTTTCTCTCAATCATTGCTCTCAAAAGTTCAGCTCTTAACTCCATTTCTCTCTTTAGATCAATTAAGCTATATGCAGACATTTTCTCTATTCTCTTTAACAAATAGTCTGATTTTAAATCTGAGTATGTGTCTGTTTTTGGATCCCACTCAAAAGAGATATTATAATTTGCCTTACCTATCTCATCCAAAACCTCTATCAGTTCATATATGGTCTTTATCCTTCTAACATTTTTTTCTCCTTTTGTAAATTTGTAAGCTAAAAGCACAAGATCTAAGGATTGAATCAATGCAGGTGATAAATTTATAGGATTAGATTCCAATCTTCTAAGAAGCATTTCTACACTTCCAGCGTGAAAGGTTCCCATAGAAGGATGTCCCGAAGCCATTCCCTGAAACATAACATATGCCTCTGGACCTCTTGCCTCACCTACAATCACATAATCAGGATTTTGCCTGAAAGAAGCTTTAAGCAAATCAAATAAAGTAACTTCTCCATACGTCACTCCATGTGCACCTGTAGTAAATCCTTCTCTCTGAACTGCTGGAAGCCAGTTTTCATGGGGCAAATTAAGCTCCCTCGTATCTTCAATGGAAACTATTCTTGCTTCAGGTTTTATAAAAAAAGTTATGCTATTCAAAAACGTAGTTTTACCTGAACTCGTTTCTCCTATAACCATTATATTAAACTTATGCTCAACAGCTAGCCATAAATATGCATACATTTCCGGTGTGGCAGCGTTAAATTGAATTAGTCTTGTTGGTGTCCAAGGATCTTTTGTGAACTTACGTATAGAAAAAGATGGCCCTTTCGTTGTAACATCACTAGTATATGTTGCATTTACTCTTGAACCATCTGGTAAAGCTCCATCCAAAATCGGTTTTGCATAGGATATATATCTTCCACATCTTTGAGCCAATTTTTCTACAAATTCTACCAAATTCTCATATGAAAAGGATATGTTAGTACGCATGTTTTCAAAAAATCTATGAGTGATATATATTGCATTATCAGCACCATTACACTCAATATCTTCTATAAATGGATCTCTCATCAAAGGCTCTACTTGATTTAAACCTATAAAATCCCTAAAGATGTAGTACATCAATTTTACATAATCTCCTTTAGAAACCTTTTGACCCAATTGAGCAAGGATCATTCTTACATGATAATCCAAAAAATCCCTAACAATATCATTTTTTTCACTTTTTACATATTCCATGGACAACAGTTCTTGCAATCCAATTGAAATCAAAGAATACAAATTTTTCAATTGAGGAGTAAGTTCTGGCTCTAAAACCTCATAAACTAAAATATCATATACATCGCTCCAGTAAATTTTCACTGAAGCATATCCTCTGATAAGAGTATATCCAAATTTAACGTTCCTCTTAGATTCAAATGATGGAACCACTATATTAAAATCTGGTCTTTCAAAAAATGCCTCATATAAATCATTTACTTCCGGAATTGCCATTAAATACTTATTAAATCTTGCATATTTTAAAGTTTATTTATCACTTAATGATAAAAAATTAGAAATCAACCTTATATTCCACATCCATAACTTCACTATCCTCAATCATCACCTTAAACTCCTTACCGCTTTTCAGAGAGACATTTTCTGCATTACAAACCACTCTTAGAAAATTCAATTCATGTTCAAAGCTTTCTCTATGATGTTCTAATTTTTCATCCAAAAAGATGTCTATCTTTGCTATCTTGTCAAGATATTTCTTTTGATTAACTGCTCTATATTTTCTTGTAGCAGAAACAACATAGACAAATGCATCTCCCAAAAGTTCGTTAATCTCATCAACGAGAATTGGTTCTGGCCATTTTGATAAATGTATTGAATTGTTCAAATCTGGATCAAATACCTTGTGATATATCAATTCTGTTATATGTGGCATAATTGGTGATAGCATCTTTAATGTATCTAAAAGTGCTCTTTTCATAACAAACTTGGTTTCTTCCACTAAGCCAGGATCTGCATGGTCTCTTATGATAAATTTAACAAGTTCCAAGTAGTTATCACAGTACACTATTCTAAAGAATTTTTCAGCTAACATCTTGATTTTTGAATAATCATAATTCTCTTCCATAGCTAAGGTTGCCTTAATAAGTGATTTTGAAAATTTTGTCAATAACCATCTATTCAAAAAGAATTTAACCTGATTAATTTGAATTTCTTTAACTGCATCAGTTACATTCATAGAAACGAATCTTGAAGCATTCCAAAGTTTATCCACAAACCTTTTTCCATTTATAAACTCCTTTTCCTCTATTGGCAAATCCTCTCCTAACTTACTACTTGCAGCCCAAAATCTCAAAACATCTGAACCATATTCAGTTATCACATCCCAAGGATTCACAACATTTCCCTTGCTTTTTGACATCTTGCTACCATCTGCAGCTAAAACATAACCAGAAATTGCTGCATTTTTCCATGGTAATTGCTTTTCATGCAAATAAGATTTAACAATTGTTGTAAACAACCAAAAACTAATAATATCATGTGCCTGTGGCCTTAAAGAATTTGGAAAAGTAAGCTTAAAGAACAATTCATCTTCTTTCCATTTTGAAATAATAAAAGGAGTTAAAGACGAAGTAGCCCAAGTGTCTAGAACATCTTCTTCTGGTTTGCATTTGCTTCCACAGATAGGACATCTTTTTTGTGTAACAACAGGATCCACGGGTAATTCCTCTTTATCTGCCACAACAACATGGCCTTTTTCGCAGTACCAAACAGGGATAGGAACTCCAAAAAATCGTTGTCTACTAATACACCAATCCCACTTTAAACCATTAACCCAATTATTATATCTATTTATCATAGTTTCAGGATACCATTTCAACTGTTTTCCCAGCTCTAAAAATTTATCTTTCAGATCCAGATATTTTATAAACCACTGTGGCCTTGACAAGAATTCTATTGGCGTATTACAACGTTCATGAACATTCACCACATGAACCATTCTTTTTTGATCTATTAATAATCCTGCATTTTTCAAATCTTCAATTATCTTTATTCTTGCCTCCTTAATTGTCAACCCTTCATATTTTCCTGCTAATTTATTCATTCTTCCTTTTTCATCAATAACTTCTTTTAGTGGTAAATTATGTATCTTAAACCATTCTATATCTGTCACATCCCCAAAAGTACAACACATTACAACTCCGCTACCAAAAGCTGGATCAACTCTTTCATCTGTTAAGATTGGAACTGTGTAATCAAACAAAGGAACCTTTGCTTTCTTGTTTAGATATCTCTTTAGTCTTTCATCAGATGGATGGATAAAAACAGCGACACAAGCAGGTAAAAGCTCTGGTCTTGTAGTTGCTATAATCAAATCCTCAATTTCTTTTCCATGTTCATCAACTAATTTAAAGACTACGTAATTAAGATATGTCTCTAATTCCATATCTTTTGTTTCTGTTTGTGAGATTGCAGTTTTACACTCAGGGCACCATTGAATAGGTGAATCCTTTCTGTATATTCTCCCCATCTCGTAAAGTTCTACAAAAGAAAGTTGTGAAATTTTTATTACCTTCGCGGAAATTGTTGAATATGCATCCTTAAAATCCGCACTTAGACCCATTCTAAGCCAAAACTCTCTTATCTTCTCTTCAATTTCATTAATAATCTTATAACATTCATTTCTAAACTCATCTCTTCTCATTTCATCTGCTCTTTTTCCAATCTTTTTCTCAACATATCTCTCAGTTGGTAAGCCGTTATCATCATAGCCAAATGGAAAATAAACTATCTTACCTCGCATTCTAAAAAATCTCGCAAAGAAATCAATTTGAGAATAGCTAAAAGCATGCCCTATGTGCATTCCATCTGCGTTAACAGTAGGTGGAGGAGTATCTATAGTATACAACATTTCTTTTGCAACTTCTAGTGCTATCTTACCTGACTTAACTTTTTTAAGAAATTCTTCAAATTGTTTTGAGTAGAAATCATATTTTTGCCAATATGCTTCTATCAGGGGCTCATATTCTTGAAAAACATAGTGTTTATCAAAATTTCTATCTGTAAGTTTTTCAAATGAATTATCGAGGTAATTAGTCAAATTATTCACCTCTTTTTTTAAATTTTTCAAAAGAAAAAACTATTATTTAAAATTTGTGATACCTTACTTTAGAATTGAAAGATTCCAAACTATCGAAAAATTTAAATTCAAATAAACGATAAAATAGGCTATAATAACCTTTATTTTAAGAACTTATTTAATAACATTTATTAACTAAAAAATACTTCAACAAAAAGGTGACTATAATGAAAATTAAAAATGAAAAGAACACAAAAAAGAAATCTGACTCAAAAAGGGAATTTTTAAAAACTACTTTAAGTGACCTAAAAAAACTAAAAAAAGACCTAGTAAAGAAAAGTGAAGAAATAAGCAAAAGAGTGAGTGAAGAAGTAAAAAAGGTTAATTGGAACAAGGTTAAAAAACCTGCAATTTATGCTGCTGTTGGTTTTTTAGGAGGAATATTGACAGCATTGGCACTAAAAAGAAAAAAACCTAACAAAAATATCCCTGAGGTGAATAAAAATGAAAAAGAAAGATGAAAATTCTGACATTTCTTTTGGAGAAAAAATAAAGATAAAAATAGCTGAAAAAATCACCTCTTTGATTTCTCAAATATTTGAAAAAGCAATTACTTTTAGTTTTGACAGCATTAAAGAGAAAATAATTGAAATTGAGAATCATATAACCTCTTTTGTCAATGAAATCATAATGCTTTCGCTCGTAAAGGCTACTTTTCTAATTGTTTCAATTATATTTTTTGCACTTGCTATCAGCACATCATTAGTAAAGGTTCTCCCACTCGATGTAAGTTTTTTATTGGTTGGTAGTATGTTTGCTCTAATAGGCATTTTAATTGGTCCTCGAAAAATAAAAAATTAAAAATGGATCTATTAAAAATAGGTTTATTGCTTATTGTTTTAGGTATAATTTTTATTCTTATTTCTTCTCTAATCAATACATCAATTCCCAAAATAGAAAAAGAGAGAAAAGCGGATTTTGCATTTACAATATTTATTGGTCCATTCCCTATAGGAATAAGCACTAACAAAACCCTGTACTATTTTTCTATCATTCTTGGGTTTGTTATTCTAATGATCATTATCTATTATCTTTACTTGACAAGGTGAAAAAATGGAAATAAATCTTAAAACCCTAAAGGATGTAGATGTTAAGGACAAAATCGTGATGTTAAGAACAGATTACAATGTTCCGATCATAGATGGAGTAATAGTAAATGACTTTAGAATTAGAGAAAGTTTACCAACCATAAAATATCTATTAAACAATCAAGTGAAGAGAATCATAATAATTTCACATCTAAAAGAACCGAAAGGATATGATCCTTCTTTATCTCTAAAAATAGTCCATGAAAAACTTCAAGAAATTTTAAACATGAAAATCGATTTTCTAGATTTGGAAAAACTTATAGAAATGAAAGAAAGGATAGTGCTTCTAGAAAACATAAGATTTTGGAAAGAGAAAGAGAATGATGAAGAATTAGCCAAATATTTATCATCTTTCGCAGACATTTATGTTTTTGACGCATTCTCTGTAGCTCATAGAAAACATACAACAACTCATGCTTTAATGAAATTTTTACCTTCCTATGCTGGATTCCTTGTAGAAAAAGAGGTCACAAATCTTCTTAAGATATTTAATTCAGAAAAGCCATTGATTGCAATTCTTGGTGGTGCAAAAATATCTACAAAACTTGGAACAATCAAATCTCTTTACTCGTTAGCAGACAAAATTATTTTAGGTGGTGCAATGGTCTTTACAATCCTAAAAGCTATGAACATCGAAATTGGAAAAAGCTTGTATGAACCTGAATTAGTGGAAAAAATAATGCAGGATTATTATAAAATAAAAGATAAACTCATACTTCCTGTTGATTATGTTGTCGCATATAATGAATTTTCTGAACCGCATATTAGCAATACTATCCAAGAAAATGAAATTGGTTATGACATAGGACCTAAAACGCTTGATTTAATAAAAAATATAATTAATGAAGCAAAAACTGTAGTATGGAATGGTCCCATGGGTTTATTCGAAAACCAAAAATTTGAAAATGGAACAAAAGAACTCGTAAAAATTCTAGAAAATTTTAACGGAATAAAGATTGTAGGCGGTGGAGAAACTGTGGATGCAATAGAAAAATGGAGCTCTTTTGACAAATTTACGCATGTAAGCACTGCCGGAGGAGCAATGTTACAATTCATTGAAAACCCATTCTTGCCAGGATTAGAAGGGTTAATAAAAAGATAACCGCTTTGAAGTATTAAATAGTTAGAACTATCTATAGTAATACATTCCATCCCTGTATATCTTTTTTTCATCTACTAATTTCTGAAGATATTGATGAAAATCCCTTAATCCTGTTATTCTAGATATTTCATCGTATGTAAGCTTCTCGTGTTTACTTAGAACAACCATTATCAAATTTTCAATCAATCTTTCAATGATATTGTTTTGATTACTCAATTCTTCTTTCAAAAGAGAATTTTGAGCAGAAATTTCCCTTAGTGCTAATCCTATTTCATGCATCTTTGTAAGAGTTTCATTAATTAAAGAGTTTATTTCACTCAAAGAAAAAACGACTTCTGATTCATATATTTCAAAAGATGAGGGATAAAAATTATGCAAAAACTGCACACATTCTTCCAAGTTCTTAAAACCAATATCAATCTCCAAAAATCCCTGAAAAATTCCTTTTTCTACTTCTTTCGGTTTAAAAACCCTAGTTGATTTTGTTTTAAATCCTTTCTTAATTTTTGTTCTTATCTCTTGAAGCATATTTTCCACATGTTCTGGTGGTTTTCCAATTACCTCAATAATTGCTCTTGCCCTAAACCTGATCAATTCTTCACTACTTTCATTTGATCTTTTCTTATCTTCCTTAAATAATGAAAAACCTGCCATATTTCATAAAGAAAAAGCTATTACTTAAAAATTTTATCTATCTCTGATTCTTTCCTATTGCCATTAACAATTTCTTTAGAGAATCTATTTCTTTTCTCAATTTCTCAAGTTCTTCCTCATTCACAGACTCCTTTTTTTGAAGCAAATCATTTAACTTTGATTCTAATTCCTCAACGTGAGCCATGTTATATTGCAAAAGAACCATAAGAAATGCATCAGACAAAGTCTTTAAAGAGGAATATTTCTTATTCTTTCCTCCTCTACCAATTTTTTCAATCAAACCCAATCTTTCTAACATCTTTAACGAGGAACTAACCAAACTTAAACTAAAATTAGTTTTCTCAACTAACTCCTTTTGAGTAAGAGGTTTTTGAGAAAGAATTAAAACCAACCATACCTTTGCAACAGACTCTGTAATTCCTAAAAAATTCAAAAAATCTTTAAGATGCGATAAAACCAAATCCAATATATCAATTTGTTGATCCATTCATACAATAATAATTTAGAAAAATATTTAAAATTTTTGAATAAAAAAACAAAAAAGATTTTATATTTTTCTTGAGACCAAAACTAATCCAAAGGCCGCTAAAGTAATTAAGAGTAAAATCCATTCATTTGACTTGGAAACATTTAACATTTCAATTATTAAACTCTTTATGCTTGCTCCTGCTCCTTCAATTAACATTGGGTCCAAACCTGTTAAGTAAATTTCTCTGAAATTATACTCTCCAGTTCCTACTACTTCGTACTTAACTGCAAATGTTGAGTTTTCATCTTGCCAATTTGGATCGTTATTACCTGGGTTGAAAACTGCACCTCCAGCTGGCGGATTCAAGACAAATCTTAAAACTCTTCCATTATACTTTCCAGAAACTGAGGTATTATAGTAATTAACTGTATATTGCTGATTTGGCGAATACATGGGATAAACATCTGTATTGGTATACTGAGTCAAATCTGTCAATATGTTAAATGTATCTGGTACAAAATCATATATCACGATTTGCCTATCTTGTGGTGTAGGTGAAGGACCATTGTTATGTACCCATATTTCTACCAAATACCGATCTTCTTCTCCTGAAGAAATCTTCGTTATATTTTTTATCAATTGCAAATAATAGTCCACTACAATGTATATTTGCAAAATATATTGATCTGTCTCATTAAAGGTTCTATATATAACCCTAACTTGGCCAACATTTTCTGAATAATTTGAATAAGATATATTTTGATAATTATCGTTCAAAACAGTATAAAATACCTTTGATAGCAAGATTGGAGATCCTCTACCTGGATCAGTATAATTAAAAAACCACCCTTCAATCATGTGCCACTGTTTTGTCAAATTGATTATTCCATTATCAACATTTAATCTGTTAGGATTATTGGGATCACAGAATAACTCGATAGTACCTCCATTGTCTATATAATAACAAACATCTTCCCAACTCATGTTATAAATTAAAGGAATCATCCCTGTAACAGTATCGTTATCTATATCCTCTAAAAAACTTGATTCTGATACCTGTTCTCTTCTTGAAACCCACATTGAAACTTTAGTTACATTGTAAACGATGTTATTTGTAGTATAAAAGCCCATAGACATATTCCAAGTAATATTATATCCTAGTAAATCGATTAAATGAGATGAATCCGAAGTGATCTTTTTTGTTATATTCATGTAATTTCCCTCTGTTGTTCCAACAACATTCAGAACATTCATGCCAGAAATCAATGTGTTTAATCTGTATGAAGCATATATATCCATTATCTTGTAATAATCTGTAATTGGCAATGCATCAGGAATCTGTATTTGATAACTAAAATTCACTATATACCCTAGAACAATACAAAAATTCTGATCCTTTGCATAGAAATACCACAATCTATTTGAAATTGTAGAAAATTCAAAGTTATCTGTATCATCCAAATACCTATTTGTATCAATTAATTGAAACTCATAATCATAAACATTTCCAGAACCAGAACCCCAAGTACCATTTCTAGTAAAGAATGTTAAGTTTAAAGAATAAATACAAGTATCTTGATACTCTTGGCCATAATCAAAAACATTCATAATTGACTGGTTAACTGTTAGAACTCCTCCAGTAATAATTTTTAAATGTGAATAATTAGAAGATATATTTAGAGGTGGTTTTGACACTGCATTCTCATTAACCCAATACTCCCATCGAGTAACATTTCCTGGCATCAATTCAGGAATATGAATTACTACATAATTTTCTGCATTCCTTGCAAAAAAAGTATCTGTTCCTGTATTTGGATCATAATATATTCCCATAGTCTCAACTTCTGTTGTTCCTGGACCATACATCCAACTGATTCTATATGATGAAGAATCATTTCTCGTAAAATTTACTATATTAGAGATATTTCCTAAAACTAGCCAGAGATCATTATAGGTAACATTGGGATTTACATTTTCGATCTCAATAAATCCCCTAATCCAATACATTGTTCTATTCTCGCATTCTGGTAATCTCTCATTTTCTGGCAAAATATGACAATATTCAAAAGGATCAAAAGTAATGTTTTGTGTAATGTACTCATGAATTGTTATGTTAATCTGTGGCTCAGTATCGGCAAATACCACAGGAAGAATTGCAAGTATAAAAACAGACAACAACAATATCCAAGTATTTTTTGAAGTCATTTTGTCACCATTATACTAAAACCTATACTATTCTATATCACATCTTATATATAAATCTTTCTAAAAAGAAAACTTCAAAGAAACTACATTCTTTTTATTTTATAAATTTTTCCCACTATTCTACCTACTATTCTAATGTTCAATTATTTTCATTCTTCCTTCTGTTATCTTCTAAAATATTTGAAACATTTTTAAATAATGTATCTCTCTGAAGAGCCAAGAGATTCATGAAACTCCCACAAGTTTGTTCCTCTAGCTCTTATCAAGAACTATGCAAAAAATGTGGAAATTGCTGTAGATTCTACTTATTTCCGCCAAAATTAACAATTGAAGAAGAGTACAAAATAAGAAAAGCTATTTTTGAAAAAACCTCTATTCTTTATCCTTACCCTTTAACAGAATTAACTATTGCTATAATGCCTGAAGAAAAAGAAACGCTTAAAAAGCTTGCTCAAGAACTCGGAGTTGAATTAAAATTCATTATTTCAAAAATTTTAATAAAGAAAAAAAATCAAGAATCTATAGATTTTGAAATTCTTAGTTATTGTATAAAAAACTCGGTTTGTCCTTTTCTGGATGCTAAAACAAACTTATGCAGAATTTATCCTTTTAGACCAAAAATTTGTAGAGATTATCCAAAGGAAAAAAAATTTCAAATATTTCCTGACAAGGAACCTCCCATCAGTTTTGAAAGCGCAATATATTGGTTCAAACAAGTCTCAAGTAAGCTAGAAAAACTTTAAATTCTACCCAACTTTTCTTAATAAAATGCTAGCATATGTCTTGATTTCAACATTCTTAGTAAGTCTGGCAGGTCTTAGTTGTATTTTTGTTTACTTGTTAAAAAACAAAACGTTAGAAAAAATAATTCCTTATTTGATTGGGTTTGCTGCTGGAACAATGCTAACAGGCTCATTCTTGCATCTGATTCCTGAGATCTCAGATTCAAAACAGAGCTTCATTAGCATTTTAGTCGGCTTTATTGCATTTTATTTTTTAGAAAGATTTCTTCACCATCATCACTGTCATTCTAAACCAGAAGAAAAATCAATCTCAGTACTAGTGTTAATATCTGACGTTATCCACAATTTCATAGATGGTCTAGCAATTGCCTCATCCTTTTTGATTTCAATACCCTTAGGAATATCTACCACTTTGATGGTATTATTTCATGAAGTTCCGCAAGAAATAGGAAACTTTTCTATATTATTATTTGAAAAATATTCAAAAAATAAGGCGTTGTTTTTGGTGTTTATTACACAATTGAGTGCCATTTTAGGAGGTCTAATTGGAATTCTTTTCAAAAATATAGACTCAATTCATCATATAATTGGTTTTGCAGCAGGTTCTTTCATTTACATCGCTGCCTCAGATTTATTCCCTCTTTTGCATCAAATCGCTGAAAAAAAGAACAAGTTTGTGGAAGTATCAATTATCATAGGAATTCTCTTCATGATAATACTTCTCTACTTTGAATAAATTTTATAAATAAATATTAAATCACATCGTAATATGCCTGAGGTGATTTAATGAGTGAAGATTTATTAGTTGCAAGAGATACTTATTTGAAATATGGTGCTCACATAGGCACTAAATATAAAACAAAGTACCTTGAAAAATTCATTTTTAAGACTAGAGAGGATGGATTATCTGTTTTTAACATTCAAGAACTGGACAAAAGACTAAAGATAGCCTTTGAATTCCTGTCAAAATATAATCCTGATGAAATTCTTGCTGTTGGAAGAAGAGAAAGTGCTCTAAAACCCCTCATGAAACTTCAGGAAGTAACAGGAATAAAAACCATGCCAGGTCGTTATTTTCCAGGAATGCTAACCAATCCGTCTCTTAAAGAATACACAGAAACCAAGATCTTGTTTGCAGTAGATCCAATATTTGACAAAAATGCGATTGATGATGCATTCTCAAGAGGAATTCCTATTGTAGCATTGTGTGATACAAATAACACAGCAAACAAGATAGATCTTGTAGTACCATTTAACAACAAAGGAAGAACAAGTTTGGCTTTATTCTTCTGGCTATTTGCCAAATACTATCTTCTAGCAAGAAAAATGATTAAAAATGAAAAAGAATTTAAATATGAGATAGAAGACTTCATGCAACAACTTTAATTTCTTTCTTTTTGCTATTAACATTATTTATTCTATATATTGTAAGTATGCAAAAATTCTATGTGGTTTTGATGGACTGTATCTTGCATAGTTATACTGAATAGAATAATTAACTATTATATTCTGAACATAATTCCAAACGTAATGAGTCCCAATTGGAGTTAAAAAAGATGCATCATACGAAACATTTGTAAAAGTCAAAGTTGCATATTCCGGAACGAAGAGCGTACTGTTGAAGTAGCATTCTTCACAATCTGTTTTTACAAACAATAATCCTCTAAACTGATCATAACCAAACGTAACATTCACCCATGGCAAGATTCTTAATGTATCTTGTTTAATCCTTGGGGAGTAATTTGAAGAATTACAATAAACCTCAAAAAGAGTATAATATTTTGAATCAAATGTTCTGTCAAATTCCCACAATTTTGAAGAATCGTTAAAAGACATGCCCTCGAATCCAGTCCAGGAATCTGTTTTGGAATTATAGAATCTAATAGAACAACTAGAATTCTCATACAAAGTATTCCCTAAAATATCTGTATAATTAGCATAAAACTTAGCATTTTGATTTACAAGCGTAGATTTGTTATCTGTAGAATCCCAAATTTTTAATGTAGAATTATCCACAACTCTAATAGACACAATACCATCACCATCTATATCCAAGAACAAATAAGATAGATTTGCTATTAAAACATCACCCTTTGAGTAATCCAAGATCTCACAAAACTCACAAATATTCTCATCTATTAATAACACAGGTTCCTCAACAGAGATATTATAGAAAAATATCTCAACTGTAGAATTGTGAGATGAGTGCAAAACAGAATAATTAATAATCAACTTTCCAAACAAAAACTCAATTGCTTCATCATAATCCATTCCACTAGCATTTATTGTGGTTTTCCAATTTATCAAACCATTGTCATTTTCAAGTTTAACATTGTCAACCGACTGAATAGTTATATTGTTGTACATCCTAAAATTAGTGGTATTTGAAAAATTCTTAAATTCATCATATATTGGAATCCACCAATTCAGATATAAAACCCTTTCTTCACTCCACCACCAATAACCTAAAGAAGTTTTTGCCCATGCCTTATAATAATACTCATTCTCAACCAAATTTGTAAAATTTCTAAAGCAATAGTCAGATATGCAATCTACACTATAGTTTACTCCATTCCACTCAATTTTTGCCTCAACAAAAATACCTTGAATAGTGAAATTGATAAATGAAAAATTAACTTTCTTTAGATTGTACATACTATCATTCTCATAAGTTGGTGGTACAAAAGTTATAATTAATCTTGTGGTATCCACAATTATCTTTCTTGTCTCTGTGCTATTTGTATTCCCTGCCTTGTCTATTGCTGTTGCATTAACATAATACACTCCATCTTCTAAATCTGTAAATGTATATGCAAATACCTCACTTGTTGAACTTACTTCCTTCACCAATCCTGTCTCATTGTACAAGTATATTGTCACATTTGCAAAATTCAAATCATTAGAACTTACGTTTATTGTTACATCATTTACGATAACAAAAGAATTATTCGCCGGTGTCGGATCTACAAATTCTATCTGTGGGTTTGTTGTGTCTATCGTAAATATCCTTGTTTCTGTACTATTTGTATTCCCTGCCTTATCTATTGCTGTTGCATTAACATAATACACTCCATCATCCAAATCTGTAAATGTATATGCAAATACCTCACTTGTTGAACTTACTTCCTTCACCAATCCTGTCTCATTGTACAAGTATATTGTCACATTTACAAGATTTATATCAGTAACCGTAACATTTACTGTAACACTACTTGCATTAATATAACTATCATTCGCTGGTGTCGGATCTACAAATTCTATCTCCGGATTTGTTGTGTCTATCGTAAATATCCTTGTTTCTGTACTATTTGTATTCCCTGCCTTGTCTATTGCTGTTGCATTAACATAATACACTCCATCTTCTAAATCTGTAAATGTATATGCAAATACCTCACTTGTTGAACTTACTTCCTTCACCAATCCTGTCTCATTGTACAAATATATTGTCACATTTACAAGATTTATATCAGTAACCGTAACATTTACT
>JAWBOS010000017.1:0-16248 GCA_038825875.1 Candidatus Woesearchaeota archaeon | reverse complement strand
GCATCTGTCAGTCAGATGAGAGTCCATTCACATGTCCGCAGGATTGTGGAGTGCCAGCATATTGTGGAGATGGCATCTGTCAGTCAGATGAGAGTCCATTCACATGTCCGCAGGATTGTGGAATGCCAGCATATTGTGGAGATGGCATCTGTCAGTCAGATGAGAGTCCATTCACATGTCCGCAGGATTGTGGAGTGCCAGCATATTGTGGGGATGGCATCTGTCAGCCAGATGAGAGTCCATTCACATGTCCACAGGATTGTGGAGTGCCAGCATATTGTGGAGATGGCATCTGTCAGCCAGATGAGAGTCCATTCACATGTCCGCAAGATTGTGGTTTTCCGAATCGAGATCCTCAGATAATAGTTAATGACAGGTATGTAGTTCGAGAAGGAGAGATATTGAATTACACGATTAGAGTACTAGATGAAGATGGGGATGATGTGGAGTTGAGTTGGCAGGGAATACCGAGAGGTAGTGTGGTAAGAAGGATAAGTGGAGTAGAGTGGGTACATGAGTGGCAGCCAGATTATAATGCTAGTGGTAGGTATGTAGTGGTATATGAGGCAAGAGACAGCAGAGGAGGTAGTTCAAGAAAGGAAGTAGAGATAGAGGTGATAGATGTCATTGAGCGTATTGAGTCTGAACTAATATGCTTTGATAAAGTATTAGATAACTCAATGCAGGCATGTAGTTTGAGAATCTTTGGAATTCAAAATGGACAGATCATTCCCTTGTCTCTTGAAGTTAATTTCTATGATGAATATAACTCACAGAGTACTTTTAAAGCATCCTGCATAACTGATGTTCTTTCAGGTGGATGTAGTGTTTTCTTTCCTGTGAATGGTATTGGACGGCACAGGATAATTTCATCTTTTAATTATGAATCAATACAATATAATACTACTTTTGATTATGAGATTTTTAATAAACGTTATGAGATTCTTGAGCTAACTACTTATAATGATTCAAGGTATTCTATGGTTTCTAATGAGTTTTATAGAGGTCAAAATTTATACTTGACATTCAAAATTTTTGATCTTTTCACTAATAATTATGTGAATATAAGTGACATAGTAAAGGATGTGGTTTTGGTTAGTGAGAAAGGAGGTAGAATTAACCTATCTTTTGATTTCATAGATTTGTATCGTTATCATTATTTTGTTCAAATTCCTACAACCCATGATTTTTTTGGTGGAAGTAATGTCTTTGTGATAGTGTTCGATTTTTCAGATAATACTATAGGAGAAGCATATATAACATTAATAATCAAAAATAATAAACCGCTATTGTATTGTTACGATATAAAAAACTTAGAAAGTGTTTTAGGTCAAACTTTAGAAATTTCGAACTTTACTCAGATAAAATGTGAATCTTGGGATATTGAAGATATTCCAAATTATGAATATTCTGTTTATCCGGACACTATTGTTAGTATGAATGTAACACATTCAATTATGAATAACAAATCAATTATGTTTTTTGATATAACTCCAGTAAACTCAGGTTTTGCTAATCTTTCTATTAGGGTTTGTGACATGGATCAGGATTGTAATGAAGGTATAATAGGTTTAGCTGTGACTCAGCAAAAAGAAGAAGAAAATTATGAAATAAAGGAGATATTGTTTTTAGGAAGTTCTGATTTGAATGATAGAAAGACTGTTTTTTATCGGTTAGATCCTCTTTACGTTGCATTAAAAGTAGAAAAGAATAACGAAACTTATTTTGGTCATATGAATGTTTCATTCAATGGTCAGAAAATGCGATTTGAGCAGATTATAGCCAATTATCACATCTTTTCAATTCAGATTCCAAACAACAAAAGTCTTGTTTATGATCCAGGATTATTGCTTATTAATATTGGAAATGATGAATTTGAAATAAATCTATCCAAACATATTAGAATAGAGAATAGAGTGCCTAACATTATTGTTAGTTCACAAATCATAGTTCCATTAGGTGAAGCAATACTGATACCTATTACTGTTGAAGACGAAGATGATGTTGATTTAACAATTAAAACACAAGGACTTTTAGCAAACTTGATTTTCTTAGGAGATAATAAGTGGATTTTAAATGTAACAGTTATGCAAGAAGGACAATATGAAATAAATCTTTCGGCCACAGATCCTTTTGTTACAGTTCACAAAAGTATAGTTATTTTTACAGAAAAAGTGACTCTTAGATCATCTGATTTAGAGATAAAGGTTTTAAATCATAAAACAGTGGGAAGTTACAATTTATTCACCTTGAAAATAACCAATAAAAATCCAATTCCTGTAAGGAATTTGAAAATTTCAGTAATTGGAAAATCTTCAGAGAAATGGCCAATAGATACAATAAGCATACTAAATCCTCAAGAAACCATCACAAGGAATTTTTGGTATCCTTCAAACATTAAGGGAGCATTGGTTATGGTTTATAATTCAGAAATCAGAAAAACAGAGCCTTTGTCATAGGGTTAATTGTTTTAGTAAAATATATATATTTTCTTTTTCTTAGTTATTGTAATGTTAAGGGAAATAGAGCAAAGAAGAAGTATTCGACGATATAAACCGATTCCAATAGCCTGGAGTAAATTAATGGAAATAGTTGATGCTGCAAGACATGCTCCGACACCAGGAAATTTACAGAATTTTTCATTGATTTTAGTTGTTAGTCCATCAAAAATTTTAGAAATTGCAAAGATTGCAGATCAGGATTGGATTGAAACAGCTAAAGCAATAATTGTTGTGTGTGCAAATCTTAAGAATGACTATGATGAGATGTACACACATCATGCGGCTGGTGCAGTAATAGAGAACATGCTTTTAGAGGCAGTTCATCAAGGTTTAGGAGCTTGTTGGGTTGAAGCATTTGATAAAGAAAAACTAAGGAAACTTTTGAAGATAGAAGAGTCTGAGCCATTAGCATTTATTACTTTAGGAATTCCAGATGAAACTCCTCGAAAGAAAATTCTAAAACCATTGAGTGTTTTTTTGAGTTATGAAGAAGAAGGAAAGAAAAAAATAGAAATTGCAGAGTTTAGAGAAAATCCTAGACTTTTGGATCGTGTAAAGAGATTTATATCAGAGTTCAAGAATCAGTTAAAAATTTTGAAGAAGCATTTATTTAAGTAAAATGTTATATCTAATTGGTGCTGGTTTAAAAGACGAGTATGATCTTTCTCTTAGAGCAATTGAAGTGTTGAAGAATTGTGATGAGATTTTTTTTGAGAAGTATACAAGTTACTCTCAGATTTCAATAAAAAATTTGGAGAAGATTATAAATAAACCAATTATTTCAGTTGGAAGGTCTTTTATTGAAGAGAAAAGTAATGAAATTATTAATCAAAGTAAGGAAAAAAATATTGCTATTATAGTTATAGGTCATCCATTAATTGCAACTACGCATTCCATTTTTCTTTCTTGTGATCACATAGAGATTCTTCACAATTATAGTGTTTTGAACTATATTTCTGTTACTGGTTTAGATATGTATAAATTTGGGAGAATAGTTTCAATTCCTTTTCATGAAAGTTACAGTTTTATTGATCATATAAAGAAGAATTTAAGTATAAATCTTCATACATTGATATTACTGGATTTAGATGTAGAAAAGGAAAGATTTATGATTATCAATGAAGCTTTGGAGCGTTTAGTAGAGTTTAAAGAACATTTCTTCATTGCATGTTGCGGATTAGCCCAATCAAATGAAAAAATTCTATTTTCAACATATAGAAAGCTACAATCAATTAATTTTGAGAATTATCCTAAACCGCAATGTCTTATTTTGCCAGCAAATCTACAATTTTTTGAAGAAGAAATTCTAAAGAAATATTTAGTATGATACAAAAATCTTTTTTAATCTTTTATTTTTCCATAAACAGATGATTATTACAATTTCAGGAAAAGCTGGAAGTGGTAAATCTAGTGTTGCTAAGGAATTATCAAAGAGAATAGGTTTTGAATTTTTTTCTGTTGGAAAAATAAGAAGAGAGGTTGCAATGTCTTTAGGATTAAGTTTAGAAGAGTTTAATAGGTTATCTCTTGAAAAGAAAGAGTATGATTTTATGGTTGATGATTATCAGAAAAAATTGAATGGAAATTTAGTTTTAGATTCAAGGTTAGGCTTCTTTTTTCATCCGAATTCGATTAAGGTATTCTTGGATGTTGATCCAATGGTTGCAGCAAAGAGGATTTTGGAAGACAAGAGAGAGATTGAAGATTATTCAAATTTAGAGGAGGCAACAAAAAAAGTATTAGAAAGAGACAATAATGATAGGTTAAGATTAATGAATCTATATAATATCGATTTTTTGGATATTACAAATTATGATCTTATTCTTGATACTACTTCACGAACAGTTGGGCAAGTGGTAGAATTAATAGTTAATTTTTTAAAAGTTAGGGGTTTTCAGATGAGTGAGAGTATGATTCAAAAAGGGGATCTTGTGGAGATTTATTATGTTGGTACATTAGATGATGGTACGGTTTTTGATACTACAGATTCTAATCTTGTTAAAGGAGCAAAGAATCAGATAATAAAGGTTGGAGCATTGGAAATTGTTTCTGGTCTGGATGAGGCATTGATTGGAAAAGAAATAGGCAAAGATTATCAAATTAGAATTAGTCCTGAAAAGGGTTTTGGATTTAGGAATCCGAAGTTGGTTAGAGTGTATCCATTGAAAGAGTTTCAGAGGCATTCAGTAAATCCATATCCAGGATTACAGGTTCAGATAGATGATGTTTTTGGTACTGTTAAGGCAGTCAATGGAGGAAGAGTAATTGTTGATTTTAATCATCCTTTGAGTGGTTTCTATTTGAATTATAGGTTTAGGATTGAGCGAGTTTTTAGAGATAGAAAAGAGAAAGTAAAAGCAGTTCTTGATAAATTTGGTTGGAATTTTGAAATATATGAAGAAGGAGATAAGATAATTTTGAAGGTACCAGCAAATACTGAAATAAATAATCAAACTATAAAGGAAATCTTTAAAAATTATCTTGACTTAGAGATTGATGTACAAACACAAAAATGAAAAACTTTAGGTTATCTCGTGAGGCAAGCATTTATATCGTTTTTTTAGTTTTGTTAACTTTTTTATTTATCTCTTATAGGCACTCATTTTTAGGGTATTTTGTTAAATCAACATTTGTTCAGGTAACTTTATTTAATTTGGTTTTGTTAATTTTTGTTTTAACAGTGTTATTGTTGTTCTATGTGTTTTTGAGAAAAGATGAAATGTGAACTTTTTGAGAACGGTGGAATTTTAGATTATCAAGGGCTATATGAAAAGGGATTTGGGGTTTTAAAAAATGGTAAGGTTTTCTTAAATTGGTATGAAGTCCTATATCTTCTTGAAGAAAAAAGGATTCAATGTTTTAGGAATAACAAGCAGAGATTTTTTGAGGATGTGTTGAAATTGTGTGAAAAAAAAGATAAGGATTTTTTTATCAAGTATGTTGTGTTTAGAGATTTAAGAAAGAAAGGCTTTGTTGTAAAGACAGGTCTTAAGTATGGTGCAGTTTTCAGGGTTTATGAACCTGGAAAATATAGAAAAGATCATTCAAAGTATTTGGTTTATGTTTCTTCAGAAAAAGATTGTATATCATTTTATGAATTTGTAAGTAAAAATCGTGTGGCCCATTCAACAAATAAAAAATTGTTATTTGCTATAGTAGATGAGGAAGAAGATGTAAGTTATTACGAGATTTCCTGGTTAAATATTTAAATCAAGAAAAGAAGGAATTTACCACAAAATTTAAATAATTAAGAATTCTTTCACACTTTATGGTAGATCTAGAAGGATTAGATAGAAATCTAAAGGAAGAATGGGCAGTAGTACTTGACTTTTTGCCGAATGGAAAACTCAAGGGAGATTTGGCTACTTATCAGAATAAAGCTAT
The DNA here is from genome assembly GCA_038825875.1 of Candidatus Woesearchaeota archaeon. Lineage (GTDB taxonomy): Archaea > Nanobdellota > Nanobdellia > Woesearchaeales > JAWBMQ01 > JAWBMQ01. The sequence continues at coordinate 10,363 of JAWBOS010000017.1, read as the reverse complement.
AGGACAGGTAGTAGGAGTAGATAAGTTTACTCTATTAGAAGTAGTTCCAAAACCAGGAGTTTCATTGCAGATAGGAGAGGTTGTTTATATAGGAAATGGAAAAAGAGATAAAGTTAACCACATTCTTAGTAGGATAAAATACTCTGATTTAACTTCACTTGCTCAAAAAAATTTGCCAGATGTAATTGAGTCAATAGTTTTAAAAAATGAAAAACGGTTTATAGACTTTTTTAATACATCTCCTCCCATAAATACTAGAGTTCATACGTTAATGCTTTTACCAGGTTTAGGTAAGAAACATTTGTGGGAAATATTGAGAGAGCGCGAGATTGAACCATTTAAAAGTTTCAAGGATTTAAAGGATAGGGTTTCTTTGTTGCCTGATCCTGTCAAGATGATTGTTAAAAGGATAGTTGAAGAATTGCAAACAGACCAGAAGCATTATTTGTTTGTTAATAAAGAGCCTGTGCGAAAGGTTATTAAGAATGAGTAGATTTTATAGGATTCTTAGAAATATTTTCACGTTTTGAATTCTATTTCTACTGTTTTGTTCTTTTTGTCCAAACTGACTACCTTTAAGTTATTTATGTTCTTATTTAACAAGTCTAAATTTTTATCATTGATAAACTCTTCTTTTTTGCTTACCAAATTTAGGATCTCTTCCAGAACAGTGTAGTTCTTATACAGTTCTTCAATAATTTCTTCATATTCTTTTATTTGTTTGGTCCATATCTCTATTTGAGACTTTTGAGTTTCTATTGCTTTCATCAATTTTTCTGAGTAGGTATCTTTTTTACCTCTTTCGTAAAGTTCTTCAAGTAATTCACTTAAAGAACTATACTCTTTAAACGTTTCATTGTACATTTTCAATAGTTTGACGCTAAATAGTTTTAAATTTTCATAAAGACATATGTGGGTTTCTTCGTTTAGAAAATTCTGAAGAGCTTTAAAGATCATATCCATATCATAATTTGTTGAAAACTTATCTATAGAAAGACGAAAGACAAGTTCTTCAGCATAAATATTTCCTATTACGTTTGCCAATCCTTTCACTATTTCTCTGTTTTCTATGTATTCTTTGAATTCTTTAAAATTTGTGAAAAGATTTTTTCTTTCTAAATTGAAAATATCACTTTCTTTTTTGCTTCCTCCTCTAGGATTAGATTGTGCTATGATTTTGTTATTTTCATTTAGAAGTATTATATTTCCATTGAAAAAGAGTTCAAAAACAATTTTGTACTGGTTTTTAAGAAAAAAGCATATCATTCGATCACTTCCTAACTGTTCAATTCTTTCTATTCTAGCATTATCACAATATTTTTTGAGAATTAGTCCAAAATTATTATTTTCCATTTCTCTTATTTTTTTGGTAAGAAAGAGATAGGGATGTGAGTAAATTAGCCCAATTTTTCCAATCTCTGTTTGATTTAGCAATAAAAACAACACATCGTTTTCATACTTTATCTTTTCAATAAAGCTGTTCTCGTATTTTTTCAATTCTTTGCATAATTGAAGAACTTCAATACTGCTAAGGTCTTTGTTTATAATCATTCTTCATTCACCTTTTCCACAAATCCTTCAGCTGTAATGATAAATTCTTTTTCAAATTCCTTAGAGAATGGATGTTTATGTAAAATAAGTTTTCTAATAATGTCTTCTTTTTTTATTTCAATAAGAATATGGCAAAAGTATTGTAGTTGTTCATAGCCGTATGATTCATCTTTATGTTCTCCGTATATTTGATTTATGATTATTCCGAATCCTGATTTTTTTTCAAGAAAATCTCTTATTTTTTTAAGATTTCTTAGTATTTTTCCAATCACTTCTTTTAGAGGTTTATCATACATTTCTAGACGATATAGCGATGCTATTGAGTCTATTACTATTAATTTTGTCTCAAAAGAGTTTATAGAATCTAGGATCTCTTCAAATTCAGAAACAGAATTTGGTTTCAATACTATAAATTTTTCTAAAATCTTTTCATTTCCATTTGTTAATTGAAAAATTCTCTGAGGTGAAAAGGAGTGATCATTATCAATAAATACTATCGGTAGATTAAAGTTGTTTATGACATTTATGGAGGTAATGTATGCAAAAGTTGTTTTACCTACGCCGGGTCCCCCATAGATCATACAAAGCTTTCCTTCAACAAGTCCGTTTTCAATTGAATTGTCAATTAATGAAATTCCAAAGGGAATTCCAGATCTCATGAAACAAGAAAAAACAATAGTATTTTTATAGTTTTTCTTATATTTTCTGAAAGTGCAATAATTAAGCATTTCTGAGATTTTAGTACATAGAAAATGGAACTTGGAATTTTGAGGTATTTTTTAGATTAACCCGAGCATTTGATCTCTCTGGAAAGCGTGTAAAAAAAATTAGTAAAACTTATATATTGATTTGTTTCTTTTTTTAGTATGAATCAGCGAAGGATTTTATTATTTGTATTGGCAACATTTCTTGTATTTTTAGGAGAGGCATGTTTTGCAGCATCATTAAATGATTTCCCTAAGATGTTTGTTAAGGATGGAGTTGCAAAAGTTACCTTTGTATTGGGAAAGAGAGCAATGATATATGATGGAATTGCTGCAGCAATCATTCTGTCCTCTCTTCAGCAATACTTCTCTAAAAACAATATCTACTTTCTATATAATTTTTTGTTAGATTTTGATGTTGATTCTATAGACAATATGAGCGCAATAATAATTGGAGGAAGTTGTGCAAATACCGTAACAGCAATGATTTATGATTATCCATTAAATTGTGCTCAACCATTTAAGCCTGGAAAAGGTAAGATAAGGTTAATTTCAGATAGAATAATTTTAGTAGCAGGGTTTTATTGGAAAGATACTTTGAATGCAGCGTATGCCTTAAGTAATTGGCAAAAGCAAGATTTTCCATCAAATGAAGTAGAAGTTGAAGAAGAGACAATACCTTTTCTCTTAATATCCTAGAAAAATTAACAAAAAATTAAAAAAATAAAATAAAAGAATGTACAAAATTTTATTTTCTTCAACTCGATTTAAATTTTTTCAGAAAAGGCTACTTTTTTTGCAACTTTTGTTATTCTCACTTTGACATGTTCACCTTCTTTTGCATTTGGCACAAATATTACAAAGCCATCCTTCTTCCCAATGCCGTCTCCTGCCTTTCCTTGTGCCACAATATCTAACTCTAACTCATCGTTTACCTTTACAGGTGCTCTACTTTTAAAACCTCTTTTTCTTTCCATACAGTCACCTTTTCAAATTTTTCTTTTGAAAGAGAATAGGATTTATAATATTTTTCTTTTTTATTCTTTTATCTTTCCTTTTAATTTTCTATTTTTTTATATTCTTCATTAGTTGTTCAAGACTTTTTTCAATTTCTTTCCAACTATCTCTATTGTAGGATTTTAGAATTTCGATAACAGTTAATGTAGTTAAACCAATAATTCCAACTATTATTATTGTTATGTAAATATATTCATTGCTAATTTGTTGAGTTATTTGAATTTCTTCACTTGTTTTTGTTGATGATATCACAGTATAAAAAACCTTTCCTCCAAATCCCAAAACTTGCGGTAATGAATAAATTTCTTCACTTATTTTTGTTACATAACTTGCTATCCAGACCTCTCCTTCCAGTAAATCAATCTTCCAAGTTCCGTGTTTAAAAAAAGGAGTAGTTAAAGAACTATAAGTTTTAGCAATATCCTTCAAGAAAAGGCTCGTTTTTTCTCCTAGATTATGAGCTTCAAGATTTATTCTTACCAGATCATTTTCTATGAATTGGATTCTCTTTCTTACTAGAATGACTTCTGAGATTATTGGTTTCAGTTTTAGTAATTCGGTATTAATTATGTATGTTTTATTTTCTACTGATACTATAGCTGATGGATAGAGAATTAGTCCATCATCGCTTAATAATTTGACAGTATAATTTATTGTTTTCTTATCATCTTTTTTGAGAATAGTTTCAATAGTTATTATGCTATTAATTAGATATCCCTCACTTAATTCTAGTAGAGCGCCACCTTCTGGTAAAGGTTCTCTGATTGTAATTTTTCTCTCATCTTGGCAAGGATTGATTAATTCATAGGTTACACTTATTATCCTTTTTTCAACATCAATTATTGAGACTTTTCTATTAAATACTGGAATGCAATACTTTTGTGCTTCTTCTTCAGTTATGTTTTTTTTAGTAACATTATCAGGAGTTATTTCTTCTAAGATCCAGATTCCTCCTGAGATAGGAGATATTTGAGGAGGAGTGAAAATTCTCAATATTGTGTTGTTAGTTATGTTGTATTTTAGCTTATAATAGGGATTTGCTTCAATCCAATAAATTGCATTTGAATAATAAAAATCTTTTAAATTTATGCTTAAAGTATGGTTTGATGGAACCTGTGCAATTCCCCTAAATATCTCAAACAATGTTTGTAATATGTTTTCTCCACTACCAGGTATTTCTCGGTATATCTTAAATTCATAAATTAGTGTGTGATCATTTTCATTAATAAAAGAAACCCCCACACCTCTTAAATCTTCTCCTTCTTTTGGTTGTCTATTGAGTTCTCTTAAAATGTCTTCAATAGTAAAGGATTTCATTACGGAAATCTTTGTGGTAGGAACAATTTTTATATCTTTAATTGCCAATTCAAAAGGTGGTATGTATTGTTCTAGGATTGCAATTCCTTCTAATCTGCAGATGATATTGTTTACAGGTGTACTTATATTTAGTGATGTGTTTGTTTGATTATCAATTATTTCTATTGTTTTTTCAAAAAAGAAGAATTCTGTAGTTTCGTCTGTTATTTTTTCAGATGTTGCATTTAGACATCTGAAATTGAGAGTAGGTATTGTTGAGTACTTTTTTCCTATTACAGAAACAGATTTTTCATATTCACTTTGATTTAGGTTTAGGAAGAATTTGAACTCTACTGAGTACTCATATCGATTTGCCCCCCATTTTGTTATAACTCCAGAAATATTTACATCTACAACCTTATCTATACTCTCACTTTCAGAAATGTTTACGCAGTCGTAGGTAAAAGTTTTATTTAGTAAATTCTCTGCTTTTAATAATTTGCAATCCTTGGATTGAGAAATAACTACTGGAGGGATTAATAAAAAAACTATTAAAATTCCTAAGTATTTGCATATGTTATTTTTAACTTTTTTTTTAATCATTTTTATTTTTTTATATCTTTCTCAAGAGCTTTCTTACTACGATTTGTATGATAGTTACTAAAATTAAGGCAGAAATTAGTCCATACCAGAATAAATTTGATGCTCTAACTTTTAATAGAGGTAATGGAAGCTTTGAAACTTCAAATTCAATCATCTTATTTTTTTGGTTCTTTATCTCAAAATAGCAGTTATTTTTACTTTCACATATTACATTTGGAGCATAAGTTAAATGAAGGTTATTGGGTAATTTTATGTATATTTTTCCTTCTTTTATTGGAATTGTTGTATCAATTAGGGGGTATTCAAAAGAATAGAATAACAGAGAAGAGGTTTTTATTAAAAGGGTATATTCAATGAATACTTTTTGCTTAGATTGAGCAAATATAGGAATGTAGTTTTCTACAACCAATTCTACAAAATTTTCAGAGGGAACAACTTTAGTTGGGAATATATTTCCGTACTCATCTTTGGCAGATATATTTATTATTTGAGATTCATTGATATTTAGGATTCTAAAGATCATCTCACCAGGTACAATTCCGACATTACCATAATTTTCTATTTCTATATTTTTTGTAATACGGATCAATGGTGGATTAATATAGAGTTCTGTGTTGTATTGATGAAATCTTTGAAAAGCAAAGGATGGCAATAAAAATAGAACTATAAAAAACAATTTTAAAAGTAGATTCAAGATTATCCCAATACTATGAGTCTTCTTCAAATTTAACCCCCCAGTAGTCTCTTTATAAGACAATAACTATTCATATTTTTAAATTTTACGCTTTTTTGTTATTTTTCTTCAATAATCCTACGCCCTATTTTTATTCTTTTTACGTGATTTACAAGAATCAAATCGTATAGATGTTAAGAATAAACAAAAAAAGAAAGAGGTTATCCACAAGATCCTGTTGGAGTATTTTGGACATTACTTAATGATACTTCACATTCCTTTGGTTTTGGATTCATTTCATTGCAAAGGGCATTTTTATATGCTTCAGGTGTTCTTTCTTTCAAATATTTCTGGCCGTTAATAAATACTGTTGGACTGCCACTTACTCCTAATTTAGTTGCTTTATCGGTTTGTTCTCTTACATATTTCAGTTTGTTTTGCTCAAAGCATTGTTCTATTTTGTTAGTATCCAATCCCATTGCTGATGCTACATTTTTCCAACATGAATCAATATTGGAAATCGAGCAATTTTTATTAATTCCTTTTACAAATTCGAAGTATTTTTCAATACCTTCTTCATAGTAAACGCACAGTTCTCTTACATCTTGTTCAAGTTCTTTAATTCCATGCAGTGCACAGTAATGTATATTTTTTTCATTGTCATATAAACAACTATTGCTGTTTCCTGTTGATCGAGGATAATATATGTAGCGTGGTACATATTTCACATAGTTTTTCAAAAGCGGATATGTTTCACTAATTGCTTCTTCAGCTATATTTCCATAAGGACAGAAGCTCATAATAAAGAAATCAATCTGAACCTTACCGGGTTCAAATTCGAAGATTGCATTTAACTCTTCTTCTTTTTGTTTTCTTTTATTTTCATCAAGCCAATAATATTCAAATTGGCTGTCTTCTATTTTGAACCTATACCACTCTCCTACTTTTTCAAAGGATTGAAGTATTGCATTTCCATTTATTTTCCAGAAAAATGTTTTTTCAATATCTTTATGTATTAAAATTGATGGGACAACTTCAATCTTTAAGTTTTTAATTACTTCTTTGGCAGCATCATCCTTAATTTCAAGTATTTCAAATTTAACTTGTGGGAATGAATTAATTGCAGCAAGAATTAACCACTCGTTATTGCATGTTGAGCACTCTTCCGCATAAAGTAAATATCCCTTTACTTCAATACTACTATCTCTTAGATCAGGGTTTGTACCATTGAATACTCTAAGTGCATCATCTATCATTCTTGCCACTGCTGGAAAATCGATTGCTGAAGCAAAAGCCTGATCACCTATTATGAAAGCTGGAGTTCCAGTAATTCCAAGATATGATGCCAATTCTACATCGCTTTTTACATTATCTAGTGTGAGATTTTCATCAATACATTTCTGAAATTGTACTGGATCTAGTTTTAAATCCTTTGCAATAGCTACATATGTTGAGGGATTTAAAGATGGACTAGAAAGCAATTTTATTACGTATTCTAAATAAATATCAGCATTCATAGATTTTGCGCATTCTGCAGCTATTGCAGCTGGAAGTGCATTTGGATGAAAAGACAAAGGCAAGTGCTTATAAATTACATTTACTCTGTCACCGTAACTCTTTATAATATTTTCTAATACAGGACCAATTCTCTTTGTGTAAGGGCATTCAAAATCTCCAAATATGTATATATTCATTTTTTGAGGAGTACTTTCTTGCATTTGTTTTCCCTTTTGGAATGATATTCTTGTAAAAAAGAGTACTCCAATTATTGAAATTAGAACGATTAAGCCGATTATAGTGGAGACTATTATTTTTTTTGATTTCGTTTTTTGGGCTTTTGATTTTTTTCCTCTTTCCGATCTTTTGTGCGCAGTTCTTTTCGTTGATCTTTGATTTTTTTCCATATTTATCACCTTCTATTGAAATTTAAATTTGGAATTTGGGTCCGAGGGGATTCGAACCCCTGACCTTCGGCTTTCCTAGACGGTAGAGTAGCCATATAAGGCCGACGCTCTACCACTAAGCTACGGACCCAAAGATTGTTTTGAGATAATTTATTTTTTTTATAAATTTTTCACATTTTAAGGGGTTTAGTAGAATTTAGACTGATTTTAATGCTATACAATGAATAAGCGCGGAGGGGGACTCGAACCCCCGAAAAATCGGTCTGCAGCCGACCGCCGTAGCCGCTGGGCCACCCGCGCATCTTAACAAAAATATTACAGGTATTTAAAATTTTTTGTTCATTTTTTCAATAAGTAGCATAACTCATAAATGATGTGTGCACCCAACGAGCAAGTTAAATTATTTATGTCTTTTTCAGAATCAATTTCTACAATATCTGCGAGTTTTATATTTCTTATATTTTCCAAAATAAAAAAAAGTTGTATAGGGGTTATTCCAAAACTTTCAGGAAAATTAGTGCCAGGTGCATAACTTGGATCGATTGAATCGATATCAATAGAAACATAAACAGGTATATCTAACATTTTCAACGTTCTAATTGCCTCTTTAGGATTTTTAAGCAATTCGTAGCTTGTGAATAGAGTAATCTTGTTTTTCTTTAGGAACTCGGTCTCCTTCAGTGAGGAGTTTCTTATTCCGATCAAGATAATGTCCTCAGGAGCTACAATCTCTTTCTTTATTAAAATTCTTAGGTAAGTGTCATTTGAAATAAAGAAGTCTGATTCTGCATCAGGATGTGCATCAAAAATTATTATTTTGCCATCTTTGTATTTTTCCTTAAACTTTTTTATACCTGCATAGCTTATTACGTGATTTCCTCCAATAATGATGTTAATTTTTTCTTTTTCTAAATAGTTTTCAATTCTAGCTAAATCTGCATATAGATTTTTACTATCTTCTATTTCCCAAAACTTAAGTAAGAATGATTTATCATGAAGTTTTATTGAAGAAAATATATTTTCTTTTAGAAAAGCTTCGACAATATCAGAACTTTTTGCAACACCGGCAGATGGTTTTAGGCTTCCATTTACTATCTTTGCCTTTAATATATTTATGGTTGTGTTTTCATTCCTTTTTTTCATTTTTATTTTTTTTATTTTTATTTTTTTTATTTTGAATATAGCCCCGTCCGGATTCGAACCGGAGTCTGGAGGTCCAGAGCCTCCCATGCTTGGCCTCTACACCACGGGGCTATTGAATCGATTTTTTTAGCTATTCCTATGCATATACAATCACAAAGAAGAAAAAGAGAGGATTTAAAAGTTTTTTTAATTTTAGTCAATAAAATCAATTTCAATGTCCTCTATCTTAGATTTACTTTTAGGTTTAGGCTTTTGTCCTAGTAAGTAAATTGATTCATATTTGTCAACCAGATCTTCTTCAATTCCACCGATTATCACTAAAACTCTTAATGTTTTATCTAAGTTCTCATCTATCATGGCTCCCCAAATGATTGTGGCATCTTCACTTAGATACTCTGAAACAATATTTCCTACTGTTGCTGCTTCACCCAAAGACAAATCTGGTCCGCCAATTACATTAATGAGTGCAGATTTGGCGTCGGAGATATCTATATCTAAAAGAGGATTATGCAATGCATTTTGTACTGCTTCCTCAGCTCTATTTTTTGAATCGCTTTCTCCAATTCCTATCATAGCATAGCCTTTCTCCTTCAACACAGTTCTCATATCTGCCAGATCTACGTTAACAATTCCAGGCTTGTTGATGAGTTCAACTGTATATTTTATTGTATTCGTGATTATTTCGTCTGCCACTTTAAATGCTGCATTTAGTGATAGTTGAGGACTTAATTCTAGCAATTTATCATTGGGAATTACTAATATAGAATCTACATGTTCTTTTAATTTTTTTAATCCATCTAGAGCATTTTTCATTCTTCTTTTTCCTTCCATTTTAAATGGTAGAGTTACTACTGCAATTGTTAAAGCATTCAATTCTTTTGCAATTCTTGCTATTATTGGTGCACTTCCGGTTCCTGTTCCTCCACCAAGACCACACGAGATGAAAATTACTTCTGCACCTTCCAAATGTTTTCTTAGTTCTGATGCACTTTCTTCAGCTGCTTTTTCACCAATTGCTGGATCTGCACCAGCACCAAGGCCTTTTGTCAATTCTTTTCCAAGCAATATTTTTTTGTCAGCATTTATGTGTAATAGGACTTGAGCATCCGTGTTTGCAGCAATCAATTCAACACCATCAATTTCATTTTCTTTTAATCTATTTATTGTGTTATTACCTGCTCCTCCAGTGCCAATTACTTTTATATGAGTTGGTTTTAGAACTTCTTTTAGGATATCATCTATCATTTTCCCCCTCTTTCAATTAGTTGATTTCCTGCTTTTTAAAGGTGATTTCCATTTATAAATTTTTTTAAATTTCTAATGCCATTCTGTTCTTCTTCAACTAACCAAAACATTTTTATTTAGGAATTCTTTTTAGTCTTTTAAGAGTATATTTTGGTTAAATAAACGAAAAATTTATATATTATATTGAGATTTATTTTTAAACAGGATTTTGTTTAGGCCTTTAATAG
>JAWBOS010000016.1:0-16521 GCA_038825875.1 Candidatus Woesearchaeota archaeon | reverse complement strand
TTCCCATTTCTCCTTTTTTCATTTTCCTTACCCCCTCATATAAGTTTTATTCTTTTTCATTATATCAACTAATATTTAAAGATATGTAACTACTAGTAACTAAATAATTGCTATGAAGAATATACTTGAAAAATAAGTAAAATTGTGTAAAAACAGAATCAAAAAATCAAAAAGAAAAAAATGAATAAATCATAAAAAAACTTTTACGGATATAGAACTACTGTTTTCTGATTTATTATTGATGGCATCACTAAATCCAATATCACTGGACTTCCTGACTTTGGCACTAACTGCAAAACTGCTCCTTCATCCTCTTTAATTGACCTACTGTATTTGAAGCAGATTCTTGCTACCTCTCCTCTGCTTAAATAATTTTCATCTCCATCACTTAACAATTCTACAACACCATATTTGCCAACAGTCCACCCTGATGGATCACTTGAACTACAATTTGTAGCTGTATTGTTTAATGTCATCTCTTTTGTATCGTTTTTTGTAGACATTACTACTACCATTTCTGAATACTTAATTGGTTCGCTCCCTGGTGCTAATTGTACCTGCACATAAAAATATTCTAGATCATTCCCAGTGCTACCATCTTCTGCTGTAATCACTACTGGCATGATTTGTGTTGAAACTTTGTCCTTTGTCCTCTTTCCTGTCATCAATGCCTTACTTTGCAAACCCATTGCTGTACTTATTAACACTCCTGCTGCAACAGCAGCCACCAATATCATAGCTATAAACAAAATTAACGTTCCTATTCCCATTTCTCCTTTTTTCATTTTCCTTACCCCCTCATATAAGTTTTATTCTTTTTCATTATATCAACTAATATTTAAAGATATGTAACTACTAGTAACTAAATAATTACTAATAATAACATCCTTAAAAAATGAAACATTTATTTCCAACAAACCCATTAGAAAAAAAGATCTTATTTTTGTTTTTGTATAACAAAATCTACTTGAAGCCCTTCATCTCTATTCACATTTATCGCATAAGCTGTTTTTAATCCAGATGGCTTCTTATCATTAATTAAAATCCTCTCTCCAAGTGGAACATCGAAAATTATTAAATCATATCTTATTTTTTTCTTTTTTAAAAATTCTTCTGTTTGCTTTCTAAATTTCTTACTTCTAGCAGTAAGTATTATAATAAAATCTTTTTTTGAAATCTTGGAAAGAAATTTTTTAACACCAGGTAAAAGTTTATCTTTATCCTCCAAATGGCAATTATGCTTGACTATAGTTCCATCCAAATCAAAAATCCATGTTTTTGGTAAGGAAGACAATTTTAAAGGTTTCATCATAAGATTAGCCCCGCCCGGATTCGAACCGGGGTCACAGGGTCCAAAGCCCTGTATGCTTGGCCTCTACACCACGGGGCTATATCAAAAAGGATGAATTGAACAAGAGATTGTTATTAATTTACACTTTAAAAATTTTTTTATTAGTTAAACATTTCTTTGAGTTTTTTTGCAAATTCTTCTGCTCTTCTCATGTCTTCCTCATTTGGATGATTCTTATTTATTCCCCCGATTAATTTCAAAAATCCATAGGTATCATAACCCTTACAAGAAAATTCTCCTAATATTTCAAAGTGCTTCTGTTTTAATTTTTTTCTAATAGCATAATGATTAAACAACTTAAAATTTATACCACAAGTAGAAAAAATAAAGACCTTCATCTTATTTATTGGTAAAGAATCTACAAATTCCAAAAGTTTTCTATGATGCTTACCAAAATAAATGCCCGATCCAAAACCTATCAAATCATAATCAAAGATATTTAGTTTGCTAACATCTCTAAATTTTAACAAATCAATTATCTGAGCATTAAGAACTTTTGAAAAAACCTTAGCAATCTTTTCAGTATTTTTGTGATGAAAAGAAAGATAAACTATTAAAGCTTTCATAATTGGACCTTTTTCTTTATACTTTCAAAGTGCTCATCAACATAATTCTGCAATTTCTCTAAAATCTCCTTATTTTCAGGCAATAATAAATGCTTAAATCTATGCTGATGTTTTATCCAATCGGTAATTGGTAATCTATTTTTTGGTTCATAATTCAAAATATATTTCCCATTCTCTACTTCATAAAGGGGCCAAAAATTTGTTTCAACTGCTAATCTTGCCATTTCAATGGTCAAACTTGATTCAAATCCCCAACCCAAAGGGCATGGAGAGATAACATTAATAAAAGCAGGTCCTTTAACAGAAAAGGCCTTTTCCAATTTTCTTATGTAATCAGCAAAATAAGCAATACTAGCCTGTGCTACATAAGGAATGTTATGGGAAACAACAATCTCCATTATATCTTTTCTATTCTGTTCTTTTCCTCTTTTTACATTTCCTATAGGCGTTGTAGTTGTATATGCACCTATGGGAGTTGAGGAACTTCTCTGTACGCCAGTATTCATATATGCTTCATTATCATATAAAATATACACAAATTCATCTCCTCTTTCTAGTGCACCTGATAAACTTTGCAAACCAATATCATATGTTCCACCATCTCCAGCAAAAACTACAAATTTAAAGTCTTTCTGAATTTTTCCTTTCTTTTTCAAAACCTTATAAGCATTAACGACTCCACTCATTGTAGCAGCTGCATTCTCAAAGGCGTTGTGGATAAAGGAAACATTCCATGAAGTATATGGAAAAATAGTAGTAGAAACTTCTAAGCAACCTGTAGCTGCACAAACTATTGTATTATCACCTGCTACTTTCATTGCAATTTTTACCGATATTGCTGCTCCACACCCAGGACACATTCTGTGACCACTAGTTAAAAGACTTTCTTTTTTTGCCAACTCTTTAATATTCATATTCTTCACCTTTAAATTCTTAAACCTAAAAAATTTATTTCTTCAGAATTATCCTTAAGAATTTCAAATGCTTTAATGATCTGATCCTTAGTTAGATCTCTTCCTCCCAAACCATAAATGAAGTTAATGATCTTTCCATCAAAAAAACCATAAAGTGCACTTCTAATCTCTAGGCAAAGAGGTCCAAAAGAACCAATACTTAGTGCTCTATCCATTACCCCTATTCTTTTTATCTTCGAATTTAGTACAATATTCCTTAAATCAAATATTGGAAATGGCCTAAAGAGTCTTATCTTCATGGAACCAACTTTAATACCTTGCTGTCTTAGATCGTCAACTACTTCCTTTACAATTCCTGCTGCTGTGTTCATACTTACTAATACAAACTCTGCATCTTCTACAGCATATGTTTCAATTGCATACATTCCATATCCCGTGAAATCAGAGAACGATTTTGCAAAATCAGAGAATTCTTTTCTAATTCTATCAAATACCTCTACTTGCTGATACTTATGTTCAAAATAGTAATCATACAAATCCAATGGTCCTATTGTTACTTTTTTTTCAAATAAACTATTATGAGTATCTTTTTCTCCAAGCCATTGTCTAACAACAGAATCTTCTAAAACTTCCACATTTTCCAAGGCATGAGATGTAATAAATCCATCTTGCATAACCATAACAGGTACATTATATTTTTCTGCTAAGCGAACAGCAAAAATATTATTTTCATAAACTTCCTGAACATTTTCACTGTACAATTGAACCCATCCTGAATCTCTTACTAGCATAGAATCCGAATGGTCACAGTGAATATTAATATTTCCTGATAATGCTCGATTCACAACATTCATCACGATTGGTAATCTAAGTGAAGCAGCTATGAAAACAATCTCAGTCATTAATGCTAATCCTTGGGAAGATGTTGCTGTCATCACTCTTGCACCTGTTACACTAGCACCTACGCATGCACTTAATGCTGAGTGTTCAGATTCCACTAAAATTAGCTCAGTATCTACTAATCCATCTGCTACATATTGAGCAAAGGATTCCATGATTGGAGTTTGAGGTGTGATTGGATATGCAGCTACTACATCAGGATTAATTTGCTTCATTGCATAACTTGCACTCTGTGCACCTGTTAAGGAGATTTTGATTTTTCTATTCATTTTTTCACCTATTCCAGTTCCATAGTTATTGCTTTAACCTTACATTCCCTGCTACAAATTCCACAACCTTTACAGTAATCATAATTAATTCCCTTAATCATTCCATCTTCATCAAGAATTATAGCATCATCTGGGCAATATAAAACACACAACCCACAATTTACACAAGAATCCTTATTAAAAACAGGTTTATATGTTCTCCAATCTCCGGTTTTAAACTTAACTGAACTTCCAGGAGTATCAATAATTCCTCCTATAGGCAATTCTGAAGATCTTTTTAGATTCATATATATCACCATCATAATTCTTTAATCTCACGCATTCCTCTTCTCAAGGCATTTGCATTTTTTTCAATCAAATCCTTTGTCCATTTTGCACCTGAAACCTCTAAAAGAGATTTTTCCAAAAGATCAAAACTAGATTTGTTAAGTATAGTTTCTAAAGCTCCGATCAGTGGAACATTTGGAAAATTTTTACCAATTTCTTCAAGACTTATTTTAGTAGCATCAACAAAAAATAGTCTTCCCTTGATTTGATTTCTTATCTGTAAAACCTCATCTTCATTAGCGTTTATCAAAACAATTGGAGCTTTTTCAATGTTTAAGATTTGAGCAATAGGAAAAAGAGAAAAATCCAACAAAACAAAAACATCCGGATTATAAACGTTACAATGCAATCTTACAGGTTTATTAGAAATCCTAACAAAAGCCTTTACAGGTGCACCTGTTCTTTCAGGGCCATATTCAGGAAATGCTTTTACATAAAATCCAGCATATGCAACAGATTTGCTATAGATAAATGCAGCTGTTTTTGCTCCTTGTCCTCCTCTTCCCAAGAACATAACATCTAACAATTCTTCCATAAATAACACCCTTAAAAAGATCTTATAGTTTCTAATAAATAAAAAAAACCTTTTCTATTTTTAAAAGTTTTGTATTTAAAACTTTGAGATCCAGCACGTTAAGAATGCATTCACAATAAAATTTATAAAGAAACAGATACTCAACACAACAAGGTGAAAAAATGGAAGCAAGTTTTGTGATTTCAGACCCAAAAACTGGAAAATCATATCACTTAAAAAGGGATAATTCTAGATTGATAGGATTAAAAATAGGAGATAAGGTTCATGGAGAAATGATAGATTTGCCTGGTTTTGAATTCGAAATTACAGGAGGAAGTGATTTTGCAGGATTCCCTATGAGAAAAGGAATTTCACAACAAAGAAAAAGAATTCTAATATCTTCAAAAAGTCCAGGATTTAAAAGAAAATTACACAAAGGAGAAAAAAGAAGAATAACAGTAGCAGGAGAAGTTATTCATGAAAAAACTGCACAAATTAATTTGAAACTAATTAAAGGTGATAATCTTGAAGAAAAAATAGGAGGAGGTAAAGAGCAGTAAAGATGGATCCTACAAAAATACCTGTATTGAATTTAGGTATGATCGGTCATGTTGATCATGGAAAAACTACTCTTACATATCGTTTGACAGGAAAATGGACAGATACCCACAGTGAAGAGATAAAGAGAGGCATAACTATAAAATTAGGTTATGCTAATGTATCTTTCTATAAGTGCGAAAAATGTGACACATATTCTACTTCACCGATCTGTCCCAATTGCGGAAATAGCACAATTCTAAGTAGAACAATCTCTATAGTTGACGCTCCAGGCCATGAAAGCTTAATGGCAACAATGCTTGCAGGTGCAACTATAATGCATGGAGCATTATTGCTAATTGCAGCAAATGAACCTTGTCCTCAACCACAAACAAAAGAACATCTTGCTGCAATGCAAATTTTAGGAATAAAACACGTAATTGTTGTACAAAATAAGATTGATTTAGTGTCTAAAGAAGAGGCATTAGAGAATTACAAACAGATAAGAAATTTTCTAAAAGGTACTCCTTATGAAAATGTTCCGATTATTCCAATTTCTGCTAGATATAATATAAATATTGACGAGCTGATAAGAGCAATAGAAACATACATTCCAACCCCCAATCATGAAATTGATGCATTACCAATCATGTTAGTTGCAAGATCTTTTGACATAAATAAACCTGGAACGTGTCCAACGAACTTAAAAGGAGGCGTAATTGGAGGAGCAATAATTAAGGGAAAATTCAAGGTAAATGACACGATTGAAATTCGTCCTGGTTTTAGAGTTGTTTCCCAAAACAAGATTCATTATGAACCTATAATTACAAAAATCTATGAAATAAGAACAGACACAGACACATTAAAAGAGGCGTTGCCTGGAGGAAGTGTAGCCTTTTTAACAGATCTTGATCCATCAACTGTAAAATCAGATCAACTAGCTGGATCTATAGTGGGTTTTCCAAACAAATTGCCACAAGTCTGGGAAACCTTTAAGTTAGAACTACATCTTTTCGAAAAGGTTGTTGGTTTAAATGAGGATGTAAAAATTGAAGATATAAAACAAAATGAAATCTTGTTACTTAATGTAAATGCTGCTTCAACAATAGGTGTTGTGACAAAAATATTAAAAAAGAATGTGGTTGAAATATCATTAAAGGTGCCTGTGTGTGCAAATGCTGGTGACAAAGTAGCAGTTTCGAGAAGGATCAGTCAAAGATTTAGATTGATAGGATATGGTTTAATTGTTCAATAAAATATTTAAATAAAACCTCATAACATCATTAAATCAATATAAAGAGATGCGGTAGTGGTCTAAGGGCTATGATCTCGGCCTTCCAAGCCGATGATCCGGGTTCGAATCCCGGCTACCGCATTTAATCCAATCCAAAAGAATCTGCAAATTGTTTTAATCTATAGAATTCTCTTAAAAACTCTATACCTTTTTGCTTCAACTTTACTGTATTATTGACTACATCAATTTCAATCATGTCATTCTCCTTTAGCTTATCTAAATACTCTTGAAGTTTTTTATAAGATAAATTTGCTTTATACATTAAATGAGTAATCTTAATTTCTCCTTGCTTGTAGATTACATCGAGTATATCATTTAAAATTTCTAGTTTTGATCTTCTATTCATTTTATCACTCTTTTATCCTTCTTCTTCCTTTAAAAAAAATTCCTTGTTTGACTTTTGCAAAGGATGTCCAAACCAGAACAGAATAAACAAAAAATGACAATAAAGAAAGAACATCAAATAGCTGACTTATCTGATCGTGATTATATTGAAAAGCAAATGAAACAGCCAACAGAAATATTCCTCCAAATAAGAACAGTTTTGAAAAAGAAGGAGAATTTAGATAATGTATAAAAATTGATGCTGAAATAATTAACAATGTCAAAAACACAGTCAAAGTAAACAAGAATTGAGCTTGTTTTGTGAGATTAGTATAAATTGACACGAGTATCAAAAAAGACAAAAAGGCCCATTCCAATACACTATGTGGATTTAATATAGCTAAAATCAATGTAAGAACAAATCCTACCATAAAAAAATTTGAGAGCAAATTCCACACATTGATGCCGAAGAGAAAGAAAACAAATCTATTATTCAAGTTAAAGAGTGTAACAAGGTTGTATATAAACAACAAAGAAAATGCAATTGATAAAAATAAACTCCTACGATCCTTTAAAAAATAATACAATCGAAATGCAAGCAATGCTATTACTAAAGTAACAAATTGCAAAACAATTTTAGACAACAAATAAATCTGCCACATCATGAAAATAAACAGAATAAAAGTATATAAATTTTTTGTCTTAACTTTTATTTTGTCTTATATTTAATTTTTTGCAGCAGTTTACGCAATTCCTATTATACTCTTTTCTCCTTTAACGTCAAAAGCAATCTTATTCCATATTTCATGGATATTTGTTTTATTACTTATTTCAATTAATTGCTTATAAAAATACTTGGAATAATCATATATGAAATTATTTTTTACTGCACTGATTGAATTTGTGTTTTCAGGAACTAAAAAAATAGCATATTTACAGTTAAAATCTGAAAGCATAAGCTCCAAATTCTGCCCGTATGTAAGTGTACGCATGCTGCTGTAATCAGTTACTCTTTGATAAAACTCATCTAGGGACTGAGCAAAAAAGAATCCCTTATTTAAAAAAATAAAAGAATTCTCAAAATCAGAACACACTCTTTCGTCAGGATAGATTGGCTTCATTTCGAAAAATCTGGTTCTCTGAAAAAAATACACATTTTGCCTAGGTGCTAGTTCAACATAGTATCGCAAAAAGAACACATAGTTAGAAAACAATAAAACTACAAAAATAACTTTCAAAAACTCTTTAAAATTGATTTTCTGATACAAGAACCTGAATCCCTCGATAAAGAAAACAACACTTACTAGTCCAAGCAAGAAAAAGAAATGTGGGTCAAAAAGTGTAAAAGAAAATAAAAAAACAAGCAGAGTAATAAATCTAAAGTATCTTCTATAGGATATGATTCCAAAAATAACAAATAAAAAATAAATTATTCCTGGTGTTAGGAATATGAATTCGTAAAGTAAAAGTACATATGAATAAAGATTATAAGTCTTTACAATCACTTCCCCAAGTTCAATTTTAATGTTTGGATCAATAAAAGATCTAAAAAGCTCTGGAAAATTCATTCTTAATGATGATATCATCTGTAAAAAGGTATATTCTTCAAAGTTATATACAAATCCCTTGACTATTAACAAATCTCTCAGATGAGATGTCAAAAAAAGCTTCCAATATTCTAAGTAATAATTTAACAACTCTGCTACTGGTTTATCGTGAATCCTCTCAAAATTATCTATGTAGAAATATCTGAAATCTATGAGAAAATAAAAAACCAGTACTAAAACCAAGAAAAGATAGATAAGTGGAGCATATTTACGATTGAACCTTGCTAAATAAACTATACTCAGAAGAAAGAAAAACATCATAAGAGGATTTAATGAAAATGAGGATATAAGGAGATAAAAAGAAAAAAAGAACATCAAAAAGACATAACTCAAACTAATCTGAATCCTATGAAAAATTGAGGAGATTTTCTCTAGATTATTAAAAAATCCAAACATCAAATAGAAGTATGCAAAGAAAAAAAACAAAGAAAACCAACTAGATGAAACTAATAAAGCATATTTCAACAATAAGTAGTTTGATGAAACAACAATTACAAGAAAGTGATTAACTTTAAACCTCTTAAAAACCTCATAGAGTATTAGTAAAAAAAGTAGATTAAATATCAAATGACAAACAAGAATAAAGATTTCAGGATTTCCAAACCAGTAAGCAATGGAATTTATCAATAGAAAAACTCTTTTTCCTAATGGAGAAAACAAAAAAGAAAGATCCGAAAACAAGAAAAAGGATTTAGATGGAACAAAAGAATTTGAAAATAGATATCTAATTCCTAATGGAATAACCATAATCAGATAAGAAATAAGATATATAAAAAAAGTCCCATATTTTGATCTATGAATTTCCACAGATTCAGAACTTATCTCATCAAAAGTTTCCTTTTTTTCAAGCAAATCCCAAAACTCTCTTAAAGAAAAAAAGTATTCATGTGGGTAATCTTTTTGATTTGCTTTTGTGCTCATATTCATCATGACAAACAAGTATATGTAGAGTATAACTTAAAAGTATTTCCATCTTCATAGCTTAAGCACTCTAAGGGATGTTCATCACTTATTAAGTAATCAATCTTTAATGCATCTATTAATAAGAATAAATTGATCTTACTCAAATTGGTTCTATTTCTCAAGTATAATAATACCGGCTCAAACAATATCCTTGAAGATATCCAAATCTCTGAAAAAACATCTTGGTTTTTTCCATTAAAAGAATAGAATGCATAAGAAGATAGTAATTTATCGTAATTCTGAGCCAAAAGTGAATTTTGGTCATTTTTTCCTCTTAAAATAAGTACATATGAATTATTTCCAATTTTTGAAATAAAAGAGTTGATCTCTTTAATATCTCTTTCAAAAACTGCATTATACTTAAATATCTCCTCTCTTTGCATCATTCTAAAGTATCCTAAATTTATAAAAAAGATAATCAGTATGAATAATAAAACCGCAATGTTAATTATTTTTGAATAATTTCTCCTTTCAAAAATAAATACCCCTATCAATCCAATACAACAAATGAGTAAAAAAGCAAATGAAAATAACAATTCCTTAAGAAAATCATCTAACAAATACAAAATTAAATTAGTGGACACCATAAATACCAACAGAAAGTAATTCATAATCCAAAACTTTATATCCTTCATCCTAAAAATAAAAAACAAAGAGAGAATTAAAACAAAAATTAGATATATTATTTCTTTTTGACTTATTGCTTTAAATGTTATTAAACTCATATCTACGTAGGGAAATAGAAAGATAATGAGTTTCCAGTACATTGTCAAGATAAACATAAGAAGTAAGAAGATCAAAAGAAAATGCTCTTGCACTCTCTGAAACAAATTAAAAGAACCTTTGTTGGAAATCTTTCTGAAAAAAATATACCTTACAATCAAATGAATGATGTATGCAGAAAGAAAAGAAATATAGAATATCAAAAAAAGAATGATAGAAAAAATAATAGATGAAAACATCAAAACACACCAAAACATGAGTGAAATATATTGATAAACCTCATTTTCTGTAATAAGAAACAAAGTAAAAAAGAACATTATTTGAGTAAATAAAAAAAACAAGAAAAGATTATAGATATTGCCATAAACAAAAAAGTAAACACTTATCATGAATCCACCAATAAAAAGAAAACTCAATAAAAAAGAAAATCTTTTTAGAATAACCCTAAAACCTCTATTTTCTCTTTTAATACTGAAATTATTGCTTGTTAAATTAATTAAAGACCTTTTTAAATAGTTAAAAAAAAGATATTTTATTTCAAAAAACAAAACCAAAAGAATAGCAAAAACAATGCTAACATGTACAATTTTTAAAAGATTAGTAAAACTTAAGAATGGAAAAAAGAATTCAAAAACCTTAGAAAGAATCAAATAAAATCTTCCTAAAATAGGCTCAATGAAAAAAAATGATGTTGCCACATCAGAGAAATAAGTGAATTCAAAATTCTTACCGCTTTTAAAAATAACATAATCTTTCCAGTACAAGAATTGAGAAGAAAAAGCATCCACCAAAAATAATGAATAGGACAAAAATATGAATAGCAAAAACAAAAAATACCTGTTTATAGAAATTCTTCTTCTAGATCTAACCTTTATCTTTAAAAATTGTATGTCTCTGTTCATTTTATCTCATAATCTTTGTAATTTTAATCAAAATGAGGTTTAAACTTCTATCTAAGTATTCTGAGTCTTCACTATTGTTCACTATAAGAATCAATCTAATATAAAAAGTTTAGGAAAATAAAGAAATTAAATGAAATCATTTCTTGATAACTATATTGTTCTCATCAAATCCATAATCTACTAACAGTTTTTTTATATTACTCAAGTGATTTCCCTGAAGTTCTATTACATTATTTTCTCTTATAACTCCTCCACATCCTAGCTTTTTTTTCAAATATCTCAAAAGCTCTTCTATGTTAACTGATTTATCATCTGTAAATCCTTCTATTAAAGTCACTAGTTTCTTAAACCGTCTTTGATCCACAGAAACTGTTAATTTCAATTCTTCTTTTGCAATATTTCCACAAACGCACAATTCTTTTGGTAATCCACATATTTCACAAATCTCGCTCATCTTAATCCAATACCCCGTGGAAAGAATAGAAAATACAAATCATAAACTAAAGTAGAAAAAGAAACATAATTAAAATGCAAAGCGATTATCCTCATCTTTGTTTTTATCCCTTTCATTTCTTTAAGTTTATTCAAATTGATGAACTTTTGTATCTTTGTATGAATTTCAAAATTTAAAAATTTTATGCTTTATTGTTCTAAAGACTCTTTTTTCTTCAAGAGATTAATCTGAGTCAGAACTCTTGCAATATCCCTTCTCAAATTTTTTATCAAATTTTTATTCTGAGAAGTCAAAATTAGAACTCTTGCCTTAGTAAGATCCTTTCTTAATTCTTGTAGTTTTGCTTTCAATTCCTCTAAACTCATTTTCTGAATATCACTTTTCTTCATTCTTTCACCTCATCCTTTTTCTTTCTCGTCTTTGATTTTGATTCTTTTGCCTTTTTTTCTTGGTTGGGTTTTCTTCCTCGCTTTTTCTTTTCTTCCTTTTGCTCCTCTTCTTGATTAGTTAATTGTTTCTGAGATTCCCTAATTTTTTTGAATTCCTCTAACATTTCCTTAGGAACATCTAATATTTCTATTCTATCTGGTAATACAACGTCTTTTGGCATTATCTTAACAGTAACACCTATCGTTCCAACCTTTACCAATGCAAAAGTAGTATGTGAACTTACTAAAACCTTTGCAGGATGCCCACATTTTTTAAGATATCCCTCTTGAAACGTCCATCTTACTCCTCTTTCACTTGGCACTCTCCCACACAACCTAATGTATACTCCTATTGCTCCATTATTAAGTACCTCTTTCATATTTTTATGAACTATTGATTTAAACTTTGCCACACCTAACATCTCAATTTCGCGAGCAATTTTTTCTGCCACAATTCTAGCATTTAACCATGGATTTTCCTCCTCCTTAACTTCTATTTGAGGATTTTCTAATTTATACTTTGTTTTGAGTAACTCTGTTAAAACCCTTATATTTGATCCTCCTTTTCCAACTAGTTTTCCAGGATTAACACCTTTTATAAGTATCTTCTCAAAAAGAGGAGTTTTTTGAATATCTACACTACCAACACCCAACTTTCTCAATTGATTATAAATATCTTGCTTAATTTGAAATTCTAAGACCTTCTGTTTTACAAAGGTTCTTTCAATCATCATATCACCTTACTAAGCTTCATTAACATAACCAACAGCCATCTGAACATGGGTTGATTTTGCTCTTCTATATCTTCTACCTCTTCTAAAAGACCTCTCTCCCTTATGAACTGAACAATGTATTAGATAAAGTTTACTCTCATCTAACCCCTTTTCCTTAGCATTATTTATTGCATTTTCCAACAGCTTCAAGAAGTATTTTGCAGCCTTAACTGGAAATCTTCCACTCCCTATATCTCTTTTGTGAGATAGATCTCTTCTATATCTGGTATAAGGAATAGGCCTCTTGAGTGCAATCACATCCTGCAAAATTCTTATAACCTTATTTATCTGTTTTTTTCTAATATACTTTGCAAGTTCATAAGCATGCTTGCGTGAAATAGGCAAATTTTTTCCATAACTAATACCTACATTTTCCAATTTAAAAGCATATCTCATCATTATTTTCACCTAATCTATTGCTTTGATTGAGCAGACCCTTGTGAAGATTCCGCCTTCTTACCCACATTGTGAACCACAGGTTTTCTAGTAAGAGCAAATTCCCCTAATCTATGTCCTATCATTTCTGGTGAAACAACAACAGGAACATATTCTTTTCCATTATGCACTCTGAATGTTTTGCCAACCATAAATGGTAAGATTGGCATCGCTCTACATCTTGTCTTTATATCATTTTTCCCTTTCTTTATTTTTTCAATCAATTTTTTTTCTTCATAAGTAAAACCTCTTTTCAATTTTCTTCTAATTCTAGCATTAGTTATCCTTGCAAATTCATCAAGTGACATTTTTTGCAATTCTTCAAGCGTATAACCTTTATAGGTAAATTGTCTCATCATGCTCACCTCGAACTACCTCTTCCTGTCTTTCTAGGTTTGATCTTTCCTACCTTTCTGCCAGGTGGTGCATTTTTGGGAGCTATTGTGGGTCTACCTTTTCTATGACTATGCTTACCTCCATATGGATGATCAACTGCATTCATACTAACCCCTGAAACATTAGGATACTTCTTATGTTTTGCTTTCATCTTATGATATTTTTTTCCAGCCTTAACAAAGGGCTTTTCTAATCTACCTCCTCCAGCAATAACTCCAATCACTGCCCTATTCTTTGAATTTAATCTAATTAATTTACCTGATGGCATAAGTACCATTGTCTCATTTCCTAATTGAGAAATTACTTTAGCACTGGTTCCTCCAGCTCTTACAAATTTCCCACCATCTCCTAGATTTTTTTCTAAAAGATACACACTTGTCCCTTCAGGAATTTTTTGCAGAGGAACCACATTTCCATTTTTAATTGATGCATTTTCCCCACATTCAATAAAATCTCCTACTCTCACTCCTAAAGGTGCTGGCAACAAAAATTCATGATTATCAATCTGAACAACCATTAATGGAGCACTATGTCCTCTGGAATGTATCAAATCAATAATTTTCCCAACCTTTACATCTTGTGAAAGTGGTGGTAACTTTATCTCTCCAGCCCAGGTAAAGGAATTAGCTCTATACAATGGTGTTCCTCTTCCCCTTCGTTGCTGAATCAAATTTTTTCCCATAACTTCACCTCATTAAACATGCATACCCAATTGATTTGCCAACTCAATAACATTCACAGACGGATCTAATTTGATATAAGCATATTTTTTACCATTTCTGATCTGAGTATTTACTCTTAAAACTTTAACATTATATCTTGATTCAAACTCCTTTTTTATACTTTCTTTATCATCTTTCAAATCTACTTCAAAAATTAACGTCTTTTGATACTCTGCAAGATTAACTGCTTTCTCTGTGTTTATTGGTTTCTTTAGCATGCATTTCACCTCAACAAAATAAGGATTGTTCTTTCAACTTATTCAATGCTCCTTCAGTCCAAAGAGTAAGCCTAATTCCATGCCCTCCTGGACTAAGTAATTCCACATTCAAATCCTTAACATTTACAACATCAACGCCTAACAAATTCTTAGCAGCCTTTTTTAAAAACTTATCTTCATCAACAACAATTAACAAGGATTTTCTTATTCTGTATCTCCTTCCTCTTGTTTTTCCTCTTCCACTCCTAATAACTTTTTCTTGAGTTCTCTCCAAATCAGCTAAAAATCCCAATTTGTTTAATGTATTAACTAAGTCCTTAGTTTTAGATATTTTTGTAATATCATTAACAACTCCGAATGGGAAATCTGTTGGAACAACATGATTTCTCTGCTTTATTAATTGCACATTTAATGTTGAAGATATTGCGCTCCTAATTGCCTTTCTTCTTTCTTTTATGTTTATCTTTTCATCCCATATCTTCTCAGCTTTGGGAGGATGTGCTCTCCTTCCACCTACTGTGCCTGGAGCCATTGCTCCTACCCAATAAAATTGCATACCCCTTCTCCACATTGTTTTTCGAGGAATTCTAGAAATTCCCTTGCCATATGCACCTTTGTAATCCCTTCTTCTTCTTGAAAGTTTAGTAACATGCAATTTTCCACTGTCAGGATTTGCTCCATAAGGAACACGCTTATGACTTCTAATTGATAAAAATGCTCTTAAAATTAAATCTGGCCTGTACTCTTCTTCAAATTGTTGTGGCAATTCTATTTCTCTCACTACATTTCCCTCAAGATCCTTAATTTTTAATTTCATTCTTATCACCCACGTATCTCTCTTTTACAATCATACTAATCCTCTTTGCCTCCTGGGGTGGTGTATTTCTAATTGGATATGTTAAAACAACCAACCTTTTAACATGTCCTGGAATTGATCCTTTGATAAGCACATAGGAATTCCTTAACACTCCATACTTATGAAATCCCCCTTTTGGTTGAACCAATGAAACATCGTTTGAAATAAGCATTATCTCTTTGTTGTACTCTGTTCTAAGATTATATCCTGTCTGACCTGCTAAAGGAACTGTGAACCTAACTCTTCCTGGAGTAAGTGGACCTAAAGAACCAGGCCTTCTTTGTCCCTTTTCTGTTTTGTGTGATTTCAAATTAAGTTTAAATCTCTTAATTGGACCCTGAATTCCTCTACCCTTAGTGACTGCATGTACATCAACAAACATGCCACTTTTGAAAACCTCACTTATGGTTATTTCCTTTCCAATATGTTCCTTGACAAATTTATACTTATCTTTCACACTCCCTCCCAAAGAAAGCTCAACTATTTCTGGTTTTTTCTTCCCAATTCCTGTTTTTTTAGGCTGAGTAAAAACAAGAACTCTAATATCACATATATCATTCAATTCTTTCTCCATTTCATTGAACTTTGCAACCATAGAATTAATTATATCCTTTTTTGGTAAAGAGACCACTCTTCTCAAGCTCTCATCTTGAGACAAAATAAGATCTTTGTAAACATATTTCTTTTCTGCGGATTTCTTATAAAATCTCACTGAAAAAATCTTAATTGGTGGAGTTTCAATAACAGTAACAGGAACCATAATTTCTTGACCCTTTGTTAGAGAATTTTTATCATTATCTATAACTATAACATGCAACATTCCAACCTTATAACCTGGAAATCCTAATATTGCTATGTTTGCAACATTGGGCCAATGTCTAATTCTTGGTATTTCTCTTTTTGCTCTTTTTCTCGGCCAAAATTGTAAACTGCCATGCCTAGGTGCATTAGGAGCTGCCATCTTTTTCGTCCTCCAAATTACTTAAAACAAAAACAAAAGTATTTCTCTGGCTTTAAATCACTAGTATGGCAAAGTTCCTCTATTTAA
>JAWBOS010000015.1:0-16688 GCA_038825875.1 Candidatus Woesearchaeota archaeon | reverse complement strand
GCACTTTCCATGGCATATCTTTTCATCTCTTCAATTTCATGACTTTCTTTTGCTAATTCATACTTTATAATAGCTTCTTGTTTTTTTGCCTTTCTTTCCATTTGAGGAATTCTTTTTAATTCTGGACTTTCTGTTTCAAATACAAAGATCAGTTTTATTCCCTTGCTAAGGATATTTGTTACTCTGTAAATTATGCCACTTAAGTGAGATGTGATACCTGCTTCATCTTGTAATGGAGTTCCATCTGCTTGTCTTATAGTGGTAATGAATTGATATAGCATATTAAATGCATCTACCACTAGGATTTTATTCTTAAGTTGATCCAAAGTTATGATTTTTTTATTTTCTTCAACCAAATCCTTTATCTTTACTCCCATTTTTTCACCCTATTTTTACAAATTTTCCATTGCTATATTTGTATAATGTAATTGAAAGTTTTTTGGTAAGTTCTAGAATCTTTATTTTTGGGTTACAAGTTAACAATAGAATTCCACTAACTTTGTGTAAGTAACAGTAACCAGCAAATAAAATAACATCATTTTCACTGATTGATTTTTTATCATGAATTCCAAGGATAATGTTGCTTATCTCTGTAAAGCAATAAAGTATTGAGTAATTTTGGGCATTCATTAGAACATCTTTTACAGTAATTTTTTTATCATTCAAAAACTCTTCTAGTTCTAATTTCTTGCTTATCTTTAATTTGGAAATTCCGAATGTTTGGACTTTGGGTTTTTCAGTTTCAATCTCTCTTTTTTCTTCAATAGCTATCAAATTTTCATGTTTTTTCTCTTTTTTTGCTGTTTTCTCTTCAATCATTTTCATAGCTGTTTCATCGTCTAATAAGTACCATTTCCAGAAAACTAACTTTTCATTATCTTTCTCAATCTCTATTTTTTTTGCAAAGTCTAAGATTTTTGTAAGTGCAAGAATCTCTACTGGTTGCAATTCTTTTTCTAGAAGAATTCCTGAACTCTCTAATTTTTTAAACACATCCTTTTCAGGTTGTTTTAAGTAATCATAAAGTCTTTTTAGCATTTCTTCTTGTCCAGGCAAATAGTACAAACTTGAACTTCCTATCTTGCCATAACTCATCAATATTTCCTTATTTTTTACCATTTCAGAAAGAATTGCACCAAGAATAAATAGATCTACATTTAAGGCAGTTTTTATTTCAGATGGCAAAGATGGGCCATTTTTTCTAATAAAATCAATTATCTGTTCAGGAGACACTACCATAATTTTTTATTTGTGAATTCACATTTAAATAAATTTCCATCAAAACCAAAAACTATATATTGATGAAAAAATAATGCTATTTTCATGTCAAAAAACAAACAGCTTCTTAAGGTAGATGTTCATGTGCATTCGTCTTTTTCCAGATGTTCTGGCAATTCCTTAGAGATTTTAAAAAAGGTACTTTTAAATGAAAACCTACTAATTGCACTAACAGATCATAACAGATTAACTTTACTCCCAAATACGATTCCAGGTGAAGAGATAAAAACACTACAAGGAGAAGTTGTTGCTCTTTACATCCAAGAACAAATTCCACCTTGGAAATCCTTGGAGGAAACTGTTGATTTGATAAGGTCTCAAGGAGGTATTTCTGTGTTAGCTCATCCTCTTGATTACACTAGGCCGAACAGTGCAAGAGTATTGAAAGGAGTGATTGAATTAGTTGATTATGTTGAAATAAACGGTAGATGTCTTAATTTTTTGCAAGATAAGGCATTTTTACTATCAAAAAATTTTAAAAAGAGATTTGTGTTGGGAAGCGATTCTCATTTTTCATGGGAGCTTGGAAAGCATTATATGATTTTTAGAGGAGTAGATAAGACTGAGCTAATAAATAATCCCAAACTTTTCAGAAAAGAGGTCGAAAGAGTAAATCTTAGAAAAGATTTTGTTTTAAATAGAAATGAAACTATGAAGCTATTTTCTCAAATATGTTCAGGTTTTCTATCTAGAGCTCGTTTGATTAAGAGTTTGTTAGGGTGATTTACTAAACTCACAACCGCAGTAATTTTGTCTATACAGATTATATTTTTTACAGATTTCCAAACTAAACTGAAACGAATTATTCTTTCTGAAGATATAGTCTAGATAATCAATTTTTTCAGTAGAAGATACAACAAGGGCTACTGATTTTATAAGGTTTATGTCCTTTTGAGGTGATGCAGTTAATGTTGTTGAAAATTTAGGTATATTGTTTTTTTTGCAAATTGAAGCAATCTTTTTAAGCCGATACTGAATGCATTTTTCACATCTTTTACTGTTTTCCTTAAGAGCATAATAATTGTCTACCTTGCTTATTTCCATTAACCAATCCCTGTGGGCTTTTTCATATTCTTGCTGGGAGTAGATTTCAGTAATATAGTTTAAATTAAAGATCTTACATGCTTTTTCAAAAGTTTCTAATCGTTTGCAATACTCTTCAAAAGGAAAGATATTTGGGTTAAAAAAGTAATACACAACATTCTTTGGATCTATAGTCTTCAAAGAAGATAAAGTACAGGGCCCACAACATGCATGGATTAGGATTTCAGCAGTTACTCCGGTCATCATAGATCAGCGGGAGTTCACGTCATCACTAGGAGTAGAAAAGTATAATAGTTTATAAAACTTAACCTTTTTAATTGTAATCTTTTGCCAGTTAAACGAAAAATATAAATATTTTTGGATTTATTTTATAAATAAAAATGAGTCAACAAGATATTTACAATTTTTTGAAAAAACATCCGGATAAATGGTTTACAGCTCGAGAGATTAATGAGCACCTAAAACTGTCTCAAGGATCAATAAGCAACAACCTGAAAAAACTTCGCCAAAGAAATGCAGTAGATTATAAGAGAATCGAGAAAAAAGGATATATCTATCGATATAAGCCAGAATCAAGCGACGAAATGTAGAAACAGATATTTTTTATATCTCATTTCTTTTCTGAAATTTATGATAGTTTGCAATAGGTGTAAAAAGAGAGAAGCAATGGTTTTTAAGTACATCCCACAAGTACTTTGCAAAACCTGTTTCAAAGAGATATTGAGAAAAAGAATAAAACAATCAATATCATCATTTAATTTTTTGGATGATGAATTAAGCAGGTTTGCTTCTAGAATGCTCAAAAAGGATAAAAGGATTAAATTTTTGCAAGGAAATTTTCCTAAAGCCAGATCCTTTGATTTGAATATTCCATTTTATATGGAATTTTTAGATGCAATTTTCCTATACTGTTTATTTTACTATCCTGAAAAAATGAGAGATTTTAATGAAATTTTATCGTACTCTCTGCCTTTCTTACATGTGTCTTTTGAGGAATTAGAGGTTTTTTCTCTAGATACTTCTTTTGATTTTCAATATGATCTTCTAAAAAGATTTGATTATGACATGGAAAAAGAAAAATTAAGAATGATTCTCAAAGAAATTCTGGAATTCTCAAAAAGCTACAAGGGAACTAATGAGGCTCTAATCCAATCTATCATACATCTTAAGAATCATAACCTTCTTCTTGCTGGAAATCATCAGTAATTACATATTCAATTTTATCGAGTTGTTGGAATTCAGTATAAAAATTGTATGCTCCAGCATCCAAAAAAACAATCTTATCTCCCGGTTTAACTTTTTTCTTGAGTTTTACTTTATATCTAAAGATATCAAGAGAATCGGGACTGCATCCTTTAATTAAGTACTCATAACCATCTTCAGATTCATTCAAAAGCCTCAGACGCAGATTTAGTAAAAAAGTATCCATATATGCGTTGTATATTGAACAATCGAGAATTATTGTATTATCATATACATTTTTTACAGTTGCAACTAATCTTACTGCTGGAGCAGCAATAAATCTCCCAGGTTCAGACATGAGTAAAATTCCCATGGAATTTAGAAAAGTTTTTAGAGATTGAATTTTGTTAAATATATCACTTAAATCAGGTTTAGAATTTACATATTGCCAAGGAATACCCCCTCCAATATTAACAATCTTTATTTTTTTCAGTATTTTTGGATTATAGCTGAAAATTTCTTCTAATTCTTCTTTTATTTGCCACTCACCAATGTTCTGCGTTTTTCTGTGAAAGTGAATTCCAAGATTCGTGATTTTAGGATTATCAAATTTTTCAATAAGTTCTGATGCAATTTTCCAATCAAAGCCATAAACAAAATATTTTCCCGTGTAAAATGTGTGTTCCTTGAATTTCAATCTGAAAAATAAAGTTTCAATGGTTGTATTGCTTTTTTCTAAAACTTCTAAAAATTGCTTTAGATCGGTTTCATTATCAATCACATAATTCTTAATTCCTTTAACAAAAAGTTGATTTATTTCCTCAAATGTATGACCTTGAAGAAAGAACAGTACTCTTGATGGATCTGTTATGGTTTTCAACTCATTTTCAGAATGAATAGAAAACATTATGTCTTTAAACATATCAAAAATTAAATTGCCTATAAAGGGATTTGTTTTATAACTATATGAAATCACATCAAAATAGTTTCTTAAGGAATTTATTTGTTCAATTATCTTTTTCCTTGATACCAAAAAATATGCCATTTTTTAAAGATTAAGAGTGTCAAAAACATACGCAGAAATCAATGGAAATATGATTGTCGCATCACCTATAATAGTTACGCTGTCTGAATCATCTTTTATTTTTCCCCAAGATTTGCCTTCGTTTGTTGTTGCTCCACTAGCACTTCCACTTGTTTCTTTTGATGTTGTTATGTAAACAGCATAGTCCATTCCACCAGAAATCAAAGAAGAAAGTATGGCATAATGCTTGCTTATCCCTCCTCCTAAAGCAATTATCCCTTTTTTATCATCTTGAGTTATTGATAGCATAATTCTTTCAAAATCCTCAATAGGATCTATTACAAAATCAGGTTCCTTTTGCTTTGCAAGATACAGTTGAAAACCAATAGCTCCATCAGTAATACCAGGTACAAAGATTGGAACATTTTGCATGTATGCTTGATAAAGGATGCTATTTTCATCTTTTAGTTTTGATCCAAGAATTTTTAATAATTCACTTCCTGAAATCCTTTTTTTATTCTTAACTATTTCAGTTAGTATTGGTTGGATAAATCCTTCAAATCTCATATAACTATCATTCTTAATGATTATATTTCCAACACGATTCATGCCCTTCTCATGTAATTCGTGGTCATCAGAGCTAAATCTAGTCAATAAAAATTTTTCTCCAATACTTTTCATAATGTCTTCTTCAATACTGCCTGCTGTAGTGACAACAGCGTGAATTTTACCTGTGGAAATCCATTTAGCAAATAATCCTCTTAGTCCAGAAGTAGTCATGTTAGATGTGAATGTAAGGAATATTTTTGCGTTCTCAGAAATCATATTTCTTATGATTTTTGCACCCTTGAATAGCTCACTTCCTTGAAAACCTAGACTTTCATATTGCTGAATTAGTTCTTTTACAGTTATTCCTCTATGGATTTGTAAATCCTTGATGAATTCCATCTTACTTATTGCATATATTTTATTTTTTTATTTTTCTTTTTCTTTTTTTTGTTCCTTCTCTTCCTTCTTTTCTTCTTTGTTTTCTTTTACTTCAAATTTAATGCTCGGTAGTGGAATTGGTAAAGGCAAACCTAATCTTTGGGAAATGTGAATGCTTTCTATGAGACAGTTTTTGTAAGCAAAGTTTATAACACTTTCTAAGAGATTCTTTTCTACTGCCTTGTTTTCTTCCCATTTTTTTACAATTTCTTCTCCCTTTTTCTTTTCCTCGAGAACAAAGACATTTCCCTGAATTTTAATTAATCCAAGATTCACATATTCTGAAACATAGTTAAAACCAATTCTTAAAACTACAAAGTCATTGTTAGATACATTACTGGATAAATCAATTCCTCTAATGCTTACTCCTTGTTTAATCTCAACTTTATCTGCATTGCCATATTTGTTTGCTTCTATATTTGTTATTTCAAAATTTAGTATTGATTTCATTCTTACACCTCCAATAGATTATCTAAAAACTCAGTAGCATCAAAAGGAACAAGATCTTCATAACCTTGCCCAATACCTAAGAAAATTACAGGTTTTTTTAAAGTTTCGCACAAAGATAGAATTATTCCACCCTTTTCATCCACATCAAATTTTGAAACAATTATGCCATCAATGCCAATTTTGTCAAACTCTTTTCCTTGTTCAACAGCATCATTTCCAGTTAATGCATCAACTACTAAGATTGTATAATCTGGTTTTGCAACCCTCTTAATTTTTTCTAGTTCCTTCATTAAGTTAGTATTGCTATGTAGTCTTCCTGCAGAATCTATTAAAACAACATCAAATCCCTTTGTTTTAGCATGTTCTATTGCATCAAATGCAACAGATGCGGGATCTGAACCATAATTATGGCTTATCACTTTAAATCCTAATTTTTCACTGTGTTTTTTTAATTGCTCTATTGATGCTGCTCTAAAAGTGTCAGATGCAGATACAACTACAGATTTTTTCAAATCTAAATATTTTTTAGCAATTTTTGCAATAGTTGTTGTTTTACCGCTTCCATTTATACCTACGAAAAGAATTACCAATGGCTTCTTTTTGAATTCAAAAATGTCTATTTTGGGTATATTAATTGTTTCGAATATTACTTCCTTTAATGTTTCAAGGAAAATTTTCTTCATCTTTTCATTTTTTTCGATCAGATTGCTCTTTAGTTTTTGTTTTATTTTTTCAATAACTTCAAGAGCAACATTGCACTCTAGCAATTCTAATTCAAACTCATAGAACAATTCTTCAAATTCCTTCTCATTAAATTTTGTTTTCTTTTGTTGGATTTCTTTTTTTGCCTCTTTCTCTTTCTTTTCTTGAGGAATGTTTTCTATTTTTTCTTCCGGAATTTCCTTTTTTTCCTCTTCACTCTCTTTTTTTGTTAATTTGTTTACAAAATTTTTTATTGTGTCTTTAAGTTTTCCGAACATTTTAATCAGGATTTTGCATGTTTTTCAGATAATTTATGATCTTTTCCTGTTGCAATTTTATTGCATTTATGTTCTCGTCTATGATCTTTATGTTTTCTTGAAGCAAATTTTTAACTTCTGATAAATTTTTTTCAACAAGTACATTGTTTCCAACATTCACAACGAAATTTTTGAATTGTTGTATTGTTAGTTTAGCAAAAATTCCTCTTGCAATAGGAACAATTAACTCTTGGCCCGAAGGAATTTCTTTTAAGAATTCAATCTCTTCCAGCAATTTTTTTGTGGCTTCCTTCTCAGCAATTTGCTCCTGCAAAAGTTGCTCTAGATTAAATAATTCTTTTTCTAAATAAGAAATTTTTTCATCTGCCATTTTCTCACCCCAATTCAACGAATCCCAATGCTTCATCTATTTGTGCAATCTCTATACCTGTGTTTTCTTTGCTTAGTATACATCCAAAATTATTTGTTATTACCCCTATTGAAACAAAAATACTTCCATGCAACACAGTTCCTTCTTCGAATTTTATCTCAAGTTTTTCTGAAAACAATTCCTTGTATTTTCCACAAATTCCACCTCTAGAGTTAAATCTACAAATACTTCCTATTGCACTAATTTCAGGAATCTTTATTTGTTCAACTTGCATTTTTGTTTTTTGCTCTATCTTCTTTACTTCTCTTTTAGAAAAATCAGAATTTAGAAGTATCTTTTTATTTCCGATTATTAAGTTGTTTCCCAATGCATTTTCAATAACTTCTAAAACAACTAGGTTAACGTTATGCTTATCACATATTTTTTTCAATAATTCAATTTCACTCTCTAATGCAATGGATGGAACAAGAAGAATATTGTCATTTCCAGCAATATATGCGCCAATTAGATCACTTTCACAAATGCTTACTTCGTATACAGGAACTTTTAAGGTTTCTTCAATCTTACTTAGTAGATTCTTAGATAATCCAGATCTAATAAGACAAAACTTGTTATTTGCAAAAGCATATAAACCTATTGCCGGATTTTCTTGAAAGTTAACTATTAGATGGTACATTAACTAAAGAAAAGGATTTAAATTTAAAAATGTTTCATATTTTTTAAGTTTCTTTTTTATATAACTATTGCTAATAGCCATCCAAATAACAATCCCAGTATAAATCCTACTGCAAAATCTAATATCCATACCTTCTTGAATGCTTTATTCACATCTAAGGATTCTAGGTATCTTAATCTGTCCTCCAAGAATTCTATTCTTTTTTCTATTATTTTTGCTGCTTCTTCTTTGTTTTCAGCTTTTCTTATTCTTTCTGCCAAAATGTAATCCTTAAATATATCTCTTATCCAATTTGCAAAATCGTTTCTATCATACGTTACATGATGATTGTATACTTCTGAAGGTATAATTAGCAATGCTTCTTTTAGTTCTTTTAGAGAATGTAATCTTATGCCATTACTTAAAATAAATGCTTCTTCAGGATTACATTCTGACAAAATCATCTTAAGTCTATCCTCACTCTTCACATCTTCCACCTCCTTTCAATAATATCTAAAGTTTACTCGCAAGATCTTTCTACTTCCACTATTAGTTCCATAACTAATGCATTTTTCATTTCTTCTTTTGTTTTCTTGTCTTTTACTGCTAATGCTATTTGTGGATTTATGCAGTTGTAGATCCAGTTGTAAAAGTCGTTTTTCCAATCATTTACATGATACCTAAATGTTTCTTCACTTATTTCATCTAACATTCTTACTAACTCAGTTAATGTTCCTACAATTCTTCCATCTACCAAATAAAAGTTTTCAACCCTTTTTGTCCAATCTCTTAACATGTTCACACCTCTTTACGAGATCATGAAGTATGTTCATCATATTGATAAAAGCATCATAAGGACTTTCATATGGATTAAAATATTTGTGTACATCACCATCTGCAAACCATTTGGTACACATATAGTAAAAGTGATCACTAGTTTGAAGCCTTCTCCAATCTTCAATGATTTCCTTATTCTTTGTTTTAAGAACCAAATTTTCTATGCTATATAACTCATCAAAGGCATTTCTTTGAATTTCATTACCTAACCAAGCTGTTAGATCTCTTTCAGTATCTGCCCAGGAAATTAAATATGGTACATCAATTTCGTCCATTACCTTGTGCTTTTTTTCTATTTCTGAAATTGTGGAAAATCCTATATTTTGTTTTAAAGCAATTTTTGGTAAGGCTTCCATAAATTTGAATATACCCGTATCTGCCCACTGATGTTCTCCAAACGTTTCATAATCCATAAAAAGATTTACAAATTCGCCAGGGGAATTTTTTATCCAATGGATATATTTTTCAGCAGTTAGAGGATATTCACTCCATGTTTTTTGAGAAAATCTGAATGCAATATCATCGCTTAATCGATAATTCTTTAAATAAAGATTAAGAGAACAGTCTTTTGCTTTATACCTGTAATTTGGACTTCTGAAACCAAGAATTTTTTCAGTACCCTCTGCAAGTATATTTTTGTAATATTCCAATTTTTCTACATCTTTCGCCAAGTCATTACAGTATATTAATTCAGTATTCCTGAAGGTTTTTGCTGAGTACTTGAAAAGTTCCTTTATCTTTTTTCTGTGAAGTTTTACCTGCGTGAAAAATTCTTTTTTTGATTTAAGCCAGGCTAATGAATGATAATATGTTTCATTTAAGAATTCAACATTTTTTGTTTTGCTTAAATCCTCAAAGGAATCAATGATCTTAGGTTCATATCTTTCTGCCTGATCTAAAAAAACTCCTGTGATTGAAAATGAAACTTTAATGTTATATTTGTGAATCAAGTCAAGAAGAAGATTGTTCATGGGATAATAGCACTTTTTTGCTACCTTATGCATAATTTCATCATTCTTTTTTTCATCAAAATAATTGTGATTTCCAAGATCAAAGATTCTATAATGTCTTAATCGCATTGGTTGATGAACTTGAAAGTAGAAAACCAATTCCTTTTCATAGTCTCTGTTTGGTGAATTAAATACCTCACCTTTATTAACTTTACGAGCATTTGATTTTTTTGTAGTCCTTTTCATTTTTATCTTAAAAATATACCTTCATGTATTTTTCATATATGCACTTTATCTTAGCTGCTGCCTTGTCCCAACTTAGAGTTTTTATTTCCTCTTTGCCATGAGTCTTTAACTGATTATGCAATGCTTTATACCTTAATAATGCGACTATCTTGTTTGTCATTTCATCAACATCCCAAAAGTCAACTTTTAATGCATGTTTTAGAACCTCACTTACTCCTGACTGCTTAGAAATTACAACAGGCGTGCCACATAAGAGCGCTTCGAGCGGAGTCAGGCCAAATGGTTCTGATCTAGATGGCATTACATAGACGTCTGCAAGAGCATATGCTTTTTCTAATTCCTTGCCTCTTAAGAAACCAGTAAACAAGATTTTTCCAGCAAGTCCCTCTGAAGCAACTTTGTGAATAAGCCATGGTAACATGTCACCCTCTCCAACAACAAGAAATTTTGTGTCTGGTTCGTATTGTAATACTTTTTTTGCTACTTCAACAAAAAATTCAGGACCTTTTTGATAGGTTACTCTTCCAAGGAATAATACCAATTTGTCCTTTTTCTCTACTTGAAGTGATTTTTCTTCATAATCAATTCCATTGTGAACTACAAATATTTTGTTTGGATTTGCATTATATTTTTCAACAAGTATTTTCTTTGTTAAATGGCTTACACAGATTATTGCATCACTTTCATCAATTCCCTTTTTTTCTATGTCATAAACTATCTGATTTGGGAATGGACTTCTGTCAAACTCTGTTGCATGGACATGAATTATAAGAGGTTTCTTACTTACTTTCTTTGCTTCAATTCCAGCAAGGAATGTTAACCAGTCATGAGCATGAATTACGTCAAAATCATACATCTTTGCAATCTTTCTTGCTAATGCAGCATATCTTAAAACTTCTTCATAAAGATTAGTTCCATAAACTTTCCATTCATTGTTTTTACTTTCTTTTCTTGTTTTCTCTAATTTTAGAGAATACTCTTCAAAAGAAATGTATTGATGAAGCAATGTTTTTGTTTGAATTATTCTTACAAATTCCTCATCAAAATCAGCAGAAACAAGTTCAACAAAATCAGCTTTTGCGTTTGGAGGCAAATGGGGCATAACAAAATATACTTTTACTCCAATCTTTGAAAGAGCTTTTGTCATTCCATAACATGCAGTGCCTAATCCACCTTTTGCATAAGGCGGAAATTCCCATCCAAACATCAATACTTTTACCATCATTTCTACCTATCAATTTTTCTTAAATTAATTATTAAGTGAGCTATTGATTGTAATTGCTTTAAAAATCATTTTAGCCATATAAAAAGTTTGTTTTTAACTTTGTAATGGTTTCATTCATTGTTCTTTTCACGGTAGTATTTTGCACTCTCTTCTGGCGAAACTGGATTTACTATTATGTTAGTTCCCAACTCTAAGCCACCCCATGTTGTAATTCTAGGGAAAATCTGAATTATCATGTGAAAATCGTGATTCTTTGGAGCTTGATAAAACATAACATTGTAAGAGGAAGTTAATGCAAAAACCTTCTCAATATACTTTTTTAAGAGTAATGAGAGTTCCATTAATTCATCTTTTACTAATTGAGATAATTCCTTAAGATGCTTTTTTGGAATTATGAGTAATTCATAAGGAGTAAAGGAAGCATAAGGACAGAAAACAATAAAATGCTTGGTTTCTTCAACGAATCGTTCACTTGATTTTTCATCATGAATAATCTTTTCCACATAACAACCAGGATGCAAGAAACTTCCGCTAATTATTTCAATTATTCTTGGAGGTACAAAAGGTAATCCTATTGCTTGACTATGAGAATGATATAAAGATGCTCCTGACATTTTTCCTTCGTTCTTAAAAATGTGAGCATATTCAATTACTGGATTTTTATACATCTTTTCAGATAACCAACTTAGTGTTCTTAAATAAAGTTCAATTTCATTAGTACTTAATTCATGAAAACGTTTAAGATGATCAGGGGTTTCTACAATTACATAGTGCTCACCAACTCCTGGAAAGAATGTTTCTGTAAAAAATGGTATTTGTGTGTTTTGCTGTACAATAGGATATTTGTTTTCAATAACTCTGATATTCCAATCTGACTGGTCTCGATAAACTTCTACTGATTGATGTTCGTTTCCTTTACAGAAAGGACAATTCTGAGTTGAGGATCTTTCTTTTTCAATGATCTCTTTGCTTTCTAAATTCATAGGTCTAAATCTTCGAATTTGAGAAATGATAACATATCTTTCCGCAAAATAGTCTTTTCTTATTTCACTTTCCATGTGATCATCCTCCTTAGCTTTACTTTTCAATTATCTTTCTCAATGCTAAGTTATGACTTTCAATGTACTTTTCAATTAGTCTGTTCCAATCACTGAATTCTGCTAATGCCTTTGCATCCATCTTGTGTAGTACTCTTTCATGACGCTTCTTTAAAGAGTATTGAAGTAGCAAATTTGTGAGATCATTTACAACTTCTTCATCAGATTTACCTTGTCTTCTCAAAATCCATAATCCCGGGTAGCTTCCAATAATCTTATCTTCCATATATTGTCCAAATCCTGCCAAGTCAGAGGTTATCGAAGGAACTCCTAAAACTAGAGTTTCTACAGGCGTATATCCCCAAGGTTCATAATAACTTGGAAAGATTCCTAGATGTGTGCCAAGTACTGCATCATAATATCTTAAATCTAAAAGGCCATCAAAACCCGTAAGATAAAGAGGATAGAAAATAACCTTTACTTTGTCTTCTTGACGGTTTAATAGATTGTTTTCTTTAAAGCCTTGGATAATTGGATCGTTTTCCTCATCAAAAACGTTTGTTGTCAGAGGAGGCAATCCTTCTTGCTTGAATTTCAAGAAAAGCACTCGAATGTTCTCTTTTAATTCTTCTGGCAAAAGAGCTTCAATAGTTGGTTGATTACCTGCCAGAATTTCATCAATCAGATTTTTTTGGATCTCGTTGATATATTCAGTTACAAAATTTTTAACTTTTTTATATCTGGTTTTTGCTTCAATTATGGAAGGTTTAATTCCCTGATTTTCCCTTGGAATAAAAAAGAAGCAAATGATGTGTTTAGGAATGTTCTTTTCTATCAGGATCCTATTTAACTGACCTAATGATTTTATCAATATATCAAGTCCTTTATTTCTATACTCATATCTTGCAGATGTAAAAAATGTAAGAGATTCCTTTAAATCAAAAAAGTAATATGGATAGAAATATATTTTTAGAAATTCCCGAATTTCTTCCCTATACTTAGTATGCTTAACGGAAATTTCTTCAAATGTTGGGTATCTTAACAGATCAATGCCATTGTAAAGTAGAACTTCTGGCTTTCTTCTGAGCAAGATTTCTGCTTCTTGAGCGGTTATTTCAGAAACAGTTGTAAAAATATCTGCATTTTGAGCACAAGCAAGTTCCATTGAGTGCTTGTCAATCACATTAAATTTTTTGGCGTATTCTTCAGGATTTATTTTATCAATTACGTTATATAAGTCAAGATTATTTCCTGCAATTGTTCTTCCTAAAACAGTAGAATGTGTTGTAAATACTGTTGCAATATTAGGAACTTTTCTATGCTTAAGATATAGTAACCCTCCACCACTTAACCATTCGTGAAAGTGTGCAATTATATATTCATTGATGGTTTTTGATAATCCTTCAAGGAAAAGCCCTACACTATAGCTCCAAACAACAGGTTCATCAAATTCATACTTGGAAAATAAACTGTCTACTTTAAACCAGTTCCAAAGATTTGTTTTTATCTCATTTTTTATACTAAAAAGCTTTTGAAAATCGATTAGAATAACTTTGGGTTTTCCTTTAATTTCCCAGGTACCGTAGAATATCTTTATACCATAATTCTTTTCAAGATCATAGGCAATTGGAAGAAATTTGTGAGGTAATGGTTCAGGAGTTACCTCTAATCTAAAATTTTGTTCAAAATAAGGTCCAATGAGATAATAATGAGGATAGTATCTATTAATTACCTCTGCCTTTGTTTTAAGAACCGTGTTTATTCCGCCTACTTTGTTAACAACCTCCCAAGAAATCTCACATAATGTTTTAGCTTTAGGATTCATGGGATAAAATACAATGTGGTTATTTTTAAATGTTTTCTTTTATATGATCTGAAAAGTTACTATCTTTCAAAACATTTAAACAAAATTTAAAAATATAAAGATTCAAGAGATATTATTGCTACAACATAGGAGAATAATGGAAAATAAAAGGAACAGAAAAGAAGTAGTTTTTAGTAGTTTTCTTTTGCATAGTCTTGTCTTTTTTGTTTATTTTTCCTTTATTTTTACCCAACCAGTTTTCTCTCTTAAAGTTTCACATAAGAATGAGATTGAATATGAGTTTAGATTGCCAGTGATTGTTGCAATAAACATAAGCGAAGTACAGGGCTTAGTGAGTATTTGTTATTATCCAAATGTTGATCCTACAAGAAAAGAATGTACAATTACTCAATGTAACACCATCTGTACGCATAACTTAGAAATAAGGAAGAATATTCTATTTACAAATTACACCTTAGAGGTTTCGTCCTCAAATGAGTCTTATAGAGGTAGTTTTGAATTAAAAATGCCAACAAAACCAATTGTCAAGATTAATAGCCTTGATTTTGTTGATTTCTCTGAAATAGCATCTCAATATAACTTTAGTCAGATCTTTTTGTTTAATTCTAGTTTTTACTTTGTGTGGTATAAGAGTGAGATTGTAAAATATGGTATCTATGAAATTGTTGATGATAACTTAATTCCAATTGAAGAGAAAACAGCATCAACAAGAGATGTTGTTAATTTTTCCTTTTCTCTTTCTAGAGTAAAGTATGAAAGTTTAAGAAATGAACGAATTATATTTGCTATTTTTTGGAAAGATGATATCATATTTAGAAATGATTTTATTCTTAGAGGAAAAAAGGTTTTTGAAGAAGATTTTTTTGAGCAGCTTGAGGAAATAGAAACTTTAGATTACGCAGAATTGATAGTTATGAAACATTTTGATTTAACGCTGGAGGAGTATAATTTAATAAGAAATTCTCGATTAAAAAATCAGTCTTTGGAAAGTTTTGATTTAAGTAAGGGAATTTTTGATATGAAAAAGATAAGAAGTTTTGTTGAACCTTCAAGAGAGAGTAGAAGATATAGATTAAAATACAATCGAGAGTTTGATTTCGAAACCCAAGAGGAAAGATTATGTGATTTAGAAATCGAAAGAGAGAATGTTGGAAAAATTAAATGGTTAAATTGTGTTGATGGAAAGAATGTAAATTTCGATTATGATATTTTAATTGAAAAAAATAGGATTTCTGTGAATACAAAACTAGCTAAAGGACTGGATAAGGAAGCAATACTATACTTCTATAACTATAGTGAGGATGTTGTTTATGTTTTTAAAGACGGAGCTCTATGTTTGGATTGTGAAATTATTAGAAGAGATTTTCAAGAGAAAATAGTGGAAGTTAAAGTTAAAGGATTTTCAAGTTATGAAGTAGGACCAAATGTAACACTAAATCTTTATGGTTGGACAGTTCAAGACACCTGGTTTGGAGTTACAGGTTTTAGATTGAACACTACTCAAACAGCTTCGACTAGCAATCAGTATCATCAAGCAAGCGTTGGTAATGTTCCTGTTCATTGGGGTATGAGAGTTTTTATCCTAAATCAAAGCGATCCTGCTACATGGAGGGAGATGACATCAGGAACACCTTATCTGTTGTTTACTAGGCCTGTTGGAGATACTGGTCAAGGATTACAAACCACTACTTGGAATTGTCCTGGAATGGATGATATTTTTAATAATTCTCTTTACATTTTGGTATACGTGCAGTTGGATTCAGATAATAATCCAGCTACATGGACAGAAACCGCTAGTTGGGGCTTTATTTACGAGCCTTTTTTGGCTGTTAAGCTCTTTCCTACAACATGGACAGTTACTCTTTTCACTAGAAGAAGATTAGTAGGCTCAACACTATATGGTTATCTTTATTTTGGAGCTGATCGTAATAGATTCTTTAATCTTCTTATAGGCTATGCAAAAATCAATGTTTCTTTTGTATATCCTACTCCCCCAAATAACTCAGAAATTTCTGTAATGGAACTTTATGTACAAGCTACAGGAAGTCCAATATTCAGTAATTTAACGGTTAACATTTATAATTCTTCAGGTGATTTAGTAATATCAAATTTTACAACAAACAATAACTTAACATGGATTTTAAGTGATTTAAGTGATGGAGAATATTTTGTTAATGCTACTGCTTTTGATTTAGTTGGAAATGTATTTTATAGTGAAACTAGAAGATATATTATAGATACTTCAGTTCCATACATAGATTTACTTCCTCCTACGCCAGAGAATGAACAATGGTTAAATAATGAAACATTTATAATTAATGTTTCAGTACAATCAACTTCTTTTGCTAATTCTACAATTTGGCTTTATAATGAAACTTCTCTTTATGACTATTATTTTTCTACAGATCCTGATTATTCAAGAACTTTCACAGTACCTGATGGTACTTATTTTTTTAATGTAACTGCTTACTCTACTACAGGTAAATTTAGTACTACAGAAACAATTAGGTTCTATGTTGATACATTAAAACCAGTAGTAACAATAAATTCTCCAGAAAACAATTCTTTGATACTTGCAGATTTTATAATTGTAAATTA
>JAWBOS010000014.1:0-17183 GCA_038825875.1 Candidatus Woesearchaeota archaeon | reverse complement strand
ATAATCCAGATATTTATTACAAGAAAGGACTTAGGCACCTTTATCTTAATAATTGTGCCAATTTTGGTATTCTTTATCATGAAACTTCAAAAGATGACGTTTCAAATCTTGTCTCTGCAATTGAGGATTTTATCTATTTGCAATCCTTCTTGTATGAAATAAATCAACCACAGCGAGTTTTGAATAGTAATAAGATAAAAGAAACACTAGAGGATTATTTAAAAGAGTGTTCTCAGAAATATGTTTATGATCTTTCATTAGCTAATGATTTGTTGTCAGAGGTTGAGATGTTTTATAGTGATCTTGATAAGATTGCAAAAGAGGTACTGTATCCAGAAATTTATCCCAAAACCAAATTGTTGGCAGCAAGGAATCTTGTTTTTTATGCTCCTGAGGAATTATTGGATGAAATTGATGAGAGAGTTAGAAGCATAAGTGAGATTTATGTTGAAAAGGATTTCTCTGATGATTTAAAGATTAGAACCGCTTCTTTTTTGGAGGATTTAAAAGAGTTCAAATCATATTTTGAAAGATTTTATGAAGATGGAAAGAATCTAAGGTTTTTTTTGATCCAAGGCACATCCTATGACCTTGTTTCATTGTTTAATGATGACTTATATGTAATGGCAGATTTTTTAGCAGGTTTTTACTCATCTACAAATAAGGCGATAAATCTTAGAACAAACTTTATTAATTTTTTAGATCACTTAAAGGAATATTATTCAAGAGGCTATTTAATGATTCAGAGATACTTGGATATTACAAGAGATTATCAAAAAATTTTTAGAGATCTAATTACTTTTAGAAGTTGAGAAAAATGAAAGATTCCCAGGATTTTGCTGTATTGTATGAGGAACTGTCAGGTAAATGGAAAAGTTTTCTGGATTA
Source organism: Candidatus Woesearchaeota archaeon (assembly GCA_038825875.1). Taxonomy (GTDB): domain Archaea; phylum Nanobdellota; class Nanobdellia; order Woesearchaeales; family JAWBMQ01; genus JAWBMQ01. Next base: position 16,295 of record JAWBOS010000014.1, on the reverse strand, counting down.
CGTTAGAAATACTTTTAAAGATATGCCATATAAGAATTTAGAAGTTTTGATGCATAATGATACTGATGTTGAAGAATTCATGAAAAAATTGAATCTAAAATTGCCTACTGAAGCGGATTCTTTCAAGAAAAAAGAGTTGTTTGGGTTGATAGTGAAACATCTTGCAAATTTGAGGGACTTAAGTGAGAAAATAAAGTATATTCCTTTAGGGGATAAAAATTTTACATTGGATGATCTTGTTAAAATTTATAGGGATATTAGTTATGAACCTATAAAAACAAATGATTTCCCTATGATTTACCTTATAGTGTCAAAAGTATTAAATCTTCATTCATTTCAAATAAAGTCTTGTTTTGAAGTTTATTTGCAGAAAAGAAAGGCATATTACGATACTTTTAAATCACTAATGGATTTAGTGAAGGTATATGAGAAGATGTAATTCAGCTTTTAGTGTTTTTATTTTTCAGTATTGCACTTTTTAACACATTTAAAGGCAATAGAGCACATTTGATTCTATTTATTCCTAAAGGAATTCCTATAAGTTCTCTAACAAAATTTTCATCCCATTTTAATACTTCATCTATTGATTTTCCAATTGCTTTCTCAATAATTAAATCTGCACTTGTAAAACTTATAGAACATCCTTTGCCAGAGAATTTTGCATCTTTGATTCTGTTATTTTCTACTAAGAGATAGATCTTGATATGGTCTCCACAAATTGCATTTTCTTCTTCACTCTCTACTGCTCCATCTATCTTCCCAAAAAAAATAGGTTTTTGACTTCTTTCAATAATTTCATCATATTCCATAGTTCTTTAGAATAACATAAGTAAATAAAAATTTATTGAATTTACTCAGGGTAAAATTCTTCATGAATTCTTGTGACTTCTCCTTGTTTGTTATGATATACTCTTACAAGGCCAAATCCTACGTTTGGAACAATTTTCTTTCCTCTCATGTAAGGTGTTGCATTACAAAGAGAACCAGATTCAAATCCATGTATGTTTCTTCTAAAAATATATAAGTATTTATGATAATGACCGGAATGCACTATATTCGGCTTTCCTCTTGCTTCTAAAGAATCAATTAATTTCTCAATCTGATAACTTGCTCCATACGAACTTCTATCATTTGCATGATATAGCATTATTCTTATTTTATCTACAAGTAATTCTCCTTCCATTTGTCCTAAGAAAGAATACTTATCTTTTCCTAATTTTTCTTCTAACATTTTACCTACTATTATTCCTAAATCACTTTTATTATAGTACCACATATCATGATTGCCATCTATTGCATAAACTGGAACCTCAATTTCTTGTAATAGCGATATTGCATACTTAAATTGTTGCTCGAAACCAATTTGATTTAGTTCATAAACATGTCCTTCTCTACCAGACATACCTTCTAGTGTGTCTCCTATATTTAATACAAAATCAACCTTTCTCTGTTTTATTATTTTTAAAAATTTTGAAAAGAGTTTTTCATTGAACATCTTATGTCCTATGTGCGCATCTGAAAAATATGCATAGTAAAATGAACTTTGTCCTAAAGAGATTACTTGTTCTGTTTGCTTCTTTTCGCTTACTTTCTTCAGGGTTTTTTCTAAATCAGAAATGTCAATGTTATTTTTTGAGATAGTTTCTATGATTTTTGAAAACTCTTTTTGAGAGGTATAGGTAATAAGTTCTTCTTTTATATCGTCATCTTCAAATTCTTTTAGTATCTTAATGTTCTTTTTCATTTTTAATCCTTATAATGTGGTATGAATGTGTGACTTATCTCTTCAATATGTTTGCCGGAATATTTTACTTTTACAATTCCAAATCCCATTGCAGCAGGTATTTTCTTATTTTTCATATAAAGTGTTTGACCACAGAGTGTGCCTGATAAGATGCCTTCAACACTTCGTGCTTGATATCTCAAAACTTGATGATAATGACCAAGATGTAGGATGTGAGGTTTTTCTCCACCTCTTAAACTAGCAATTAATTTTTGTAATTTGTAACTTGTTGTGTATGCAGGTTGATCTTTGGGATGAGCTAACATGATCTTTATTGAATCATTTATAATTAAACTACCTTCAAGATCCCCAAGGAAATGATAATTTTTTGTGTTTTCCATTAAACTTTTTTCTAAATTGAGGGTTTCTTCATATTTCTGATTAAAGAGCATGTCTCTTTCGCCATTTATTGCATATATGTTCATATCTATTTCTTGTAATAAGTTGGAAACGTACTCAATAAGTTTTTTACTACTAATATAGTTAATTTCGGAAAATTCTTCCTTACTTTTTGGATACTCTACTAGATCTCCACAAAAAACCACAAAATCTGGTTTGTATTGTCTTATTGCTTTTATCATTTTTTTAAATAGACCTTCACTAAATCCTACATTTCCAATGTGAGCATCAGAAAAGTATAGATAAAGAAACTTTTTTCCAGGAATTGATATGTTCGGAACTTCTCTTTCCGATAATAGAGCAATGTTTACAATGTTTTCAAGATCTATGATCTCTAAGTCGTATTTTTTCATTAAATCAATTACTTGTGCAATATTTGATAATTCAGTGACTACCTCTTCAAGACTAAGATTTTTGTTTTTTTTGGTTATCTTTTTTGCAATTTCACTTAATTCCTTGAATTTGTCTAAGATGTTTTCTAAATCAGTGATAGAAAATCCATATTTTTTCATCAGACTTGTAAAATCTTTGAGAATATCAATGCTATTTTTATCTAACTTATCTAGTTTGTTATTTGATTCAAAATTGTTAATTTTTTCTTCTCCCTTCAAATTAAAGGATCAGTACATCTGATAGTTTATTAATTTTATTTGAGTGAATCATATGTTTTTAATTATAATTTTTCTTGATGCATACTATTTTTAAAAAATGTTTTTGTCACTACTCATTGATTACTTTCAAGTTACCCTTTTCTGAAACCTCAATTCTTTTTAACTGTGTTCTTAGATTCTTTAAAACATCTTGAAAGTTAATTTTTCCTTCTTCAACTAAATCCATGAACCCTTCTAACTCTCTTGTAAATTGCTCTGTCAGGAACTGAAACTTATCAATGTTTTGAAGAATATATCTATAAATTAAAATTCCTAGTTTTGTTGGAAATAAGAATAGATTTCTTTCAAAAACATACTTTCTGTTTAATAATTTGGATATGGTAATAGCATATGTTGACGGTCTTCCAATTCCCTTGTTTTTCATTTCTTCAATTAATGATCCTTGCGTATATGGCTTTTCAAGGGGTATTTTATATATCCTCTTTTCATGAATTGGAATTTCCTGATTTTTGTTAATTGGATTTATTGGAATTTTCTTTAACTTGTTGAATCCCTCTTGCAAAATTTCACTTATTATCTCAACATCTTTTTTAATTCCTTCACAATCAATGCTTAATAGGATTTTCTTAACCCTTGCATTTCTCATTTGAGAGCATATAAATCTTTTGAAAATTAGATCATAAATTAGGATGTGATCTTTTGTTAGGTTCTTTATTTTTTCAGTATATATCATATTTTTTAATTCTTCAGCATCTAATGCTTTAGTAGGCCTTATACATTCATGAGCTCCTTTGCTTTCCCAAGTTCTAGGTTTGAAATATTCTTCTCCAAAAATTTCAGAAATATACTCCTTTGCAATAGAAATTCCTGCATCAGAAACTCTTGTGGAGTCTGTTCTATGATATGTGATTAATCCCATTTCAAAAAGATCCTGTAATATTTGCATAGTTTTCATGGCCGAAAGTTTGTATTTGGATGATTCCTTTAGGATAGAATCTGTTGAAAATGGTGGTAATGGTGATAATTCTTCCTCTCTTTCTTGCCAGTTTATCACTTCTAATTTATTGCAAGAATGGTAGAATTTTTTTGCTTCAGTTATGTTTTGAAATTCAAAAGAGATTGTTAAGGAATCTGATTTTAGGACAACCAAGTACTTCTTTTTTAATGATTGGAAGAATTTTTGAATGATCCATCCTAACGTTGGAGTTTGAACCCTGCCAGCAGAGAGAGTATTATTATTGAACTTTCTCTGAAGAATTTGAGAAATTTCAAATCCAACCCAGCGATCAGAAATCCTTCTTAAGATTTGAGCCTTAACAAGATTTTCATTAATCTCTCTTGTTTCTTCTATTGCTTTTAGAATTGATCTTTTCGTTATCTCATGAAATTCCATTCTTTTAATGTCTTTAGCAAAAAACATCAAAATATTTTTTAAATCCCAGGCTATTTTTTCTCCTTCAGTATCAGGATCGGTAGCGATAAGGATTTTGTCAAACTCCTTAGAAAGTTCTTGTAGAGCTTTTACTATATTTTCTTTTCCCTCTATAATTTCATAAACTGGAATATATTCCTCATTTTCAAGTACACCATAATAACCGATTTCTTTGCTTAAATCTAAGATATGACCTAATGATGATGTAATAACAAGATACTTAGTTGGAGTAAGAACTTCATAAACCTCATGGTTCAAAATTCTTCTTTTTAACGGTTTTCCAAAAAAGTTTGCAATAGTCCTGCATTTATTTGGAGATTCAACTATCATAAGAACCGTTTCAAAGAAATCTGTCTTTTCACTGATAGGTTTTTTCATTAAAGTCCTGTCTTCATCAATTTTTTTAAGAATTTCATCTAGATTTATATCTCTGAAATTTTTAAAACTTATATCTTGACTAAACCACCATCTGCTTTTTTTAATTAAATCATTGAATACCCTTTTATCATCTATAAGAATATAACTTAAACCTTTGCTTAGACCTTTCCAGAACAATCTTGAGGTTCTTCCCGATGCTTGCAAGTAAGAAGTTATATCTGCAATTCTAATTATGATATTGTTATCAACTACGTTAAACGAGATTTCTTCAGATTTTGTTAATTTTTCCAATAATTTTGGATTCTTGAGTAATGCATTTATTTCTTCTTTTACTGTATCACTGAGTTTTGAATTGTCTTGCATATTTTTAATTTTTCTTAATTTCTTTAGTATTTTGTCTAATTCTTTGTAAAGAGATTTTAACTGATCATCCTTTGACAGAATAGATTTGATAGTTGTTAATGCTAAAATTAGTAATTTTTCATTCTCTATGGAGATGTTTATTTCTATTTTTGGTACTCCAAAGAAAATTGCGTATCTTATTGTTTCAGGTAAATCTAATCCTCGAGTGAGGGGGTTTTTGTAAGATGAAATGCCTATGAGCACTTTTATTTCTGACGATTTGAATTTTTTTATGGTTTCTTCATTTAAGTTTTCATAAGTTTCAGCATTTATGTTATTGCTTATTAAAAAGTCTTTTAATTGCTTAACAAATTCTTTTTTGTAATCAGACGAAACGAACACCAAACCGCCAGATCCAAATTTTTTTATTAATTCTACTAACCTGTTTTTCAAATCATTGCAGTCTTCATAAATATCTTCTATATTTCTGAGAAAAAACTTTGGTTTTCCAAGTTCGAAATCTAATAGCAAATCAAACAATTTTATTCTTTTACTTTTAGGATTGCTTGTTGCTGATGAAACTACAATAATGCCTTTTCTTTTATGTTTTATCTTTTCAATATACTCTTTCAATTGCTTTAAATCTGATTGATTTCTTAAACTTAATTTTTTTATATATTCTAAGCAAAGAGTTATGTCATTTTCATCGTATCCTAGAAGCTGAAGGACTTTATCGATGTTTTTTGCACTTTTTAGAAATGAATCTACGTCATCTATGAAAATAAAATCAAACAATCTCTTTATTTTTGAAAAATTTTTGTATAAAAACATGGAGGTTGAAATAAGGACTTTGAAAGAGTTATCCAAAAGTTTTCTTTTCATTTCCATTTTCTTTGATGAGGGAATATTAGAAACAAAACAGACTATGTCTTTTTCAGGAATTAGTTGTTTTATTCTTTGGTAAACCTGATTTACTAGCAATTTTGTGGGAAGAATTATGTATGTCTTTTTGTTTTGTTTGTAGAAGTAGAGTGCACTTGCCAATCCGAAAGTAGTTTTTCCTATGCCAGTTGGGGCAAGTAATGCAAAAGATCTTTTGAGAACCAATTTTTTTCCCCAAAAGGATTGCAAAGACCAAGGTTTTTTAGAGGTAAACTCTATAAAACATTTTTCCCAAGATTCGTATTCTTGTAGGTATTCAAATTTTTCTTTTTCGTTAGAAATGGCTTTTTTTAATTTCCAGGTTTCTATATCTTTTTGAGTTAGTGGATTTAGATTTCTAAGTACGGCCTTTATCATAAATAAATTATAATTATAACAGTTAGATTTTTATATTTTTCTTATGCAATCAATGAAATAGTCAATCTCTTCAAAGGTATTGTAGAAGTAAAGTGAAGCTCTGACTGTTCCAGAATCAAGTTTTAGTGCTTGATGGAGTGGCATTGCACAATGGAATCCAGATCTAGTTGCTATGTTATGATTGTTTAATATTGCACTTACATCATGAGGATGTAATTTTTTGTGAACAAAAGAAAATAAACATTGATCAGGATTGGAAATGATCTTTATGTTATTGAGATTGCTTATTTTCTCATAAAAATATTCTTTTAACTTTTTTTCGTATTTTTCAATGTTTTCCATTCCTATATTTTCTAGGTAATCAATTGCCGCTTTTAATGAATATGCCTCTACAAATGGCTGTGTTCCTGCTTCAAATTTTTGTGGTAGTTTAGCAGGCTTAAACATATCTTTTGTTACAAATTCTATCATCTCGCCTCCACCAAAGAGAGGAGGTAATTGTTCTCCAAGATCTTTGTCTATTTTTGCTACACCTATGCCAGTGCTTGCTAGCATTTTATGGCCTGAGAATGCAAAAGCAGTTGCTTTTATTTCAAATCTTTTATGAGGAATGTATTGGGCAACATCTAAAATTTGATATGGGACCTTTTTTATTATTCTTAAAGCGTCAGGATTTATATTTTTTCCAGTGACATTTGAAGATGCTGTTATTGAAACGATATCTGCAGTTTCACAAGCTTTTTCTAACTCATCAATATCAATGTACTTTGTTTTCTTATCAATCCCTACAATTTTTAGATTGATTTTGTACTTCTCTTTTAAAATTTGCCATGGAACTATGTTTGAATGATGTTCTAGTTCAGAAATTACCACGTTTACGTCTTTCTGATTTTCCTTTAAGAATCTGCATGTTGTGTAAGCAATCAAATTTAATCCTTCTGTTGCATTTTTTGTAAAAATTATTTCTTCGGGTTTAACATTGCAGAATTTTGCTATGGATTTTCTTGATTCTTCAAAAAGTTCAGTGGCTTCTTCACTAAGTCTGTAAATTCCTCTGAGAGGGTTTGCATAGTGATTTAGAAAAAAATCATTCATGGCTTCAATAACTTGTTTTGGCTTTAAGGTGCTTGCTGCATTATCAAAGTATATTTGGTTAAACTTAAAATCAGCTCTTATTTTTTCAATATTTTTTTCTATGTCCATTTTCTATAGGAGTGATTCAATTATTTTTTGAGTATTATCATCGATATTGATTCTATTTAATATTATCAATTTTTTTATTTCTTTTTCAGGTATACCTTTGCTCTTCAAGTAAAAAACAGTAGTTTGGTTTAGAGGTTCTATTTTACAACTATGTTTTGCAATTTTTTTTCCTTTTACTGAAAGTGCTGGTAATGCTGTGGCATCTGCAAAGTTTAATATGTTGATATCAATATTGGAATTTTCCGATCCGTAAACAAATACTTCAAGTGTTTTTAGATTCACAGCGTTTATAGTTATCTTTGCATTATTGTAAATCTTTTCAATCCTTATTTTTGTATCTTCATTTGCCAAAATGTTGATAATCACATTGTCTTTTACAGTGAAATTTATGTCATTCTTTCCATAGATAAATATTGAAGATTCCTTTTCACATACAATATTTCCAGTGTAGTTTTCTACAATACTAGTGTCTTTCATTTTCAAATGCCATTTCAATTAACTTGTTTAATTCAATTGCATATTCTAAGGGAAGTGTTTTTGCAATTGGGTTAATGAATCCTAAAATGAGAAGAGATTTTGCTTTTTTTTCGTCTATGCCTTTACTTTTTAAGTAAAACAATTGAGCTTCATCTAAATAGGAAACTTTTGCTTCATGTTTTATTATTGCATTAGGGCTATTATTTATGTGAGTTGGAAATGCATGTGATTCTGCTGTTTCAGATAGAATTAGGGAATCACAATCAATATTAATCGTTCCACTAGCTTCTCTGGGTATTTTGCATAAGGATCTGAATGTTGAATTTGCATTTTCCATTACTATGCTTTTGCTGAGAACACTTGCTCTGCAATTTTTTCCTTGAAAGAGGATTTTTGCACCTGCATCAATAATTTGATTATCACTTACGATTGAAAGGCTAAGTATTTCTGCACTTGCGTTATCTTTTAAAATGGCCATAGGATATTTCATTGTTAGCTTACTTCCTAAATTTCCGTCAATCCACTCTATGTGACCATTTTCTTCAACTATTGCCCTCTTTGTTGAGAAATTATACACATTTTTGCTCCAATTCTGTATTGTTGTGAATCTTATTCTGGCATTTTTTTTGACAAATATTTCCACAACTCCTGCATGAAGATTTGCTCTTGTGTAAAGTGGAGCAGTGCATCCTTCAATGTAATGAACTTCAGAATTTTCATCTGCAATGATTAAGCTTCTTTCAAATTGACCAGATTGTTCAAAATTCATAAGAAAGAACGTTTGTAGAGGTAAATCAAGCTTTAAGTTTTTAGGAACATAGATAAAGGTTCCACCTGTAAAGCAAGCAGTGTTTAATGCAGCCATTTTGTTATCAGCATAAGAAACCAATTTTCCAAAGTATTCTTTGATTAATTCAGGATGATTTTTAATGGCTTCATCCATTGATTCAAATATTATCCCTTTGTTTTTAATTTCTTCTTTAATGCGTTTATATATCATTTCTGCTTCAACTTGTGTTGCAGAGCCCATAAGGAATCTTTTTTCAGCATCAACAATTCCAAGTTTATCAATAGTAGTTCTTATTTCTTCAGGTACTTCATCCCAGGAATGTGCTTTTTTATCCATTACTTTTATACCTATTTTTATTTGACTGTAATCAATGTTAAACACAGGACTCCAAGTAGGCATTTCTAATTCTTTGAATTTTCTAAATGCTTTTAATCTTAATTCCAATAACCAATCAGGTTCATTTCGTTCTCTACTTAATTCAATAATGTTGTTTTCATTTATACCAATTTTCAAGTTTTCAGTTTTTAAAACCATTTTTTTCTATTTCGTCTAGTAATTCTTTAGAATCAGATTTCAAGATTTGTCCATTAATAAATAAATGCACTTTATCAATATCCAAGTATTGAAGCATTTTTGAGAAATGACTAATCACCAATACTCCACAATCCCCTTTCAGGGAATTGATGACATTTGCAAATATTTTTATGTTTTCTATATCAATGCCAGAATCTATTTCATCTAGAAGAAGAAACATTGGTTTTTGAAACATGCACAGCATGAGTTCTATTCTCTTTCTTTCTCCGCCACTAAATCCGTGAGTTCTAGAGAGGTCTTGTTCTGTAAAATTGAAAAGTTTTAAATATTCATTTAACTTGTTTTTGAATTCAATTGCGTTATAGTTTCTTTGGGCTACTGTCCAGAGTAATTGTCTAATGGAGATATTTTCAAATTCGAGCGGATTTTGCCAAGAAACAGCAATCTTTTCTGCTATCTTTTCTGTTTCCCAATTTGTTATGTTTTCATCATTTAAAAGAATCTTACCCTCTTTTATGTAATTTGGGTGATTTAGAATTGAAAAGAGCAAAGTTGTTTTTCCGCTTCCATTTGGGCCAATTAATAAATTTATCTCTCCTTGCTTGATCTCTAGATTTAGGTTTTTTATTATATTTTTTTTCTCATTGGCAAGATAAACACTTAGATTTTCAATTCTTAAGATATTGTTCATCAACATGAAAAGTAGAAGGAGTTTTATAAAATTAATGAATCATGAAGGAGTTTATGTTTTGATCAGTTTGGGTGGTATTTTAGTAATATTTATAAATGGATTACCTTTTCAAATTCTGTTTTTACGATGACCTTTATGGTGATTTCATGAAGAGATCGAGTAGACGATGGAAGAAAAAAAATCAGATGCGTTGGAAGTGGCAAAGAAAAAGACTTAAACGCATAAAGAGAAGGAAAAAGATGCAAAGAGGATTAATCTAGGTTGTCTAATTTACAAATACCTTTTTTAAGTTAATTCCTTAAGTTCATTTTTTACAATTTTTATGATGATTTATGATTATGAGTTTTTTAAGCATTTTCCATTAATTCCTTCTTCTCAGGAAATTCTTGAAAAATGTTTTAAATCTGCTAAAAAAGCAGTGAAAGGTTTAAAAGGAGAAAAAAGGGAAAAGATTTTTATTGGGGTCTTTAGTTCTGTTTTAGGTGATGTGCTCGAAAATATTCTACAGCAGTTTCCAGATTTCAAGGAAATCTCTCCTTTCTACAAGGAATTAATAGAGGTAAAATTTCCATTGAGAGCTATAAAAAGAAGTCTGAAAAAAATCAGGTTTGTCAAGAAAAAGGTTAGGGAAATAAAAAATGAAGCATTGAAAGGTTTCCTAGGAAGAACATGCGATTTGATGAGAACAATTTCAAAGGATATAGATTTTTTGAATAATGTAATTGCTTATTTTCATGATTTTCCTAATTTGAAATATCTGCCTACTATTGCTCTTTCAGGCTATCCAAATGTTGGAAAGAGTTCTTTTTTAAAAAAATTTACAGGAGCTAAAGTTGAGGTAAAAAATTATCCTTTTACAACAAAAAGACTGCAAATTTCTTACCTTGAGGAGTTTCCACTTCAGCTTGTGGATGCTCCTGGAATGTTGGACAGAGATTTTGAAAACATGAATTTTATAGAAAAATTGGGTTATTTAATTATAAAACATGCAACAGAAGTTTTCTTTATATTTGATGCATCTATGGAGTATGATGTGCAATTGTCTCTCTTAAAAAGAGTGCTTAGAATAAAACCAAGCTATGTGATTATTAATAAGATGGATCTGAATCCAGATTTTAGGTTTGAGTATAAATCTGAACGTATAAAAGGTGTTTACTATATTTCACTTGAGAAAAATTTGAATTTGGAGGCAGTTTATAAATTAATGAAGGATATTTTTTATAGCAGTTATAAGCAATATAAGGAAACATCTAAAGACTAAAGAAAATATTTAAAAATATAAAATAACTCTTCTAGGAATGGCAATGAGGAAAAAGAAGAGATCTAAAAAATGGATTTTTGTTCTTGTCGGAGTTTTTGCGATTGGCTTAATTTTTGGCTATTTTATTTTTAAATCATTTAATACAGAAGAAGAATATTCTTTTAATGGATTTACTGTAAAGAAAACACTAATGAATACTTGGAAAATAAAGATGGTTTATCAAGGCAATAGCTTTGAAGTAGACTTTAGAGTAGATCCCAGATCCTTGATTGTGAAAGATTATAAACTTCCGGAAAACTATGATATTCTATTGAGAATTGAAAAAATAAATGTTATTTCTGATCCGGATTTGCCTGCTAAATATTCCTTAGGAATGTATGATTTAATAAAGGTTTTGAGAGTGATTTTGGGAAAAGATGTAGAAATTGGAGTTAGTAGGGAATATGCAGATATGAAAGTGCTAAATTGCACAGAATATGGAGTTTATTTTACTTCCAATAATGAAACAAATATTATTCATTGGGCTGATAAATGCTTAGTTATAAATGCTACAAATGCAGATTTTGCAATTGAGGCTGCTGATTTGTTAGCTTATCATTACTTGGGTATAATAAGAAATGATTGAACACTACTTCTCTAGAAATCCCAAATGTGATTTTAAGGTGTTTGAAATAACTATTAATTTAGATATATCTTTTAAGATTTATTCTTCTACAGGGTTGTTTAGTAAAGATAAACTTGATTTAGGAACTAGTGTTTTATTGAAGCATTTGCGCTTAGAACCAAATTGGACAGTTTTGGATTATGGATGTGGAAATGGTGTGATTGGAGTTTATATGAAACTAAAGGAACAGTCTCTTAAGGTTTATGCAACAGATATAAATCTTAGGGCTATAAGGGTTACTAAGATGAATGTTAGAAAATATGGTTTTTCAGATTTCTATGTTTTTGATGTGAAAAAAATGAGTGCTTATGAGAATTTTTTTGACACTATTGTTTTAAATCCTCCAATGGCAGCAGGATTAAAGGTTGTTAGAGAGATGTTTGAAAATTCAAAAAGATGGCTAAAAAAAGGAGGAATTTTTCAAGTGGTTGTTAGAAGTCAGAAGGGTGGAAAAACAATAGAGAAGATGTTAAATGAAATTTTTGGAAATTCAGAGGTTGTTGGGAAAAAATCAGGATTTAAGGTTTTTAACTGTGTGAAGAATTAAGGATTTCTTCAAGATGGTCTAAGGTTTTTTCAAATTCGTCTACCTTTCTAGGATCATACTCCTTTATGAATTTATTAACAAATTTTAGAAACCATAGATTAATTGAACTGATTTCGGGTTCTTTTAGATTGTCATCTAACTTAGCTTCTACCTCAATCTTTATCGTGCTTTCGTTACCAGAAGATTTTATTGATATTGTCAAAGTATAGGAATGCTTAACTCCCTTGCGTATTTCTTTTGAGTAAGTTCTTTTCTCTTTAAAATTAATAAACTTTCCTTCAAGAGAGCCTTCGTAAGAGGAAATTTCATCAAGTTTTAGAGAATGTTCTTTAGCCCATTTCTCAAGCAGATTATAAAATTTTTTCACTTCTGTTTTTGATTCTATTGTTTTTTTAATGAGTTTATATGTGGCCATGATTTGGTTTAATATTTGGTTTAATTATAAAGTTGAAGGGCAGTACTTATCTTTTCTCGAATTTCTTGGATCATTCTGTTTACTTCCTCATCTAAATAATCCTTTTCATCATCTATAAGATCCTTAAAAGTGTTCTTGAGGATGCCATTTATTTTATCAGATTTTTCTTTGAAAGGTTTTTCTTCGTCAATTTTTTTGTCTAAATCTACTAGCATTTCAAGATAGCCTGTTTGAATGTCTTTCTCTTCATTATTTTTTCTTATCCTAGCATCTTTTAGGTTCTGGATTGAGAGATTTATTTCTCCTTCAATCTTTGCATAATCTGTGTAGGATCTTGATAGTTTTAATTTTAGTTGATAAGAATCTGGTTTTACCTTTTCCTTTTGTTCTTTAATTTCAAGATCATTGTCTTTTATCCAAGTCTGAATTTGTTTTCGTATGTTTTGCATCTCAAAAAAACCATCAAACTGGATATTAAATTTCATATTAAAGGAAATTTGTTCAAATTAATATATAAAGTTTTTCAAAAACTCAATTGCAGTTTCAGGATCATTAACTATTTTAATCCTTTTTGCTACCATGTCGTATCTGTTACTGTAACTGTTAAAGGTTACCTTTCCTTCTACAATGACAAGCTCTCCAAGAAAAGAGTTTATGTTGTCAAGAGAAGTAAGGGATTCTATTATTTCTTTAAATAGTGCGACTCTTTCTACACCAGTTGAATCATCTATTAGAAATGTTACCATGTAATTCTCCTCGGGTTTTTCATTTGGATGATCTTGACAGATTTCTTGTACTCTTTTTTTGCAAATTGGACATGTTAAGAATTGCCTAGGTTCAAAAATCTTGACTACAAACCCCATGATTCTGAAATAACCTTCTTCATTCAATTCGTAAATCCTTCTTTCAATCGTTTTTGAAACAGGTTCATTTATTTCTAATTTTTTTACTAAAGATTTGCTTGTGAGATGAATCTCATAAAAACTGTTATTTTTCTTACAATTAACATTTCGTAGCTCATAAGTTGCATGTTCTTCAAGAGGAAATGCTTCAATTAGATCATTCCATAGAACAATTCTTGTTGATCCAGTATCATCAGATGCAAAGTAGGACTTTACTCTTCCAGGTTGACCATCTTTCCTTATAAAATCAGATATACCATTATCTCTAATAATTCTTAAAACAATGTTAATTCCATCACCTTCATATAATTCATTGACTTTTAGAAATACTTCATTAAACTTTCCAAAATCAATTCTTAGGTCGTGAGCAACGAGTAACGCAGCACCTTCCTTAGATAAGATGTTTGAGAACTGATTTAATTTTTCTTGAACTAGTTTTTCTATTTCCTGTGTTTCTAGGTTGCTTTCTCTTGCTAGAATTTCTAGAAGTTTTTCGTAGGGAATTTTTAACATTGAGTTTTGTAAGTGTTTTTGCTTTTAAAAATTTTTTTAAAATAACTCCAGGAATTCCTTGTTTAGGTTTTTCCAGTTAACTATTTCTTTATTTATTCTCTTAATAGTTCTCTCCTTTTTGTCAAAAGAATATGTTTCACTTATTAATACTAAGGACTCTTCTGGATTAATGTAATATGAATAAGGAACTGTAGAGAGATGTTGAAGATAAAGCTTGAGGTATAATCCTCTTTTGATAAAAAAATAGATCGCTCCTGTTCCAGTAGTGTTAATTATTGTTTGAGACATCAAGATGATAGGAACATTTGTAGCAAGATGTATGCAAAGTGCAGTCTCTCTTTTTGTGCCAATACTTTCAATGAAATAATGTGACTTTAACTCTTTAAAAGAATGAAAGTAATGAAAGTTTTCAAGTGCTTTCTTAGGATCCTTTTTAAGAGTTATATTGTTACTTATTAGCTGATTTCTTAAATCAAGAATTATGGCTTTGTCAAGATGAGAACGCTCAAGTAAGATCTCTCTTAATTCTTTTATATCTGAAAAATTCCTAAATTCAATTTCATCATCAATGAATTCATCAGGAATCTTTTCTAAAAGCAAGAATAATCCTGCATTTGAATGGTTTTCCTTTCCTAAATCATGAGAATAACCCTTATAATCATGAAATATTCTAATAAATAAAGCTAGTTTTAGGATGTCTTCGGGGCATATAGTAATTAGTTTAGTTTTTTCCATACTAATTGTGATTTAAATATATTAGTATTTAAAGATTATGATTTGAAAATTTAAATCACTTAAAAGTGATAAATCGTCTAATTATCGTGAATTTTTTTGTTTTAAGGCTTAATAAGGCAAAAATTGATGTCTTGTGAATCAAGGATTCAAAAAATTTTTAAAGGAGTTTTTGTTATTGGTATGATAAGTCTTTTATAATGGTATTAGGTGAGATAAAATGAAAAGCAAAAAAACAATTAAAAAATTGGTTGCTTTCGGAACTGGTGCCTTGATGGTTGGTGCCAGTTTGTTCGGAGCATTGGCCGCTGGTTTGAGTAATTTGCCATCTCCATTTGTAAAGGCAGATGGAAGCTTTGAGGGTTATATCGTAGTTGGTGCGGACGCAAGGACAGGAGATGTAATTGGAGCAATTGACATTGCAACAGCATTCCAAGCAAGAGCAGTTAAGAAAGAAGTTGTGAATGTGCAAGGAACAGGGACTACAGAATTCAGTGCAGTAAATGGCTATTTGTTCGATAAGAAGTATGATCCATTAACTTTAGGAGAGGATATAAGTAGTGAAAGTTTGAATAAGTTTAAGTTAGCTGAGATTTTAGCAGATGGAGAATTAATTCAGGATGGAAAAACTTCAGGAATAAAGTATTATCAGAAGATTGATTTTAGTGGTTTTACAGCACCATTGGCATTTAAAGATTTTGATGAAGATGAAAAAACTGCAGAGATAGGATTTGATTTTTCGCAAGGTAATGGTGAGATAGCTTATACTGTAGAATTTGGAGACGAAGTAAATTTTTCAAAATATGAGAAGAATGAGAAATTAGTTTTGTTTGGAAATACATTCTATATTTCTCCAAAGACAAAGAATGATGGAAATGCATTATATCTAGTTAGAGAAGCACAGGATTATACTTTGAAGGTAGGAGAGAAATTGAGTGAAGGAGGAGTAACAGTTGAGTTTATTGGTGCTACTGAGCAAGGAACTGGAACCTTTAGAGTTAATGGAGTTCTTAGAACAGTAAGTGAAAATGAAGAAATTGTTGCTGGATCAGGAGTTTATTTAAAGCATTTATCCGTCTATACAATTCCTGAAAAGTTTGCAATCGCAACAATTTCGATTGGAAGTAAAGAAATTAAGTTACCATATGGTGGTGGTTCTATTGAAGTTGATGGAGAGGAAGTAGATTATTACACTGTGTCTTTTGCGGATAGTGATTCAGATGATTTGTATGAAAAAATTGAACTTACATTTGATGTAAAAGAGTATTTAGATGAGGAAAAAGATAAAGATTATTTGTTACTTGGAGAAACATTAGTTGATC
>JAWBOS010000013.1:0-18729 GCA_038825875.1 Candidatus Woesearchaeota archaeon | reverse complement strand
ATCTGGCTGACAGATGCCATCTCCACAATATGCTGGCACTCCACAATCCTGTGGACATGTGAATGGACTCTCATCTGGCTGACAGATGCCATCCCCACAATAGGTTCTTCTTGCACAATCTTGCGGGCACGTAAAAATATTTTCATTACTTTCACAAATTCCATTTCCACATCTCGAAGAAAGCGATGAAAAAAGGAGAGAGAATGAATTAAAATTTGAAGCATAAGATGATCTTGCAAAAATCATTAAAAATGATAAAAGACAAAGTTCTAGAAATATAAACAATCTCAATTGACTTATTGAAATTTTGTATATTTTAAATTTCATATCTTTCACCAAATTAGTTAACAAAAATTGTGAATAAAAAACAAAAAAAGATAAAAAAAGATATAGCTAAGTTAATTCTATAATTACTTATTTTCCTTGTGACTTCAAATAAGCTTCCCAAAGTGCTCTATGATACCATTCTGTAGCAACAGGTTTATGATTATCATCTACTGGCTGCATAAAGCTACTATATGTTGCATCTAAGCTTGGCACATAAAAGTCAAATCTTAATCCATAGTCTCCTGTATGCCATTTTGAACTCATGATCTGCAATCTTTTACCATCTTCGCCAGTATACCATCCATTATCCTCAATTGCTTTCAAAACTTCATCAATGGTTCCTAAATAATACCCTGCATGAGTATCTTTAATGAACTTAATTCCTTGTTTTTCCATCTCCTCAATCAAATCTCCTTTACCATTCTTATTTCCATCATATCTGTGCACATCAACATATTCTTTTCCTGAAAGAAAATACTTTTCTGGAACTTCTATCGGTTGTGGCTCAGGAGGCTTTCCACAAGCATTTACTCCTATCAAAGCACCTAAAGCTGCACAGGGAAGCAAAATTTTCCTAAATATAGCTTCTCTAAAACTTGTTTTTTTAACTTTATTGTCTATTGTATTTTTCATATTGTCACCCCGAATATTCAAGTACCTTTTATAAACACTTTTCAGTGGTAAAAGAAATTCAAACTTATTTATATAATTTTTTCTTTTTTCTTACTTTCTTAAATACTTTCAAGATTTTTATTTTAGAAGAAAAACAAAAAAGCACTAAAAAATTTATTCTATTTCTATTGCTTGGGATGGACAGAGTTCTGCTGCATTCTTAACAGCTTCTTCTTCCTTTGATGTTTGGGGTTGCTTAATCACTTCTGCCTTTCCCTTATTCAAAACAAAGATATCTGAAGAAATAGCTACACATGCCCCACAGCCTATACAATCATCACTAATTTTAACTTTCATATCTTTCACCTCTAATACTGAAACATAAGTAACTAAGTCTTTTTAAATATTTTTCGAAAAATCAATAGCTTCTAAACACTATTGAAAACAATCTCTTTCTTTAAATTCCAAAACTTGCAGAATGAACAAATCTCTGATGACGATGGCATACCACAAACCATACATTTCTTTATAGAAGCATCTTCAGAATTAAAAAAGATTTTTTTATTTCTTAAAAAGTTCCGAATAAATGAGATCTTAAACCCTTTAGAGTTTGCTTCAATCTGATTTATAATAGATTTATAAAATAAACTAGTAGCGTTTGTTGCATATGGACACTCATCACTTAAGTAAACAATACCATTTAACATTGCGTAAACAACGACCTCTTTTTCAGTTAATTCATAAAGAGGCTTTCCTTTTCTTACAAAATCATGCTCTGAAGGCAAACTTGGACCTTGCCTAACTAAATATCTTAAATTCCAATTGATAAGATTTGAAAAGATAAAGCTTACTTCATCATCCAAATTATGTCCTGTAATCACCACAGAAAAATTGTTATCTTTAGCAAATTTGTTAAAAATATACCTTTTCGTTAAACCACAGTAAGAACAGACAGCTCGCTTTGTTTTTATCTTGCCAATTCCTGTGCCAAGCAATTCTTTCAGATTAATAACATAAAGAGGAATTCCATATTTCTTGCAATGCTCTCTTGCATAAAATTCACTTTTATCTGAGTAATCCTCTATTCCAAGATTTATGTACAAACAACTTATTTCATATCCCTTCTTTTTCAAATAATAGGAAATAACACTTGAATCTTTTCCTCCACTGATCATTACAAGAATCTTGTCTTCTGGTTTAAGAATTTTATATCTTTTTATTGTTGAATCAATCTTTGATTCAAAATATTCAATAAAGTGATCTTTGCAAAGATAACCTCTTGAATGAGTATTTATAACACTTTTATTGCTACATAACTTACATCTCATATTTAATCTACACTAGCTCTTGGAGCTAGAATAAATGTCAAAGAGATAGTATCCAACAAAGTATATTCTAACTTCACTGGATAATCATTATCAAATTGAATGGTTACTTCTGCACTTATCTTTGAAGCTTTAATCATCCTTTCGAGATATTCTATGCTATAACTTGCTTTATAAGTTGCATTCTTATCCTCTACAATGATTTTTACATTTGAAAATTCTGTCCTCTGAGCACTTAAATCTCCTTTTCCTTCAATAACAAAAGAATTCTTATTAACTATCAAAGTAACTGAATCTGAAACTATACTTGAATCTTCAACTGCATCCTTGAAGTCTTCTGCGGATAACGTAACAGTTACTGGAAAATTGAGTTCTGGGACCTTTCTGGTCTCTTCTTCTAAATTTAATAAAGGAATCACGAATGTTCTCTTTGCTCCATTAACAATTTCAATTCTTAACTTTTCGTCCTCTGTTTTTTCAATTGTAACTTTCTCCTTTTTCGCTCTCTTTAAAATTTGTTTTAAGTAATTCAGATTTACAGATATTGTTTCCTCTTGAGAAACCTGATAAACAGAAAATGCTGATTTCATTAATTTAAGAATAACCATGGAAACAACACCAGGATCCATAGCAATTAATTCCACATAGTCCTTTTTTACTAAAAATGTGGCTTCGGTAACCAATTCAGATATTATTTCTATTGCGTTCTTTAAAGGTGTAACATCCAACATCTCTAATTTCATACTTCTCACCTCTTTCTGGGAAATTTTTTAAGATTAAAAAATTATTCTTTTTAAAATTTATAGATTTAAATATACATAACTTTGTCTACCTTTTCTTTCTCTTTTTATAATGCCTTTCTTTTCTAAATTTGCTAAATATGTAGATAACGTTGAAGCTTTCTTACGATCCCCTTTATAAAGCTCATCTAATAGAGTTGAAACTGGAATGTATTGACCATACTCATTTGACAAGTGAGATAATATTTCTAAAAGTTGTTGTTCTGCAACAGAAATTTGGATGTTCTCCTTCTCTATTTCTCTAAATTGATTTTTTTGAGTATTTCTTTTTTCAAGAATGCTGTTTATTTCTTTTTCAAGCTCTTCTTTGCTAACAGAATTCCTCCTTATCTCTTCAAATTCATGTTTTAAAGTATATGAAAATTTTACTAACTCAATAATTTTGGTAGACATTTCCTTTAAATCTCTCTTTAAGGATTGCATTTCTTCAGATATTATTTCAAGTTGTTTTCTAAGATTATCAGATTCTGTAGAATGCTTCAAATGTAACTCATTATAACTATGAACTGCATTTACATAATGAGATAAAAGCTCTGAAAATTTTTCGTTAATTTGGGTTACTTGTTTTTTTATAAAATTGTTTTCATAAAACAATGCAGTGATTTTCAACTCAAATTTGCTTAGATCCTCTTTAACCTTTCTAAAGGCATCTCTAATTTTATCCTCTTTACTCTTGAAAAATCCCCACATATAAGTTTCATATGAAAGATATTTTATAAAGTTTATCGTTTTATCATGGAAAGTACTTCTTTAACTAATTTCCGCAGCGTTATTTCTAAACCTATTGGAATTCGCTTCTTAGAGGTCCAGAAATAATAACTCTTTATCCCCTTCTCTAATGATTCCTGCATACAAACATCAAATATTTCTGCCTGCAAATTTTCCTCTATTTTTTTATCTACATATTTCCTCTTTTTCAATCTATTTTTCAACTCCGACAGATCACATTTTGTAACAATACAAAGATCTGGAAAAAGTTCGTGACTAAGATGAGAATCAACAATGACTATTACTTTATCTCTTAAATTTTTTATATAGCTAGTAAATGCTTTTCTCATCTTATGCTCATCTACTATTTTTACTTTTCTTGACTCATCATAACCTATAACACTTTTCGTAAGATTCAACAATTTTCTTTGTGAAATAAGTATAACTTTCCAATCTTGATTTTTTAATTTGTGCGCTAGTAAATCTCTAAGTTTTTTTGCTAGTGTTGTTTTTCCTGTTCCCGGTGTTCCTGTAATTCCAATTACAATCTTTGATTTCATTTTATTGGTTTTATTACTTTCTTATATAAAGGTTTTCAATTTTGAAATATATACTAAAGTATAATATTTTTTAATTATTCAAAAGTGGTTTCGAAATATTCATGAATAATTCGAAATTATTCAATAGTGGTAACGAAATATTCATGAAATATTCATGAAGTGTCTTTGAATTGTTATCAAACTAAAGAAAAATAAAGAACTGCTAAAAATGAAACAAAAATAAAAAAATATGTGAAAAGGCAAACTTAGAAAAAAGAACAAAAAAAGAATTAAAAATGAAGATAAATAAGGATGATAGAAAAACAATGGGTTCGCGGGGATTCGAACCCCGGACCTTTACCTTATCAGGGTAACGCGCTACCAACTACGCCACGAACCCATTAAAATTTTGAGAAAGTGATAATTTAAAAATATTTTTATCTTTTTTTCTTTAAACTTTTAAAAAACATAAAAAATAAATAGAATCTACAATACCAATATCCCTTATTAAATAAGGTGAAGTTCATGAATTTCATAGAAATCGAAAAGGAAATAAGAGAATTTTGGGAAAAAAATAATATCTATGAAAAGGCAGTAAAAAATAATTCTGGAAATAACAGATTTGTTTATTTGGATGGTCCTCCGTACACAAATGGAGATATCCATTTAGGACATGCATGGGGAAAAGCGTTGAGAGACGCAATAATGAGATACAAAAGAATGCAGGGATTTGATGTTTATGATAGGCCTGGGTTTGATATGCATGGCCTTCCTATAGAAGTGGAAGTAGAAAAAACATTAGGAATAAAAAGCAAAAAGGAAATTGAAAAATTTGGAATTGATAATTTTATTGAAACGTGCAAAAAGTTTGCATTAGATAAAATGTATCCTATGATTGAACAATTCAAATTTATGGGAGTGTGGATGGATTGGAAAAACCCATATATGACAATAAGTAAAGAATATATAGAAAATATATGGTACCTACTTAAAAAAGCATATCTTCAAGATCTGCTTTACAATGAAAAGACAACTCTTACATGGTGTCCTAGATGTGAAACTGCTCTTGCAAAACATGAGTTAGAATATATCAATCTAAAAGATAAATCAATATATGTAAAATTTCCAATAAGAAATGAAAAAAACACTTTCTTGATTATCTGGACCACAACTCCTTGGACTCTGCCATTCAATTTGGGCGTTATGGTTCACCCAGATTTTAATTATGTAAAGTGTAAAGTAAAGGAAAATGACCGAGAAGAATATTGGATTCTTGCAGAAGGACTATCTGTTGGAGTAATCACTGGCGTTTGCGGAAAAACATTTGAAATAGTTGAAAGATTTAAAGGGCAACAATTGTTTGAGAAAAATCTAAAGTATATCCCTCCTTTCTACAATTGGGATGAAGTAAAAAAATATGAAAACTTAAAATATGCTTTTTCCATTTTACTTAGTGAGGAATATGTAGATTTATCAGCGGGTTCGGGACTAGTACATTGTGCACCTGGCTGTGGAAGAGAAGATCATGAAGTCGGAAAAAAATATGGTTTACCTGCATTTAATCTAGTGGATGAAAGTGGAAATTTCCCACAAGGAATTTTTAAAGGTTTAAAAGCAAAAGTAGATGATGACAAATTCATCGAAATGTTAAAAGAGAAAAATTTGTTGCTTGCTATTTCTGAAATTGAACACGAATATCCTACTTGTTGGAGATGTAAAACTCCAATTATATTTAGAGCAACAGAACAATGGTATCTAAGAGTCACTAATTTGAAAAATCTTGCATTGAGTGAAAATGAAAAAATAAAATGGGTACCCGAATGGGCAGGAAATCGTGCATTCAAAGCATGGCTAGAAGGATTGCAAGATTGGTGCATAAGTAGACAAAGATACTGGGGAACTCCTCTACCAATATGGACCTGTGAAAATGGACATATAGAAGTAATAGGAAGTGCTGAAGAATTGTACAAGAAAAGTAATGTGATGGTTGAAGATTTGCACAAACACATTCTTGACAAGATAACATTTAAATGTGATAAATGTGGAAAACTCATGAGAAGAATCCCTGATGTGATGGATGTATGGTTAGATTCTGGTGCTGCTCCTTTTGGAGTTTTTGATTATGTTAACGATAAGAAGTTTTTTTATGAACATTTCCCCGTAGATCTTATTCTTGAGGGAAAAGATCAAATCAGGGGTTGGTTTAACTCATTGATGAATATGTCCATAATAATTGAGAATAAATCCCCTTATAAAGCAGTATACATGCACGGTATGATTAATGATGCTTTAGGCAGAAAGATGTCTAAATCTTTAAAAAATTATATCTATCCTAAGGAAGTTTTTGACAAATACGGTGTTGATGTTTTTAGGTTTTATGCTATTGGTGGAACTGAAGCAGGAGAAAACTTAAACTATAATATGGATGATGTAGAAACAAAAAGTAGAAACCTCTTAATTTGGTGGAATGTGCACAAGTATCTTTTAACATTACTTGAACAAATACCTTTAAATTTGAAGGATAACGACTCTTGGCTTTTAAAAAACTACAACAATCTAGATATTAGAAGCAAATACATAATTAATATAATCGATAAAACAATACAAGAAGCTACTATTTATTTTGACAACTACAAAATCCATGAAGTACCACATATTGTTGAATCTGCATTTCTAGAATTGAGTAAAACCTACATTCAGAGCATTAGAGAAGTAATTAACTCTGAAGAAGATGATCTGAAAGAGGAAATTGTGAGAACTATAGCATATTGTACTGATAGGATAAACAGACTACTTGCACCAATAACTCCTTTCATAAGTGAAAAGATATATCAAACTTTGAAACCATATTTCAGTTATGAGTTTGAAAGTGTTCATCTCACAAAATGGCCTGTTCCAATGTTTGAAGTGGATTTAAAACTAATTACAGAATTCCAAAATTTGATGGATGTTATAACCACGATACAACGCATAAGAGATCAAATAAAAAGAGGCATAAGATGGCCAATAAAAGAAGTATACATTGATGGAATTTCTCTTGATAAGCAGTTAGTTGAGATTGTAAAAGATATGTGTAATGTTAAAGAGATCAAGTTTCAAAAGATACCTGAAACTCTTTCCATAGAAGAAACAGAGAATGTGAAAATAGCAATAAATCCAGAATTGGACAATGAATTAATAAAAGAAGGATTTACTAGAGAGTTAATACGTAGAATCCAAAATGAGAGGAAACTCTTAGGACTAAAAAAATTAGATAAAATAAAACTGTATCTCTACACTACAACAGAAGTAAACTTAGAAGAAATAAAAAAGAAAACAAACGCCATCGAAATTTTCCTTAAGAAAGATCCTAACTCAAAGTTATATGAAATAAAAGAAAAAGAATTTTTTATTAAAATTGAGAAAATCTAAACTACACCATGAAATGTGAAATTTGCAAACAAGAATTAAAAAAAACCTATTTGGATAAGTTTGTTGGAACTGTAATTTATGACAATAAAGGAAAATTACACTACATATGCAACTCTTGCCAAAGCAAGATTGATAAAGGTGAAATCTCCACAAAGAATCTTTTTAGTTAGTAGAACAAAATTTTTAAATAAATAAGTTCTTAAGCACTCGAAGAATGACAAAAATACTGAAATTGGAACTTGACGGCTTTAAATCATTTGCTCACAAAACTTCATTCCATTTCTCTCCCGGATTTAATATAATCATAGGTGCAAATGGAAGTGGTAAAAGTAACGTTTTGGATGCCATTTGCTTTGTTCTTGGAAAATCTTCTATGAAAGATATAAGAGCTGAAACTGCAAAGAATCTAATATACAACGGTGGACAATCAAAGAAGCCTGCAAAGGTTGCAAGTGTTAGCATATATCTTGACAATTCAAAAAATGAAATTCCAATAAACTCTGAAGTTGTGAAAATAACTAGAATTGTAAATGATGAAGGAATAAGCACATACAAGATAAACGATAAAAAATCTACAAGAAGAGAAATTGTGGAGTTGCTCAATACTATTCACGTAAATCCTGATGGATATAACATAATCCTCCAAGGTGATATTGAAAGGATCATTGAAATGTCACCTATAGAAAGAAGACAGATTATTGAAGAATTAGCGGGCATAAGAATTTATGAAGAAAAGAAGGAAAAAGCAATAAATGAATTACAAAAAGTAGAAGAGACATTAAAAAATGCAGACATAATAATCAACGAAAGAAGTGAAAGATTGCACAATTTAGAAGTTGAAAGAGAACAAGCACTGAAATATCTAAGTTTAGAAAAGGAACTAAAAATAATAAATGCTAGCTTAATAAGAAATGAGTTGCTAGACCTCGAAAAAAAATTAAGCAAAGTAAACCAAAAAATACAAACCTTGACTGAAAAAATAAAACAAAATGAAGAAGAAATCAGAAAATTAAAATTAGAAAGAGACCAATATTACACACAGATAAATGAGATAACATCAGAAATTGAAAGAAAAAGTAACTTTCAAGACAGTGAATTAAGAAAATTACTTGACGAAAAGAAAATCGAAATTGAAAAAAACAAAATCCAACTCGAAAACTATCAAAAGGAAATAAATAAGATAAAAATAAAAATTAATCAACTTCAGACATCAGTAAAAGATTTGAATTCAAAAATTAAGGTAAACGAATCAGAATTATCAAATTTGAGAAAAGAACTGTCAAATAAAGAAAAGGAAAAAGAGGAAATTGAAAAGGATATTGAAAAGATAAGAAAAGATCTTAGATTAGACGAGTTAAAAGACGTAGAAACAGAAATGGAAAAAATTGAAAAGGATATTGAAAAAGCAGAAACTGAAGTTAATGAATTAAAAACAAAGCAAATGGAGCTTCTCAGAAAAAAAGATAAAATTGAGTTTGAATTGGAAAACATTAAAAGCAGAATGGAAAAAATTGAAGAGGAAAAGAAAAATGCTCAAAAAATTCTGAACGAGTTAAATGCCAAAAAAGAAAAGTTTAGAGAAATAACACTAAAACTGAATGAAAAATTAAACCTTGACTCCAAGTACAGCAAAGAAATAAGTAACGCGAGAGAAAATCTTATCAAAACAGAAAATGAGTTGAAAAAATTAAAGAGCAAAGAAAATGAAAGATTAAATCAACTTAGAAATTTGAGAACTATAAAATTTATAGAAGATCTAAAAAAAGAGATTCCAGGAATTATTGGATTTGTATATGAATTAATAAGTGTAGAAAATAAATATTCATTAGCTGTTGAAATTGCCGCAGGAAATAGACTTAATGGTATTGTAGTAGAAAATGAGGATGTGGCACTTAAAATAATTGAAAGACTGAAAAAAGAAAAAATTGGAAATGCAATGTTTTTTCCTCTAAATAAGATAAAACCTCAATCAAAAGTAAATGTCGAACAATACAAAAAAATTCCTGGGGTAATTGATCTCATAGAAAATGTGATTTCCTGTGATCCTGAATTAAAAAATGTAATTTCGTATGTTTTTTCAAATACACTTCTTATTGAAAAACCTGAGGTTGCTAAAAAAGTAGGAATTGGAAACATAAGGATGATTACTTTAGAAGGAGATCTTTTTGAAACATCGGGAGTAATTCATGGAGGCTTCTTTCAAAAACAAACTGTTGGCTTAATGAGTAAAGAAGAAAAGGAAACTCTTGAAAAACTAGAAAAAGATTTTGAAAACTATCAAATAATACTTGCTGAATTGGATAAGAAAAAACAAGAAAATTTAAATGAGATCTATGAACTGAGAAAAGAGAAAGGTGAAATAGAGGCTGAGATAATAAAACTTGAAAAAGCATTACCAAAAATAGAAATTCTTGATGATACGACATTGAAAGAACAAGCAAAACAAACAAACTCGGAATTAGAAACGTTAAACTCTGTACTTATTAAAAAACTACAAGAATTGGCTCAATTAAAATCTCAAAGGCAAAAATTAAGAGAAAGCATCGCAAAAGCAAGAAGTCCTGAAGTAATGGCTCAACTAAATTCTTTCCAAGAAAAGAGAAATCAGATAATTCAAAACATCACACAATTACAAAGTGAAATCAAAAATCTGGAGAAAAATCTAAAAGAATATCTATTGGTTGAATTAGAAGAAACAAAAAAATTGATTGAAGAAGAGGAGAAGAATGAAAAAAAATTATCTACTGAAATAATCCAAATTAACGAATTGCTTATCAAAGGTGAAAAAGAATTGAAAGAGCTAAAGGAAAAGGAAGAAAACATTTACATAGAGTTCAAGGAATTGTTCCAAAAGAGAAAGGATCTGGAAGATTTGACAAAAGAAATTGAAATAAAAATAATTGAGAAGGAAAGTGAAATTCGAGAACTTGAAAATGAAATAAATCTTATCGAGACAAATGCTTCTGAAGACAAAATAAGGCATGAATCTTTAAAACAACAATTGCTAGAGTTTGGAGTAGATGAATTTTATGATATGTCAAAATCTACTCTAAAGGAAAAAGAAAAGGTATGTAAAGATGAATTAGAAAAATTAGGTCAAGTAAATTTAAAATCAATCGAAGAATATGAGGAATTAAAAAAGAATGTGGATGAATTACTGAGAAAAAAACAGGAACTAGAAAATGAAAAAAAAGAAATCTTAATCCTAATGAATGAAATAGAAACTAAGAAAAAAGAAGAATTCCTTAAATATTTTAATTCTCTTAGAAACATATTTTCTCAAAAATTCCAAGAGTTAGTTGAAAAAGGTGAAGCTACTCTTGAACTTGAAAGTCCTGAAACAATATTTGATAAAGGAGTAAAAATTGTTGTTAAATTGAACAAAAATAGATTTTTAGATATTAAAAGCCTTTCTGGTGGAGAAAAAGCAATAACAGCATTAGCATTTATATTTTCTCTACAAGAAATACAACCTGCACCATTTTATGTTTTTGATGAAGTGGATGCTCCTCTAGACAAAAGAAACTCTGAAAGATTAGCACAATACATAAAGAAATACTCAAAAGAAGCACAATTCATAATAATTTCACATAATGACGCAGTTATTGCTGAAGGAGACACCATATATGGAATAAGTATGAACAAAAAAGAAGCAATCAGCACAGCAGTAGCATTAAGATTTGAAGATTATATAAAAAATGGAAATAAAGAAAAAAATGTTACATAATTAATTCTCTTCAAGAGTATATATCTTTACAGTTTTTGACTCATTTTTCATCTTGGAATCTACTGCAAAAATAAATTCAACTCCTATTTTTTCTGCTTGAGAAAGCAATGCTCGATCTACAACTCCATCTAGAATGATGGCATTAAGCTTCTTGTCAATATTTCTCAAAACATCTATTAATTCATTTACTGGAACTTTTGCCAATATATTGTTTGTCTCATCTATTAAATATGCTCCTTTTGTACCAACTAAGTTGTCTAACAAATCTCTATATCTCTTTAAATTCTCTGAATCTCTTGTGGAATCTCTTGTTACGAGCTCTTTTTTAAAATCTTCACCATCTTCATCTTTCACAATTACTACTGGTTCTCTTGCCCATTCCTCATTCCCAAAAAATTCCATTTTTGCTTGTTCTGCAGTAATTTTTGAACGCAATGCTTGATGTATTTCTTTTTTTGTAAGTTCCTCAACTTCCTTTCCCTGTGGTGCCCTTGCAACATAATCTATATCTGCTGTCATAAGCAATGCTTTTAAATCTAATAATCCTCCTCTGTCACCATCTACAAAAGCAATGATTTCCTTTTTCTTTGATAACTCAATTATTGTCTGTGGAACTCCTGAACCATTGGTTGCTATAACATTTTTTATACCATTCTTCAATAGATTTAGAACATCTGCACGCCCTTCAACTACAATTATTTGATCGCTTTCATCAATTGCTGGACCTGCTGGTAGCCTCTCTTTTCCATATTCCTGAATTTCCATCATTCTTACTGCATTTGCAACCTCCTCTGCAAGTTCCTGAGAGTCTGGTAGAACACTTGAAATCAAATCTTTTAAAAGCTCTTTTGCTCTATTAAGGATGTATTTCCTCTTACTTACTCGCACATCTTCTATTTGATTGACGGTTATTTTTGCGTTACATGGCCCTATTCTTTGAATAACCTCTAATGCTGCTGCAACAATACATGTTTCTGCTTTATCTAAACTAGATGGAATCATGATTGTTCCTGACGTTTTCCCCATCTTTGTTTCTAAATTAACCTCTATCCTTCCAATTCTCCCACTTCTTTGCAATTCCCTCAATTCTAGTTCATTTCCTAACAACCCTTCAGTTTGACCAAATATTGCTCCAATGACATCAGGTTTATCTACTACACCATCAATCTCAATCGTAGCATGAATAATATATTTAGCTGCAACTATGCTAACTTTGGCCATTAATTTCACCTCTTTTAAATGGCCTTAGAAAGAGTGGTAAAATCCTCTCAAATCATTCTTATTTTTCAATGAAAAGTGAATAAGGAAAGTAGGAATGAGCATGAAACCCATCTCCCCCTAAGGCCTTGACCAATTAGTTATGGAAAAATTAAAAAATATATAAATATTATTGAGAGATAACTTAAAGAAATATTTAAAAAGACAAACGTTTTCTTTTTAAAAATATTAAAGCGGGGTAGAGGAGCCTGGTCGTCCTCGTCGGGCTCATAACCCGAAAATCGGAGGTTCAAATCCTCCCCCCGCTATTTTCCATGATCAATATCGTAACAATCGGTGGAGGATCAGGATCTTTTCAACTTCTTCTAGCATTAAAAAAGATTAATTTTGTTAATATAAGTGCTATAGTAACCATGTGTGATAATGGTGGAAGCACTGGAATTCTAAGAACCGTTTATGGAATTCTACCTCCTGGTGATGTCAGAAATTGCTTGGTGGCTTTGAGTGAAGAAAGCCAAGTTTGGACAACAATATTTAGCTACAGATTCGATGAAAATCTTCAAAGTCATAACTTGGGAAATTTAATACTTACAGCATTAACAAAACATTTCAACTCCTTTGAAAGAGCATTAGAAGAAGCACATAAATTACTAAATGTAAAACATAAGGTAATCCCTTTGACATATAATCATGTTGATCTGAAGGGAACTTTCTCTGATGGAACCTGCTGCATTGGAGAAAAAGAGATAACTGAATACTGTAAAAAGTCAAAGCTGGAAAAATTGGAAATTATAAGTGAAGAAAGGACAATTTTCCCAAATCCAAAAGTAATAGAAGCAATTAGAAGTTCAGATTTTATCTTAGTTGGACCGGGAAGTTTCTATACGAGTATATTATCAAATCTTGTTTTTCCATCTATATCTGATGAAATAAATAAATCTAAAGCAAAGAAGATCTACATATGCAACATTATGAATGACTTCGAAACATTAGGTTTCACGGTAAAAGATTATATCCAAAAAATTGAAAATTTCATAAAAGTCGATATAATAATCGTAAATTCTTCAGCTCCTCCTTCAGAATTACTTGAAAAGTATAAAGAAGAAGGCAAATCGATTCCAAAAATTGACATAAAAGATCCACGAATAATTGCTGCAGATTTGCTGAATGCTAAAAATGTACTAAGACACGATCCTGAAAAACTTGGTAGACTTCTGGAATGGATATTCTTGACAAATACTGAAAACGAAACCAAAAAAGCTTAATTAACGAAAAATATAAAAAATGATAATATTTCTTAAATAGATGATTTTATTTTTAAAGATATTTTAAAAGGGCCCGTGGCCTAGCCTGGATAGGGCGGCAGGCTTCTAACCTGCAGGTCCGGGGTTCGAATCCCCGCGGGCCCATTATCAAATCCAATATTAAGTATTAGTATTAATGTTAAATTTCAAAAACAATCATATCTAGAGAAATAATAAAAAAAATAACAATAGGAAGTTTTGAAAAATCTGCAGGTTTACTATTCATCATTGATCAGCGAAGCAGAGATTCTTCATATATTGCTAAATATCTAGGATGAACTCACAAATAAAAATATTGTCTTTTTTCTCACATTTTAAATCATGATAAGTAATAGCTTTCACATATCGCTTTATTTTTTTAATCCTTTTTCCAAATAAGACAAAACTAGCACGATTTTTTTGAATATCACATCTTATAGCATATGCTACAAAGAGTTCTGCATCTAGAAAATATATTAGCTCCGACACAAAATCAAAAACCAAATCCTCAATAGTCTTGAAATTCAATTCTATAAACCTTATCTCCTCTCCTTCGGAATCTTCGCAAGTGATTTTGTTAAAAACATCAACTATAGCATTGAAAATCTCTTCAATTGTAGAAGCTTTAATTTGAATTTTTATGTCTGCTTTGTGATCTAAAAATTCATAAGAGTACATGAAAAATACTTGAAAAACAAAATTTAAAAATATTATTCAAATAATAAGACGGAATTGTCACCTATATTGAGTTTCTTCTCCTGACTTTCTACAACAACTTCCTTCCCAATTACTGAATCATATATTGTTAGATTATTCAAAGTTGTACCTTTTCCGATGATAGAATTCTTTATAATACAATTCTTGATCTTTGTATTTTCTCCTATTGATGCATATGGACCAATTATTGAATTCTCAATCTGAGCTGTATGAGCAACATATGCTGGCCCAATTATCAAACAATTGCCTCTTACAACTTTTTTGCCTTCGCAAAGCTTATCTAACATGTATTTGTTTGCCTCTAACAAAATATCCACTCTACCACAATCAAACCATTCTTTAACTTTGATTGCTTTTAGACAATGATTTTCTTTGATCATTAAACCCATTGCATCAGCTAATTTATATTCACCTTTAGTAGTTATGTTTTTTTCGAATAAGGTAAGAATTTTTTTATAAACCAGATTCATACTCTTAAACCAATACGCTCCGATTACTGCTAAATTTGACTTTGGTTTTTGTGGTTTTTCTTCAATGTCTATGATGATTCCTTGCTCATTTGTGACAATAACTCCATACATCCACGGTTCCTTAACTTCTTTTGCAAAAATAATACCATCATACTTCTCCTTTTCCTTTAGCGCCTTTCTCAAATTAAAATCTATTAATGTATCTCCAAAAATAATCAAAAGATCATCATCTACTCTTGTACCCTTTAGAATATTCTCAATTCCCAATCTTATTGCTCCACCATCTCCATTTAAAACTTCTTGATAAACAAAACTAATCTTTTTCTCTTTCACATAACCACTAATGTAAGATTCTATCTCTTTTCCTAAATGTCCCAAAATAAGAACAATTTCATCTATTTCTGACACTGTAAGTATTTCATCTATGATATACGCTAAAATAGGTTTACCTGCTATTTCTAGTAATGGTTTGGGAGTAGAATGCGTATGCGGCTTTAACCTAGTCCCTTTTCCAGCAACAGGAATAATGGCTTTCATGTTTCAGTTAAAAAGTAGTAAAAATTTATAAATGTTTTGTTTTTTGGTTGAAAAATTTTATAAAAAGAAACATTATTCAAATCCCATGCGGTGATTCATCATGGGAAGGATCGTTCCAAAACAAATTAAAATAAAAGTTCGAGAATTGTTCGAAAAATATAAAGATTATATCACTACTGATTTTCAAACAAACAAGAAATTTGTATCATTAACAACTAAATTTGGATCAAAGAAAATGAGAAATAAAATAGCTGGTTATCTTACAAGATATGCTAAAATCTACAGAAAAAAATATGCATGATCTGAGGTGAGCAAAAATGGCAACTGACAACCAAATCTATATCGGAAAGAAAAATTTTATGAACTATGTGACTGCGGTAGTAATGCAATTTACAACAAAAAATGCGAGTGAAGTAATTGTAAGAGCAAGAGGAAAATTTATAAGCAGAGCAATTGATATAGTAGAAGTAGCAAGAAAAAGATTTTTAGAAGGAAAAATTGATATAGACAAAATAAACATAGGATCCGAAGAGTTCCAAAACAAGGACGGAAAAAAGGTGAGAGTGTCTACAATTGAAATCATTCTGAAGAAAAAACAATAAGAATATTTCTCACTTGATTTTTTATTTTTGTTTTGATTTTGAAAATCCAAATATTTTTAAATATCTTTGTGTATATCTTATAAGGTGAGACGTATGGAAATGGAAGAAAAAGAAAAATTCGCAGGCAGTGAAATAATAGGAAAAACTGTAGTTAGCAAAAATGGAAAGAAATATGGCACTGTAGGAGATGTGGTATTTGAAACCAAATCAGGCGAATTAATTCACATAGTCCTTATTAATCCAACTCCAAATGCATTGAAACTAGATCTTGAAAAAGATCCTGAAGGTAATTTACTAGTACCCTTTAGCAGTGTAATTGCAGTAGGAGATCTAGTAGTAATTTCAGAAGAAGACATTATCTAATTCTTGCTTGTTTTTTTAAAAAAAAGAAAATATAAAGAAAGATTAGTGGATTTTTACTTCTTACTTTTCATCAGGTCTTCTGTAATCCCAGTTCTTTGTTTTTACAGGAACATCTACTGGACCAAGATAGTTAAAATATGGATCTAAAACTAAAGGCTTTCTTCTATCTATCTCTAACCTACACCATACATGATCGAGCACATGCTCTTTCTGATTTTCTGAAACTGGTCTGTAAGCGGCATTCGAATCTATACTTACCTTTTTTACATTTTTTAAGATTCCTTTGCTCATAGCATATTCCAGAATTGCTCCTAGTGTAAGTGCATAATGCCTTGCATCTCCTACCCTCTCTAAAACAAAGTTATCTAGATACAAAATGTTGTCAGAACCTTTCAACCTTGTAGCTATATCTTTTAATTTTTCAGGATTCTTTTCAAAGTAATTTCTGACAAAATCATATGCATGCTCTATAAACAACAAGTCTGTCAACAAATCTATTTGTGGCGAGTTTTCATCTAAGTACAAGTTATAAGAAAAGTTTGCATTTTTTCGCTCTACCACGTTCCTGTACAAAATCTTTAGTGGTGTTTCAACACCCTTATTTAGTTTTACATAAATCCCCTCATCTCCATCCCGATCAAAGTAAATACCATTATCAATTGGCGTATCTCTTCTAATTATGTGACTCCCATATCTCTTTGCTATTTCCTCCAATCTAGGCTTTATTGTTTCCGAATAACTGTCTAAATCCCAGATAAATTCCAACTCCTTTGACATCTTCTCACCCAAAAGAGTAATTCGTTCTAGAAATATATAAATATTATTCCTTCAGAATAGTTATAATTTATATTAATAAAACTCCTGATTTATCTTCCACTTCAATTCATCTGCAAGAAAAGCATATTTCCTATAAACATACCTTGATGAATTCATTATGTCCTTAAGACTTGTTGATAATTTTGAATCTTTAATTGCTGCAATTTTTCTTGCTATACCATTTAATTCATCTACTGCTATGTCTACCATATCATAAAACCTTTGCTGCTCTACGTAAATTTCTTCATCATCACCTCTGGAATCCAATAAATTCAGATAATCTTCACAGATCATGAGATACTCATCTACAGAATCCCTTGCAAGTTTCACAAAAGTATAAGTATCTCTAATTAAATTTTCCAACACCTTAGACACTTTTTTCCCTTTTTTCTTCAAGTAAATTGTATCATTCTCTCTAAGTAAATCTATACCTGCGTTATTACGTAAATTATATATTAAAAAATCACATATGTCTGCTAAATCCCACTCCTCTTGATCTTTACTCATTTTTCTATCACCAGTTTCTGATCTTTAATTTTCTAAAAATTTCCAGAGAAAAAAAAGAAAAAATTAAAAATATTTTTGTACACCTGCTAATCTTTCTGCATAATCTTTTATTTTGGTATAAAAATCATTCATCTTCTCCTCTTTTTTAGTTTTTAAACTGCTATACTTTTGTATTGCTTCTTTTATGCTATAAAGATTTTTTATCATATAATCGTGCTTGGAATCCTGATAGTTTGTATATTTTGATTTTATGGTTTTATCTAAGATCTTACCACCCAATTTTCCTCCTGTAATGCCTGCTAATGCCATAATTGGCAACATCAAAGGATTAGCTAACATCAATGAAAGTCCCAAGCCAGTTCCTGCAATCCCTCCTAGTAACGTGCCAGTTTTTTCATAGAGCGAGGATTGACTGTCTGAAGATTTCTCTTTATATTGTTTTGGCATTTGTTCCCATTTTCTAACCTTTTTAATTATAGCATTATAACTATCTCTAAACGTTTTATATGAATCCATGATATATTTTGCCTTATTAATGGCGTTTTCTATCTTATGTTTGACTTTATTGTATTTCTTATTATACTGTGCTAAATTTAAGGTCTCATAAATATCAGTATATACCTTTTCAACACTATCTGACCAATTTATATGTTTGGTGTCAACTGAAGTAGTTTTGACTATTTTCTCTAAATCCTTCCTCACAACATTATCAAACCTACTCTTTATGTCTAAAAATACATCCTCTATTGTATTAATACTATAATCAG
>JAWBOS010000012.1:0-20855 GCA_038825875.1 Candidatus Woesearchaeota archaeon | reverse complement strand
AAACAAAAGATATAGAATTTGCGAAGTATGGAGTTTTAATGCCAGTATTAGATATCAACAATAAAGAAGCAAATTTGGAATTAAGTGAGTCAGAGAAGAAATGGGTAGAAGTAATAGATAGAATGTTGAAAGATGAAAAATTGAGAGAAAAATATATAAAATTAGGAAAACAACGAGTAAAAGATTTTTATATTTATTAATGATATTAAGAAAGAATGGAAAGGATTGTTTGATGAATTAGAGGGGAAATGATGAAAAAGGAGAAGAATCCAAAAGTTTCAGTAATAATGTCGGTTTATAATGAACCAGAATCTTATTTAAGAAAAGCGATCGAGTCTATTCTGAATCAAACATATACTGATTTTGAATTTATAATCATTTTAGATAATCCTAAAAATGAAAAATTGGATAAAATTATAAAAGAGTATCTAGAAAAAGATAAAAGAATCGTATATTTAAAAAATATTAAAAATTTAGGACTTGCAGGTTCATTAAATCAAGGAATTAGGATCGCAAAAGGAAAATATATTGCTAGAATGGATGCTGATGATATTTCTTTACCAAATAGACTCAAAATACAGGTAGAATTCATGGAAAAAAACAAGGAGATAGATCTTTTGTTCACCTTTTATAATCTCATTGATGAGAAAGGAAAATTTTTAGGAAGAATACATCCTTCTATAAATGGAAAGATTCACAATCCTAAAAAATATTTTCTTATGAATAAACTATATATTCATCATCCAACTCTCTTGGTGAAATCAAAAATTCTTAAAGAAAATATGTATGATGAAACATTGAGGAGTTCAGAAGATTATGACTTATGGCTTAGACTTTTTAAAAATAAAAATAAATATGTATTTTATATACTCCCTCAATATATGTTGAACTATAGAATAATAATTGATGATAAATTTGGAAGAATAAGAAAATTATACAGGTATTCAAAATATAAGTTTATTTCTTCAATAAAAAATTTGCCATTATATATTTTTGATGAATACTTTTTACTTTATATTTTTCAAGTTTTCAATAACTTTTTTTGGTTAGCCATCACGACATTGATTCCTAAGAGAATTTTAATATTTATGATCTCAATTAAAGATAATATGAAAACATATACACCAATAGATAAAAAATATTCCCAATTAACTAATTAATTATAAAAACAAAAGATATAGTATTTGCAAAGATTTGCAAAGTATAGAGTTTTAATGCCAGTGTTAGATATAAATAACAAAGAAGCAAATTTAGAACTAAGTGAAGCAGAAAAGAAATGGGTAGAAGTAATAGATAGAATGTTGAAAGATGAAAAATTAAGAGAAAAATATATAAAATTAAGCAACCAAAGAGCAAAAGATTTTGATATTGTTAATATTAAGAAAGAATGGGAGACGTTATTTGAGGAATTAGAGGGGAAAAGATAATTATATCTCAGAAAAATATTTTGAAATATTGGAGGAGATTTTAAAAAAGATAATGCTTAGAGAAGTTTAATGATAAGAAATTGAATAAAAAGTAAAAGAATATTTTAAACAAAATATACCCCGCTGTTGTTATAAATTCTCCTATGAATTTATATATTTATTTAATTCAATAATTAAGAATATCAAAATGGAAAAAATAAAAAAGCGTTTTGTAGATTAAGAATATAAAAAACTCGCAATTGGTGGTTTAAATGAAAAAATAGATTTAATAAAAAAGGATATAGAAGGATATGAGTATAATTCAATATTTAGGAGCAGAGAAAACAATAAAAAAGTATAAGCCAGTGCTTTCAATTAGTTTATATCATACTCCAATAGATTTCTTTGAAATTCCTAAATTATTAAAACAACAGGTGTCAGAAAATGGGATGAGATTTCCAAATTTTAATCCTTTCCTTTCTATTTGTGATCGAGTTATTCTCTTATATGAAGAGTAAGATTTAAGAGAAATATTTCTAATAAACAAATTTAATTTGTTAATTAATCTTAAAAAATTAAGGAACTCTTGTGATTTCATAATGAAACTCTTTTCAGTTAATATCATTTATTTATATAATTAAAGACAAAAATTAATAAGTTATAAGAATATTTATCTCTCTTCATTTATTTAAAAATTAGTTATTAAGATTGACATTAGAAATATTGAAAAGATTTAAAAGAGATCAAAACTTTCAAATTGAAAAATGAGACTATATTTTTATGATTTAGATGGTACTCTAAATAAATTAAACAATACTTATGATTTCATAGAAAAGTATCATCAATGGAAAAAGAACATAATTAGATTATATTTCTCAAGATTATTTTCATATTTATTGAATCTTTTACCTGTTAATTTTTACGTTAAGAGAAAGATTTCTATCATGTTTTATTTTTTTGGAGAAAACATTAAGGATTTAGAAAAATTCTACTTTAAAAAATATAGAAAAATATTTTTTAAAAATTTGACTTTTTTGGGAAATAAAATTTATTTAAATCGTAATAAAAAATATAGAAAAAATTTTTTTTTAGTTACAGGATGTACAGAAATTCCTGCAAAATATATAGCAAAAGACCTTGGTTTTAAACGAGAACAAGTTTTCTTTACTAAATTTAAGATATCAAATGGTAAAGTTGTTGGTATTGTAATCGATTCTTTTGGAGAAAGAAAAAAAATTTTTATTAATAATCTTAAA
Organism: Candidatus Woesearchaeota archaeon; assembly: GCA_038825875.1. GTDB lineage: Archaea > Nanobdellota > Nanobdellia > Woesearchaeales > JAWBMQ01 > JAWBMQ01. The sequence continues at coordinate 18,193 of JAWBOS010000012.1, read as the reverse complement.
AATAAAAAAAATAAGAAAAATAAATTTATCTATTTTACAGATGATTTAGAAAATGAAAAGAATTTGTTTAATTATTTTGATGAAGTATACTATATAAATGGTGAAAAGTGTGTTAAAATTAAATGATACAAATTTTAAAAAAGATCTTACCCACTTCTAATACTCCAAAACAAGTGCTTAGAAACATTTATTTCATTTTTTTCATCTTTTGAATATTAAAATTTTTCTACTATATAGAAAACTTTTTAAAAATTAGAATTTAAAAAGAAAGAGTAAAAAACAAAAAATAAGAAAACATTTAATGAAAGTGATCTTAATGAAAAACATTAATTTTAAAAATTATATAAATGAATTTAAGAAAAGGAATTATGTTGGTAATTTATATGGAAAAGAGATTTCAATTATTTCTAAATCAGACCTTTGTATTTTTGATCATAATTATAAATTTATTAAAAAAATTATTTCTAAAGATTCAAAAATTTTAGAGATTGGTCCAGGAAATGGACATTTTATCGACTGGTTATTGTTAAATGGATATAAAAATATTACTTGTGTAGATTTAGATGAAGATAATATTATTCGTCTTAAAAATAAATATAGCAAAATTAATAGTATAAGATGTTATTCTGAAGATGCAATTAGTTTTTTAAGTAAAACAAAAGAAAAGTTTGATTTAATAATTTCGAGACAAGTTATAGAACATTTGTTTTATGATCAAATTTTTAAGTATTTTGAAAATTCAGCAAAATGCTTATCTTCCAACGGTTTTTTAATTACTGAGACAATAAATTCTTCAAATTTAATAATGGGTAATTATATGAGATACAGTGATTTTTCTCATCATTACTCCTTTACACCTCGATCTATTGCACAGTTCTCCGAGCCATATTTTGTGAATGAATTTAGAAATTATTATTTTCCATCATTATTTAAAATTATTTTTTATTATTTTTCTAAAAAAATTAATAATCAATATAGTCTTTTTTTGAATTACTTAAAATTAAAAAATAATCAATTAGATGATAGAAGAATACTAAGTCTTAAAAATTTTTTGAAAAAAATAAAAATTGCAATTGAATATGTTAGTTATTCTTATTATTGGAATTATGAATCTGTTAAATTTTCTTCAAAATATTTACCAAACGAAAAGATACTTACCCCTTTTTTTATAGCAATTTCAAAGTTGAAAAAATGAGATATATGTTTTCTTATTTTAGGGGAAACTTTTAGTGAGTTGAATGATTTTTTGATTTTATAAGAGGTATTGTTACTGCGATGTAAACCTTTGTTTATATTTTTTTGTAAAACAAAAAAATCAACTAACGAAATAAAGAAATTTTATTATTAAAAAAAATATAAATTAAATTTTTTGATTGTTGATCTTATATAAAATTATACAAATTATACAACTGATATTGATAAAGATATTGATAAATATAAGAGATTCAAGTTTAGTTAGAATTTTTTTAATTTATCATAGAGAAAAGAATTTTTCATACGTTTCTATTATGAAGTGAATAAAAAAATTTAAAAAAGATTTAAATTATCTCGTCTATCATCCAGATTGGTTTAATAATAAAAAATTACTACTTTGTTTGATGAGTTATTTTATGTAAATGAAGGAAATGGAAAACAAAAATATTTTCAAAATAGACAAAATCACATATAAAAAACTATTTATCCCTGGATTTTATTCTTATAAAACAAGAGGAAATGGAAATTTTTTAATTTTTCTGAGTCTTTATGAATATGACTTTTTATTATTTTTTTTAACTTTATTTATGATTTTTTTAGTAAATAAAGAAATGATTTCTTTCTATAACTTCTTTTATTTTTTGTTGATCTTTCTTTTTAATTTATTAGTATTTATTTCATGGTATGAAATTGGTTATTTTTTTAATGATTTATATGCAACAAAATTCGAAAAAATTCCCGCAATTAGAGCAAAGTTTGATGGTTTAAATGAAGAAATGATAAAAAAAATAACTTTTGATTATGTCATAGAAAGAATAGGATTTATAATTATCTTATATATTTTTATAAATATATTTTCCATTTCAAAGTTAATTATTTTTCTTTATTTATTAGTTCAATTGATTTATATTATTCATAATTCAATCTTAGCAAGATCAATCCTTTTTATAAGATGTATCTCTTTCTTTTTTCTTCGATTTTTAAGATATTTTATAATCCTTTCTCCAATTTTTATATATCTATCATCTCCTTTTAAAATATTTTTAATTTTTTTAATTTTTTTAGGAAGTATGTTACATTTAGATCATTATATTCGTAAAAAAATGAATTTTTTATATCCTTTAAAATATTGGGATTATCTTCCTTTTGGTTTATTTAATGATTTAAAATATATTATAATGATTATTTTTACTTCAATTCTTTCAAATTTTTTAGGGTTATTTTCTACAAAAGTTTCATTTTTGATAAATATATTTGTTGTCTTTTTTTATCTATTGATAATATTTTATCGTGTTATTATAAAAAAATTTATTATCAAATTTTTAATAAAGAGAGAGTAACATTTATAAACTAAGCACAATTCACATTAAGTGGAACGGTCATAGAGTACAGGGTCACACCCGTTCCCATTCCGAACACGGAAGTTAAGCCTGTACTCGTTGCGTCTGGTACTGTCTTTGGACGGGAAAGACGCAAACTGTTCCGTTTTTTCTTTGTTTATCTTAACAAGATTTATAAATTTTAGAATTCTTAATTTCTAAAAATGGAAACCTTTGCTAACATTAAAAAAGCATTTGATACTACTAAAAGATATTTTTGGTTTTTATTATTATTAAATTTTTTAATTTCTGCACTAAGTACTGGAGTAGATTTAATAGTATCTTTAATCCTTTCTAATATATCTCTTGGAGGAATTGTCACGCCTATTATTATTTCCTTATTATACATTATAGTGATTCTTCTATTGAATGCATTTATTAGGGTTGGGACATTAAGTGTTTATCTTGAGATTTTTAAATCTAAAACAGCTTCCTTAGAGATGTTTTTTAAGAAATATAAATTGACATTTAAAATGTTTCTTATTCAAATTGTGTCTTTTTCAATTCTTATTCTTTTTATACTTTCAGTGTCTTTAATTTTTATAATTATTTCCTTTGCGATATACTCTAATTACTTGCTTTTACTTCTTATTATTCCGCTAATATTTTTAGCATATATTTCCATTAAGTATTTATTTGGGTTCTATTTTGTTGATATTATTTTAGTTTCGGAAAACATATCAGTTATGGATTGTTTTAGGAAGAGCTTACAAATTACGAAAAACAACATAGGTAAGTTAATAAAGCTCATATTGGCAATTATTTCTATTGGATTGTTGTGTATAATTATTGCTTCTTTATTTCTTGTACTATTTTTTATCTTATTTAATAGTAATTTTTTCCTATCGTTTATTTTTATTTTTATATTTGCTATTTTTTTATTGATAAGTGTATTTTTTGTTGTGAATATGTATCATTTTGCGATCTTGAATCTTTTTGAAGATTTATCCACAAAGAAAAAAGATGACACTAAACATAAATAGATTGATTTCATCAGTTTTTATTGTACTTATGTTTTTATTTTCAATAGTCTTTTATCCATTTCTACCATTATTAATTCCGATCCATTGGAATGCTTCAGGAATTCCAGATAGTTTTGGATCTAAAAATTTTGTCTTCTTAATGCCAATAGTTGCTTTAATTTTATTTTTTTTATTTCTTTATCTACCCAGATTAGACCCGCTTAAGAAGAATTATGTGTTCTTTCAGAAAGCTTATGATGAATTTATTCTAATTTTCATGTTTTTTCTTTTTTATCTTCATATCCTTTCAATTATTTGGAATTTTTATAAATTTAGTTTTGTTCATTTACTTATTTTTGGATTTTCAATTCTTCTCATTGCTATATCAAGACTTGTTAAGAATGTTAAGATGAATTGGTTTGTGGGGATAAGAACTCCATGGACATTAAGTGATTCATTGATCTGGGATAAAACGCACGCATTTGCATCGAAAGTGTTTTTATATTTGGGAATCCTTATAATTCCCTTGTCATTTATTTTAGATTCGAAAGTATTTTTTATAATTTTTTTGTTTCTTCTTTTACTAGCAGTAATTTGGATAATAGGATATTCTTATTACCTATTTGCTCACAAAAAATAATATTTATTAACTTCTAAAAGATTCAAATAGACATGCTTATTAAGCGTTCTAGAGGTTCTGAAAAATCCGAAAAAGAGAAAGTACTTGAAGAGTTGAAACAGTTATATCTTCAATTGAAAGAACTTATTTCTAATTATGAAGCTTTACATGTTTATGAAATTCCTAAGTGGATTGCAGATATAGAAAGATTGCTAAATGTTCCATATAGTGCAGAGCATAAAATATTGCTAAGAGAAATTAAGGAAAAAATGGATTTAACTAAGCATTCTAACGATATTATAGATATAAATGAGTTAAAAAGTTTACATATTCCTTCGGAGATTAGGGAAGAGGTAATAGAGGATTTCAAAGAGGCAATAGGTTGCTATAGATCAAAACACTACAAAGCAGCGATAATTCTCTGTGCTAGAATTTTAGAAACGTTACTTTTTAGAAAATATTATGATATTACAGGAAAAGATCTTTTAGAAACTTCTCCAAATTATGGATTAGGGAAATTAGTAGCAGAATTAAGACAATTAAATCAAATAGACCCAGCAATAATGCAACAGATTCATCTTATAAATCAAGTTAGGATATATTCAGTTCACTCAAAAAAAGAGAAATTTGAGCCTTCAGACATACAGACAAAGGCAATCTTGCTCTATTCTTATGATTTAGCAAGGAAACTATATGGTAGTAAAAAATTATCCTAAAATTTATATACATCCTTTTTCATTCATAGAAAAATTGCTGGTGAAATAATGATAGATATAAATCTAATTCGCAATCATCCAGAAATAGTGGAAAAAAATCTGAAACGTAGGAATAATCCAGAGAAACTGGAGATATTCTACAAGGTTAGACAGTTGGATGAAGAGTGGCGAGCAGTGAAAAAGGAGTTAGATGAATTGAGGCATAGAAGAAATACAATAAGTGAGGAGATTGCAGAAAAGAAGAGAAGAAAGGAATCTGTGGATGATTTGATAAAATTGGCAAAGGATTTGCCTGACAAGATTAAGTTTTTGGAAGAAAAGGAAAACAAGTTACAAAGTGAATTAAATTATCTCTTGAAAAAGATTCCAAATTTGTTGCATGATTCGGTTCCAGATGGAGAAAGTGAAGAAGATAATGTGGTGGTTAGTGTCTGGGGTAATTGTATAGAAAAAGATGCTCCAAGTCATCCAGACATATTAGAAGCTTCAAATCTTGCTGACTTCGAGAGAGCTGCAAAAGCAAGTGGATCTAGAGCATACTATTTAAAGAATAAGATAGTATTTCTATGGCTTGCACTTCAACGATTTGCTTTAGAATTTTTAGAGAAGAAAGGCTATATTCCTATTTATGTACCATTTTTTATGAAAAGAGAGGTAGAAGAAGCTGCAACAGATTTAGATGATTTTGGAGATGTGATTTACAAGATTGAAGGTGAAGAATTATATCTAATACCTACTGCAGAACATGCAATTTTGGGCTACTACTATGATGAGGTTTTAGATGAAAAGGAATTGCCAAAAAAGTTTGTGGGAATAAGTTCTTGTTTTAGAAAGGAAGCAGGTGCACATGGAAAGGATACAAAAGGTATTTTTAGAGTACATCAATTTGAAAAAGTTGAGCAGTTTGTTTTCTGTAAGCCAGAAGATTCTTGGAAATTTCATGAGGAGATTATTACAAATACTGCAGAGATGTTTAGGCTTTTAGAGATTCCATATAGAATAGTCAACATTTGTACTGGTGATATTGGAACAGTTGCAGCAAAAAAATATGATCTTGAAGGTTGGTTTCCGATTCAAAAAAAGTACAGAGAGTTAGCAAGTGTTAGTAACTGCACAGATTATCAAGCACGAAGAGGAAATATTAAGTATTTTGATGGGAGTGAAAGGAGATATGTTCACACTTTAAATGGTACAGGAATTGCGATTCAGAGAACCATTGTGGCGATAATAGAAAACTATTATGAAGGAAATTGCATAAAAATTCCAAAAATCTTAATTCCCTATACGGGTTTCGATAGTATTGATTTATCTTAAAATGACAACCGTTTTTTATTCAGAAGGCGAAAGAAAAAGACTTCAGAAATACTTAAACGAAGCGCAGGAATATGTTGAAAAATTGAAACCCTATTTTGGATTAGAGGATTTTGAAATCAAAATATATTCAGATATATCAGATATAGATAATTATGCTTACACTCGTAATGATGTGTTAGAGAAAAAGGTTGATCTTTATTTGACTCAAACTTATTTTGCCCTCAAGCGAAGAGAAGATCGATTAAAGATTCTTTTGCATGAGTTGATTCATGCCAGAATTGATGTTTCAAACAAGATGTATGATATGCTATCAAAAAATCTAAAGGTAATTATAGATGAACAGTTAGCTAATGACTTAACTAAGGGGTTTTACAAACTTTTGGAAACCCTACAATTCAAAGGTGATAAACGTGGACCAAAAACTGAAGGAGATAGCGGAAAATCTGTTTAATGAACACGTAAAATCTTCTACCTTAAGAATGCATTGTAGAGAGGTTGCAGTGATAATGAAAAAAATTGCTAAGTACATCAACAAAGATGAAGATTTGTGGTATTATGCAGGTTTACTACATGATTTAGATTTTGACGAAATCAAGGATTTAGAAAAGCATGGGTTGAAAACAGGAGAAATACTAAAACAATTAGGTTTTCCTGAAGAAATGGTAAATGCTATATTAAGACACAATGAGGCAAATGGGAACAAAAGGCAAGAAGAATTTGATTATTTTTTGAGTGCCTCAGATAATGTTTCTGGTTTCATTTTTGCATATGGTCTAATGAGAAAAGGTATTTCTGGAATGGAGGCTAACAAGTTAATAAAGAAGTTGAAAGATAAGAGTTTTGCTGCCAATGTTAGAAGAGACGAAATTTATGATATAGAAAAATTTATGCCTTTGGAAAGGTTTTGTTCTATTGCAATTGAAGCTATGTCAGAAATAGAGAAAGAATTAGGTTTTTAGCTTAATTTTTTATTTTATATCTTCTTGTGAATCCACAATTCAAGCATTTGTATTCCATGCATTCTTTATAGTTTCTAACTCTAAGATTGTATCCAGGAATAAGAATTACATTGCATTTTCTACATAAAAATCTTTTTATGTTAATATCAAGGGGGACTTTGAAATATAATTTTAGTTTCCAAATGTTTTTTCCAATTTCTTTTAGTACATAATTCCTATCTATGCCATTATATTGAGAACCGAAATTAAAGAGATCATTTATTACTTCTAAAACTAAACTCTTCTTAATTTGTCTTTTTTTTAGTTTTTTTATCTTAAAGTACATAGCTTTGATAACTAACGAAGCTTTTTATTTTTTTGGTTTTTATCAGATAAATTTTATAAAATAGAAACCTTTGCATTAAAGTAAGCGGTAGTGGTCTAAGGGCTATGACACGTCCCTGCCACGGACGTAATCCGGGTTCGAATCCCGGCTACCGCATTTAGAAAATTTTTTCAATGATTTCTCCTTGATGATCTATTTTAATCTTTACTAATCCTCTTAGTAAAGAGCTTCTAATCTTTTTTCCAAGGATTTCATCTACTTGAAAGATTCCTGCTAAATGTTTCATATTTACTGATATTAGAATTGGAATTGTATGTGTGTAGGATTGAATGTTAATTGATTGAATTGCGAGTGCTGATACTGCATGAATATCTTTTTTGTCTAGACTATATGCTAATCTGCTTCTTCCTTCTTCAATATCACAACCATCAGCAACAGATACACAACTTCCTTCAATTGTAGTACATTCTACATTTTCATCATGGGTGTATATGGCATTAAGTGTAAATGTTTTAAGCAAAAAGGAGTCATAGGGATTTTCACAAAACTTATTAGATATTTCTTCGATTATTTTTTCACTTAAAATCACACTGAATACGTAGTGATCTCTTCTGTGAATTGAATTTCCAACATCGTGAAAAAGAGATCCAAAAAGGACAACAAAATAACTATACTCTAAAGGTTTTCCAATTTTTTCTAGAGTTGTTTGATAGTTAAAGTTTTTGAGAATTTTTAGTATCTGAAGGGATCTTTTTGCAGTAAGCAATAAGTGACTAGGACCATGATCATTAAATTTGTATATATCCATAACAATCCTATTTGAGACATCAAAAAGATGCTTATAATTTAAGAATGACTCTTCAAATAAGGAAAATACTCTCTCATATTCGCATTCTTTTTTTATTTCTTCCAATAATTCCTGCGAGTGGTACATTTTCTTCACCTTAAGATATGTTAAGTTCTTTACTATTAAAAAATTTTTTTATTAAATCTTGCAAGGTTAACAGAAAACTATAAAAATGGAAAAGCTCTACAAATAAAAACATAAGCGGTAGTGGTCTAAGGGCTATGACTCTTCCCTCCCACGGAAGCAATCCGGGTTCGAATCCCGGCTACCGCGTTTAGTTAAATCATCAAAGGTTTTATAAAGAACTATATTCTCAATTTAGCAATGAAAGGTGTAAAGATTTTACATAGTGAAATGCAACAACTTTTTAAAATCTTCAAAAAATATATTGATAGAGATTATCAATTTATAAAAGAGACAGATGGTTATATTTTTCCCTTGAAAGACGAATCTATCGATCATATTCCAGAGAACTTTAAAAATAGAATATTAGAGTGTGATTTTAAAAAGAGGCACATAACACTAAAGGATTTGCTTAGGGGAGAGCTTACAGAAGAGGAGCTAAATGAATTAATTGCTAGTTTTGAAATTATAGGCGATGTTGCGATTATTCAAGTATCACCTAAACTTGAACAAAAGAAATTCTTGATTGCAGAAGCAGTTATGAAGATAAATCCAAAAATTACAGCAGTCTATAGAAAAATTTCTGGCAGAGAAGGAGAGTTTAGAATAATGAATGTTGAATTTTTAGCAGGATATCCACACACAGAACTATTTCATAAGGAAAATAACTGTCAATTTTTACTAGATTTTTCAAAGTGTTATTTTTCATCTCGACTAAGCACAGAAAGAAAAAAAGTTTATGAAGAACTTTCAGGAAAAGTTTTGGTTATGTTTTCCGGGATTGGACCATATGCAATAGAAGCAGCAAAATATGCAGCTCAATATGTGATAGGGATTGAATTGAATCCTGATGCACATTTTTATGCTTTAAAGAATAAAGTAATAAACAATACATTAAACGTAACTTTTCTTTTGGGAGATGTTAGGAATATAGTTCCTAACTTGAGTGAGTATTCAACCTTTTATATAAATAATGAGATAAATTACGGAATGCAATGTGTTTTCTTAAAATTAAAATCTTTAAAGGAATTTGAGCAAAAGAGATCTGAAATAGTTTCTTTTAATAATACCCGAAATCTTATCATATCCTTAGAAGAAGAGACAATTGAAGCGATTAGGGTATTTCAAAAAGAGAAAATACCATTATACGTCAAGGATAAAAGAATTATTGATTATTTTCTTAAAAATAAAAAAACTCCAAGAATAGTTCTTCTCAATGCAAATCTAATTTCTAACTTTTCGAACAATTTGAGAAAAAACTGCATTTTAGAGATCAATGAAGAAAAAGATTTAGAACTTTTAAAAAATTCTTTTTATCCATATGTGTTGTTGAGTAATGAAAAGTTAGGAGATGAGATCTGTAATTATAATTTTGGAACATTAATAACAAAATTTAAAGTTAAATACAATCAATTTTTTGATTATATACTCATGCCTTTGCCAAAATCAGCACATCTTTTTTTAGACTTGGCACTCAAGGTTTCTAGGAGTGGGACAATTATTTATCTTTATGATTTTTTTGAACCATCGCAAGTAGAAGATGAAAGAGAGAAGATTTTAAACATTATTTATAGTTTAAAAAGAAAAGCAGAGATTTTGGAGATTAGGAAGGCAGGAGATTATAGTCCTGGAGTTTTTAGGCATCTTATAAAGATAAAAGTTTTAGATTAATAAAATTTAAAAATTAACACAATTTAAGCAAGGAACAATGTTATTCAAATTGGAAACATCAAATATTCAGAATCTTCCAGAAGAGTTTGATGTAATCATAATTGGAGCCGGTCCTGCTGGTTATGGGGCAGGAATCTATGCTAGAAGATTTAATCTTTCTGTTTTAATAATTGGATATGAATTAGGTGGAATGGCTAGCGAAGCGATTGATGTTGAAAATTATCCAGGATTTGAAAGGATAACAGGTAGTGAGTTGATGGCTAAATTCAAAAAGCATTGTGAGTCTTTAGGGTGTTATGTTCTGAAGGATAAGGTTGTTTTGATTGATATTATTGATCAACAGAAAAGGTTATTCAAAATCCTGACAGAATCAGGAAAAGAATTCAAAGCAAAAGCAGTGATCATTGCAACAGGTTCAAGGAAGAGAAAATTAAATATACAAAATGAAGATAAATTTGTAGGAAAGGGTGTTAGTTATTGTGCTGTCTGTGATGGTTCCTTTTACAGAGATAAGGTTGTTGCAGTTGTAGGAGGAGGAGATAGTGCATTAAATGATACCTATATTCTTTCAAATATTGCAAAGAAAATTTATCTTTTAGTGAGAGGGGATTCATTTAGAGCAGCACCATTTTGGGTAGAGAAATTAAAAACATTAAACAATGTAGAGGTTTTGACAAATACAGAAGTTTTAGAAATTATTGGTGAAGAGAAATTGGAATCTATTAGGATATTGAGAAAAAAAGAGAACATACAAGATGTTCTAAAAATTGATGGGTTGTTTATAAGTATAGGTATAGAACCATCAGTAGAATTAGCAAAACAATTGAATTTAGATTTGGATGCTCAAAACAGAATTAAAGTGGATTTAACAATGAAAACAAATCAACCAGGTGTTTTTGCAGCAGGAGACTGTACTAATGCCTGTCCTCACATGCAACAGATAATAACATCTGCAGCACAGGGAGCTGTAGCAGCAGAAAGTGTTTATAAGTATTTAAAGTTAAATAGTGATATCGGGTTATAACAATAGAAAAATAGCTTCAAAACAATTAATTGATATTTCTGAGTTTTATAAGAAAAATTTATAAATTGAAATTTATATTGCATTAAATAGTTTTGTGAGGTTTTTTAATGAAATATTTTTTTAAAATTTTTGCAATATTTCTTTTGATTTCTTTACTTTCTTGTTCCAGCAATAAACTTTTAGTTACAGAAGAGATAGGAAAAGGAACTAAAGTTATAGCATTATCAGATAATTCTTTGAAAATTATAATCCCTGAAAATGCATTCAATAAAACAAAACTCGAAATTTTTGAAGTTAAAAGTCCTCCAAAAACAAAGATTGGGAATCCTATTATGTCATTTGAGATAAAATCTACAGAGTCGCCTCAAGTTCCTGTTACATTAGAATTTCAAATTCCTAATCACTTGTTAAATTCAAATGAATCGTTAGAAGAGCAGTTTGCTGTTATGTATTATGACGAAAATGAAAAAGTTTATGTAGAGGTTCCTGCTGATTTTGATGAAGAGAATAAGATTATTAAAGTGACGACAGATCATTTTTCAATTTGGTCCTTATTTGGTTTTGATAAGTATACTAAAGCAGTTTCCCCACATTTCATAATAAGATTTAAATCTACTGACAGTTTCGCAGGTCTTGGAGCAAGAGAAACTTTTGAATTTGTAGCTAAAGTTAGAGAGCTTTTAGAAGATTATTATGAAAAGTATGTTTCTCTCGGATTTAAACCTATAAAAAAGAGAATTTCTGTGTATATTATTTCTCAAGATGATTCTTTATATAATCCATTTACAGGTAATATTATTATTAGTGGAAGGAGTCCTAACGATTATTACACAAAGCATGAAATTGCTCATGAATTATTTCATTTATTTCAGAATCAAGATATAAATCTGTTTCGTATGCACTTTTTTAGATGGTTCTTAGAAGCAAGTGCGGTTTATGCAGCAGATATACTTGCATTAGGACAAAATAAAATTGATGTTGATTTGAATAACGGATATATTTTTCATTCTTTAACTATGGTTAATGGTTCTCATGAGTATAGAGCAGCACATTTTATAGATTTTTTAGTGAAAAAAGGAGCGAAGTTTAAGGATCTTTGGGATTATGTGACTAAGTGGTATAGGATATCGCCGGAAAGTGGAATTGATTCATACTTAAGGGATTCACTAGGCATTAGATTGGTGGATATGTATCAATCTTTTGTTATGACAATTTTATTTTCTAATTCCACATATCTTAATATTCCACTATCTCTTTACTCAGCTAAGATGTATTCAAAAGAGATTCAAGTAGATCCATCAAAAAAGGATCCAATAATTTTATCATTTAACCTAACTCCTTATTCAACTTATTTGTTAGCAATTACCCCAAAGGGCATATCTAAAGATAATGATATATTACTTAAGATTCAACCCCTGTTTCCATATAAGAGTAAGAATAAAAATGAATTAAATGGCTTGCTTTATCTTGCAAAAGATGACAACAGATTAAAGGCAGAATATGTTGGAGTGTTGGAACATGGAGTTTTACTTACTACTAGAGTTTCATCTTTGAATGATAAGTTATATGTTGTTATTGTTTCAGGTAAATATTCAGAGATTGGTACTTTGAACATTTCTGCTTCAGTGCTAAAGAAAGAAAGTCATGAATTTTCTCATAAAGAAAAGCTTGATTTTTTAGGAAAAGAGTTCACTTTTAGCGTTGAAGGTAAAATTTCGGGTGAAGATTTGAAGGTTTCTGAGCAAAGAGTAGAGAATTATTACACTGGTAAATCTTTTAATATTTTTGGTGTAGTTAAAGCTGCTCCTAAAATTCCCATAGAAATAACTTTGAAATCAACTCATGATTTTACAGAGGGAAATGTTTATAGATTTGATACCTCTGATGGATATAGAACACTTAAAATAAATAAAGTTTACTATGTGCTAAATTCAGTGCAAATTGATCCAACAACTTGTAAATTGAAATTTCCACGTGAAGAAAAGACACTTAATAAATTAGATATTAAAATCGAAATTTCCTCAAATAATTGCACCTTTTCAGATCAGATATCATTAAGTGCAAAGTTAATAATAAATTATACTGAAACACACTATGAACTTAGGAGTGTTTCTAAAACAGAGGTAAGAGAAATTTTGCGCGGTAAAAAAGAGGATCTATTTGCAATTCCTCTTGCAGATATACATATTAGTTCTTCATCTTAGAATTTTTAATCTCGAAGCATTTAATTACAAAGTTAGTATCAGATTAACCTAACATTTAAGAAAAATTAATAAAGTCAAATTGATTAACAATTATTACCATGAACACAGGAAAGTTTTTTATCATTACTTTTTTTGTGCTTTTGGTTTTTTTTGTTGGTTGTCAGTATCAAGAAAATCTTAAAGAAAACCAAAATTCTTTTTTCCATTTGGAAAATGTTATGAATAAGGGCCTTTCTTTTAAGTATAAAGTCGATAAGGAAATTCCAATATCATCATTTAATGGTTCTTCAAATGATGTGATTGCTGAAAGTGTCGATGGTAATCTAAAAATTACTCACTACTTGGACTATGCATGTTGCGCTAAAATTAATGTAAACATTAAAACTCAATCAGAAGAGATTAATATTTATTATAAAAATGTAGGAGGAATGTGTAGAAGTAAATGTATCTATCCTGTTGAAATGATCATAGAAAATTTGTCAAAAGGTACATACACTGTAAAGATTCATGGAGTAGAGTATCAAGATAATCAGATTTCAGAGTTGCATAGGTTGGTATATTTATTTGATCAAGAATCAGGTTGGCATATTTTGAATATAAATCTCAAAGCACAAAGTTGTTTGGACGCTGGTGGAAGAATTGTTTCAGAGTATGAAGATGAAGGAGTGCTAGAGATTTGTGAATTGGATGGATTTCGATGTTCTCTAGATGAAATAGAGTCATGTTTAGAAAGAAAAAAAGAACAAACTATCTTTGAGAACACAGAATCTATATCAGAGAATATAGAATTAGAGAATATGGAATTTTGTGGTCATTCAACATTTGGAAGGTGTGAAAAGGATGAGGATTGTATAGTTTCTGGTTGTTCAAACGAGATATGTCAATCAATTAATGAGGAATCAAAGATTAGTGCTTGTATTTGGAAAGATTGCTTTAGGTCTGAAGGCTATGGGTGTAAATGTATTAATAATAAATGTCAGTGGATAAAAAAAGAAGAGATTTCGTCAAAACAAATGCAAACACCAGAAGAGTGGTTTTATTGTGAAACCGCTGATGATTGTGTAGCTGTTGATTGTGGATGTAGTTGTTCTGGATGTGGTGGTTTTTCATATGATGAGGTTATTAATAAAAAATATGAAACTGAGTGGTATATGTTAAAAAAATGTCAAAAAAGTAAAATTTGTCCAATGGTTTGTTGTCCACAAAGAACGATTGAATGTGTGTCAAATAAGTGTACAGTAATAGAAGAACCTTCAAGATCTGTTTTGATATAAAACCAAAAAATTAATAAATTTAAAGGATAAAAATGTTGTTATGAAAAAGCATTACTTTATTATTTTTGTTCTGTTAATTTTTTTTATCTCTTGTAATGAAAAAGAAGTAGTGAATAGAATTTTACCTGATGAGTTTTGTGGAATCTCAACATATGAAAGTTGTGAGACTGATAAAGATTGTATTAGATCTGGTTGTAATGGTGAGTACTGTAAATCTGCTAGAACTCCACAAACAGTTACGGTTTGTTTATGGAAGGATTGTTATAACAATTCAAGGTATGAATGCAAATGTGTGAGTAATCAATGTCAATGGGTAAAAACATCATGATTTCAAAATCTTTTTAAATTTCTTAAAAATCATATTCTTTAGTGGTGGCGGTAGTGTAGTGGTCAACATGGGAGGCTGTGGCCCTCCAGATCCTGGGTTCGACTCCCAGCCGCCACCCTTTTTAATATGCTTTCCACATAAAAATAAGATAAGAACAATATGAAATATCAAGATGTAAAGGGATTTAGAACCCTTTTGCCTGAGATTTTTAGTAAATACAGATATATTGATAAGAAATTTGCAGATATGGTTGAAGGATATGGATATGAACCAATAGAAACTCCTGCAGTAGAATATGCAGAAACTTTATTAGCAAAAGGGAATTTGGACTTGAGTCAGGTAAAGGAGTTATTTTTGTTTAAAGATCATGGAGGCAGAGATGTTGGGTTAAGGTTTGATCTTACAGCTCCCATAGCTAGAGTTATTGGAGAAAGATATTATGAGTTTAAATCAAAACTGCCTTTAAGATGGTATTATTTTACTAGAATGTGGCGTTATGAGAATCCGCAAAAGGGGCGTTATAGAGAGTTTTGGCAATTTGGTATTGAGCTGATTGGTTCTGATACCGCATATGCAGATTCAGAGGTTATAGAAATTGCAGACAAACTATTTAAATGTTTGGGATTATCTAATTTTAAATTGTTTGTTTCGCACAGAGATATTCTGAGAGGTGTTTTGAATGCAGTAAAATGTACAAATATTGAAGAATGCATGAGATGGATTGATAAAAAGGGAAAAATAGAAGATTCTACAATTTTGAGAGAAGTTGCAAAATATGTCCAATCTACAGAAATTATTGAAAAAATTCTTAATTTTGATCTAACAGACCAACAAGGATTAGAAAAGTTTTTGACAGAGATAAGGGATTTGAATGATCTTACAAGACAAGGAATAACTCGTATTTTTTCAGTTAAAGAAATATTGTCTTCTAGAGATGTTAAAATAATGTTAGATCCATCATTAGCGAGAGGATTTGATTATTATACAGGGATCATTTTTGAGGGCTATATTTTTGATGGAAGAAAGCAAGGTGGTTCACTTATCGGAGGAGGAAGATATGATAGTTTGATTGAAATTTTTGGTGGTGAAAAAACACCGGGTGTTGGTTTTGCAATAGGTATTGACAGATTGATTGACGAGTTAGATCGTCAGAAATTGATAAATCTTTCAAAGTGTAAAGTTCACATAATTTATGATTTAAGTAAAAAAGAGAGCAGAGAATATGCATATAAGATCTTTAAATTATTGAAGGATTCTGGTTTGATTGTGACACAAACAATAACAGAGTATAATGATTTTGGAAAACTTCTTAAATCTGAATTAAGATTTGCGAATAACAACCTATTTCAATATGTGATCATTGTGGATGATAATTCTATTAAAAATCAAAACATAGTTATAAAGGATATGAATAAAGGAATTCAGCAAGAAATTCAATTTGAAAGCCTTTTGGAGTTTTTTCTAACAAAAGGGAAGAATTTATAAATAATTATGTACATTGGATATTTTGTTATCTCATGAAAACTGATTTGATTAAGCCAAATCTCACACGATTAGGCTCGATTTTGCTTATTTTCGTTTTTATTTTCCTAATGAGTTGTGTTAAACTAGATAAAGGAAAGTCAGATATATCTTCAGATAAAGATCTTCAAACTCATTTAGAATTTTTAAATGAGACAAATGAAAAGATTCCCTTGAATTTTTCAGATTCAAATAATATTCTTACATTTCGACTTTTGAGATATTTTTTAAAAGGAGATCAACAGAATAGCCTAATTTTTTCTCCGTATAGTTTGTATTCTGCGATGATTTTGCTTTATGAAGGATCAGAAGGAGCTACTAAGAAGGCATTACAATCATTTTTTTATTTTGATGATTTTGAAGAGACAAGGAGAAACTATTATATATTAAATTCAAAATTGTTGGATTATAAAGATTCTTCTCTACTTTTTATAAAAGTTTCAAATGCTTTAGTTACTAATAATCGATTTAGATTGAATCCAGACTATTCTAACATTCTTCAAGAATTTTATAACGCAAAACTATTTTCTTTTGATTTTATAAATGAGAAATCTAAGGCGATAAAAATAATAAATGATTTTATTTCTGATTCTACATCAGGAAAAATTAGTAATGTAGTAAATGAGAATCTGCTTTCAAAAGAGACGCTATTGCTTCTTGTTAATGTTATTTATTTTAAAAGCAAATGGAAATATGAATTTGAAAAAACCCAAAATGAATATTTTTATCTTTCTCCAACTAATAAATTTAAGATTCCTATGATGAAAATAGAGGAATTTAGTGGAAAACGTTTTGGTTATTATGAGGATGATCTTTTGCAAGTTTTAGAGATGCCTTATGAGGATGAAGATTATTCAATGCTAATTTTTCTTCCGAGATTTGGAAAGCAAAAGATTTATGAAAGGTATCCAGATGGTAAAATTTTAGAGAAAGAGGTTAATTTTAATTATACAGTTTATGATTTGAATCTCTCCTTAGATTTCTTTAATTATGTGTTGGATAATATGGACTATCGTTCAGATTTTGAGAGAATTTGGGTTCCCAAGTTCAAGATTAATAGTAATTTAGGATTCGATAATATTCTAAAGAAAATGGGATTAAAGGAAGTTTTTTGTCCAATTGCGAATTTTTCAAGAATTTCAGAAACTCCAGGGATATGTGTTTCATCTATTTCTCAAATTGCGTTTATAGAGGTTAATGAGAAATACACCGAAGCAGGTGCAGTAACGATAATATCAGCATTTGGTTCAAGTGCTCCTTCGCGAATCATAAGAAATATATCGTTCAAGGCTGATCATCCTTTTGTGTTTTTTATAATTCATAGACCTACAAGAACTATATTATTTTCTGGAATCTTCTTTGGAAAGTAATCACTATATAGTAGATAAAATTTAGTAAAATATATAAATAAGTTATTCTTACCATATAGTGAGTACGAGGTGATAAAGATGGTTGATAAATCAGAAGATAAGAAAAATGGAAATGGTGGTCAAAAATCTCCAGAGCAGAACCCACCAGAGCAGAACCCACCTGAACAAAAGCCTTCAGAGCAGAACCCATCAGAGCAGAACCCACCTGAACAAAAGCCTTCAGAGCAATCCCCAGAAAAACCAAAAAATAAAGATACATTTAACTTAGATGAATTTTACAAAGTTGATCCGGCAGTACTTAAAAATTGGATTCAACAATATACTGAGTATTCAAGAAACTTGCCGTGGATAGGCATAAAAGCA
>JAWBOS010000011.1:0-21474 GCA_038825875.1 Candidatus Woesearchaeota archaeon | reverse complement strand
AAACGATTCGAAGGAAGTTAGAATAGTTATGGAATTTGTAAATGGTAATGTTAGTTGGAGAGAATATTTACCTGTAAAGGTTATTAATGTGAATAGAAAACCTCAATTTGATTTAAAAGTTAGCAGAAGGATCTTTCCAGATAATAGAAAAGAGATCACGATTGAAGTAATTTCTTGGGATGAAGATAATGATCCTACAGAAGTAATTATTTACGTCAATAATAAGAAAGTTTTAGGCAATAAAGTTAATGTGATTTACACAAACCAAATTCCCACAATAGAAGTTTTAGTAAGTGATGGTAAAGCCACAGCAAGGAGAAAAGTTCGAATAATCTGATTTTAATCTTTTTTTTTGAAAAAATTTATAAATCCAATCTTTATCCTCTTTAATATTTGTTTTTGTTTTTTGAATTTTTGAAAGGTGATGCTCACATGATTGTTCAATCAAGAAGTAAGAGAAAAGCCTCAGGAGGATTGTATAAGAAATTTAAGAAGAAAAAGTTATATGAGAAAGGAAATGATCCAACACATCCTAAATTAGGTCCAACAAAGAGAAGAGTCGATAGAGTGAAGTATGGTAATTATAAGATCAGAGTGATCAGATGTGATGAAGTTTATGTTAATGTTGATAACAATAAAGTTGTAAAAACAAAAATATTGAACGTAGTAGATAATCCAGCAGATAAACAGTTAGCAAGGCAAAACATATTAACTAAAGGTTCAATTGTAAAGACAGAGTTAGGATTGGTGAGGATTACATCAAGGCCAGGGCAAACTGGTCAAGTTCAAGGGGTTTTAATAAAATCTTAAGAGGTGTAAAAAATGTCAAATTCTGAAACATCAAGACCTTTGGATTTGTTAAATGAGGCAAGAAACAAAAGAGTAATGGTATTTTTGAAGAACGGGATTGAATTAGTAGGCATCTTGAGAGCATTTGATGTCCACATTAACTGTACGTTGGATGATGCTGAAGAATTTGAAAGTGGTGAATTAAAGAGAAAATTAGGTAAGGTTTTTGTCAGAGGAGATACTATAAAGTTTATAGTAGCATCTGAGCAGGTGAAAGAATGAAAGGAACCCCTTCAATGGGTAGAAAGAACAAGGGAAGAACGCATACAAGATGTAGAAGATGTGGAAAGATAAGTTATAATAGGTATAAGAAATACTGCTCTTCTTGTGGGTTTGGAAGGAGTAAGAGAATAAGGAATCCAAAGTGGATAGCTAAAAAATTGAATTAATCTTCTATTGATAAAAAAACATAGGTAATGTAAGATTCTTTGCATTTTTTTCCTTCTTCTATTATTTTTTCTATCTCGCTAAGTTTGCACTTTTTTATAACATAGAACTTTTGATCAAATTCTTCAAATTCCAAATCAAAAATATTACTTTTTGTATAATCTTCCTGTTTTTCCTGTTTCTTATTTAGCAAGTGAATTATTAAATTCCAGACTATATTTTTCTCTCCAATTTTCACCATTCTTTTTTGAATTTCTTCTATCAGATTTGTTTCATTTTCAACAAATATTTCAGGATTTGGAATAGTTAGATTTATTTTTACTCCTTCTTCAAATCTTGCACCATCATCGTAGATATAATGTTCATTACTATAAATTTCTATATATTTGAACATTTTTTTAACATCTTCAATTTTTGCAGGTTTATCTGAAACTAAGATGTCCAATAATTTCTTTATATCTTCTAGCTCTTGCACCTTCCTAATAACTATCAAATCAACTTGTTTTCTAAATCTTTGTAGATATTTTTTTCCAATGTTTAATTCTTTTACCTTAGAGTTCTTTATTTTTTTATTGCAATATATGTCAATGATTGTTTCGGCTACGAAATGAGTATTATCTGTTTTTTCAGGTACTAATATTAAAAATTTATTTATGTTAGGATTTTCAAGGATACTGCTTATTGCGAAATTTAATCCATAGACAGTTCTTATCATTCCTCCAATAGAGCAATATCCTCCTATTTTTTCAATGCATTTCATAAAAAATTCCGATGCATTTTTATCGTTATATAGCCAGGTGTATATAATTCCCAAGCAGACATTGCTTAGGGGATTCCCATAAAAGACGTCACCTACATTTTTATTTTTCCAGGAAAAATCTACCTTAAATCTTTCTTTTCCGTTCACATTTTTTAAGGAAATTTTTTTCATACTTGAGTGAAAGCATCATTTTTTTATATCTTTTTCTATACACTTTTCCTTTTGCAAAAATTTATTAATTAGGAAAGCAAGTTAATTGAAAATGACTGATGAAAAGAAACTTTATCAAGTTTACAATCAGGCATTAGAAATATTTGCGTGGAAAGAAGAGGACTTAATAAGGATTCAGAATATTAATGATAAAGTTTTAGAAATCTTTTCAGAAGGTATAAAATCCTTAAAATTAAATGCAGATCCCTTTATAGGTGGAAGTGTAGCAAAAAAAACATTTTCTAGAAATTTTGACATAGACATTTTTATTAGATTTAAAAGAACTGGAAGAAATTTATCCTATAAGTGTGAAGAGTTGATGAAGTTTTTAGTTAATAGAGGTTTTATTAAGGATTATGTGAAAATTCATGGTTCAAGGGATTATTTTAGAACATTTATACAAGGAGTTAAGGTAGAGGTGGTTCCAATAAAGTTTATTCGTTCACCTTCAGAAGCAGAGAACATCACAGATGTTAGCCCATTTCATGTGGAATGGTTCAAATGTCATTCAAATGATATATTATCTAAGGATGTAATTATTTTAAAGACATTTCTGAGGGCAAACAGATTATATGGTGCAGAGACATATAGGAGAGGTTTATCTGGTTATTTGTGTGAACTATTAGTTATCTACTATAACGGTTTTTTAAATGTATTAAAAGGAATCTTGGATTGGAAAGAAAAGCAGATAATTGATGTGTCCAATCAATACAAGAATGAAAGCGAAATTGAAAAAAGATTTTACTCTAAATCAATTCCTCTCATAGTTGTAGATCCTGTAGATAAAAGTAGAAATGCAGCCGCAGCTTTGAGTTATGAAAATTTTTTAAAACTAAAAGCGTTAGTTGCTAATTTTCTTAAAAATCCTTCACTCGATTTTTTCTATAAAAAGGATCTTAAACAGCTGTCTCGTCCTTTATTATTTTTTAGAGTTAAACTATTAGATGGAAATGAGGATGTGGTTGCAACAAATGTAGTTAAAAGATTTAGAAAGCTGTACAATTTGCTCAAAGAGTTTGATTTTAATCCATCTTTATTTGAGTATGATTTTGATTTTGATCAGGGGATTGGAGAGATAGTGATTTCATGTTTAATGAATATTTCGGAAGATAGGTTAGTTATTGGACCACCATTGCATATTACTAAAGATGTAGAAAATTTCAAAAGAAAATATAAAGAGACTTTTGTTAAAAATAATCGAGTATGTGCTTTAATTAAGCGACAACATACAAATCCATTGACCTTAGTTGAAACGTTTTTATCTAAACTTAATGTGGAGAATAATAAATTTCAGTTGATTTCCTTTGAGGTTTTATAGATGTTATTTTTGGCTAAAAGAACATATTTAGAAAGAGGTATTAGATATTCTTTATTTTCTAAGTTCTCAGAAAAGAAAGGATCTAGAAAAGATCTATGAAGAGTGGACCGGGCGGGATTCGAACCCGCTGCCTCCGCCTTGCAAGGGCGGCGCTCTACCAACTGAGCTACCGGCCCATTACTATTTGTGCACAACTCGAATTTTATAAATTTTTATTTATCAAATTGTGTAAGAGCATCATTTAGCATTTCAATTAGGGATTCAGTTTCTTCTTTTGTTAATCTGCCCAATTTTGTAAAGGACCAACCAGAATTAGTTTTATTGCATCTACTTATCTGAATTTTTGGTGTGGCATTGTTATAACTTCTTACAGATACAATGAGTTTTGTTCTGTTATAGAACACTTTCTCGCTATTCCAAATTTCTTTGTCCAGGTCTTGATTGAATTCCATGGTAGGTTATGAGAACTAGAATGATTTATAATGTTTTTCTTTTTGGAACCAAAAACCGTAAAATAAATCGAAAAATATATATATTAAAAAGTACAAAAAAATAATAACAAGTAAAAGGTGAGAAAAAATGAAAGGAAGAAAAAGATATTTTGTGTTGTTGGATAAAGCTGGAAAGGCATTAGGAATATATACTGGTAAGATACCACGACAAGCAGCATTGAAAGCAGCAAATAGAGGTTTCACAGAAATTTATTTGAGAGAGAGGGGGACTAAGAAGATTCATATCTATAAAGGATCTAGAAAACAAGTACCTGCTCCAGCAAATAGACCTTCTTGGATGCCAGCAAAGATTTGGAAGCCAAGTGTCCAAAAAGTTGGAATAAAGAAGCTTGATGAAGGAAAAAAGAAAGCAAAGAAACCAGTCAAAAAAGTAAAGAAAGCTAAGAAGAAATAAAAACTAACATATTATAATTTTCCTTTTTCTTTTTTCTCTTTTTTCTTTGATAAATTTTATAAATTAAGAAAGATAAGATTTTCTGTGATGAGTAAAAAAGGAGATCTCTCTACATTGATTGGAATGATTTTACTTTTGATTGTCTTACTAGTTTCTATTGTAGTTTTTGTTTCACCGATTCGTAAGTCATTTCTTAATTTTATTGATGTGGTTAAAAAAGAAAAAAAAGAAGTTCCATTAGCTCCTGTTTGTGAAACTATTTTTTTTGATATACCCTTATCTTCTGTGATTAAAAGTGATAATGTTAATCTTAACTATATTGTTGGAAACGAAAGAGTAGAGATTTCTAGTTGTACTGAAGAACAATGTGCTTTTTTAATGCAAAAAGCCAAACTTTATTGTCAAAACTTTAAAATCAATTCGATAATTATTAACGGTAAATGTTGGAATAAGGATTGCAAAAATATTGTTGAAAAGTGTGATGATGTTTCTAGAGGCGAAGTAGGAGAGATATATTTCATAAAGCCAAAAGAAGGAACAAAGAAGTACTATGCTGTGGTATTAAGGGAGGGAGAAATATAATGAATCAAAAAATCTTTTGGGAATTTTTGCTTATAATCTTAGCTTTAATTGGTTTTTTGTTACTTATTATTATACTAAAAGATAGAATCCCCGCTTTTACAATCTAGATTTGGTGAAGATATGAAAAAGGCAGACCTTAATTGGACATTTATAAGTATAATTTTATTAATTATTGCAGCATTCATTCTTTTTGGTTATTTCACAAAATTAAGATTTATAACCGAAGGAATAAAATATGATTATAAGTGTATTTTAAATGTTATCACCTCAGAACGTGCAAAATTAGCAGGAGTAGATCAGTATCCTGTTCTTTGTAGGACCCAGATCAAGGTAATAGATGTAAATAATTTAAAAAAAGGGGAGGATATTGAGGAGAAAGTTGCCTTGGCACTTTTAGATGAATTAAAAATTTGTTGGGCAAGATATGGTTCTGGAAGGTTTAATATTTTTTCAGAATGGAAAATTGATGAAACTTGGTGCGCTACTTGTTCTATCTTGTATTTTAAAAATATAGGGAGCATTGATAAGATTTCCTATTCAAAAATATATGAAATTGGACAAAAATATGGTTTGTTAAATGATGTTCTTTTGGACAACTTTAATTTTTTTCTTGATGATTATGCTATGAATTGTATTTTAAAGGATCAATACATCTCATTAGTACAACCAATTTACGTCTCATTTGTAAAGAAAAATATGTATCGATTGTTTTCTGGTTTTGTTGGTCAGATTGGTCCAAAGTGGATATATAGGTTTACTGTTGGTTCAATTTTGAAGTTTTTTAAAGAGAAATCATGTGAAGTTAGCAATAAAGATAGTATTAACTCAATAACTTTTTATTCTCATGGAAAGCCTGATTACTTTTT
Organism: Candidatus Woesearchaeota archaeon; assembly: GCA_038825875.1. Lineage (GTDB taxonomy): Archaea > Nanobdellota > Nanobdellia > Woesearchaeales > JAWBMQ01 > JAWBMQ01. Next base: position 15,596 of record JAWBOS010000011.1, on the reverse strand, counting down.
AATGGATTTTGAGGAATGTATCGACAAAGCTAATCTTCAAAAATTCTATTATGAACTTAAGTCTTTTATGGATGGGAAGCTTTCTGACAATTTTTTAAATTTAATAAGATCAATTAAATCTGAGCCATCTTATTGTTCTTTTTATAAAGAGTTGTTTGAAAAGGCAATTACCGATAAAGATAGTGAGATTTACATTAATGCTTTATTTTACTACCTTTTTTTAGATTCACGTCCTCATATTCATTCTAAAGTTTCTAGTAGAGAAGTGGAGGTTCTGGAGGTTCCTAAGACTTTTGAGTCGTTAATGAAAGAATGTGAGAATAGGAAAAAAGAGGTTTTGAATTCTTGTAAAGATATGGAAGATACTATCGAATTTATTAATAATATTAATTGTTCCCAAATTATTATTCTTCATAGTTTGTCCATACCTGAAATTAATAATGCTATTGTTAACAAAATGATACAAGATTTTAAAAAATGTCCTAAACTAGGATATTTCTTTTTACCATTTAAACCAGCTTTTGAAACTTCTGGCTATAATCCCTATGTGGTTTCATTTGGAATTTTAAATACAGAATTGATCTATAAACTTACCTTTTCTAACAACTGTGATAAACTTTGTTATGAAAAAATCTTAGAGTATTATAACTTCTTTTATAGGAATAATTATATATCCGGTGTTTTTTTGACATCAAACCTTACATTTTTAACAAAAGAGGTATGTGATATTTACATAGTGCCATAGGTGATAAACATGAAAAAAACACAAATGAAATCTTTATTGTTTTGGGCCATAATAGGATTATTATTTCTAGTAGTGATGTTACTTATCTATGCCAAGGCTAGAAATGAAGGAAACAGTTTGATTGATCTAATAAAAAATTCACTGTGGTGAGAATGAATCCTTTTAAAATTTTAGTAAGTGCAATTTTTTTGGTTTTTATGTTGATTATTTCTTCATTTTTATTAACTAGATATGCTGGCATTCAACTTCCATTTTTTAAAGAAATATGGAAAGAGAAACAATTTCAAGGATTTATTGAACTTACACCTTCTCAAAATGCAGTTCATCAAACAGCTCTTGCATTAAAGAGAGCATTAGAAACACTTTCAAATGATCCCTCTTTTGAAGAACTTCCAGAGGTAAATGTATTTTTTAACTCAAAGGTTTACAGGATAAAGGTAAAGGATGAAAAAGATCTATTTAGATTAATTGATTTTTGTGCTGATTACTATGCTTATCATTATGAAATAAATAAGAAAGCTCCTGAATACTGCCCTGTTAATATTACTTTTGATGAAAGATTTCGAAAATATATCAAGGGAAAAAAAGTTTTTTTTAATCGATTATCTCCAGTGATTTATTCTAATGAAGAGGAATTAAGGAATTTTATTAAAAAGACTATTAAAGATATTGATGTTTTAAGTGGTTGTGATAATTCTCTTTTTTCTTCTAAGGTAGTATTTGTCGAGAGTTCATCTCCTAGCTATTCTATGATTAGTCTTCCATTAGAAGCTCCATCTTTCTTCTATTCTTTTTCTATTACTTCTTTTTCAGAAGATGATGTTGTATCAGAAACAATAGCTAAATCTTCTAAACAAATTTTAGAAGGCAAATCTTTGTATGCTAGTTCTCAAAAAATGATAACCATAGAAACCTTAGCTGACTATCTTAATAAAATGGCATATTCATTTTCTTCTTCCCAGGATCTATCAGGCGAACTCGTAATAAGTTACTCTCCGATAATACCAAATTATATGAACTCTTCAGTTTATTTTTTACCTTCAAACCGTCTTTTTGAATTCTCAATTAATAAAGAAAATATTATTATTAATTTTATGAACGTTTCAGAAATTTTTAATACATCTAACTGTAGGGAGGATGTTTCTATATTTATCCATCCTCTGTTTGATATAGTTATGTTTAATTTTTCCTTTAAGAACATTAAAGAAATACCATCCTTAGGAAACGTTCCTAAAATTCCTTCTGGAGCCATGATATCAGTTAATTTACCTCAGGAACCAATATTAACTGAGGAAGATGGTAAAATAATTAAAAAATTAGATATTAGGGGAATTAATCTATTTGGAGATCCTCATTACATAATTTACTATTCCTATTTTCCAGAAGGTTATGAAAAGTACTGGATAACTCCTTTCTATGCTAATTGGAGAAGGAATTTCATTAGTTGGTCTATTGCAATAGCTGCAGATTTAGGAGTATTTAAGTATGTTACTTTAGGATTAAGAAAATTATATGGCATTTTACCTGAAGAGTATTTTCTCAAGAAAATTATGAGAGCGATTTCATCACCATTTGTGGCCATTGGTGAGGCTTTTACAGAAGGTATGAGAAAAGTTGCAGAAGCATGGAACAAGATGTTGGGATCTTTAGGATATACAAAAACAATATATGTGTCAGATAGGACTATTTCTTTGTTATTAACTAATATGGATGAATATTCTAAGATAATTGGAAATTATGAGGATCTGAAAAATCTAAAGATCTATGAGTTGGCATCCTCTTCAGATATGAGCAAAGCTATACAGAAAATGAGAACTAAAATTCCTAAGCTAAGTATTCCTGAAACTTCTAAGACCTTATTGGAAATACAATTGGATATGATAGATGCAATATCAAAGCAGGATTTAACATCTTTTTATAAGACAAGATCATTATACGATTTGTTTGTTTTATCTTCTTCTGAAGGAATGTCTGTTTCTTTAGATACGTTAAAGAACATAATGAATCAACTTAAAATTGATCCATATGTTGATGTTTATTATTTTTCTAAGTCAGTGGATAGTATATTAAAAGATGTTATTTCTGAACAAACATTAAGAGAAAATATTAAGAAAGTTTTAATAAACAACTTAGATATATATTATAAAGGATCTGATAATTTCTTAATTGAAGATTTGGTTAGATTAAAAACTTTGCAAGGTACAGCCTTAACAGTTCAAGATAAGATTAAAATTCTTCACGAATTAGATGCTTCAGCATATTATAAGTTAAGGTCTTGGGACTTTAGTCCTCCAAAAGGAATAAATAAGGAGATTTATAATAGTATTGTGGATAGATATATAACTACATTAACTGATATTAAAAAGAACATTCTTTTCCAAAATGAGTTATACAAATCATTTTTGATTCCTCAAGAGGTTTCTAGTAAGAAAATACTAACTGAATTTTATTCTTATGTTGATGATTATAAAATCAATCAGAAAATTGATGACTTACTTGTCTATACATATTATAGAAAAAAAACAGGATCCAAATACATTTCTTTTTTAAAAACTCAGCAATATAAGAATATGGAATTTTTTAAATCATTGAAAGATTTGGATTATGATACTAAAAGAAAACTTTTGATATACTTATTGAATAGTGATCAATCTATTATTCGTAGCTTGGAAGAGGACATATCTAAGATTTCAATTCCCAAGGATTTTGAGCTTTCAATTTCTTTTAGTAAGGATCAGCTTGATATTTTTGATTATAAAATAAGTACTCAAGAGGTAAAGAATGTGGAAAATCTATATCTTTCACTCTTAGATGATTCTTCAAAGAAGGCATTAATTGAAAGAAATCTAGTAAATATTTACTCAAAAAATCCATTATTTGATACAAACTCTAGGAAGTATATCAATTCTCTTCTCAAAACAAAAAATAAGTATGTTAAAAATATCCTGATTAATTCAATTAAGACATCTCTTAGGGCTGTTAAGGATATTTATGAAGTTCAGATAAATGACGAGATAAGAAATAAATTAGATCTCATATTTTCCTCAAATTGTAGAAAAGAAATTAACTTATTAAATCTTCAGGAAGAACTTATAAAGTTAGCACAAGATAAGGGAATATCTCCTGGCAGAGATATAAGTGAATCAGAAAAAAGGGATAAGTTGATAAAATCAGTTGAAAACTTTTTGAGTAGTGACTTGAGAATAAATGATAAATTTATTTCCTATGAACTTTACGAAAGTTTATCTTTTGAATATGGTGGGATTATAGATGAGAAGAATAATATTGATTTAGATAAGTTACTACTCGATTATCTTGAGTTTAGTTGTATTGTTTATAATGAATTAAGAGATGAAATTCAAGACGATTTAAAGACATATGCTTTTATGATGACTCTTGGTACTCTTTATGGAAAATCATTCAAAGCAATTTCAGATACCATATTGGCGAATGCACTCCTTTCATATTCTACGGTTTTTTCACTAGCTCCTTTTTCACTATACTATACTTTTCTTTCTTCTTATTATGATTATGCTAATGAGAAACATGAAAGGAGTGACATAAACACCATTTTTGTTCATTCTATTGCTTTTACAGATCCATCCACAGCAGATCTTTTTTATAAGGAGTATAAGTTGGATTTAGTTAAGTTTAAACCAGTAACTTTATCTTATGATACAAACAAATATAAATATCTAGAAAAAGAACCATTTAGAGAGAAGGGGTTTGTATTAGTTAGTCCTTGTTATGGTAAATTAATAATTAATCAATCCTCTCAAACTTGCCATGTTTTTAATGGAGCTTTTATTAAAGAAAACAATACTTACAAAGTTTCAAAAAATATTGGAGCAATTAAGGTAAATTTGTTTATCTATAAATACTTTGTAGACAAGATATATACAGATCCTTCAAAGGATTTTGAACAGGAACTTCTAAATTTCCTGGATTCGGAAATTATGAATCTTTCAAAGATAATCGATTCAATTGATCTGAGTATTTTGATGTATGAGTTGATGGATGACAAAAATTTATGGATCGTTGCATCATTTTTTAGACCTAAAGAAGTGATCCATGATTGTGATCCTTATAAAGATTTCAAGGAATTTTATGAATGTGTTAAAAGAATAGATGAAGATTTAGCAAACAATCATTTAATTTCAGCATATTATGCAGTTCTCGGTGATCCCTATACTTCATACATGTATTTTAAAAATAATATTCTTACCCCAGATAGAAACGATTTAGTAAAGAATTTTCTCACAGATGTTTCCGCAGATCAGAATGATCTTTTAGTTCTTTTTACATATCTTTACTCAAGAAATCCTAACATTTTCAAATTAAGAACTCATTTTTTTGAAATAATAAATCTTATAAACGATGCTCTTAGAGGGAGTGGCAAAGTTTACATTCCTTCCTATTACTATGGGGATAAAGGTAAAAATAATGATGTCATTATTAATAGAACGATAGATAAACTAAGTTCAATTTATTTTAAATATAATTTTTTACACTTTTCTAATTATTCAGTGAAGGGAGAAAATTTTGAATCTTGGATATATGATACAACACTCTTTATAGACATTCCTTTTGAATTTTATAAGTACAATCCCCATATTTTTACAGACGATCCTAACTCTCTTCCACAACTGATTAATTTTTATATAAATTATACAAAGTATGAAAGTACCACAAATCAATATCTATTGAATATAAAATTAAATGATATAAAAAATGAGAGATATCTTAATTTTGCTTTTACAGATATTGGTAACATGTATAATGAAGGTAAATCTAATTTTCAAGTTTTTTATACACCACATATTTATACAACAACAATAGATCCTATATTTTCAAATTCAAAAAATACTTCAAGAATTCTTTTATACCTTTTGAGTTGTAATGTAGTTCGATATCTTTCAACATTTAATGAAATAATGGAGAATTTTGATTTTTGTCTTCGTGCGAATAATGTCCCTACCGAAAAGATACTATCTTTTGATGATCTTTTTTTAAGAGATGAAATAAACTTCTTTTCAAAGGATCTTCTCAAGGAAAATTCAGAGGTATACTTAGTAAACACTTTAAAATATTCAATAGAAAATGGTATAGATTACTTTAAAATATTGGATTTGATTGAAAGTTCTGGCTATGTCTATGTAAATACTTCAATAGATAGATTTGGAACACCAATATGTAGAATTGTGTCTGACACAGATGCTATATACTATAATATTACAAATTTTGATAATTATAATGCAAGATTTTACTTTTTTGATGGTGCCTGTTTCCCATCAAATTTGGGTTTACTTTATCAAAATATTAGGCAAAAAGAAAAAGCAAAAGCAATTTTTTCAACAGCATGGATGATCGCAACTATTGCCTCAGGGGTTATAATAGGAATGGCTTCTGCAGGAGCTGCATTACCTGCTTGGGCTATTGCAATTGCTAGCGGCATTCAAAATACAGGAGTTCAGCTTGTTGGTGATACAATTGCAGCTTTGTATTTTGACTCATCTATAGAAAGGAGTGTTTCTCAATATCTTTGGCCTAATCATAAGGAGGATTGATTAAAATGAAAGCATCGGCTGAACCGATTTGGATTATTGTAGGGACAATTTTAGCAATTGTTGGATTGATTGTTTCCATAATGATTTTTTCAGGTAGATTGGGTTCAGCAGTTAAAAGAACTACAAATATAACCCAAAAAGAGGTAGAGGGACTATCTGGAGAACAATGTGAGAGTATAGTTCTTCAAAGAAGGTGTTATGATAAGGAATGTCCAGTAGGAACTATAAGAGTTAATGCAAAATGCCCATCAGAAAAGGTTTGTTGTGAAACTCAACCATGAACAAGAAATCCGAGACCGAAGGATTATTGATGACAATTATCAAGTTAGTATTAGTTAGTATTGCCCTAATTTTTATTTTTCTTCCACTTATAATGTTTTTATTATCCATTTCTCAAAAAAATAGGACAGAGCTATCTTCCAGGGAGTTATTTGTTTTTATGACTGAGTTAATAAAAAATGACAAAATTTTAGGAGAATTTGATTATAAAATAGATTTTATATTGCCATATTCTAATATTCCTAAAGATTATGTCATAGAATTCTCAAAAGCCTCTGAGAAAGAAAATGACTTTTATTTTGTAAGCTTGAATAAGAAGAAGAGTTTGGTTATGCAACAGAAAATTTATAATCGAATTTTTGAAACAAATTCTCTGGAAATAGGATGTCTGAAAAAGTGTTATTTAAATCTCTCTTTTGGAGGTAAAACAGGGAATAATGTAAATGTTAACATTTCAGTGCTAAAAGCAGAATAAAATTTAAAAATAATAAAATCGAAGATAAAGTTAATGCTAAACAAAGTTGGTGATGTTTCAGGAATGTTTTTTCAGGTGATTTTAATAGTTCTTACTGTTATTGCGATAGGTTTTATTTTATTACCACTTATATTTCCGTTAGTCAGAGTTGTTTTTAATTTTGATTCAAAGGATGCGGAGGCAAAAGAATTGTTGGAGTTTTTGGTTTATACAATAAATAAAGTTTTTGAGAAAGAATCATCAATGACTGTGGTTGTTCCATATTCTAATTTAAAATCCTATAATATTAGAATAAGGGAATTGGAAGGGCAGAATAGGATTTATCTTTCAAAAGGAAGGACTGGTATTCAGGTAAGATTGCTATATAAAAATTATAATTATCATCCATATGATACTTTAATTGATCTAACTTGTGTAAAATCTTGTTATCTTAATATTACTTTTGATGGTAAAAACGTAAATATTTCAAAAGGAGAACTTGTGAATTGAGGTAAAATATGAATTCAAAAGCCGCTTCCTCAACGGAAAATTTGATGTGGAATATAATAAATTTAGTTTTAGCTATAGTTTTTGTAATTTTTCCTTTACTTTTTTTGATTCAACCGATAAGCAAGGCAGACTTTTTTGAAAGAAAGCTCTATTTAAAAACCTATAAAGTAGCTTCTGAAATGTTTTTTTCATATGATTCTATAAAAGAGATAGTATTGCCAAAAAAGGGAAAATCAGTATTATTTGATTTTTCTTCTGGAAGAGTTTCTATTGACAAGTTAGAGACAGATATTGACACACAAAACTTTCAGCTTTTAATAAACTTTACAAATCATAATAAAATTTTACTTTCAAAGAATTTTTTTGTATTTAGTACTGAAAGATTACCTGTTTCATCTGTTAAATTGTGCATAGATATGACTGCTTTCGAAAGAGAAGTTTTGTATAAAGAAATTTATCAAAGACTTAGATCTATTAACGGGATATATTTTGATTCATCATGTGAGATTCAATTAAAATTTGAAAAGAGATCTACAAAAAATGAGATATTGTATAATTCATCAAATGAGATCCATAAAAAGATAGTTGATCTTTTTGAAGATACCTCTTATGAAAAAAAGGGAAGTAGTGAAACTGAAAAGATAATCTTTTTGGTTGAAAATATTAATCAAATCTTTGAAATTGTCAAAAAAATATATCTTCAAATTCAGAGATATTCTTTTGCTATCGTTATAAATTCCAATCCAATTTTACATTATTCTTTTGGAAAACAAGTTATCCTAGACTACTCTACTAATAGACCATGTGATGATGAAAATTGGAGAGTTTATTTAGGAAACACACTACTTGAGAAAAACTCAGGCATTGGTCCAAATCATACATTTACTTGTTGTGATATCCCTTCATATGCTTCATCTTATTTTCTACCATTAAGAGTTGAATTTTTTGCAAAGTGTTATTTTTTTTCTGAAGGAGGAGAAATTGTTTCTAAAAACGTTAATAAATCTCTGGTTCTATTCAGTGCTGATAGTTTAATTGAAAAAACAGAGCTTTTTTCTCTTTTATCGAATAGAGAAATCAAGCGTTTTACAGAGAGAGGTATTGTAAAAGAGATTCGCGATGAAGTTGTTAAAGATCTTGATGTTACAATGAAGGAAGACACTATAAAACTTTCAGGAATTTTAGATTTAAAAATTGATAAATTTCTAATTGATACTTCAGAAACCATGAAACAGTTTATTAGTTACTTATCTAAAAAAGAAATTAAATTTACGATTAGCATTGGAAAGGAGCCTTCAGTTTCTCTAAAATCTTCTAGAAGTTTAATGTGTGAAGATTATTGTGATGATGTGGCAGAGGCGATTGTTAAATATGGCATAAAAGGAAATGTGGATCCTCTTTTGATTCTAGCATTATTTTTAGTAGAGTCAAATGTGAATAAAAATGTGGGCGAAAGTTGTGTTGGCCTCGGGCAAATCTGCTCAAAATATCATAAATACATGATACTTTCAGTTTGTAATGAAATTGTAAAAGAAGATTATAGTTTAGATTGTTCAGAATCAAAAATAAATAATCTACTTCAAGATGTTAGAATTAATACTTTTACAACAGTTAAAATACTAAAATCATTTTATGACCAAGGAAAAATAACCAGATCAAAAGGGCCTCTTATCTGTTCTATCAAATATGGGGGAATAACTTATAAGGCAATTGATACTAGGGAATATTTAGGGTGGGCAGCAGCATTGAGAAGATACAATGGTTTAGGATGTTCACAAAATTTACCTGAGTTTATATATCCAGATCAAGTTATTGCTGTGTATAATGAATTAATTAAAGAATACGAAGAGTTTAATAAAAAATGAAGACTAAATATTTACTTTTGATTTTTGAATTCCTTTTTGTACTTTTTGAAATAGTTTATGGTATTAGTTTATTAATTCAGGTAAATCCGCAGGAAAGATCATATAGTTTAGACTATTTGCAAGAAAATGTATTTTATATACCTAATTCAGATAGCAGAGGTAAATATGAGATAGTAATTTATAATTTACTTATGCATGAAGTTTTTTCATTAAGATTTAATGATACTCTTACTTTAATTATTCCATATGATCTTGAGAGATTTAGCTATGCAGAAGTTTATGAGAGATATTATAAGATATTTGATTTTTCCCTAGAGTTATGTAATTATAATGATATTTGCGAAGATTTTGAGTACAATTGTAAAGATTGTGTTGCTAAGGCAATAACTCCTAAATCTGTTGATAAAAATAAAAAAAATCTTTATATCTATGTGATCATTAATTATTTAATTCTCATTGTTTTTGGACTTTTTTTGAGTTTTTTTTATTTTAGATTTATTAAAAAAAGAAAATGAAATTAAGTAAAAGATGTCAAACATCAGAAGAAATGATTCTCTGGTTGGTTAGAATAATCGTAGTTGTTTTAGGTTTTTTTTCTTTTTATAGTTATATTCAAACACTTTTTAATTCACCAATTTATATTTCAAGAGTAAAGGAGAAGTATATGGTTGCGAGGTTACTTTCTGTAAGAGGAATCGGCTGTGAAGATGAAACCAAATTGCCGATTGAGGATTGCATAGATCTTGAGAAATTAAAGGAATTTGAGAAGAGATTTTCCTCACTTTTTGATCCAAATTTTAATTCCTTTTTCATAGTGCTTATTTATGAGGACAATATTGAAAGATATATTCTTAATGAAAATCATTTTTTGAATTTTTATCCTCAAACTATTACGAAAAGAGTGGATTATGATACATATAAAACTTCAAAATATGTTTGGTTCAGAAAGGATAATGTTTATTATCTCGCTAAGATTTACATACTCTACCTTTACTTAAGGGAATAAAATGAAAAAGGCTCAGAGTTATTTAACCTTATTTTTTGCAATTTTAGTAGTTTTTTTACTTATAATTGTTCAATTACTTATTGCTGAAGTTGTTTCAAGAAAAGGGATTGAGTTGGAAATTGATGAAGAAAAAGAGCTTTCATCATTTTTTCCAATTATTTTTGCACCAATTAATCTCTATTTTCGACATGTTGATATTGATCCAGCCACATTAAAGGAAGTTAATATATATTTCCTTAAATATTATACTGCAACTCCTGTTAGGATGAATCTCATTGAAGTTTTGTCATTAGTTTTGGTAGAAAATAAAGATCCGGGATTATTAAAAATTTACTGTTCACGATTTGAATTAATATTTCAAGATGAGCTTTGCTTGGAGATAGATGATAAATCTATTTGTAGAAATTGTGATGAGTCCTTTACCAAAGTTTCTTTTTACATGAATGTTAATACCGAGAATAAAAAAATAGTGATGGGATTAAAAAAGAAAAGTATCATTGATTCTTACGTTTTAGAATATTTGAAAGAGGTGCTTGAATAATGAAAAATAAAAAAGCAGCGAATTCATTTGATATAATTTTTGTAGTTTCATTAATAGTTGCTTTTTCATTAGTTACTCTATTTTTTGAGGCTAAAAAAAATACAGATATTGTTATGTTACAATCAATGGTTAATTACTTCTATAATGCAAATAATGAAATCTCTCAGAGATTAGTTGAATTCTCTTTACAGAAAGTAAATTCTCTAAAAGATCTTTCTTCTATTACCTGGGAGACTTTTTTTTCAAATCCAAGTACCAATCATTATGATTCTAATTTAAAAGCATTTATTATTAAGCATCCCTTCTTTTTTGATGTCTCTGAATTTTTAAAGAACAAAATAAAGGATGAAATAGGCGGTGAGATAAGTGAATTTATGTTTAATGAAAGAGAAGACTATAGAGGAATGGTACTTGTACCTTATAACACTAAATTTGAGTGGAATGCAGATTTAAAGGTTTTTCGTTATGATATAGAAAGCAATCTTTTTTCGAATTCTAATTCTAAATCAAATCCCATCTCTAAATGTTATTCTCTCTATAAAAAAATTTTAGAACACGATATTACTTTTAATTCAGAATCTGTGTCAAAAGAATTTTTGTCGGCTTTCATTACTTTTTTGTCTTCTGATTTGGATTGCATTGCTTTTTGTAGAACAGGTTTTTTCAATTATTATGTGGATGAAATTAATTGTGATTACAATGAAATCTTTAATAGAGAAGGTTTCCTTGATCGAGAGGCAATTTTAGATAGTGCTATTGAAAAATCACTGCAAAGCTTTAAAGAAATAGTTGCTATTGTAGATTCAACTCACTTTGATTTTGAGGGGAAGCTTATGCTGTTGGCATATCTTCTAAAATATAGTCCTCAGAAAAGATTAAATGAAAGAATAATGATTACTACATTTTCAACTATAGATGAGACAATTGTAAAAGATTGTTTGAAAGCTCCGTTTAGTACCCTACCAAATTGCATGAATATCTTGGAAAAAACAAAGAGAGAAGTTAATATTTTTAATACAAAATTTGGAGTAAAATCTTTGAAAGTTTTAGAGAGGAGCAGAATAGGATCTTTTGAAAAAGAGGCGGCTATAATTCTTCCATTTAGAATAAAACCATTTCCGTTTAAAGAGATAAACAAGCTTTTTAGTCGATTAAATTTTGATGAAATTTCAAGAATTCTTAATGATTCTGAAAAATTGAAAAAATATATTCTGGAATCAATTTCAGATTCTCTTTGGGAAATTATGCTTTCATATAACGATCCTATTGATCCCTTGGTTCATTCATATGCGTTTACAATCATAGAAAGTTTAAGAGGAAAGAGCTGTAATTTATCTTTAGAAAATCAAATATTCCTAGATTCTGAAGTAATAAACAAAAAATTTTACGTAAAATATGAATTCTATGATAAATCCAGTAAAGTTAGAGGGATTAAATTTTGCAATGACTCAAATTGTAATAATGTTATTTTTTATTTAGATCTTTCTATATATGCCAAGGGCGTAGATGTTTATAGACATGTTGAAAACATTGAAGAACTCACAAATCTTTGTGAGATAAAGCCATATGTTGCAATTAAATTGAATGCCTTAGGACTATCAGTTCCTTCTAAAAAAATTGAACTGGTAGGAAGTCAGTTTCAAGTAAGATCTTATGAATATTCCTTTTTTATTGTTAGTAACACTAGCAATTATTTTTATTTTAATCCAGCTACTTGTTTTGAACTTAATAATAGTCCTCAAGACGATGCTATAGTTTTAAATTTTTCGAAATCAAAATCAATTCCGTTATGTCAACAATTTAAGGAGGATTTTCTTAATTATGGAAAATTCAAGTGCAATGATAATGAGTATTCTATTATAAATTTAGCAAGGAAAATAACTAACTATGAGTACATTATTTATGCAGATACTGTGAAATGTGATAAAAATTATATAAGTAACGGTAAAACATATACCTTTACTTTTTTTAGAGAAAGTGATAAAGAAAGTTCTCTTTTTAAAGGATATAATTTTAATAAAAGTTATACACATTATGACAAGTTCAATTTACCAGATCTTAGTTTTTGCTATTATGAATTAAAGAATAGTGAAATATCTTTTGAAATAAATGATGATAATTCTAAGATTAAAATTAGTTATAATATTATCGATCCCTTGCTTCTAAGGGCAACAACAAACAGGGGAACTAATCTTGTTAATAATAAGTTAGACCCAAATGTTAAGGATATATCAAAAATTGTATACTCTCTTTCTTCAAAGTATTCTAATGTAAAGATAGAGTTTTTAACAAATCCTTTTGAAGAAAATAACGTTGTCTTTGATGAAGAAAAAGGAGGATATAGGATAAGCCTGAAAAAGGACTTTGAAGTAAAGATTCCATTAGAATATCTTGATCTTTGTTCAACTAAAGAAGATAAGAGATCATGTTTACTAAGCAAAATAACTGAAAATGCTATATTCTTGGGTTTAAAAGATATTGTCTTTGTAATCAATAAGATTTATGACGAAGCAAATAACGAATATGAAGTTAAGTGTGATCTTGTCAAGGAAGAAATTATTGAAACAAAAAAAGAAAAAGTTTTAGGAAAAATATCGAAGGTTATTCTAATACAGAATAGTAAATATGAATTAGATCATAATTCTAGAGTATATGAGTTTGTGGAGAAAGATGTTGTTATCGATGCTAATTTAAAGAATTTCTTTTTACACCATAAATTTATCTTTGACTTAAAAGATGATAAAGATTTGATAGAAGTTCTTCCTAATAAAATTAATATCACTATTGATATTGGCGAGTATGGCATATATGAAATAGAGCTTGAAAGATTTGAAAAATCTCTAGTTCAGAAAGAGCTTAAAGAAGGAGATTTTTTAATTAAGGTATCTTGGTTTAATCAGGAGTTGAACATTACTTTATTTTCATTGGCATACTCCTACTTTTTAGATCTCTCTTTTTATAGACGTGCTTCTAATCTATCTCAAGAAATAAATTTCTTAAAAAATTTAAAAAATATAAGTATAAAATTAATTTACATTGATGAACTTTCAAAGCTTTATCTAGAAGAGGAACAAAAAGTGATATACTCTTTTGATAATACTATTTTTAATGTATATGATAAGTTGAAAAAATTCGTTGATTACATTAAATGCTTTTACACAGCAATATTTTCAGAACAAAATCCTCGATACATTTATAGATTTGACTCAGAAAATTTTGATAAGATAGATAAAGGAAAATTACCCGTGGTAAAATATGATTTTGCATATGTAAATCATTTCCAGGATTACTTTAATTTTTCTATAAGGAAATTCTTCAGAGTTGGCTCTAAAAATTTAGATTCTGCATTCATTTTCATTTGCCTTTCAGAAAGAGATGGTATTTTTGACTATTGTTTGGATCCAATTAGCCTAGGAACGGAAAAAGAATTGATTACAAATAAAATTAGATATTTTAAATACAAAGATATGGAATTTTCAACTATAGGTTATTCTTACATTGATTTCTATAATCAATTGAATATTTTACCACAGATATTGTTTAAGAATTTTGAGTCTAGTTCAAGAGATTCTCAAATTTTGGATGATCTTATATCCTTTTCTGAAGTACGCAAGATCGATTTAAAAAAAGAGGATTCTTTAAAGGAGTATTCTTTTACATACAAAAATATAATTTCAATAACACAAAAAAGTAAGATTGAAGTAACAGTGGGAGGATCTTCGACTTCAGAAATTATTAATATCCTAGAGGACTATCAAATTTCGTTGGATAGAATTGATCTGTTTGATTTTATTTTTATAAATTATTGGATTGATGTTCTTGGTTTTAATAATCGAGAAAGAAGAGGAATATTTATAATATTTAGAGGTGAAAGAACAATAAATTACTATATTTTCAAAGAAGGAGCATATTTAATTTATGATTCTTCGAGAGGAATTGATCCTTTCCAAGAATTTTTCAAAGCAAATGCTTTTTCTTGTAAATGAAAAATTTAATTACTATTTAGTAAATAAAAAATTTTAAATATTTTAGAGATGTGGTTATATTATTATGGCATTTTGTAAACTTTTTATATTCTTAGTTACTTTTTTTCTAATTCTCAATTCCTCTTTTGCAATCATTCAATCGCATTCAGCATCTGAGATTGAGCCAGGTACGTTTGGAACAGATATTGGAATTGGTAATTATACTTTTCCAGATTCATTATCTATAGTAAATGAGCTATATGTGGGCTTAAAAGTTGGAATAGGCACATCATCTCCGCGTGATGCATTAGAGATTTTAGGGAATATTATCTTGTCTGGAGGTAATCGATTTCTTGGTACAATTGATAATTTGCCTCTTTCTATAAGAACAAATAATCAAGACAGAATTTATATTACAGCAACTGGAAATATAGGCATAGGAACAATAAGTCCAAATTACAAATTAGATGTATCAGGCACATTAAGGACAACCCAAGATACATACTTAGCAACGACAAGTGGAAATGTAGGTATAGGAACAACAACGGCCAATGATAAGTTGGAGGTAGCAGGAAATGTTAGGGCTGTGCAATTTATAGACAGGGATAATACGAATTATTATTTAGATCCGTCTAATACAGGATTATCGATGAGAGTAGCAGGG
>JAWBOS010000010.1:0-21814 GCA_038825875.1 Candidatus Woesearchaeota archaeon | reverse complement strand
CTAGAACCTAAAACAACATCATAGCCTTGATTTAGCTTTTCTATGAACTTATCAATATCTTTGGCCATATGTTGCCCATCTCCATCGAAAACAATTACTGCTGGAAAATCCATCAATTCAGCTATCTTTAATCCTGTTTCTAACGCTGCTCCTGCTCCCAGATTTATTTTATGCTTAACAATCGCTACATTTAAAGAATTCACTATCTCATAGGTTCTATCATTTGAGCCATCATCTATAACAAGAATGTTATTACATCCATGCTCTCTCAAATCTTTTATCACACCTTCAATAGCCTTCTCCTCATTATAAGCTCTCACAATAATTAACACATTATCCTTGGAAAATTTTGTTTGCATGTGTAGTTTAGAAAAGAAAAACAATATTTAAAATTTTTTTGTTCAAAAATCACTTGAGATTTTATAATAAAATCATTCCACCAAGATTGCTGGTTTTAGGGGGTTTGCAAAAGATGATTTAGGATGATCAAAAACATCTGCATCTTTAATTTCAACACTTGCATCGAAAATTTTAGCTATGAAAGATTTAAGTTCTTCAAAACTTTTCATCTCTAAATCTTTATCTAAAATTTCTGGAACAGATTTAATCAATTTTGAAAAATTTTTAGCAATAGATTGATCATATTTTCCATATTTAGAAGCAATTTGCTTTAGCATTTCATTAAAGGAAATATCTTCCTCCTGCATCCTTTTAATATCTTTAAACATCTCGTATTTGTATGTTTTAGCAATAATTAAAGTTATTTTACCTATTTTATCTAATTTTGCTAATTGCTTAATGTTCTTTATATCCTCAATTAATTGCATTGCTAAATCATACTTAAAAATTCCTAAATTAGATAATCTCTCAAACTTAGGCCAAGATTCCAAGGAAACATAAGTTGAATGTTTTCTATGCCAAAGTTCTTCTGCTAAGTGAGGTGTTCCTGGTTGCATCATCTTTATCAGTGAATCTAAAAATTTTTCAACAACAACTTTATTTAATTTTTTGTTAACTGTCTCACATAGCTTCTTATACTCATAGTAAATTTTGACATATTCAAAATATAATTTCTGAACATAAGTTCTGTACTTGAAATTTTCTAATGCTTCAGTTATTTCAAAAATTAATTTGTTTATCATTTCATGTGCAAATTCCTCAACCCATGATGTTTCATTGGAAAATTCTAAATTGCTTATCTCTTCAAAAATAGCATTTATTTCTAATAATTTCTCATTTGCCACATCAAAAAATTCCCATTCAAATGTAGGATCATCAATTCCTTCACCTGCATACAAGGAAACCAATCTAGTAACATCTGAACCAAATTGACTAAGCAAATCTCTTAATGTCCTAAAATTTCCCTTACTCTTTGACATCTTTTGACCACCAAACTTCACATAACCATTAATGTCATAAACACATTTTGGCCACTTTTCCCTTGCAAAAATTGCAACATGATGAAATATCAGAAAAGTTAAGTGATTCTGAATCAAATCTTTTCCTGAATTTCTGTAATCAAAACAGTACCAATAATCAAATTCCTCTTGCATCTTTTCTATAAGTCCTTCAGGAATGTCGTACTTCTTTTTTAACTGTTCCTTGTCTCCTTTGTTCAAGAATATAAAATCAAAGAAATCATCCTCTAACTTTCTTTTCAGATTCCAAGAGTATTGCTGTGGATTCTGAAGATAGGGTGCTAATGTGTAGTATGCCATGTATATTGTTGAGTCAGAAAGAGACTCAATGATCCAATCTTCTTGCCATGGTAAAGAAGTTCCAAGGCCATGTTTTCTTGCACAGGGCCATTGCTTTAACCAATCTATACAATTCAAAATCTGTTGTCTTACTGATTCATCATTAAATCTCATTTGTTCTACACACTCTCTTGCTAGTTTCTTCCAATTTTCATTGCTATAATCTAAAAACCACTGATCCTTAAGAATAGCTGCCACCGCCTCTGTCCCACATCTACAAACTACCTTTCCTGTCAAATCATAGAAATGAACATTTAAGCCTAACTCTCTTAATTTCTTTGCTACCTTCTCTTTTGCTTCAAAAACCTTCATACCTGCAAATTCATCACAAATTGGAAGCATAATGCCTTCATAATAGCCTTTACTGTAAACAAGCTTCTTCGCTTCTTCTAATCTAGGATCAAATTGATCCTTGATATTTAACTCTTCACAAACCTTTTTTGCAGGCAAAGTACCAAGTTCTTTTGAATCAATTATCTCTATTGGTTTTATCTTAAGGATCTCTTCAACATCAAGGTTATACCTTTTGCATTCTTCAGGATTCTTTTGCAAATCTATCAATGCCTGATAATCATGTGGTGCATCTGAAGGAACAGATGTTACCAATCCAGTACCATAATTCTCATCAACAAATTTGCCAGGTAAAATAATTATATCACGATTTATGTAAGGAGCTTTGCATTTCTTACCAATTAATTCTCTTCCTGGTATCTCTTTAATCACCTTTACTTCAAAATTCTGATATCTCAATTTTTCTGAACATCTTTTAGAAACGATCCACAATTCATCATATCTCTTGTCATCAAGAGAATATTTAACATTTATCAAAACATAGTTTATGTCTGGATTCACCCAAAAATTTGTTTGACCAAATACTGTTTCAGGCCGTAAAGTTGCTGCTATCAAATAAACCTTTGAATTTTCATAAGTAAACTCAAACTTTAAACCATTAAATTCTTGGACTGTTTCTCCTTCTCCTTCACTTCTTGCATGATCCGGCAAGGATGCATTACACTTCGGACAAAAAACCACAGGATAACTACCTTTAATCACATATCCTCTTTCCATTAATTTATTAAATTGCCACCTTATAAAAGAATCATAGGGATCATTCAAATAAGTAGTGTAAAAGTGCCTTCTCGGATCCAAACTAAAACCATATGCGTAAATATCTTTTTTTGCTTCCTCAATAAAATAACTAACCCAATTTTCAGCTTTTTCAAAAAATTTTAACTTTTCCTCATCTAAATCTGGAACAAATTTTTTTAGTAAATCAATTTGCTTAGGATCCCTTTGTTTTATTTTATCTGCATATACTGTAATAGGTGCTCCTGTAGCATGAAATGCAAAACTCCAAAGAACATTATAACCTTGCATTCTTTTGTATCTTGCAATAACATCGGGATGTAAAGAAGTAACTGCATGACCTAAATGAAGTAATCCATTAACATATGGATATGGTGTAGTTAAGAAATACTTTTTCTTATCTTTATCAGGATTGGCATAAAAGATCTTGTCTTCTTTCCATTTTTTTTGCCATTTAGCTTCAACTTCTCTAAGATTCACCATGATTTTACACCTTATCTTTTTAGAAGATTTAAAAATTGGCGAAACAATATAAATTTTTCTAACTCATCGTAAAAGAAAATATTCTGTGTATATTGAAGGAACATCAAAAGAGGTCTGAGAAAGAATGGAATCTTTTGAACCCACAGATAATGCATATTCTTGACCTTCATATAAATATGGAACCCGAAGGATTAATTTTAATGTATCCCCTCCTCTAAGATAGGACTCGTTTGTATAAAAAATTCCCTGAAAATGCCCAAATCTTTGTGCAGGAAAAACAGTAATACTAATATTTGAACAATTATCATCGAGTAGAGTACCATTAAAATATATCTTTCCAAAATACATTGAATCTATTTCAACATTTATTACTTCATTCTTAACTTCTCCGCTATTCCAAGAAGTTAAAAAAACTTTTTGAGTTTCGTTTAAGTATAAGAAAATAGCATTGGATTCTATAGCTAGATAGTCCTCAATACAATCCAAATTCAAATCTAGTGTAAGATTAGTTATATAACAAAATTCAGGCACATTGTAATCTTGATTATAGAAACTTTTTTCAGGATTATAACAGTATAAAATATTAAAAGGTGATAGAACCACAAATATCTGTTTAGGCAATATATTTTTACTACTTTGAAGTATTTTTAAATATACTGTTAATTCTTCTACTGCTGGAATGGAAATGTTAGCTTTTCCAAAAATAGAAATAATCTCGAAGAATGTTGTAATCTTTTCCTTTGTTTTACTCCCTACAAAATAACTTCTCTGCTGCAATATTCCTGCAGTTCGCATAATTGTTCCTGCACTAATCGAAGCAACTAATATAAAGCCAATAAATATAATCAAAGTTCCTACTCCTATTGCTCCCTTTTTATTAATAAAAAGCATTATTCAATAAAAATATACGCAAGGTTTAAAAAGGTTATTACTTTGAATTTTGATAGAAAAGATTTATAAACAAAAACCATACCCATCTAAAAAGGTGATGACATGAAATGCATCTCCTGTGGAATAGAAACAAAAAATGATGTTACTGCAACTAAATTTCCTTGTCCACAGTGTGGATATGAAATTGTAAGATGTGGAAAATGTAGAAAAAAGGGAACTAAGTATATATGCCCAAAGTGCAATTTTGAGGGACCTAATTAAAAAGGTGAGTACATGGGATCAGTAATAATAACTCTAAAAATTTTGCCATCTGGCCCTGAGACTAATCTTGAAGAGATATATGAAAAAGTTCTTCAAGTGTTAGAGAAACATCAGGTTAATACAGATCCTAGCATGATAAGAAAAGAAATAGAACCAATTGCTTTTGGAATTAGTGCATTAATTGTAAAGTTTATCTACCCAGAGGAAAAAGGCTTGCCTGATGTAATAGAAGAAGATGTTAAGTCTATAGAAGGAGTAGATGAAGCATCATTCATAGACATAAGAAGAGCTCTATAACCCAAGAAATACATTTATAAACTTTGAAGTAAACTAATATCTAATGAATTCAGATAAACTAATTGGATCTGTGGAAACAATTCTATTTGCTCTTGGCAGAGGAGTTACAATAGATCAAATAAAGACAATTCTTGAAAAAACACATAAAGAAAAAGTTGAAGAAAATGAAATAAGAAATGCACTAGAAATTCTTAGAAAATTTTATGATCAAAGCAAAGGACTCAAATTATACAATAACAACAATGTTTGGTTCTTATCTGCTCGAGATGAGTTCACAGAGATAATAGCAAATCTAACTGATGAAGTAGATCTAACCAAATCTGTTTTAGAAACACTAGCATTAATTGCTTGGAAGGCACCTGTGTTGCAATCAGAAATTATTGAAATAAGAAATGTCAAGGGATATGAACACATAAAGATACTTGAAGAAAGAGGATTCATAAAAACAGAAAAATTTGGAAACACAAGACTAATAAAACTAACTGACAAGTTTTTTGATTACTTTGATCTTAATCCAAATATAGATATAAGAGAAATGTTTAAGATGAGATTGCGTGATTTTGAAGAAAAATTAAAGGAAAAGAGAAAACAAAAAAAGGATAATGAAATCCAAAAAGAAGAGATAAAAATAATACAAAAAACTGAAGAGGAAAAAAAGGAAAATTATAATTCTCAAATTCAACAATATGTCCCTGAAAAGAAAAAAATTGAATTGAAAGAAGAAAATAAGAAAAAAGAATCCATTCTTGAACAAATTCAAAAAGAACTTGAACTGTTAGAAGAAAGATCTGAAAATGCTAATATAAAAAAAGATATTGAAACAAGAAAAAAAGATCTGAATGAAGAATTACCTGAAATTAACGACAACTCCGAAAAAGTTTGGGAAAAATATAAGGAAAATATAAAAAATGAAACTGTGAAGGAGCTATTTGATGATCTAAAGGAAATATATATACCAAAAGACAGTTTAAATGAATCAGAAATTGAAGAGGATAAAAACTCTAACAAGAAAAAAGTGAAAGATTTAGAAAAAGATTAAAAATGCTAGATAAACTAAGACCCCATTTTGAAAAATATCTGGAATTGCTAGCTAAACCTTTTGCAAAGTTAAAGATTTCTCCTAATCAATTGACAGTAATTGGATTAATAATTACCTTAATAGGTTCTTTTTTCATTAGCAAAAATTATCAAGTGATTGGATGCTTAATAATCCTTATTGGCTCGTTAATTGATGCATTAGATGGCTCACTTTCAAGATTAACCAAGAAAACAAGTAATTTCGGTGGTTTTCTTGATTCTACGTTAGACAGAATAAGCGATGCTGCAATATTCTACAGTGCTGCATATGCAAAAATAGTTAGTTGGGAAATATCTACATTAGGAATGATTGCATCCTTTCTTGTAAGTTATACAAGATCAAGAGCAGAATTGGCAGGAAGTGGAAGATTTGCAGTTGGAATTGCAGAAAGAGGAGAAAGATTAATAGTTCTAATTATTTCAGGATTAATGAACAAAATTGATATTGGAATATACGTTGTAACAATATTAGCTTGGATAACCTTCTTTCAGCGAGTATTTGAAGCTAAAAAAAGATTAAAGTAAACAATTTCGAAAGAGAAACTCAAAAATAGCAATATTTTAAAAATAACACGACTTTCTAATGCATAACAATGGAATCTAATCAGAACTCTGAAAAAACTCAAATCATTCCTGTAGATGTAGTAGATGAATTAAAGACATCCTATCTTGATTATGCGATGTCTGTCATTGTAGGCAGAGCATTGCCAGATGTAAGAGATGGCCTAAAACCAGTGCAAAGAAGAATACTCTTCGCAGCTAAAGAATTATCCTTGTATCATAACCAACCCCATAAAAAAAGCGCTAGACTTGTAGGAGAGGTATTAGGAAAATACCATCCACACGGTGATGCTGCAATTTATGAAGCTATAGTAAGAATGGCTCAACCATTCTCATTAAGATACCCTTTGATAGATGGACAGGGAAACTTTGGAAGTATTGATGGCGATTCTCCAGCAGCAATGAGATATACAGAAGTAAGATTAAGTAAACTCTCTGAAGAAATGCTTGAAGACCTTGAAAAAGAAACTGTAGATTTCATACCAAACTTTGATAATACTCTCGAAGAACCTGTTGTGTTGCCAACTAAAATTCCTAATCTCCTGCTTAATGGCTCTAGTGGAATAGCTGTGGGAATGGCAACAAACATTCCACCACACAATCTAAAAGAAGTTTGCGATGCGATCATTGCACTCATTAACAATGAAAATATTTCGCTGGAAGAATTAATGAAAATAATCAAAGGACCTGATTTTCCAACAGGAGGAATAATTGAAGGAAAGGATGGATTAATAAAAGCCTATACTACTGGAAAAGGCAAAATCATAGTATCTTGCAAATACCACTTTGAGGAAACCAAAAATAAAACATACATTGTTATTGATGAGATTCCATATCAAACATCTAAAGCGGAAATTATCAAGGAACTTGCAGAACTTGTAAAAAATTCAGAAATAGAAATTGAAGAAATTAGAGATGAAAGCGATAGAAAACATGGAGTAAGGATTGTTTTGGAGTTAGAAAAAAATAAAGATAGGGAAATAGTTTTGAATAAGATTTTGTCAAAAACCCAACTTAGAACTAGTTACAATATTCTCTTCCTTTCACTCGTAAAAAATCAGCCCAGAGTTTTATCATTAAAAGAAATGTTACAATACTTCATTAACCACAGAATAGAGGTAATACGAAGAAAAACTAGTTTTCTCAAGAAAAAATCTCAGGAAAGACTTCATATAGTAAATGGTTTAGTGAGAGCAACAGAAAATATTGAAAAAACTGTTGAAATATTAAAAAATTCTATCAATCAAGAAGATGCAATTTCTAAATTAATGGAAGAATACTCTCTTGACGAAGTACAAAGCAAAGCCATTCTAGATATGAAATTAGGAAAAATCATATCTCTTGAAAGAGATAAACTAATCGAAGAGAAGCAAAATCTTGAAAATGAAATCAAGGAATTTACTGAAATTCTTGGAAGTGAAGAAAGGATAAAGAGTATTATCCTTAAGGAAATGGAAGAATTAAAAGAAAAATATGGTGATGAAAGAAGAACACAAATAAAGGAATTCGTTGAAACATATGAATTAGAAGACCTAATATCTGATGAAAAAGTAGCAATTTTACTTGATGAAAAAGGATTCATAAAAAGAATAGAATTAGAAGATCTAAAAAAGGGAAGTAGAAACAATAGAGCAACAGAAAAGATTAATGAAAGCATTCGCAATATTTTGGTTACCTCCAACAAACAATATCTTCTGTTAATAACAAAAAGTGGAAAAATTTTCCTAAGAAAGGCTTATATGATTGAAGAAGGCACTAAAAAAGAAAAAGGTATGCACACTCATGATCTTATAAACATCAAAGATGATCCTATTGTAGCAATGTGTAGCTTCAGAACATTAGAACCATCAAATTATGTAGTATTGGTTACTAGTAAAGGGTACATAAAGAAAATCTCATTGAGTGAATTTGTTAATCTTAAGAATGCAGGAATCATAGGAATAAGACTCGAAGAAGATGAATACGTCAAGTCAATCTTTATAATTAGAGGAAATGAAGAAATCCTAATAGGTACTAAAAAAGGAAAATGCATAAGATTTGACTCATCAAAAGTACCTACGCTGGGAAGAAATGCGAGAGGTGTAATTGGAATCAGACTTGAATCAGATGATGAAGTTCTTAATGCCTTTGCTCATAATCCTGATGAGAAAAATTTCCTTTTGGGCATAGCTAGCAATGGAAAGGGAAAAAGAACCAATATTGAAGAATTTAGCAAAACTGGTAGAGGTGGAAAGGGTGTAAGATATATTAATTCTTCAGATGCTATTTTTTGTGACATAGTAAAAGAAGATGATGAAATTGTGTTGGTTTCATTGAACGGATATGCAAGAAGACTAGAAGTAAAGGAAATTCCTGTAATGAATAGAAATGCAAAGGGTGTCTATCTGTTCAGACCTCATCAAAACGATAAAATAATTTGCGGTGTGGTCGTTAGAGTTTAAAAATGCTATTTAAAACTTTAGGAACTCTTGATCTTATATTTGGAATCTTTCTCCTTTTAATGAATTACTTACCTAAGGATGTATCTATAAGATTAGGAATTCTATTTTTAATATATTCTATAGTTAAGTTTGCCTTATTTTTCGGTGATTTAGCAACATTTGGAGACTTTATAGCAGGGATTTATGGCTTGTTCGCTTGCTTCCTTTTTAATGTTCCTATACTTACAATACTATTCTCAATATATCTTCTACAGAAAGCATTCCTAACATTGATTGCTTAATTGGGAAAAATTTTTAAATTAATTTTCAAAATATATGAACCATGGATCTTCAAAAATCAACAATAAAGAAAGTGTTACATCTAATAGCTTTATTTCTAGTTTCTATTTTGTGTGCTTTTACAATTAAAAACTTCTCGATATTTCAAACTGAAAAGATTTTATCTTTAGTTTATTGGATTAATAATCTGAATTTGATACTTAAGGAATTCATAATAGCATCTTTCCTTTTAGCATTAGTAACTTTAATTCTCCTATCTTTTGCTTTACAAAAATTCCCACTTAATATGATTAGTATTCTGCCTGGTTTAATTTTTCTAATAGCTCCTGGAAATGTTTTGCTGAAATTCTTGGGAATTGGTTTTTCAATAGGATCAATATTTTATTCCTTTTTTCCTGTCCCTCTTGTGATAAAGACATACAATAATAAGGTATCTGCACTTAATTATCATATCTCAAATATATTTTCTAAAACCTCTTCAATCTGCTTTTTTCTGTTCCTTATCTATTTCTTTTTATTTGCAAAAGAAGACGTATTAGAGAGCATAATTTCATCTTCATTTGAAACTACAGACTTTTTGCTTACAGATGATACTCTAAGAAAAATAGCATCTGAGACATTACAGAAACAAACAGGCATATTAATTGAACACGATAAAGTACCTATAGAAAGCATATCTATCCTTAAAAATTCACTAAATGTAACCCAAGGAGTCTTAAAAGATTCTATTAAAAATACACTTCAAGAGAATAAACAATTAAATTTTCTGATAAAGATCATACTAGCACTTTTTGTATTGCTAATTTTTAATATCTTATTTATAGTATCAAAGATTTTTGTCTTTATTTGCTCATTTTTTATTGCACCCTGGATAATAAAAGAAAATGTGACTGAAAGTCAACAATGAACATTAAAAAGATCATCTCATACTTTGTAGGAATTTTTACAGTTGGAATTCTCATTAGGATTTTTATACTTCCTTTAGAAGAGATTCTATCGCTTTCCAGAACCTCTTTTATTTACCTAATGCTAGGAATGATCTTATTTTCACCTGCTTTTGGAATATTTAATGGAATTATTCTTAAAAGAAACAATAGCTTGATCTTTAAAATAGGAATATACTTGTTTTTATTTGCATTCATTAAGAGAATTGAACACTTATTTTTTCTTGGATCTTTCATTCTTTCTTTTATATTTGAATCATTCTTGCCTAGGAAGAATTCAATTTCGAAAAGATATGGGATATTTTTATTTCTAATATATAGCCTTTTAACAATATTTATACTCTTTTATCCTAATGAATATGGTAGGATCTTTTTTCAAAAAATATTTTCAAATCAACAGGAATATGAAGATAGCATGAACAATATAGTTGGAGAAATTTTAAATTACTCTGACGCTTTTTCCTTTACATATGGATTTTTCTACGTGCTGTACCTGTTCTTTCTTCTATTGCCCTCAATGATTTTTGAAAAGATATTTCAGAAATCCTCTGAAGAACCATTTGAAAAGAAAAAGATCACCATAAATTTAAAACCACAAGAAAAGATTGATGAAAAAGGAACTGAGAAAAAAGAAATTTCTGAAACTCAGAAAACACAAACTATAGAAGAACAGGTAGAAAATAATCAGACAACACAGGAAAATCAAGAACAGGAAATAATAGATTCTGATAACATAAATAAGATCTTTAAGAAATATTTAAACAAGTAATATTTCATTTATTTTTATGATCTTTCAAATACACAGTTCTAACAGGATATGCAAATTCAATTCCTTCTTTTTTAAAGGCATGATAGATGAATTCATTTGCAAGAATCTTGGCATTAAATCTATACCTTGGATGTGAAACCCAAAACCTGATTTCTAAATTAATTCCATTTTCTGAAAAAGACATTAAAAGAACTTGAATCTTGTGATCTTCATCAACTCGAACCTCTGGAAGTTTGAGTATTTCTCTTTCAACTACTTGTCTTACTTTCTCTAAATCAGTTCCATACTCCACACAAACAGGAATAATAACTCTAACTTCTGGTGTTGGATACATGTCATTTTTAATCACATCATTGGCAACCTTATTGTTTGGAATTATAAGTTCTTCATTATTCCAGGATCTAATTCTTGTTGTTCTTAATCCTATATCTAGAACTTCTCCACTAATTCCTAAAGAAGGCAATTCCACATAATCACCAACCCTAAAGTATTTATCAAAAACCAAAAAAACACCAGAAAAAAAATTTTCAAGAGTATCTTTAGCAGCCAGTGAAACAGCCAAACCAGCTAAACCTAAACTACCCAAAACAATAGTCAAATTTATTCCCCATAAAACCAATATAAATGATATGCCAATAGAAAAAATGATAATTTTAACAATCACTTGAAAGAGTCTGAATCCTGATGCCTCTAGAATATCAATCCTTTTCTCTTTGATTTCATATCTTATCAAAAAATTAATCAAATCATAAATCTTTGTAGTTAAAAGAACAACAAGAAATATTATTATTGAATCATATCCTTTCTGAATGGCAGAGAAACCAAAAAAAGTGATGTTCTGAAAAATCAGAATCCTAAAAAGAATCCCTAAAATAAAAAATAAAAGTATTGGATAAATACCCAAAAATAGAATCTTATGCAATTCTTTTCTTTTACTAATAAATTTGTATTTTGATTCTATCCAAATAAATATAAAATTAAGTAAAAAAGGAACCAAAATTGCTAAGATTAAAAACAACCATAAATTATTTAAAGCAATCATTCAACTCTCACCAACCCTTGATGATATAGTTCATAACTCCCATCAATGTTTTGGTGATAAACATTTACTATTATAAAAATTGGAAACTCGTCAATCTTTTTCTCAAGAATCTTTCTATTTATAAAAAATTTTTTTATCTTCAATTCTGAGGAATTTATTAACTCTTCATATCTCATAGGAGTCATGAATTGTTCATTAATCACATACTTGTTAATACTGAAATTTACAACAAACTTTCTAGAATCATTGAAAACATTTCTAATACCAATGTAAATAGTATCCTCTTTTTTTTCTAAAAAATCAGGCAAAATAGCTACTTTACCAGTAGTCTTTAACCTGGATTCTATATCCAATTTAATCTCACTTGTAATAATATCCTTAGCCTTATTTCCTGAAGACAAAAAATTCAACATAAAAAGAAATCCAAATACCATAGCTATAGCAGTAAGAATAACTATTATCATGTAATTAAATTGAATGGACATTGCACCTCTAGAACGCATCATTTCACCACAACAAAGATTTTAGTAGGATATCCACAACCTTCACTGACTGTATTCTCAGAACTTCCACATTGTGCTGTAACATTAAAAATATACACTCCTTTAACTGCTTCACGCTTAAAGCTAATTCCTATGTTCTTGAACACAATATCCTTCTTCCTGACCTGGAGTACATTACCCTGTACATATCGAGGATCAATATAAAAGTATCTATTAGCATTTTCAATTTTTGTTTTATCAAATCTATATGCTTCATCAAAAGATACAAATATCTTGAAATATATGCAAGATGGATGATCATTAATTATTGCATATCCAAAATTTGCAATATCTCTGCCTTGTATAGTAACAAAATTAAAAGGAATTGCTAAAGGATTAATTATCTCTCCACTTTCTAAAATAGTTTTCTCAATCTTTGATCTTATCTCCCTATTAAGGTCATCAGATAATTGCTGAGAACCACTAAAAACTCTTTGATATAAGAAAAAAGAAAGTATTAAAATTGATATCGACAAAATTATTATCACTAAAAATCCAATTTGCAATTCTAATGCCTTTCTGTTTAACATCCTTCTTTCTCTTTATTTAACCTCAACAACAAAATCAACTCGTGCATATGGATGAGTGTCTGTTTCGTTAGTGTCTACTACAAAAGAACAATAGTATATAGCTGAAGGCTTTGCATTGGACTTTACAGTAACTGTCCAACGATAGGTCTTTGCCTCGCCCTCTTTCAACAAGATTTTTTCTGGACTTGTAAAAGTAATTGCAATTTTTGCATTATTTGGAGTATCAGAATCCGAGGAGTAACACTGAATAATTCCTGATCTGTAGTCATTTTGACCGTTTACTATTTCAGGAGTATATGCACCCTCCTCACTCAAATTTCCACCCTTAAAGTAAAAAACTGCATCCTTTCCTAAGTCATTTCTTAAACCAAAATCACTTCTTTTGCTCTCTCCTCTTTTTATTTCAAATCTATCCGTCATCAAAACCAACCTTTCACTTCCTGATGTTAATCTTTCTTTAAGCGTTCTTTCAACTTCTGCATCTGCAGTTTCAAATTGTTGAAAACCCTTTAAGAAGGTACCTCTAATAAACATCAAACCAAATCCTAACAATGTCATCGCTAGAATTAAAGTTACTATTGTGGAAATTGACATATTTAAACTTGCCTTTTTCATATTCACACCTCATCAATTTTTATGCTTTTTTATTTATAAATTTTTTTAAATCTTTTTATAATGTTTAATGTTTCATATGGGTGTCGTAGAGAAATGAGTCATAACCAACGTGATATAAAAATAAATCTTACCACTACGTGAAGGTTAAATAATAAAAATATTTATTAATCCTTTCTGTTATCAATCCTCTAGGTGAGATCTTGATATTCAAGTTCAAAAAAGAATCTGAAATAAGCAACAAATACATCTATTTTTTTGGAGAATTAGGAATTGAAAGTAAGAGAATCCTGGGCGGAAAAGGTGCAGGACTAAGTGAGCTAAAGAAGATTGGAGTTCCAATTCCAAATGGCTTTACAATAAGCGCTGAAATATGTGATTACTATTACAAACACAATCAAACATATCCTAAAGATTTTAAGACCGCTGTCATGGAAAGTATGAAAAAACTTGAACAATTGAGCGGAAAAAAATTTGGTGAGGATTTGTTTGTATCAGTAAGAAGTGGAGCAGAAGTAAGCATGCCTGGAATGATGGACACGATTTTAAATCTTGGTCTTAATGATAGAAACGTAAAAATTTTAGCAAAAAAAACCAACAATGAAAGATTTGCTTATGATGCATACAGAAGATTACTTCAAATGTTTGGAGATGTGGTTTTAGGAATTGAGGGATTTGAAGAAGAACTTGAAAAACTAAAATCTGAAAAAGGAGTCAAATATGACAAAGATCTTAGCATAGAAGATCTTAAAATTCTAATTGAAAGATACAAAGAACTCTATAAAAAATTCAGAAAAGAATTCCCTCAAAATCCTTACAAACAGTTATTTATGGCAATTGATGCAGTATTCAAATCTTGGAATAATGAACGAGCTAAAACATACAGAAAGATAAACAATATAACCGGTTTATTAGGTACTGCTGTAAATATCGTTGAAATGGTATTTGGAAACATGGGTGAAGACTCAGGCACTGGAGTACTCTTTACAAGAAATCCCAATACCGGTGAAAACAAAATCTTTGGAGAATTCCTAACAAATGCCCAAGGAGAAGACATAGTTGCAGGGATACGAACACCAGTAGATATTGAAGAACTAAGAAAATTAATGCCTGAAATATATTCTCAGTTAGAAGATATCAAAAGAAAATGTGAGAGACATTTCAAAGACATGCTAGATATAGAATTTACAATTGAGAAAAGAAAACTATTTATCCTTCAAGTGAGATCCGGAAAAAGAACTGCTTTAGCTGCTGTGAAGATTGCACTTGATCTTGTAAAGGAAAAAATAATAAACAAAAAAGAAGCAATCTTGCGCATAAAACCTCAAGAAATTGAACAATTACTCCATAAACAATTGAAAGTTTCTAGCGAAAGCAAATTAATTGGAAGGGGATTGGCTGCATCCCCTGGTGGCGCTGTTGGAAAAGTAGTCCTTAAATCAGAAAAAGCCGACGAAGAATCAATTCTAGTAAGAACTGAAACAAGTGCTGAAGATATAAGAGGAATGGCTGTTGCAAAAGGCTTTTTAACAGCAAGAGGAGGTTTGACAAGTCATGCCGCAGTAGTCGCTAGAGGAATGGGAAAACCTGCAGTAGTTGGATGTGAAAATTTAACAATTTATGAAGACAAAGGTATTATAGAATTCAAAATAAACAATTCAGTTGTGATAGTAAAAGAAGGAGAATATATTAGCATTGACGGAAGCACTGGATGCATATATCTTGGAAAAGAAGAACTTGTCGAACCCTCAACTAATGAGGATCTAAAAACGTTTCTAAAATGGTGTGACGAAGTTAAAAGATTAAAGGTGAAAGCTAACGCTGAAACACCAACAGATGTTGCTAAAGCACTTGAATTTGGAGCTGAAGGAATAGGATTGGCAAGAACTGAACACATGTTTTTTAACGAAAATAGAATCCTAAGTGTAAGAAAAATGATATTCTCAAACAGTATTGAAGAAAGAAGAAGTGCTCTTAAAGAATTATTGCCAATGCAAAGAAATGACTTCATAGAAATCCTAAAACTAATGAAAGATAAACCAGTTACTATTAGACTCCTAGATCCTCCATTGCATGAATTTTTGCCAAAAACCGAAGAAGGTATTGCTGAAACAGCCAAAACATTAGAAATTAGCAAAGAAGCAGTATTAAAGAAAATATCAGAATTACATGAAGATAATCCAATGCTAGGCCATAGAGGATGTAGACTTGCAATAACATATCCTGAGATATATGGAATGCAAACGCAGGCAATTGTTGAGGCAGCGATTTTTGTAAAAAGAAACCTGAATATAGAACCTAAGATTCAAATTATGATTCCTATTGTAAGTGATGCTAAAGAACTAAAAATAATAAAAGAATACATTCTAAATATTATCCATAGAATGTGCTCGGACTATAAAATAAAACTAAATATTTCTATTGGCACTATGATTGAATTACCTCGAGCAGCAATAATGGCAAAAGAAATCGCAAAGGAGGCAGAATTCTTTAGTTTTGGAACAAATGACCTTACTCAAACTACATTAGGTATTTCTAGAGATGATGCTAACAAATTTATGCAAGAATATCTTGCTAAAGCTATCTTCCAAGAAGATCCTTTCAAGACTCTTGACATTGCAGTAAAAAAATTGATAGAAATAACAATAAGAGAAGGTAAAGAGGGAAATCCAGATCTAGAAATTGGAATTTGTGGAGAGCATGGAGGAGATCCTAAAAGTATTGAATTCTGCCATTCTATAGGAATGGATTATGTTAGTTGTAGTCCATATAAGATTCCTATTGCAAAATTAGTTGCAGCACAATGTGCAGTAAAAGAAGAATTAAAAGAACAAGAAAAATCAAATATATAGAGTTTTTATTTTTTCTCCATATAACCACACTTTCCACATACTAATCTTGTTTTATGATCCGCTAAAAATGCATCTCCACACTTAGGACATTTTTTCCTTAATCTCTGAATTTTTCCTTCTGAAATTTGATAGTACTTCCATACTTCAACTGATTTGTTTCTCATTGCTTCACCTCAATCAAACCATTAACTTCCAAAAATCTCTTCGGTTCGAGTTGTTTCATTAATGCTTCATCTTCATAACACACAATCTCAACTAAAGCCTCTCTTTTCTTGAACTTTGTATGAATCTTTTTTACTAATGTCGTTTTGGGATTTGTCTGTTTTAGAGCAAGAAATTTCTCTCTTATTTCTTTTCTACTTGGTAAAGCTTGTTCCCAAGAGATCTTAACAAAGTAAATCGTTCGCTTTAAATTGGATTCTTTTTTATCTTGTAATATTTGCAGATTCATATGACTCACCTCAATAATAAGAAAGTTTTATGGCAAAATCTCCCTTTTTTTTGATCTGAGCTACTTTCGCAACTTCTGAAAGATCAGGATTGATAACATAAATCCTTCCTCGATATCCCTCTACAAAATCAGAGGTATTACAATAAGGACACTCTTTTACATCCTCATCTACAATCAAACGACAATGTTTACACACCTTTTTCATTTTCCCACCAATCCTCTTTTCCTAGATATGGTTGACGCATTGTCAATCCTATTCTTGGATTTAAAATATCTTTTAAACTTATAGCAATTATTCTAGCAAAACATACATCTCCAATCTTCAAAGTTTTCTTAGTATTTTTTCCCGTGAGAACTTGAGACTTTGAAAATGTAACTACATCATTCATACACTGTGAAATGTGAATCATACCATCAAAAGGACCTAGACTAATAAATGCCCCGAATTCAGTAATGTCCAATATTCTACCAATCACAACCTCCTGTAAAAGGGGTTTATATGCAAATACCTCAAAATCACAAGGATAATATATTCCGCCATCTCCACTAATCACAATTCCTTCACCCACATTTTCAATTTTTCCTATTGCTAAAATTGTTCCTAATTCCCGATCATTCATTCCTAAAAATTTGTCCTCTAATGCCTTTTTTAAGGAATCATGAATTTCTCTATTAATTAAATGTGGAGGAACTCTAACATAATCCTTCATAACATACCTATAAAACAATGTCCTCACCTCTATAGATAAAATTGTATGAAATGGATAATGCATGATTTTATAAATTTTTAATTTTTTTGATTTTTCTTAGAATAAGAACTTTTATAAATAAAGAAAGAAAACACATTTTACTTGCTCCGTTGGTGTAGCGGCCAAGCATAGGGGCCTCTCGAGCCTCTGACCCGGGTTCAAATCCCGGACGGAGCACATCACCACTTAAATTCTATCTCTAAAAAATAATTTTCACATTAAAACTATCATAATAAATATATTCCGATAAGTAAAAAAAAGTTCAAATATATTTTTAAAAGAAGAAAGATAAAAAAATTCAAGATGAAACTACCAACAAAATATCCTGTTTCATACAAAGATGTCAAAAAAAATGAACGCTTAGACGTAATATTATCTATTGCAAAAACACAAAAAGAAGAAAAAAAATAAATTTTTTTTCTTGATGGATTTTTATGAAAAGATTTATTTAGAGTGAAGTTTTTCATTAAAATATGCAGGGTTACATAAAAAAAATAGAAGAATTACACACAGAAATTCTTGGAAATGTTTTAGGAATCCATTTTTTAGGATGTAATCTCAATTGTCCTTTTTGCCCTAAGTATGAAGAAAGAGTTTTTGATGAAATCTATCTAAGAGATTTCTCGGATATAAAGAGAGTAATTTCACAAACAAATAATAATAAAGTTCTTATTTATGGCGGCGAACCACTTCTCCAAGCAGATTTAATTCTCGAGATATTTAGAAATTATAGAATGTCAAGAGAGATTTGGATACTAACAAACCTAAGCAAGATAGAAAATCTAAAGATACTTCTCGAAAATGATGTAAAAAATTTTATCATTTCCTGGTGGAGTTCAGACAATTTGCTTTTCAACAGATTAACTAATACAAGATCCTTCTTCTCTAATGAAAAGATTGTGCTTTATGATATTTTCTACTCACTTCACTTATTAAAGAAATACAATATAATCCCTTATTTCAAATTCACTCTATTACCTGGAATTTTTTATACAAAGGACCAAATTGTAAATGAACTAGAATTTATAAGTAACTTTGGGTTTTATCCATTCGTAATTCTTACTCCATTCAACCCATCCATATCTAGAGGAAGATATAAACTTCTTAATTCACTTTCATCAGAATATCTGTCAAATCTCACTGAAAACTTATCTAATCTAGGATATCGAGCAATAGTTGATCCTTCTCTTTTTTAGAATCATTTCTCTTTGTACCTATACATGACAACCTTTTCAAATGGAATTTCCTTAAATGCTTCTGAAAACGCTCTTGTAATAAAAGACTCATAATTTTCTAACAACACCTTAACTTCATCTACTGGAATTTTTGTAGCAACGGAAATTTCTTCTGCAGTAAAAAAACGCTCTCGATTTTCTTTTAAAAAATTAATAATTACCTTTGTTTTTTTCATATCTATCCAGATTCCTTGCGAAATAAGTCGATTAAATATTCTTTTAAACTTTGGATTTTCCGTGACAAAAAGAACTTTAGTGTTAATAATTCTTTGCTTCTTTTCTTTATAAATTATATTGGACTCTATCAAATCAAGAGACTCTAATTTTGAAACTGCTTCAGAAATCGTAGAAATTGAGTGTCCTAACTCCCTAGCTAAAACAGAAAGCTTAACGCTTCCTTTTTCTGAAAGGAATTTTAAAATCCTCCGATAGATTTGATTTTCCCAAGCAAGTGTAATACTCTTAATTATTTGCGGATCTATGTTTGATTTTGGAAAATAATCAATAATCCTTTCTGATCCTATTTCATAATAAACACAAATCTTGTACATCAATAAATTTTTAAAATAGAAGAATTTATAATTTTTATGATTGAAACAGTAAAACAGGACATCATTTCTGTACTTCAAGAATCTATAAAATGCGTAAGAGATGATAAAATTGCTCTTCTGAAAGAAATTAGTGATCATACTATCCATAATTGTACTGTTCATCAAGATCAAGATAGCATAAATACTGCTGTGTTAATATATTCACTGTACAAAATATTCAAGACACAATTGAATACAATTGAAAAAGAAAGATTGAAAGAAAAAGTACTTAATAACCTAGAAATTGCATTAATTAGCTTACAAAGGGATGATTTTGCAAAATTTAATCGTGCATATAGAAACATTTTTCATCTTATCGAAGTAAATAAGGAAATAAAAGAAAGTATTCAACATGTGATTGTGGAGTCTAAGATAAAAAAAGGTGCTAGAATTATATATCACGGATTAACACTAAGCAGAACTTCTGATCTTTTAGGAATTTCTATGTGGGAATTAATGAATTATTTAGGAAATGCTAATGTATATGATTCCTTTAGATCAAAAGAGAAAATTGAAAAAAGAATCAAATTTGTTAGAGAATTTTTTGAAAAAGTAAGAAAATGAAACCTTTAAAACCAACATTAAGGGAAAAGAACCGATACATCTTGTGTGTTTGTTTGAATAAAGATTTTAGGAAATTGTTTGAAAAAAAATTTAAGGAACTTTATGGAAAAATAAACTACAGTCTTGCAGGCATAAAAATTATTACTCAAAGATCTGTGAATAACAAGCACATTTTCATACTCAAAGCAAATAGAAAATTTGTAAAAGAAGTCGTAGGATGTTTTATTTTTTTAGATACTAGAGCTATTAAGATAAGTGGAACCCTTAAAAAATTAGAAAAGGAACTAAAAAATTATATCCCCTAATAAAAATGAAGATTTTATCTTCTTGTAGCAATATAATAATTGACTAAAATCATCAACAAAATCCTTCTTAAAGAATTAACATCTTTTGCATTAAATATGTAGGAGTAAAATGGAGTTCCCTCAAATGTTTTTAAAAGATTTGACTTTATAGATGAAAAATTAAATTCATCCAATACAAAATAGATCTTATCTACTATCTGCTCTATACTTAACTTTTCATTATTATAAATTAATTCATCTTTAACTTCCAAGGTAATCAAAGATTTCAACAAATCCCTCAGCAATGTTTCATTTATCTTGTACTTTTCAAGATAAGCAAGTAACTCAGGAAATTTTTCTTGGGAATACTTCAAATACAACATCTCTCTTTGAGGTAAATCACTTGTGACAGAATTCCCAGGCGGAAGATCAATCTTTTGAAACTCTTGAGTATCTGAAACAACATTCTCTAAAACTTTTTCAACTCCCTCTATTGAATCAGATATTATTAATCCTTTTTTCCTATCCTTTTCAGAATCCGCAGCTTTATTGCTTAACTTCTCAAGACTTGATTTTTTAACAAATGGATTATATATGTTAGTAACTGCCTCATATAAACTAACAAACTTACTCATTCTAGATTCTAATTGTGCAAATCGTTTATCTATCTCCTCCTTACTTTGTTGCTGCACATTAATCTTTGATTGGACTTCATCAACAGATAACTTTATAGTTCTAATTTGAGATTCAATATCCTTTACTTTCTTATTCAAAGAATCATGTAAGGTTAGAAGATTTTTCAATTCTTCTAACATAATACTCATTATTTTCTCTAAACGCTCTAAACGTGTATTCTGCGATTCTTGAACTTCTGAAGTATTTAACTCATCTTTATTTAACTTAGACAAAAAATTAGAAATCATATTTATCTAGGATACAACATTTCTGTTTGACTCACTAAAACATCAGGTGTAGATAGTGAAATCTCTGTCTCCTGACCACGTTTTGGAATAAATTTAAATCCAAAATCTTCATCTTGTCCCAATTGATTGGCAGGTTTTAACTTATAAAGTACTTTAAAGATCTCACCACTTTCTAAAATAACATCCTGATTCTTTCCAAAACTTATCTGAATACAGTAATATCTTTCAGGTATCAAATTTTCAAATGTGCAAAGTTGATGTTCTGGCAATCTTGGGAATTCACTCAATCTTGCATCTAATCCCACAAAAGAATTATCTTCTGAAACATTTCCAACTACTTGTATGAAACCCCAAATATCTTCACTTACAGGATCATAAAGCTCTAGATCCTCAATCTTAACATAATTACCTTCGGTGAAATTATAGCCTGAAAGATTTATTCCTACTGTCCTTCTTTGTCCTGAAAGTTTTAACATAAAATAGAGATCTCCTGTAGAATTGTCTAGTCTTACTTCTTCTCCAACTCCATCCAGATCTATATCTCCAATAACACGCCACGTTGTGTCGTTTGCTCTTAAATCACTTAAATTAAAC
>JAWBOS010000009.1:0-27298 GCA_038825875.1 Candidatus Woesearchaeota archaeon | reverse complement strand
AATCTCATGAATCCTTGCAAACATTGCACCTGAATATGGATCTGCAAACATAGTATTTCCTAATACTCTTAAAAATGGATGCTTGTATGATGTAAGTAAATAATAATACACTACATTGTCATTAACCCTTGTTAATAATTTCACACTATTGCATATCTGCTGAATCAAATCATCTCTATCCTTTAACACTAATCTACCATTTCTCTCTATCCTCGGCCTGTATTGAAAACTCTTATCATCTAACCAATCCTCAAATACTATTGAATTTATTACCTCTACCCTAAAATTCTTCTTCAATCTTGCTATTAAATCTTCCCTATCTATCCTCTCCGGCTGCCTATCTACCTCTTGTATGTATATCATCGGATCCAACTCCATCACTACATATAACCCTGCTGTCTCAAAATATGGCTTCTTACTCGGTATCTCTACTGCCTTGTACTTAGCTCCTTCATCTACATAACCTCCTGCTAACCTCTGCGATTTACCTAGAAAATGTATGTAATACAAAAATGTATGAGCCCCTGATGTCCTATCCCACCAATCTGGCTTTTGAGGAACTTCTCCCTGCCAAATCATCGGCAAGAAAAACTCACGAGATAATATTCTTTTATATCTTCTTATATCATCTTTTAAATATGAGTAATCTATTTGATTTGCTAACACTATACTCTCTAGGGTATTGGTATGTTGCTTTTCCTTAATCTCTACTCTTATCTCATTGCCTCTTTCTAATGGCTTATCTTTAATTCTATCTACTATTGCTTCTTGGGTTATGCCTAATAATGTAGGTATTAACGAGACCCCTAGCACCAAATTCTTTAACCCTTTCTCTAATCTTACCATTTTATCCACTGAAAAGTGAATTGATTTTTATTTTTTTCCCCATTTTATTGAAATATCAAAACCTTGGAATCAGAAAAAACTTAAAAAATTTAACACTAAAAACGGCAGCGGTTAAATATATCAATCAATCAAAAAAACGATCTACTTAAAACATTCACTGAGTGTCCTTTCAAAAATATTTATAAATCCAACCAGTTTCCACTTGTTAAGCTAATATCTCAATTATTGGTGAAAAGATGGAAAAACGTCAATTTATGGACATTGTAAGAATTAACAATACTGATATTCTAGGAAAGAAACAACTCCTTTATGGTTTAATAAAAATAAAAGGTGTTAAATACAGTTTTGCTAATGCAGTATGTAGAGCCCTAAATCTTAATCCTAGAATGAAAGTTGGAGAATTAACTGAAGAAGAGATAGTTAAATTAAATGATGCGATGAAAAATCCTCAAAAATATGGTATTCCTTCCTGGTTATTCAACAGAAGAAGAGACCCTGAAAGTGGAAAAGATTATCATCTAACAGTAAACGATTGGGATTTTGCCGTTCAAAGAGATATCACTAATCAAAAGAAGATTAAGAGTTATGTTGGATTAAGACATGCAAGAGGTTTACCTGTAAGAGGACAAAAAACAAAATCAAATCACAGAAAGAGCAAGATTATTAGAAATAGAAAAATAAAAACGAGATAAGGTGAATAAAAATGGTTCTAAAATTTAAAAACAAGATTGCATATCCATCTCATCCGTGGCAAAAATCAAGAATTGAGTATGAAAAAGAACTATTGAAAAAATATGGATTAAGAAGAAAAAGAGAAATCTGGAGATTAAATTATATTCTTCAAAAAATAAAATCACAAGCAAAAAAATTGATCTCTAGAACAGATCCTGAAGCAGAAAGAGAAAAAAAATTACTATTTGAAAGAATTAGAAGACTGAATTTATTAAAGGGAAATTTTACACTTGACGAAATTTTGTCTTTGACTATAGAAGATTTAATGGAAAGAAGATTACAAACTCTTGTCTATAAACAAGGACTAGCAAACACAATTAAACAAGCAAGACAAATGATCGTCCATCATCATATTGAAGTAAATGGAAGAGTAGTTTCATCTCCCTCATATCTTGTAAAAAATTATGAGGAAAATAGCATAAAGTTTAGAGATACTTCTCCTTTTGCAAATCCTGATCACCCTGAAAGAACTATAAATAACAGCAAAAATCAGAACCAAAATCAAGGTGAGAATAATGACTAAAAATGAAAAATGGGGAATTGCTCATATTTACGCCTCTTACAACAACACCATAATTCATATAACTGATTTGAGTGGAAGTGAAACAATAGCAATTGCTTCAGGAGGACAGGTTGTCAAAGCAGATAGATTAGAAGGAAGTCCTACTGCAGCACTGTTAGCAGCAAAAAAAGCAGCAGATCTAGCGAAAGAAAGAGGAATAACAGCAGTCTATGTGAAAGTCAGAGCTCAAGGAGGACATAATGGAAG
Organism: Candidatus Woesearchaeota archaeon; assembly: GCA_038825875.1. GTDB lineage: Archaea > Nanobdellota > Nanobdellia > Woesearchaeales > JAWBMQ01 > JAWBMQ01. The sequence continues at coordinate 24,951 of JAWBOS010000009.1, read as the reverse complement.
TAGAAATCCTGGGCCAGGAGCACAGGCAGCAATAAGAGCACTGGCAAGAGCAGGACTGAAAATAGGATTTATTGAAGATGTAACTCCTATTCCACATGATGGTTGCAGAAAAAAAGGTGGTAGAAGAGGTAGAAGAGTATAAAAATTCTGATATATTAAAAAATTAAAATAGCTAAGGTGGTTTAAATGAAATGTGAAGTTAAAAAATATGACCCCTCAAACCAAAAAATTGAGATAATATTCAAAGAAACAAATTCTGCGTTTATGAATGCACTAAGAAAATATATACTTTCCTCAGTTCCTACCATGGCAATTGATGAAGTCACTTTCTATAAAAATGGAAGTGGAATGTATGATGAAATGATTGCCTTGAGGCTTGGTTTATTGCCATTAAAAACCGATTTAGATAGTTATATTCTGCCTGAAAAATGTGAATGTACTGATAAAACCTGCGCAAAATGTTCTGTTGAAGTCTTTGCAAAGAAAAAAGGACCTGGAATTTTGTATGCAAAGGATTTAGAATTTAGTGATCCTGGAGTAAAGCCAGTATATCCTATGATGGAAATAGTAAAATTAGATGTTAATCAAGAAATTGAATTTACAGGATATGCAAGATTAGGAACTGGAAAAAAGCATGCCAAATACAGTCCTGGATTTTGTTATTACCGAAATCTCGTGCAAATAGAAACAAAAAAATTAGATAAGGAATTATCAGAAAAAATTATCTCAATGTGTCCTGGTAAAGTATTTGATGAAAATCTCAATCCAAAGTACAAGGAAAACTGTGATATCTGCAACAAATGTGTTGAACTAAGTGAAGACGCAATTAAGGTAATTCCGTTAGAGGATCAATTTGTGTTTTATCTTGAGTCTTTTGGACAGTTAGATATTAAAAGAATCCTTAGAGAAGGTTTAAAAGCACTGATTGAAGATTTAAAAGAATTTGAAGAAATAATTTAAATTTTTAGAAATTTCTTTTTTTGTTGGGAATAAAGATATAGAACTTAATCGGCCTTGAAAAGAATGAGTATATCATCCAGGAGATATGATCTGTATTTGGACATATCAAAATTTTTTTCATTAACTCTTAAAAATGAGTTTAGATATAGGCTTGGAAAATAACACTCTTCTATAGAGGAACACTTTGGATACTCTACTTTAATGTTATAAAAAGTATCTAGATACGTATCTATATAAGGAACGCCTATATATTTTCTTCCATCAGTAAATTTCCAGTCTAAGATTGGAATATACACTTTTTCTATGTTATTTTTTCTAATTATTTCCCTCATTTTCTCATTTATCAAATGTTCTTTTTTCAAAAAATCTATGAAATTCTCATTTGTCTTTTCAAATAATAAAGTGACATTAAATAGGATATAAATTCCTAAAAGTATGAAAAATAGCATTCTGCTCTTCTTCTTGTAAAAGAGATGTGGTAAAAACAATAGGGAAAATGATGATTTTAGAAGATAATCCCACTCGTATGCGGGAGTTTTAAAAAAGAGATAAAAAATATCATAAAACAAGAAAGGAAACACAAACATCAAAATAGATAATCTTGCTTTCCAAGATTTTTTAGATTTAAAAGCTATCACAATAACGCCTAAAAAAACAACATACAAAATTGAATAAAATAGAATAGGAGAACCAAAAAGTAGATCAACAAATTGAGTAAAAGAAAGGTTTTTGTAGCTATTTGTGTTTTTTAATAAAACTGAAAAGAGATATATGTTTAGAAGAGCAAGTATAAACATTGTAATTCGCAACTTTTTAGACTTGACCTTGAAGAAAAATATCTCAAAAATAATAAAAACAAACACAAAGGAAAGGTATCTGGTATTAAACATCATTAAAATAGTTAGAAATGAAAGAAAATAATCTTTTTCCTCATAACTTAAAAGAAAAACAAAAAACAAGAAAAGATCTATGAAAATAGAACTATAGAAAAATAATCTTTTGAGAAAGATAAAGGAAACAGACAATATAAAAAATACAAGAAAAAGTGAAAAAGTGTTTGAAAAATGGAATTTTCTTAAAAAACTGAAAGAAATGATAACAATGCCTATCAAAAAAAAGAGATTTAAGAACTGAGCACTTAATGTATAATTTCTTAAGATCTGATTCACAAAAAAAAGAAGTACTCCAGGAAGAATTCCATGATCAAGATGAACATTCATTAAATCTCCAAAGTTTCCCATCTCCAAAAATCTTGCTTGTTTTAAATAAGTGAGGCTTTGGGCCGGTTGACCCATTTTAAAATTCCAAGGTCTAATAAAAAATAAGAGAACTAATAAAACAAAATAAATAACAATTAACAAAAAAAGGAGTTTATCATAATTATCTAAGGACTTGTATATGTTGATTGTTTTTAAGGTTATAAAGCGAACATAAAAATAAAGAAACAAGAATAAAGTCGGTAAAAAAAGATAGAAAGCATAATGTCTCAGGAAAAATAAAAATGCAATCAAAAAATCCATGAATCTAGAAAAGAATCTCTAATTTATAAAATTTAATTAAATTTTTAAGAAACATAGACTCCTAATAACATAAATTTAAATAAAAAAAAGAAAAAAACTGAGATTGTTATTGTTTGTATTTTTTGTATTCTGCTTTCATCATATTTAAACCAATTGCTCCGTATCGTGCTTGAGCAACATCTTCTAAAAGTTTATAATAAGACACTCCATCAGTTTTCATCTGATTCTTTAAATCCTTTAACATTGTATAAACTATTTCTAAATTTGGATCTCTTGACTCTTTCATTTTTTTCTTAATTTCCTTAAGAGAGCCATCAACTTTTGAAATAAGTGAATCGTTGTTAATTGTTAATCTTTTGAATACTGTTCCACCATAAGGACTCCACAAGGAAACTGCCAAACCATATAAACCATCCAAGATTGTTTGATCAAGAGGTGTCTCTCTGTTGTATCCTAAAGTTCTAAAAATCTGATTCCTCATATTTTCATCTTGAGACATGATTATTGCTTTTTTTGCATCATAAACGTTCTTGATTGCATAAAGTGTAGTAAATATCTCTCCCTTAATCTTAGAGTAAGTTTCTAATAGCTTTGCTATTTCATACTTATCTTCAAAATTCACAGGACGCTTTAGCATATTTTCTATTTCATTTGAAAATGCAGATACTACATTCTTTGCAAACTCATCAGTTTCAAGAACAGCTTTAACTAACAAAGATTCTAAATTCATCTTTTGTTTAACATATTCGTCCTCTGTAGCTTTCAAACCATCCCAACTTGGTATGTTTGGATTTTGTACTGACATGTTTTTCACCTCCAATCTGTGGAAAGAATGGTTGTTTATAAATTTTGTGAAATTTTTATTACTTTATAGTGAAAACATATGGGTTAATTAGCAAAATATTTAAAAAGAAAAACTACTTGTCCTATCTGAACGTTTTAACCAGATCAATAAAAATAAATCTGCAGGGGTCGCCAAGCCTGGTCAAAGGCGCTACCTTGAGGGGGTAGTCCCGTAGTGGGTTCGAGGGTTCAAATCCCTCCCCCTGCAACTTTTAAAAGGGTATGAATGTATAAAATAGCAAGTATTTACTAAAATTAGTTATTATCTTTAGTATCCTGTAGCTTTATATGCCATTGTTATTGCGGAGGTGCCCTAGCCTGGTCCATGGGGGTGGGCTTAGAACCCACTGGCTAAGTGCCATCGCCGGTTCAAATCCGGCCCTCCGCAAATCCAATTTCTAACTATATTTTTCAAAAATTTCCTTTAAAGAAATTACTTCTCAAACGTAGAAATCTCTAAATATCTTTGTATGCCAGAATATGGAAATCGAGCTACATAAAGATCAAATAATGCCTTTCTAACTGTTTCGTTGTCAGATTCAATTCTTGTTATTATTTCTGCCATCATATCTCTATTATCCTTAGAAATGAACATCTTTGCTGGAAACTCATTTATTCGTTTGTACTCTTTCTTTAGTTTACTCAATAAACCAGAATTTGAAGATTCTTTTTTTCCGTAAACAAAGATTGGAAAGTCTAAAATCTTATCTTGTAATTCTTCAACAACAAAATCCTTTTCACCCTCAAATTGTGTTCTATACAACTTTGTATAAAAAAACGTTACTCGATTCAAAGTTGATACATAAGAATTCAAAACTAACCTGTAGGAAAGATAAAATTCTCGAGGATCATGAAAAATATTTTTTAGATTCTCTGACTTAAAACTTTGATAATAAAAAGTATTGATCAATGCATCTAAATTTCTATCCAAAAAAAGATCAACCTCATCTAAACTATTGAAAAATTTCTTTTGAGAAATCTTTTGTGTACTATAAGCATCATCTTCTAAAAAATGAAAATCAAAATTCATAGGGAAAAAAAGTAAAAAAAGTTTTTAAAGTTTTTGAATTTCTAATCTTGTCACTCTTCCTCTACAAAATCATCATCCTCATTAAAATCATCCATATCAGAATCATCATGCATTTCTTCATCTTCAACATCGTCTCCATGGTGATGTTCTGGATGTGAATGATAATGAAATTTCTGATTTAAAATTTCATCTACTTCTTCTTTTGTGATTGGCTCGATAGAAATAATTTTTACTTTATAGTGTAGAGTCTTGCCTGCTAGAGGATGATTAAAATCAAAAACTACGTCTGTAGGAGTAACATCTTTTACAACTGCAATCAAAGGAACTCCTCTTGCATATAATTGTAAAACCTTACCCTTAACTAACATTGCTCGCTCTTTTTCACTAAACTGATTCAATGGAACTGACTGAATTAATTCTAATTTATACTGCCCAAATCCCTCTTCTGGAGGAACATCAAATTCTGTTTCTTCGTTTTCTTGTAATCCCAAAATTCTTGTCTCAAATCCTGGAATCAACATATTAAAACCTACAAACAACTCTGCATCCTCAGATGAATCTATCATCTGCTCATCTACCCAAAGCTCATACTGTGCCTTAACCTTTGTATTTTTATCTACTTTCATTTTCTCGCCTCAAAAATTTTAACAAAATTTTTTTTACTTCTAAAAGAAAATATTACCATATATAAATACTATGAAAAAATCATAAAAATCATAAAACTCAAAATCCTTCAAGAAAGATTTTGTTTACTTTTGTTGCTTTGCTTTTTGGTTATTGGTTTTGATAATCAATTTGTATGTCTGAACATAAACTACATCATAATACAACAAAAAGAAAAGGACATTAAAGAAGATTAGTTTTTCAATGGACGGATTTGCATAAGGAAGAAGTAAAATAGGAAACAAAAAAGCACTTAGAAAACCTGCTACAAAAAAGGCTTTTTTCTTTAACACAGAATCAAGCAATGGATATAAGATCAATGGAAAAAAAGCTATCGCTGGAAATGCAAACGGAATAGATAAACTTATAGAAAATAAAAAAACCAAACCTAACCATATAAGTATGTTCAAAATAAAAAGTGTTTTCTGCTCATCAACCCATTTATCAAAAAATGGTGTCTCTTTTTTGAAAACTTCTGAGTCATCAAAACTTTTTTTTGCTTGCTCTGCATGATTTGAGCCTGAGCCCTCTTGCTTTAGATGTTGTAAATTCTGCTTAAATTCGGAAATAACCTCCTCAACTAATTCCTTCGGTTGTCCAAATTGCAAAAGAACATTTTCAATCTCTGAAAGCTTAAATCCTCTCTCCAGATGTATCTGAACAAAACTCCTTATGGATTCCTTTTCTTGTATAAATCTTTCTTGCGGTAATGTTTTTTCTTTCTTCTCTTCTTTCCAAAGATCTTTTTTTCCTTCTACAACATCAAAGCAAAAATCCACTATTTCCTTCTCATGGCCGTTCTCTATCAATACTGAATAAATTTCTTCTTTCTTAAAACCCGTGCGCAAAGAATCCCTAATGTACGGAATTAAGACTTCTTCTAAAAACTTCTTTTGATCATGAGTTAAGTTCATTAGAAAAATAATTAGGATATTACAATATAAAAAAGTTTCTTTTTTATAGAAAAAATAAATTCTACTAAAAAATCTTATTAAAGAATTTGATTCTTAGGACTTAAGTGCATTTTCAATAATGTTCCATGCTTTCTCTGCACTAGACATACCTACAAATTCTGCTTTTCCACTGTTGATAATTGTATGAGGTACACTAAAAACTTTGTATTGCCTACTCAAATCTTCAAACTCTGATGCCTCGATCATATCTGCAATGATATTCTCATTTAACATGGCAAATTGATGTGCAAGCTTTACTGCTGAAGGACAATATGGACAGGTAGGAGTAACAAAAACCATAATATGTAAAGACTTATCAAGCTCACTTACCGAATCAATTATTTTCTTTGAAAGTTCAACATTTCCATTTGAAACCATTATCAAATCCTCAATAAATGTAGAAAATTCATAACCTGCAGGAATCCCAAAGAATCTTATTTTTCCTTTATTTTTTCCAATCAACACCACTGCAGGAAACTTATCAATGCCAAAATCCTGTGCTTCTTTGGACGTTTTATCATATACTTTTAAAACTATTTTTTGATTTAATTCCTGTAATTCCTCAAGCAATTCTCTCAAATAAGGCCCATATTCTGTATTACTATCAAAAAATAGAACTTGAACTGAATCCGTCATACGGTTAAACATTCTTTTTACCTGTTCCTTTGTTTCATTATCCAAAATTGCCATTTTTCTCACCTTAAAAAAAAGATTTATTTAACAACTTACAAAAAAGTGTAAAAACCTTAAAACCTTGAAAAAATAACCCATTATAAATATTATGAAAAATGAGCTCCAAGAGAAATTATTGATAGCTGCTATGTCTCGATAGCTATTATTTTGATTATTTTTGTTTTGTTATTTTGTTATTTTTTATTCTCCATATAAAAAAACAAATCTTCAAAACCCTAGAAAGTTGCAATAGATTGATTAGTTATTAAATTAGTATATTAGTATACTTTTTTATATTTTAATATGGTTTTTAGTCATTTGTCGGTGAAAAATAAACATAATTCTAAAATTAATAAATCCTTATAAATAAGAGACAACAAGAATGTTGGCCCATGTCAAAAGAATTAAAAAAAATTCAAATCGAAGCAATTCCAGGAACAATAGCAGGTATTTTGGAATCCTATTTCCCTCCACTTGCAATTTTTCTTGGCATTTCAGGGCATAAATTAACTTATATCTTCTCATATCCTAGATTAATATATTCATTTTTTCAACTTTATGTTAACAAAGTTGTGAACTTTTTTAGATCTAAAAAAAAGGCTCTAATCGTTTTAACATGGATCCAATTTGCAATTGTCTTTTCACTTTTTACTGGAACATTATTAATTAAAACGTATTTACAATCACTCTCTCCACTTGCTTTTCTAATTGTCACTTTTTCAGTTTACTATTTATTAGCTACCATGAGAGGAATTATATGGAATGTATGGGTCCAGAATTACTTACCTGAAACTGAAAAATACAAATTTTTTGGAAATAGAGTAAAATTAGTAAATACTGTTTTCTTAGCAATATCTCTTTTACTTTCGGCCTTTTTTACAATTTTCAAGAACTATTCTTTTTTTGGAATTGAAGGGGAATTGATTTGCTTTAGCATACTGTTCATCATTTCTATGGTTTCTTTAATCATATCTGCCATCTTATTTTCTCAAATTCCTGATCTGGAATATGTCGAAGACTTCTCTGAAGAATCTGTGAATCTCAAATTTCTAAGGGATATCAAAAACAGATTCAGTAAAGAATACCTCTATCTTCTAAGCTATGCAACACTTTTACATGTTTCTGTTTTTATTTCTGCACCATTTAGTGCAGAATATATTCTAAAAGAAAAAGAATTAACCTATTTTCATCTTATGTTATTTTCGATTAATGCTGCAATAATAAAGATTTTATTGTCTCCTGTGATCGGAGGACTTGTATCAAGATTTGGACCTGCAAAAATGTTCAGACTTGGAATGTTTCTTATGGCTATCACTTTATTTGGATGGAGTTTTATGCATAACTATTTATTTATTCTACTTTTTGATTCCATAGGACAAATTGGGTGGGCTATTTGGGATTCTCTAATCACACTATTGATATATGAATATACTAACCAAAAAAACAGAATCAGTGCCTTCTCTTTATTCAATTTGATGATTGGACTTGGTTGTTTCTTAGGAAGTAGTATTGCAGGACTACTATTTTTGGTATATAAAGCGATTAATCCTAATTTGGTATATAATTTTGTTTTTGCTACTAGCTTTGCACTAAGAATTCTTTTCTTTGGAATTTTTGCAAAAAAAATAATAGATTTAAAGCCTTATGAAAGTAAGAGATATACTGAAATTATTACCTTAATGTTTGCTTCAATACCTGAACATTCTTGGTTATTCCAAAGAACAATACTTATTCTTAAAAAAGCATTTCCCTGGAATATAATCCCTCTCATATCAATAGATAAATTTATCAAAAGTATAAGCAGATGGAGTGGAAACCTATTTAATGGCAACCGTGGAAAAGAGCTTATTCGTGAGATAAATCAAATAATTGATGAAGTAAATCGTGAGATAAAAGTAAGAAATGCTTTAGAAGGAATAGAAAAAATAGATCTAAAACCAACTAAAGAAGAAAAAATTCCTGATTTGCCTCAAGCGGAAATTCATGGAACTGAAGAAAAAGAACCACAAGATCCTCAAAAAATAACTTAAAAGAATATTTTAAAAATGAATGAGTTTTTCCAAAATTAATGGACAATAAACTCAGATCACCTATTTGCACTGTATTAGGACATGTAGATCATGGCAAATCTACATTATTAGACTATATCCGTGGAACTGCAATAGTAAACGCTGAACCTGGAGCAATAACTCAAGCAATAGGTGCATCAATTGTACCTTTAGAAACAATTCAAAAAATCTGTGGCTCTTTGTTATGCAAAAGATATCCCTTAAAATTAAAAATTCCTGGATTGTTGTTTATTGACACACCTGGCCATGAAGCATTTACAAATCTTAGAAAAAGAGGTGGCAGTTTAGCAGATTTATCAATTTTAGTAATAGACATAAGTGAAGGTCCAAAACAACAAACAGTTGAAGCTCTAAATATTCTTAAAAAAGACAAAACTCCTTTTGTAGTAGCAGCTAATAAAATTGATCGGATCGAGGGATTTGTTGAGAAAAGCAACGATTTGCTTGAGTGCTTAGAAAACCAAAATTATAGAACAATGGAACTTCTAGAAAAAAAGATCTATGATATTGTTGGATGGTTAAATGAAAACTCTTTAAATGCTGAAAGATTTGATAGAGTTACTGATTTTACGAAAGAAATAGCAATCGTGCCGATTAGCGCTAAAACAGGATTAGGAGTTCCCGAATTACTAATTATTCTTATGGCTTTAGCTCAAAAGTACTTGTCATCAGAATTAATTCTTAAAAATGAGAGTGGAAAGGGAACAATTTTAGAATTAAAAAGAACAAAGGGAGATATTGTTGCTGCTGATGTTATATTATATGATGGAACTTTGAAGGTGGGAGATCAAGTTGTATTCGGTTCTATTGATGGTCCAATAACAACTACAATTAGAGGTTTGTTTCTTCCTCCTCCATTGAGTGAAATGCGAGATGAAAAGATTGAATTTATACCTGTAAAAGAAGTTAACGCTGCAAATGGGGTAAGAGTTATAGCTAAGGATCTTGAAAAAGCAATTCCGGGTATGCCAATGTGCACATATAAATCTGAAGAAGAATTGAACACTGTTAGAAAGGAAATAGAAAATATCCTAAAGGAAGTTTTTATAGATACTTCAAACGAAGGTATTATTGTTAAAGCCGACTCTGTTGGTAGTCTGGATGCATTGATTTACATTCTTAAAGCAAATAAAATCCCAATCAAAAAGGCAAGCGTTGGCATGATTTCAAAAAAGGACGTTATCGAAGCAGCATCTAATGAAAAACTTGAGAACAAAATTATTTTAGCATTTAATGTTAGTCTACCAAAAGAATTAGAAGAAGATGTAAGGAAAAGTGAAGTGATCATCATTGAAGACAGAATTATATATCACATAATAGACAGATTAAAACAACTTCAAGATGAAATAAAAATGAAGGAAGAAATGAAAGTCTTAAGTGAACTAGCAAATCCATTCAAAGTAAAAGTATTGAGAAACTGCATTTTTAGACATTCAAATCCTGCAATATTTGGAGTACAAGTTTTAGCTGGAAAACTTAAAACAGGAAGATTGCTGATGGATGAAAATGGAAAAGTATTAGGAGTAATAAAATCTATCCAAAAAGATAAGAAAAATCTTTCAGAAGCATGTAGATTTGATTCTGTAGCAATTTCAGTTACTAATGCAGTTTATGGAAGACATTTCTTTGAGGACGATATCTTATATTCTGAAATCAGCGAGAATAATTTTAAAAAATTAAAGGAATTTAAAAGATTTTTAAGTGAAGACGAAATTGAGGTACTTAGAGAAATTGCAGAAATTAAGAGAAAAGAAAATCCTATGTGGGGAATCTGATAAAATGAAAAAATCTGAGATAAACTATTTTATTGATATCATATTAATTTTTCTTTTGATAATAACCTCTATCTCGGGATTCATCATTTTTTTCTTTTTTCCACATGGAGTAAGACAAGGGAAATATCAACTATTTTTGGGAATATCCAAAGAAACATATTCTCAAATACACAATTGGTCAGGGCTTGTATTTTCAATTTTAATGTTTTTACACGTTGTACTACATTGGAAATGGATATATCTAACATCTAAATCAATGATAAAAAATATAAAAAAGAAAGATAATGATCTTTAAGGATCATTTAAGGTAGAGTCATAATTTTTGCTGTTATCCCTTTAATAGAATTTAACTCTTTCATTAATAGATCTAACTGCTTTGGATCGCCTTCTGCATGAAGAATAATCAAACCATGATCTTGCTCAAATCGAGTCTCGTGAATTCCTAATCTAGTTTTTATAAGATGCCCATACTTTGAAAGAATCTCTTGAAGTTTAAAAGCATTCACATGTCTATTTCTTAAAACCAAACCAATAATATGATATGTAAAATTTTCACCTATTTTTTCAGTCATGTTCACAAAAATACACAAAATAAATTTATAAAGATATCGCTAATCATCACGAAAATACAATCAAAATAGTTAAAAGATTTAAGAAAAAATCTAAATAAAAATGCAAGACATATGCAATATATGTCTAAGTAATTGAAAAAATTTTTAAATAAAAAACAATTGATTCATTTATGGAAAAATCTAAAAAAGATGCATGGAAAATAATCATTCTTCTTGGTTTGATAGCTTTGCTCGGAGATTTAATTTATGAAGCCGGAGTCAGCATAAATGGTCAATATCTAAAATTGATCAATGTGAATCCAACAATCATAGGATTTGTTTTAGGATTTGCAACCTTTCTTGGATATGCTATTAGAATTATTTCTGGAATTTTTGCAGATAAAACAAAAAGTTATGGTATTTTTGCAATTATAGGATACAGTTTTATGATATTTATTCCATTACTTTTCTTAGTTACGGATTGGAAATTGTTTGCTGTATTTATCATTCTTGAAAGAATAGGAAAAGCACTTAGGAGTCCTGCAAAAGATACACTTCTATCTTTCGCTACAGAAAAAGTAGGTAGCGGAATTGGATTCGGAATTTCTGAGGTTTTAGATCAGATTGGAGCATTATTGGGACCATTATTAATGTCTCTATATTTTTATCAATTCAGCGGTACAATAGGCATTAAAGAATATCAAGGTGCATATAAATCTCTTTTTATTCCCTACATAATTCTACTTTTGTTTACCATATTTGTTTATGGACAAATCACTTCATCTCAAAAACAAAAATTTGAAGAAACAAAAAACATCAAAATAAAATCTTCCTTTTATTACTATATTATGTTCATGTTTTTTACTTCTTTAGGAGTTGTTGGATTTTCTTTGATAGGATATCACCTAAAGAATTACGAAATATATTCAGATTCAGTAATTCCAATCTTATACGGGGCATGTATGATAATTGATGCAATATTTGCTTTAATCTTAGGGAAAATCTATGATTTACAAAAAAGAATAACAAGCCTCAGATCAATATTAATAGTTTCCTATCTCCCTCTTTTTACAACAACATTAGGATTTTTACTGTTTTCTCAAGGCAGAATGTCTATAATTTTAGGAATAACTGTTTTAGGCATAATACTAGCAACTCATGAAAGCATTACCAAAGCAATAATCGCAGACTTAACACCTAAAGAAAGAAGAGGATTCGCTTTTGGGTTATATAACTTTGTATACGGAATATCCCTATTAATAGGATCTTCTGTAATTGGTTTTCTTTATGAAATTTCAATTACCTCTATAAGATACTTCCTAATAGCTACTCAAACCATCGCTTTTGTATTCTTTTTGCTTTTCTACCAAAAATCAAAAAGAGAAATTTTCTCATAAATCTTTTTAAATATTAAAAATTTTTCCTAATTAATGATAGTTGGAAAAATTGTGGGAAAAACTACAACAAACTCATTTAACTTTGAAATAGTTAAACAAATTTTCAAGTACGACTATGTTCAAGTTTGGCATGAAAAATATGGCTATGTGCTTGGCCAAATATATGAGATTGAGCTTTTGGAAGATAAAGCAATCGGAAAATGCATAATTCTTGGTTATGTGGAAAATGGAATACTTAAAGCAATAAAAAGTCCATTAAAACCAAATTCTGAAGTATTGAAAGCAAGCGAAAGTGATGTAAGAAAATTCCTAAAACTGAATGAAAATGGATTATATGTTGGATTACTAAGGGATTCTTCAATTCCTGTTTATTTAGATGCTGAAAAAATAGTAACCAAACACTTGGCAATAATTGCTAAAACTGGTGCTGGTAAAAGCTATACTGTAGGAGTTATTATTGAAGAATTAATTGAAAAAGGTATTCCTATTGTGATAATCGATGTGCATGGAGAATATAACACACTTGCTCTTGAAAACGACAATCCTGAGGACTTAAGTTTAATGCCTAAATTTAACATCACAAAAAAAGCATATTCTCAACACATTAGAGAATACGGCAATGTAAACTTTACTAATGCATATCCTCTAACTTTAAAGGATGAATTTACATCAAATCAATTAATAACAATATTTAAAGATTTGAATGCAGCACAACAAAGTTTGATATTCGAATGTATGGGAACAAATAACAAAATGTCTCTTCAAGAGCTTTTCTTTTCCTTAAGAAATGCTGAATCAAATAAAAAATGGACAATACTGCCTATAATTGAGGAAATTCTTAAATATGGTATATTCTCAAGCAATTACATCCCATATAACGAGTTAGTTCAAATCAACAAAGTATCAATAATAAATCTTAAAGGATATGATCCAAAAATTCAGGAAATCATCGTCTTTAAAATCCTTTATGATCTATTTGAATTAAGAAAAACAAATCAAATTCCTCCCTTTTTCTTAATAATTGAAGAAAGTCATAATTTTTGCCCTGAAAGAAATTTTGGCGAAAAAATAACTTCTGACATAATTAGAACCATTGCATCTGAAGGAAGAAAATTTGGAACAGGATTGTGTGTTGTTTCTCAAAGACCTAGCAGAATAGATAAGAACGTATTAAGTCAGTGCAATACGCAAATAATTATGAAAGTCACAAATCCAAATGATATAAAATCAATAATTCAATCTGTTGAAGGAATATATGAAAATATTGAAGAAGAGTTAAAGAACCTTCAAATAGGTCAAGCATTAATCGCTGGTGTCATAGATGTTCCATTAATCGTAGAAATTAGACCTAGAAAATCAAAACATGGAGGTGGATCAAAACTAATTCCTGAAATCAACACTGAACAAGTTCTAGAAGAATTCAAACAAAAAGAAATGCTTTCCATAATAATTCCTAAAATTAGTGAAAAGGATTTTCAGATCATGAACATTGGAAAAAAGATAAAAAAAGTTTTAATTCCTGTTGTTATATTTCAATGCGACAGTGGAGAAAAAAAGTATAACTTATTATTTGAACTTGTAAATGGTAACTTAGTTATTGATCCTGATCTTTTTGTTACAAAAAAACTTCCAGATTTATCTAAGGTTTCAGTAAAAGAATTAAACATCTTGGAATTTGCTTTTAAGAAAGGAAGTTTTACTTTGGAAGATTTACTAAAAAATGTCAGAATGTTTGATGTTAAAGGAGTATTAAAATCATTAGTAAAACAAGGCCTAATAATTGAAAAAGAAGAGAAATATTGCTTAAATGAAGATTTTGTTTTCGCAGAATTAAGCAACTATGAGTTTATTGAAAGTTATCAATATCTTGAGATAATTTATGATGAAAAAATAGAGAAAAAAGTCGAGATTTCTAAAGTAGCAGAAGATTTAAGTAGATACACAAATGTTGTTTCACATAAAGAAGGGTATCTCTTGCATTATGTATCAGAATAGAGAAACAACAAAAAGAGAGATTAAAACTAAAATAGCTCCACCAAAAAAGATGAGAGACAAAACTGAAATAAAAATAAAAAAAAGTAAATCTATAAAAATCCATTCCTTAAATGTGCCAGGAAAAACATATGTTTTTCCGTCATTTTGATTTACAACACTATAATATTTTCCTTCTCTTTTAAAGTAACCAATTAAACATACTTCTGAATTAACTGGAATTACACCTTCACTATACTTATATTTGTACTCTTTCAAATCATTAGTAGAAATAATATTTTTCTCAATTAGCTGAATGCCATCAGAAAGTGGGTTCTTGCTGTATGTTGGTGATAGTTTAATTTTTAATCTCTTAAAATAAAAGTTATCAGGAGAAAGATTCACATAGACCCTTCCTGTGAAATCATAAATAAAAAAAGGAACTGATGACTTAAAAACATCTAGATCATAATCTCTTATTTCACTTCCTCCTCTAGAACTTGGTACCCTTCGCATTTCACTAATGATGAAGACATAACCTACACAAGGTTGATTAGTTAGTGGAGAATAAAGAATATTTGAAGCATTAATAACTCTTCCTCTTATTAAAAATCTTCCCTCTTGCAAATCCTTTATCTCGACCTTCTTGGTAAACAGGAGATAGGAAATTCTTTTTAAAACCTTAATGGCTATCAAAAAGAATATCAAACCTAAGAAAAATAAAAATATGAAAAATATAACTAAAATCAGTTTATCAAAAAAACTCATCTTAAAACCTCTAACGTATAACCTATTGACAAACCAATTAAAAATAAAATCATTGTAATGAAATTCAATTGTACCATTTTAAATGGAAAATATAAGCCACCAAAAATAAGACCAATTAAAAAACATAATGTCTGAATTCTGAACTTATTGAGCAAAATTTTAAGCAATCTTGCCATCAGGCCTACTCCTAAAAACAAACCTATTGCAAAATATATCAGTTTAGGCGAAAAAGAGTTAACGAGGGAAATAACATATTCATATTGATTTAACATCAAAAGTAAATAGCTTCCAGAGATTCCTGGCAAAATCATTGCACACATAGCCAAAAACCCAGAGATTAAAAGAATAACCTCATTGTGTTGTGAAATCGAGAAAGATAACATACTAAAAAGTACAGCCAAGAATAAGCCTAAAGAAAAAAAGTAAAATGAAGTGAAATTTCTAAAGAGTTTTCTATTTTTATTTATTAATATGATTCCACTACTCACAATCAAGCCTATTATAAAAGCATATACTTCACTTTTATAAATGTTGAATAACCAACCTAAAAGCCTTGAAAGAATTATGATTCCCAATCCCACTCCTGCATAGAGATTTATCAAAAACAACAATTCTTTTGAAAATAGCTTCTTGCTAAACAAATGAAAAAAAACATGATCAAAAGATTTTATAAGTTGATCATATATTCCAACCAAAATAGCCACTGTTGCCCCAGATATTCCAGGCAAAACATCTGCAAATCCCATCAAAATTCCCTTAAGAAAAATTGTTAAAGATACCATGAGAATTTATTTATGAATAAATTTTTAAGTATTTCGATTTTTTTATCAATATATGAGAATTGCCATAGTCCATAAGGATAAATGCAAGCTTTGGCATGGATGTGATTTTATTTGCAAAAATTACTGTCCAATAGCCAGAAGTGGAAGCGATATAATCAAAGAAGAGAATGGAAAGCCTATAATTGAGGAAAATCTCTGCATAGGATGTGGAATCTGTGTAAATAGATGTCCTACAAAAGCAATTAGTATCATAAATCTTCCAGAGAAATTGAACATAAACCCTATTCATAGATATGGCAAAAACGGTTTTGAATTGTTTAATCTTCCTGCACCAAGATTTGGATTTATTGTGGGAATTCTTGGAGTGAATGGAATTGGTAAATCCACTATCTTCAAGATCTTAAGTAAAACTATAGCACCAAATTTTGGAAAAGAAGAATCTACCGACACTTTTGAACAGCTATCTCTAATATTCAAAGGTCAAGAAGAACAATCTATTTTTCTAAAAATGAAAGATATTTCTTCAGTCGCATATAAAATCCAAGAAGTTGATTTATTGGTAAAAAAATATGGTGAAAAAAATGTAGAAGAATTGCTAAAAACTGCTGATCAAAAAAACTTCATCAAAAAAGTAATTGAAGAATTAGACTTGAAAAACATACTAAATAGAAAGATAAATCAGTTGAGTGGCGGAGAATTGCAAAAAGTGTTAATTGCAGCCACTTCAACAAGAAATGCTAAACTCTATCTCTATGATGAACCCAGTTCTTATTTAGATATAAAAGAAAGACTTAATGTTGCAAAATTTCTAAGAAATCAAATAAATGAGGATATAGGAATTTTAGTTGTAGAACATGATCTTATAATGTTAGACTATCTTGCAGATTATATTTACATCCTATATGGTAAACCTAAGGAATACGGCATAGTATCATCTATAAAAACTGTTAGAGAAGGTATAAACCAATACCTTGATGGATTCCTAAAAGAGGAAAATGTCCGTTTTAGAGACTATGCTTTAAAATTTGCTGAAAGATCAGAGCACAGACAAATAGAAAAAAGAAGGATTGTTGAATGGTCTAATCTTCAAATCACACTTGGAGATTTTATGTTAGAGGTTGAAGAAGGATCTATTGGAGAAAATGAAATTGTAGGCATTTTAGGTGAAAATGGAATTGGAAAAACAACATTAGTAAAAGCACTTGGTGGTTTTGTAGAATATAAAGGAACTATAAATAGAAACATAAAGATTTCATACAAACCACAATATCTTTCTTTTGATAAAGATTATTTTGTTTCTGAATTTCTAAAAGAGGCTTTTAATCAATATTCTAAAGAACTTATACGTCCACTAAATATAGATGCATTATTTGAAAGAAAACTAAGCGAATTGAGTGGAGGAGAACTACAAAAGGTTTTTATTGCTAAAGCATTAAGTCAAGACTCAGATTTATACTTATTAGATGAACCTACCGCATATTTAGACGTAGAAGAAAGAATAAAAGTCGCAAAGACTATAATTGATTTTGTTTATTTAAGAGGAAAAAGTGCTATAGTTGTAGATCATGATATCATGTTTATAAATTACATAAGCAATAGATTGATTGTATTTGAGGGAGAAAAATCAAAGAAAGGGATTGCAAGGAAAATTACTAGTGTAGATGATGGAATAAACAGATTCCTAAATCTTTTAAGCATAACAATGAGAAAAGATCCTGAGAGTAAAAGACCAAGAATAAACAAGGAGGGCAGTAGGCTCGATAAAATGCAAAAGGAAACTGGTAAATTTTATGGATTCAGATAAATTCCTCTTTTACAAAGATTTTCTTTATTATATCTTGCAGCACTACTGAAACAACATTCACAAGAACAAAGATCAAAAAGAAAGAAGGAGGCATTTTTGAAAAGAACAATACAAGATATACGCAGATTAAAAACAATAATGCAATAATGGAATTTAAAGAGATTTCTTTGTATTGAATAAAATTCCTAATAAATGATTGTTTAAGATTAGTAAAACTGATCACCCTTAATACTCCCAAAAAACCTAATGCTAAAAATGTGAAGTTTTGAGCTGCTTCAATACCATATTTCAAAGTGAAATTAAAAACCAAAAAGGACAATATTGCAATTAAAGATCCAAAAGAAAATATTAATTGCGGTAAAGGCTTCTGCAACAAATTAAGAAATGGTTTTTTCTTAATTAAATCCTTCACTGGAGAAAGTTGTGTTAATGAAATACCTACAATATCATCAAGAATTATATTAATAAATAAAAGCTGTACTGCTGTGATAGGATTAGGGAGAAAGAATATAACTGCCAAAAGTATCAAAAGGATTTCAGCAACATTAATTGAAAACTGGAATCCTAAATACTTTCTTAAATTAAAGAAAACGAATCTACCTTCTTTTATTGCTTCTACAAGAGTAACAAAATTGTTATCTTTCAGAACTACATCACTTGCTTGAATAGCAACCTGTGTACCAGAACCAACTGCAATGCCTACATCTGCTTTCTTCAATGCAGGAGCATCATTTACTCCATCTCCAGTCATAGCTACGATTTCTCCATTTTTCTTTAGAGCTTCAACAATTCTATACTTATCTTCTGGTTTAACTCGAGCACAAATTGTGACATCCTTTATTTTTTTCATTAATTCATCATCGCTCATTTTCGAAATCTCTTCACCCGTTAATGTACCATTAACAGTTATACCAGCTTCTTCTGCTATTTTTTTTGCTGTTTTTAAATGATCTCCTGTAACTATAATAATATTAATACCTGCATCATAACAAGTCTTCACTGCTTCTCTAACCTCTTCTCTGATTTCGTCTTCAAAAGCAATCAAACCCATAAAAATTGTTTTTCCATCTTCTATTTTTGCAAAACCTATTGTGTGATATCCATTCTCTGCATAAAAATCTATCATTTTTTCAATTTCAGATCTAGAAGATTTATTTAATGACAAAATTTTTTCTCTATATTCTATAGATCTCACATAAGTACACATTTTTAGTACATTTTCCGGTGCTCCTTTAATTGCTGTTATTTTTTTACCTTCTATCTCAACTATATTCATACTATATTTTTTGGTAGGATCAAAAGGACTTTTTCTTATTATTTTACCTTGTGTCCTAAAATTTATGGCTCTTAAAAACTTAAATATTGCAACATCAATACTATTTCCCAAGATCTTCTCTTCTTTATCTGTTCTAATCACATCTGCATTTTGAGAGAAGTATAAAGTTTCAAGAAAAGGATTATCTTTCTTTATATCATAATATGCTGGCTTTCCATAAACAAAAACATCTTTAACTTTTAATTGATTTTTTGTTAAAGTACCTGTTTTGTCTGTACAAATCGTAGTCAAAGAACCCAAGTTATCAATAACAGAAAACTTTCTTATTATTGCATTCTTTTTTGCCATTCTCTTTGCACTTAGTGCAAAAGAAATTGTAACAACAATAGGCAATCCTTCTGGAATTGCTGCTACTGCAATTGCAATTGCAAAAATGATCGCATGAGAAATATTACTAAAAGAAAATCCTCCTTGCACGATTCTTAAAATAAATATAAAAATTATAGCAAAAATAATATACACTGAAACTTTTTTTGACAACTTTTCAAAGTGCTGATGATAAATAGATCTATCTTTTTTCTCCCTCAGGTGTTTTGCTATTTTTCCCAATTCTGTATTTTTTCCAGTTTTCACAACCACAGCAACACAACTTCCGACAGTAACAGTTGATCCGGCATACAAAAAAGACTCATCTTCTTGAATTTTATCCATTTGCAGAGGCAAAGACATATCTACTGAGATCGCTTTCTTACAAACATCAGTACTTTCTCCAGTAATAACTGATTCATTCACAAATAATTCCTCACTTTTTATAACTGTACAATCTGCAGGTACTATGTCACCTTGCTTTAACTCTATAACATCCCCAGGAACCAATTCATATACTGAAATTCTCCTCTTTATATTATCCCTAAAAACTGTAATCTCGGGAGTTATTATTTTCTCTAATTCCTCCATAGCTTTTTCACTACTAAACTCTTGAATAAAACCTAGAATAGCAATCATTAAAACGATCAAAATAATTATCCATGAAGTAAATGTTTCTTGAATCAAAAAAGAAAGAAATGCGGAGAATAGTAGAATATAAATCACTATATCCTTAAATTGATTGAGGAAGATTATAAAAGGATTTGGCTTTTTTCTTAGACCTATATCATTGGGTCCAAATTTTTTAAGCAATTCCTGTGCTGTAGATGTAGTTAAACCAATCATTGCTTATAAATAATGTTCTTTCCTCTTTATAAATTATTTTCATCACTTTTCTCGGACTATATCTCAATGGAAAGAATTTTAAACTACATCACTTCTTATATTATTTGATGACAATAATCACGCAAAATCTCTTTAAATTAAATAAATTCACTATCATTATAATTTTAATAATCTTTCCTTTGCTAGTTCCAATTACGTTTGCTCAAGATTCAAAGGAAAATTTTGATACTATCTTAAAAGCATTCAATGGAATTCCTGTAAAGGATTTGGAAACAATAACAATTTCTTGCAGAGGTTTTTTAGAATTGTTTCACAATAGAACAAAAACATGTAATCTTAACAAGTTAAAGTTGTTTGTTATTGAGAATAATACCATAAATACCTTTGATTTAGAAATAACGGAATTGTACGCAGATGGAACAAGAACTCTGCTAATTCCTAAAATAAATAAAGAGTATGCTTTCATATCAGTTGATGAAGAGGTTATATTTTTTGATGAATCACAATTCATATTTGTATATTATGGAAACTCTTCTCTAATGATTCGAACAAATGAAAGTCAAGAAATCATCAATCCATTATTTTTATTTAGGATCCTAAATCCTGGAGAAGAAATTATTATCCCGGAAAAGGATCTCTCCTTTTATCGACCAATAATATTTAAAGAAAAACCATTTATAAACGTGAATGCAAAAAAAATAAAGGATTTGCTAATTGATGGGATCTTGATAAATGTAGAGATTAGAAATATAAATATGAACAAAACATATACCGTAAGAGGGATGTGTGTTTGTAAGAACATTGATTGCAATTCTTTTGTTGATTCTTTTTCACTTACTCCATATCAAAAAAAGACAAAATCATACATCATTGTTCCATCTCTCCAAGAAAAAAATATCACATACTCTAAAGCAAAAACATTGTCTGATAGATTGATATCATACCTCTTTAAAGGGGCTATTATAAATTTTAGAAACTATGAGAATTTAAAGATAGTAATCACAGTAGAATCTGATGATATGCTAGAGACCATTCCAATAGAAATTAGCTTCTTAGATGCATATTTTAGACCAATTATTATTTATAATTATTTAATTATCATTACAATAGTTGCCGTGGTGTTTTTAATTATAGATTCCTTTATAAAATACAAAAAAGGTCTGAAACAAGAAAATGAATGAGATATCCTTACTAAAACTAGCACTAAAATATTACTCAAAGGTAGAGGTTCAAGAAGCAATATGTAGAGAATCTGAAAATCGTGAAGTAGGATTAATGTTAATTTCAGGTGAGTATCTCAATAGACCAGAAAAAATAACCAATCCTCGAGAAATTTTTGAGTATGCTAAGAAAAAAGTTGTTTCTTTTCACTTCTCAGAAGAATTATGGAAAGATCCTTTGCAAATAGGAAAAATAAGTAATGATGAACTAAGACTTGGATGGGATTTTATATTAGATGTAGACGGATTTAATCTAGAAATAAGTAAATTAGCAACTTTAAGATTCCTTCAATTTCTTGATCATTATGAAATTTCATATGGAATAAAATTTTCAGGAAATAAGGGATTTCATATTGGAATTCCTTTTGAATGTTTGCCATCAGAAATTAATGAAAAACCTATTCAGCTTTTGTTTCCTGAATCTGCAAGAAAAGTATCTAGCTTCATAAACATGAAAGTTTCTAAAAAAATTGAAGAAGATATATTGAAAAATTATAGTGTTGAAGATTTAACAAAGATGACAGGAAAAACATATGAGAGATTAATTTCAAATGGTTCCTTAAAAGTTTCAGAGTTGGTTTCTATAGATACACAATTGGTTTCAAGTAGACATCTTTTTAGAGCACCTTACAGCTTAAATGAAAAATCAGGACTAGTTAGCGTTGTAATTTCAAAGCAACAATTCAAAAACTTTGAAAAGGAATTAGCTAAACCTGAAAATGTAGACACAGAATTGTGGTTCATTAATAGAAAAAACGCTATCAAGGGATCTGCAAAGAAACTTTTCATAACCAGTTTAGACTATTTTTCTAATGATATTTTCACTAATGATAAAGTTATCAAAGAAAAAGAAGAATCTAAAAGATTAGAAATAAATCCTCAAATAAGTGAAAAAGTAAGGGAATCTCTTCTTTCATCAGAACCTCCTTGCATAAGAAAAATAAAGGAAGGCCTAAAAGACGGAAGAAAAAGATCCCTCTTCATCTATCTTAATTATCTACACTCTTTGAATTTTTCAAAAGAAGAAATTGAAAAGATTATTTTGGAATGGAACAAGAAAAATCAACCCCCTTTAAAAGATTCCTATTTGAATGGACAAATAAAATATTTCCTAAAGCGGGAACCATTGAAGCCTCCAAATTGCAATAAAGAAGGATTTTATAAAGATATAAATATATGCTTTCCTGACAAGGTTTGCGAAACTATTAAAAATCCTCTAAATTACACGCTAAAAATTGTAAAAAGAAAAATTATGTTAGAAAAAGAAAAAAAGAGAAAAAAATGAAATTCATAGATGTTCACTTTCACCCAGATTACTTTAAGGATGAAGAATTAAAATTAATAGATCTCAGTCAAACTATAGCAATAGGAAATAGCATCTCATCAAAGAATCATCAAAAGATCATAGATTTCAGTAAAAAATGGAAGAATTATTATGTTGCACTAGGAATCTATCCAGAAGAAGCAAAAGATGAAGAAATAACAATATTAAAAGAATTCTTAGTCAAGGAAAATGTGATTGCAATAGGCGAAGTTGGATTAGATGGAAGTTTCAATAATCTAGATAATCAAATTAGAATATTTCGAGAAATAATAAAACTATCTAAAAAATATGACTTGCCATTGATTGTACACTCAAGAAAAGCAGAAAAAATCGTCGTAGAGCTTTTATGTGAAGAAAAAGTAAAGGGTGTTTTACATTATTTTAATGGAAAATTTAGTCTTGCTGCGAAATTGCAAGAATCAGGAATATTCTTAACAATACCTTCAAATGTGATAAATAATCAGCATTTTCAAAAATTTGTAAGAGAACTCAAACTAGATTTATTATTACCTGAAACAGATTCTCCTTTTCTTCATCCACTAAAAGATTGGCCTAATGTCCCTCAAAATGTTAAATTTGCATATGAATTTTTAAGTAAAGAAAAAAATATTCCTTTAGAACTTGTACAAAAAATTTTTCTGGAAAACTTTAAAACACTTTTCAGGATTTCTCCTTGTTAGATAAGATAGTTCTTCTTAATTTTAATTCATTATTCTCATCAAAGTAAATCCTATAATCCATCATTGGCTCTGTTAAGGTATAAACAAAAGTCTCTCTTCGATCATCGGAAAAATTTATGGAACAATAACCAGGAAAACTAATTGATGATTTTGAATCCGTAAATTTTCTCAAAAAGATATATGCTAATACAAGATCTAAATAATCAAAACTCAGAAATTTGTTTTGCTTGGGACTCATTAATCTTACAACTTGCTCTAGAGGAATAACATAATTGACTTTTTCATCTTTCTTCTTCGAATTGTCTCTAATTTTCAAGGTATCATATATTCTTAGAGTATGACTAATGGTCTTTAAAACATCGGAAAAAGAATCTGTAGAAAAATTATCTCTTATTGTTTCATACACACTTTCTATGATCAAATCAATTCCTTTTTTTTCTTCCTTTGATTCTTTTAGCTTACTAGAAATTTTCTTATGTACTAAATCATTCATTTGTTTTGCAATTCTTGATGAAGGAATATGAATAAAATAGTACTTTCCCTTTTTATCCTCATATGGAAAAATGTTATATATGTAGTACAATTTTTTCTCATCTTTCAATGTTTCTGTTTCTTTAAACTCTTTAATAATTTGCTTAGAATAAATCCTATATTTGTAAGGCAACTCATCAGAAAAAACAAAAAAAAGAGAGTAAGTCATCTTGGCTTGTTATGGCTTTAAGCTACTTATCTTCCTCCTAAATAATCGAAGGTTACGTACTTTCTTCCAATCTCTTCTTCTGCTGAGTTGACACGCGAAATTTCTCTAACGATCTTATTCACTAAGTCATCCAAACCCCTAGTAGTGTCCTCAAGCTTAATTTGTAATGTTCCTCCAAGATCTTTTATTAATTTGTTCATGGAATCTAGTTTTTTATTAACGTCTTGTTGTTGTGGATCAAGATAAATGTCTGAAACTTTCTTGAATATCGTATTAAATAAATTTTGGGTATAATAGTTCAAATAGATTGTTGCAGGAGCCTGCAATGCTGCGAGTAGTGATCTAGGATCCATTTTTCCGTCAGGAGTCTGAGCTTTTTCCAATATCTCCCTATAACCTCTTATTGGATTTCCTGCAAAAACCTCAAATAAACCCCTCCATGCAGGATCTGTCTTAATATGATCTGAAAAATTTAATCCTTTCCAAATTTGCGAAGTTATATCATATGCAAGTCCTACAAACTTGTTTGCCATATCTTTATTTACTTTCACACCATTCTTAAGAAGATCCTCATATGATTGTTCATTTATTCCAAAAGAAGCTGCTGCTTTTATGCCTATCCACGGCAAGTTTCTTGAATACTCAGTATATTGTTGAATCCAATTTTTAAGTACTGCCGGATCAACTTTGTAAAATTCATCTAAGTTAAATGTATCTTTATTTTTTGGTTTTTCTGGGGATTGCTCTGAAGGCTTTTGTTCAGGTGGGTTCTGCTCTGATG
>JAWBOS010000008.1:0-34350 GCA_038825875.1 Candidatus Woesearchaeota archaeon | reverse complement strand
CTCTGGTTATTTTGGGTTTAATCATCTTTATCTTTCCAACATGGTTATTCTATTATTTAGAGTCATTAAGACAGCAAAAATTAGAAAGATATTTTCCAGATTTCATTAGAGATTTATCTGCTGCAATAAAATCAGGAAAGCCTTTACCTTTAGCTTTGAAGGAGATTGTTAAAAATGATTATGGGGCTTTAAGTTATTATATTAGAAAATTGTACTTCCAGATTCAATGGGGTGTTCCTGCAGTAAGAGCCTTTAGACTTTTTCAAGTGATTACCGATGATCCTCTTATAGATCGTGCTATGAGTACAGTTATAGAAGCAGTTAGAAGTGGTGGTGATTTAGATGTTGTTTTAGATGCAGTACATCAGTCTTTGATGAGAATAAAGATATTAGATGAGGAAAGAAAGTCTATGATACATAGACAAGTAGTTCAGAATTACATAATCTTTTTTATTTTCTTGGCGATTATTATTGTGCTGCAGAATTTTTTGTTGCCTGTAATTGAAGAAATGGCAAGAAGTGGAACCTTATCAATGCTCTTAGGTGCGGCAGGTGGAGGACCAATTTTGGAAAGAAAGGTTGATTTTGATGTTTCATCTCCTATTCATTTCTTGAATTCCTTGGCAAGATGGTTGGTTTCTTTGCATGGAGTTTTTCTTAGTTTAATTTTACTACAAGCTTTATTTACTGGTTTGATGATAGGAAAGATATCTGCAGGAAAGGCTGCTGCAGGAACAAAGCATTCTTTTATAATGATGTCAGTAGGATCTCTTGTTTTAAGTATTGCAGCTTCACTTTCCTAAATTTGTTTTAAATTTTTGATTTCAGTCAAGAAACTATAAAACCATATAATTTCAAGAAAAATTGAAAAAAGTAAAAGAAAATAAAAAATATATCGTTATCTGATGTTTTATTGTAAAATTTTTTGACTTTATTCCTTGAAATCCTCAATGGTTATCAATAAAAAGAGTAATCCAAACAATAGCAAAATTAAAGGAATTGCGCCTTTGAGAAAGTGAATCACTTCTCTTAACCAGATAAAACATAACAATGCACCAACAACAAACAATACAATTGTTATGATTAATTCTTGATACTTATTCATACTATCACCTCACTTTTTGAATCTTTTTAGTAATATTTAAATTTTTCTCAGTACTTTCATCTTTGATGATGATTAAGCATCCAATTGATATGAAAAAAATTTTTATTATTTACATGATAGTTAGTGGCATCTTTATGGTGAGTGGCATTGTTTTGGTGTATTTTTCAATAATAGGATGGATTGTATTATTCCTTGCCTCATTTTCTTTAATAATTTCCTATTTTGAGTTAAGGAAGTATGTGAATTTGGAAAAGATAAAGCGAGATTATCACGTAAACTCCTTAGCAGAATTTGGGACAACCTCATATACCAGAGTAGAATTCAAACCTAAGAGATAAATTAGGATTGTCTATCAAAATCAAACACAGGTTCTTGACTTACGTGAAGCAGTTTTCCTGTTTTTGCACAATACTTTAAGTTGTATATGTCAAAATTAGCACATAATACAATTATGTTCCAAATAACTCCCAGTTCATTGTTTTCTAGAATGAAAATTGTTTTAATTCTCTTATGGTTCTTAAGATTTTGTAGGAAAAATTCATCTAATAAACTTAAGGCATCTTCATATCCAATTACAACATCATCAAGGATTAGGTCTGTTTCTTCTGTTTCTGCGTGATTAGATGTTATTTCCCAATGCTCTTCAGATACTACAGATACTGTTTGTTTTAATTGATTCTTGAAGTAAAACGTAATATTTTTATTATTTTTTGAGTCTGAAAATATTACTTGAGCTTCGGAATCAGAAATTAATATATTCCTTAGAAACATATTTTCAAAATCATACTCTGTGTAGATTTTTTTTGTTAATTCAACCAGGCCGAATATGTCTATTTCTTTAAAGTCTAATTTTTCTAATTTTTTCATTTAGATACCTCATCAGGGTTTTGTTTTTCTAACTCATTTTCAGGAGGTTTCTGAAAAATTGAAAACCTTTCTTGCAGTTCAGGATTCATTCTATCAGGAGTCCATATAGTATTGAAATCAAAGAAAATATTTATGTCCCATTGCTCCTTTGAGAATTCTTCAATTTCACTCATTAATCTGTATGCATCTGCTAAGATAAATCCTGCTAAAGGACAAAAGGGGGTTGTAAGTCCGAGGGAGATAGAAAGCTTTTTGTTATTTTCATCAATGTCAATGTTATAAACAAGTCCCAGAGAAACTACATCATAACCTATTTCAGGATCCCGAAGTTCTCTTAATT
The DNA here is from genome assembly GCA_038825875.1 of Candidatus Woesearchaeota archaeon. GTDB lineage: Archaea > Nanobdellota > Nanobdellia > Woesearchaeales > JAWBMQ01 > JAWBMQ01. The sequence continues at coordinate 32,038 of JAWBOS010000008.1, read as the reverse complement.
TCTCTAAAATCTTTGCTTTTAATTGTTCTTTGTCCATTTTTTATACAAGCTTAACTCTTGAAACTATAATTCTTTTTAAAAATGTTATGGATTGATTTTTTGGAAATAGTAAATTGAAAATTGAAATAACTATAGTGTGAAAAGAAATCTTTAAATTTATATATGTGTATGAATGTTATTGATTATGGCATTAATGCGATCAAAGTGGAATCCTTGTGAATATGAAATAAAAAGAGATGAAGGAGAAGTTAGATTAATAATTCATTGCGAGAATTGTGTTAGATCTCCTTCTGTTGAAGATGATCCTGTATGTATGAGCAAGGCTATAGAATACCTTGGACAAGTTAAAGATGCCACTTCTCTTATTTTTCAACAAAAACGTGTTTATGAATACGATTACTTTGAAACCAAATTGCTGAAAGAGATTGCAGAGGTTTACAATAAAATCATTAAAAGTGGGGTTTTGATTAAGTATAATGTTGAGGAAAAATATACTAGATTCTATGATGAAATCTATACAAAGATTGCTAATTTGATTTATGGAAATTTGAAGAGTGACCCAATACAAACCTATTTTTCTTTTGAGAAACTAAAGAAAAGACTAAGGGTTGTTTATTCTCAAAGTAATGATGAGAAACTTCAGGAGATTGTGAAAAAGTACATATCTAACATAGATAAGATTTTGGAAATATTAGAAGGAACAAAGTTAATAACCATGGCAAAACCCTACATAAATGAAGAAACAGCAAAAAATCGCTCAATTTACAGATCCTTTATTTTCTTTCCTACTATAAGACCAAATTTTATGTACACAAAGTTGTTAGCAAGCTATCCTATAAATGGAATAGAGATGGATAGTTATAATCTAAATGGTGCAGAAATTACAATATTTTCATTTCCAGATTCTGTAAAATATATGTATCACATAGTTCCTCCAGAATTTAAGTTAAGCGAAGAGGAATATGAACTTTTAGAACTTGCAAGAGAAATTATGGCTCAACATCAGCCTGAAAAGAGCGAATTTGTGGATCCTTTGAGAATGAGAGAAGTATTCTATAACATTGGAAAAGAATTGTTAAGTGAATTAGCAGTACATAAAAATATATCACTAAATGAAGAAAAGATTGATCAATTAGCTCAGATTCTGGTGAGATATGCTGTGGGATTTGGGCTAATAGAGTTAATTTTATCAGATCCAAAAGTGCAGGATGTGAATGTGAATAGCCCTGCTGGAGAAACTCCTGTTTTTTTGGTGCATGAATCATTTGATGATTGTGAGGTTAATATTTTTCCGACAAAAGAGGATTTTGATTCTTGGGCTACTAAATTGCGTCTTCTTTCTGGCAGACCATTTGATGAAGCAAATCAACTATTAGATACAGAGCTTCTTTTACCAGGTGCAAGTGTAAGAGTTTCAGCTATTACACGCCCATTAAATCCTTATGGATATGGTTTTTCTTTTAGAAGACATCGAGATAGGCCTTGGACTTTGCCTCTGCTAATGAAGTACAAATCAATAAATGCAAATGCAGCAGGATTGCTCAGCTTTTTGATAGACGGTACAAGATCCTTTCTAATTGCCGGAACAAGAGGAAGTGGTAAAACAAGTTTTATGAGTGCATTAATGGTAGAAATCATGAGGAGATACAGGGTTATTACTGTTGAAGATACTTTAGAGTTACCTGTTGAACATTTTAGAAAACTGGGCTATAACATTCAACCAATGAAAGTAGCAAGTGCATTAAGTTTGGCAAGTAATGAGATGCCAGCAGATTTGGGAATTAGAGCTACTTTGCGTTTAGGAGATAGCGCTTTGATCATTGGAGAAGTTAGGAGTAAGGAAGCAATTGCATTATATGAAGCAATGAGAGTTGGTGCTGCAGCAAATGTAGTTGCAGGAACAATACACGCAGATAGTCCTTATGGAGTTTATGATAGAGTTGTGATGGATATAGGGATAAATCCTACTTCTTTTAAAGCTACAGATATTATTGTTATTATAAAGCCTTTAAAGAGTCCGGATGGTTTAAGAAAAATAAGACGTGTGGTACAAATAACGGAAGTTAGAAAAACTTGGCAAAAAGATCCATTAGAAGAACATGGATTTGTGGATTTGATGATTTATAATCCTCAGAAAGATGAATTGGAATTTACTGATGATTTTTTACATGGAGATTCTGAAATTATCAAAGCTGTTGCTTCTCAGTATGCTGATTTTGTTGGAAATTGGGATTTGGTTGTGGAAAATATTGAGTTGAGAGCAAAAGTTAAACAACATATATTGAATATGTCTGTTTTATTAAATGAACCTTTACTTTTAGAGGCTCCATTTGTTATATTGGGAAATGATTTAATGCATTTATCAATTCAAGAAGTTAAGGAGCAGATAGGATATATAGATCATAAGAAGGTTTATGACTTATGGTTAGAAAAGTTCAAAACTCAAGTGTTAGATAGATTAGATATTTTGAAAAAACAGTACTTTGAAAATGAATGAGGAGGAAGTTGTAAAGAGATTATCAGAAGAATTCAAAAGAAGACTTTCAGTAGTTGTATCCGAATCAGAATCTTATTCTAGTCCTGAAACTCAGAAAAATCTGATTCACTCATATGATTATTTGGAATTCAAGAAACAATTTCTGCCAAAAAGGGTTTCTTTTTATGAGAAAATGTGTATTAAAGCACAGGAAATTCTTAAGATAAAAGCATCTGAACAGGCTAAACAGAAATATCAGCCCTATCTAGAAACTTGTCATTTAGCGATCGATGCTTCTCATGTTTTGAGTGCTGCAATTTTATATCCAACATTTTTTCTCTTTATTTTTCTTTTTATAGGTGCTCTTTATGGTTTTGTAAAAGAAGATCTTGGAGCGCCTTTATTTTTCTTTATAGTAGGTCTTATTTTAGCTGGATTTTTTTATTATGTTCTTAGCACATATCCTCAATATCTTGCTACTCTTTGGAGAATAAAGGCATCTAATAGCTTGGTTGAAAGTTTGTTCTATATAGTTACTTATTTGCGACATACTTCAAATCTAGAAAGAGCGATAGAATTTGCAGCAGATCATCTTAGTCCTCCATTATCTTTGGATTTTAAAAAAATACTTTGGGATGTTGAAAGTGGAAAATTCCCTAGTGTAGTAGATTCTATTAATCATTTTTTGGATAAATGGAAGGGCACTGAGGATGGATACTGTCAAGCAATGAACCTAGTTATCTCTTCCTTAGATGAGGGAAATGAGCAAAGAAGAATTAGTATGTTGGAAAATGCTTTAGACTTAATGTTAGATTCCTCATTTGAGAAGATGTTGAAATATACACATGATCTACAGCAACCAGTTACTATGATTCACATGGTGGGAGTGATTTTACCTTTGATGGCTACAGTTATGCTTCCTTTGCTTGTTAGTTTTATGGAAGGAGTAAAGTGGTACCATATAAGTCTTTTATATAACTTATTGCTTCCGATTTTTCTTTTTTGGCAATCTAAGAAAATCATTTCTATGAGACCCAGTTCTGTAGGTTTTTCTTCGGGAGATTTTCCTTATCAAACAAAAAATCCTCAAGTTCTAATTAATTCAATTCTATTAGCTCTATTTTTCATATTAATTGGATTAGGACCTGCTACTTGGATGAAATGGTTTTTTATGTCTGAAGATTTATCAGATATTGTGTTATTTGAAATGCAAGGAACAGATCTGAAGATACAACTGCTTTCTTATAAGGCTATAGATAATAAAAATATTGAAGGGCCATTTAGTTTTGTCTCAGCAATCATAGGTTTGTTTGTTGTTTTTGGTATTGCATATGGATTAGGTTATTACTACTACTATACAACATATAATTTTGTTAAGGTTAAGGAGAACACTAGAAAATTTGAAAATGAATTAATTAGCGTTCTGTTACAGTTGGGAAATAGATTAAATGAGGATCTTCCTTTGGAAGTTGCATTCAAAGAATTGTATGAGAATTTATCTGATTCTTTAGAATCAAAAAAATTTTTCCAAATAGTAGTATATAATTTAGAGAATAGAGGGATGGGAATAGAGGAAGCAATCTTTGATTCAGACCAGGGTGCTGTAAGGTATTATCCATCTCCTCTAATCTCTTCAATAATGAAAATACTAATAGATGCATCCAAAAAAGGCCCAAGAATCGCAGGAGCAGTTTTGATTACTCTTTCTGATTACGTTAAGAGAGTGAATGAAATTAATAGAAGAGTAACAGATTTACTTACTGAAAACTTAGCTGGGATGAGATCAATCATAAAGTTTTTAGGCCCGGTTTTGAATGGAATTGTGGTAGCTTTAAGTGCAATGATCTCAACAATTATACTAACCTTAAAGGATTTTTTAAGTACGAAACTCCAAGATGCATCTTCTCAAGCAGGAGGTATTTTAGATATGCTAACTACAGGAATGCCTTCATATTATTTTCACATTATCTGTGGTATTTATATAGTAATGGTTGTATATTTATTAAGTGAACTTATTACTGTTATTGAAAATGGTCCTGATGAGTTCCTAAGAAAATATACTATCGGTTCGAATCTTAAAAAAGTGGCTATAAATTATTGTACCCTTGCCGGACTTTTGACTTTTGTTTTTTGTTTTATTGCTATGATTGTAATTGCAAATTCTTATTAACATGGGAATTGGAATGATTTTATCCAAATTGAGAAGTTTTGAACATCCAAAAGTTTTTCTTGAACAGTACAATACTGATCCAGAAGTTGCTGAAAAATTATTTAATCATATTATTTTGAGAAGTAAACTAGATGATTTAGTTGTTGCTGATTTAGGAGCTGGTACTGGAATTCTTGGCATAGCTGCACTTATTCTAGGTGCTAAGTTTGTTTATTTTGTGGAAAAGGATAAGGAAGCTATACAATTGCTAAAAGAGAATTTGGAAATGTTTAATTACTCAAATTTTCAAATTTTAGAGGAGGATGTCTCAAATTTTAGAATTCCTGTAAATTTAGTTGTCATGAATCCTCCTTTTGGAACAAAACAGAAGCATATAGATAGAGCATTTTATGATACAGCTTTTTTAATATCTTCTGAAATTTATTCGATTACTAAAACAAGCACAGAGGATTTTGTTATAAGATACGCTATGAAACATGGTTTCTCAGGTTATGTTTTGCAACGAATGAGGCACCTTATTAAACAACAGTTTTATTTTCACAAGTCAAAAACCAGATTCATAGATGTTTCTTTAATGTACTTTAAGAAGAACGAGAAAAAGGAAAAGTAGATGAGGAACTAACACAATAAGTAACGTAATCTTTATAAAGTAATACTGTTTCCAAAAATTGTATAAGTTTTGTATTAGTTTTTTATGTGGATGACTATCTTTTTATAGATAGGATGGAGGGACTTGTACGAGAATAATGAGCTCTTGCGAGCCGTATTCCGAGAACCAGTTTATCCCGCTGGAGGATGCTGCTATGGGAGTGGGATTTAGTCATGCAAGTCCAGGGGCTCGCGCAAGCGAGCACCGGCGGAAGGCTCAGTAACACGTCGGTAACCTACCCTGAAGTACGGGATAACCTTGGGAAACTGAGGGTAATCCCGTATAGGAAAGGGATACTGGAAGGTTCCCTTTCTTAAAGCCGCAAGGCGCTTCAGGATGGGCCGGCGGCCGATTAGGTAGTTGGTAGGGTAACGGCCTACCAAGCCTGTGATCGGTACGGGCCATGGAAGTGGGAGCCCGGAGAGGGGCACTGAGAAACGGGCCCCAGCCCTACGGGGCGCAGCAGGCACGAAACCTCAACAATGCGCGAAAGCGTGATTGGGCCACTCCCAGTGCTCATGCTTTGCATGGGCTTTTGCGCTCTCGAAAAAGGAGCGAGAATAAGGGGTGGGCAAGTCCGGTGCCAGCCGCCGCGGTAACACCGGCGCCCCAAGTGGCATCCGCGATTATTGGGCCTAAAGCGTTCGTAGCCGGCCAACTAAATGCCTTGTGAAATGGTCGTCCATAAAGGCGACCGCTGGCAAGGTAGACTGGTTGGCTAGGGACCGGGAGGCGTCGGAGGTATTCCAGGGGGAGCGGTAAAATGTGATCATCCCTGGAGGACCACCGGGGGCGAAGGCGTCCGACGAGAACGGGTCCGACGGTGAGGGACGAAAGCTGGGGGAGCAAAAGGGATTAGATACCCCTGTAGTCCCAGCCGTAAACGCTGCGGGCTAGGTCTTGGAAAACTTTAGGGGTTTTCCAGGATCGTAGGGAAGCCGTTAAGCCCGCCGCCTGGGGAGTACGGTCGCAAGGCTGAAACTTAAAGGAATTGGCGGGGGAGCACCACAAGGGGTGCGGCGTGCCGTTTAATTGGATCCGTCACCCGGAATCTTACCAGGGGCGACAGCAGAATGAAGGTCAGTCTGAAGGGCTTACCTGACGCGCTGAGAGGTGGTGCATGGCCAACGTCAGCTCGTGCCTTGAGGTATCCTGTTAAGTCAGGTAACGAGCGCGACCCGTGCCTCTATTTGCCACCCGGGAAGGGGGCACTATAGAGGGACTGCCTGGGCAACCAGGAGGAAGGTGCGGGCAACGTTAGGTCTGTACGCCCCGAATCCCCTGGGCTACAAGCGCGCAGCAAAGGTAGGGACAATGGGATGCAACCCCGAAAGGGGAAGCAAATCCTCTAAACCCTACCTTAGTATGGATTGAGGGCTGTAACTCGCCCTCATGACACCGGAATCCCTAGTAATCGGGTGTTAGCAGCGCCCGGTGAATACGTCCCTGCTCCTTGCACACACTGCCCGTCAACCCAACCGAGCGGAGGTGTGGTGAGGATTATCTCATGGATAGTCCGAATTATACCTCCGTGAGGCGGGGTAAGTCGTCACAAGGTATCTGTAGGGGAACCTGCAGATGGATCACCTCCTTTTTTATCTTTTGTATTTCGTACAAGTCCCTCCAATTTTTTTATTTTAGTTTTTTGCATTTTAGTCATTTTTTCTTATCATTATTTTCTAATTACTTTTTATTTTTACACAAAAAAATTTAAACAACAAATTTGTTTCTTGAAACTATGTCAACACCAGCAATGAAACAATGGAGGCAAGTTAAGGAAAAATATCCTGATCACTTAATTCTTTTTCGAATGGGAGATTTTTATGAAATGTTTTATGATGACGCAAAGGAAGGTGCAAGAATATTAGGAATTACTTTGACTAAGAGAGGTACTAAAGAGGAAGTTCCTTTAGCTGGAATCCCTGCAAAAAGTTTGGACTTATATCTGAAAAAATTGGTTGAAAATAATAAGAAAGTTGTGATAGTTGAACAAGTTGAGGATCCAAAGCTCGCAAAAGGTGTTGTAAAAAGGGATATTTTTAAGGAACTAACACCAGGAACAATTGCATTTTCAGAATTACTGAATGAAAAAGAAAATAACTATTTAGGAACTTTGTACATGGAAATAAAGGATCATGGAAATAGGCCTGAAAATGATTACTATCTTGTGTTTGGAGATATATTAACAGGTGATTATTTTATATACTTCTCTACAGATTTGGAATCAGTTGCAGAAAAAATTGCTCTTTATGAGATAAAGGAACTATTGATTGACAAAAAGTACTATGACTTTGCAAAATCTCAAAATTTTCTGAAAGATGTATTCATTACAGCAGTAGATTTTAATTCGTTAATTAAGGAAGTTAGCTTTTTTGAGGAAGTAGAGAAAAAAATATCTGACATTGTTGATAATATTTTGAACAATTTTAAGGGGGAATTAGATGTGCATTACGATAATTTTGCATTTGCCTTTAAAGTTTTCTTTTCTTATATAAAAAAAACTCAGAGAGTAGATTCTTTTAATGTGAAAAAATTACATTCTTTGAAAGATTCTAAGTATATGTATCTTGACGAATCAACTATTAGAAATTTGGATCTTATAAAAAATTCATACACAGGAGATGAGAAAGGTACACTTTATGAGGTTTTGAATGAAACACTTACTCCTTTTGGTGCAAGATTGTTAAAAAGGATTATTTTGCAACCACTATTGGATTTGAAGGAAATCAATAAGAGATTGCAGGTTGTAGAGTTTTTTGTTAACAATGTAGTTCTATTAGAATCTGTTAGAGATTTGTTGAAAGAGTTTTTTGATATAGAAAGAATTGTGGGAAAAATAAACAATAACACTGCGAAAGTTCAAGATCTTTTGATGCTAAAACATTCTCTTAAAGTTTATAGGGAGTTGTATACTTATTTGACTCAGCTTTCAATGTTCTTTGAGTTTGAAAATCCATCTAATTTTGAATCTTTATTTCAACTTTTGCAGGATTCTCTTAATGAAGATTATTCTCAGGATTATGTGATCAAAGAAGGTTACTGTGAGGAATTGGATGAATTGAGAAAAATTAAGGATTCTGCTGATGATTTTTTGAGAGAATTTGAAAGAAAAGAAAAAGAAAGAACAGGAATTCAAAATTTGAGAGTAAAATATAACTCTATTTTTGGTTTTTTCATTGAAGTACCAAGAGGACAGATTAGTAAGGTTCCAGCTAATTACATTAGAAAACAAACAATACTTAACGCAGAAAGATATATCACTCAAGAGCTTAAGGAGTTTGAAAACAAATACTTAAGTGCTGAAGAAAGAATTAAGGAAATCGAAGAATCACTTTTAGATGAGATTCTTGAAAAGTGTAAAGTTTATGTTCATTCAATACTTTCCCTAAGTGAGAAACTTGCTTTTTTAGATGTATTCGGCAGCTTTGCAAAAATAGCACTTAATCATAACTATACTAAACCAATTTTTGAAGGTAGAGATATAATTATAATTGGTGGGAGACATCCTATAGTTGAAAGATATACTGATTTTGTGTCTAATGATACTCACCTTTTTGATAGAGAAATTATTATTCTTACAGGGCCAAATATGTCTGGAAAGAGCACCTATCTAAGACAAGTAGGATTAATCCAAATAATGGCACAAATTGGCTCATTTGTTCCTGCAAAATATGCTAAATTACCATTAGTTGATGCTCTTTTTACTAGAATTGGAGCAAGAGATAATGTAGTTTATGGAGAGAGTACTTTTATGGTAGAAATGAAAGAAACAGCCAATATTCTTAAAAATGCAACTCAGAATAGTCTGATAATTTTAGATGAAGTTGGTAGAGGAACTTCAACATACGATGGAATTAGTTTGGCTTGGAGCATTGTGGAGTATATCCTTTTCCACCTCGGAAGCAAAACTCTTTTTGCAACACATTATCATGTTTTAACTCAAATGGAAACTCTTTATAATAGAATTAAGAATTATCATACAAAGGTTATTGAAAAAGGAGATGAAATAATTTTTGAAAGAAAAATAGCAGAGGGAGGATTAGATAAAAGTTATGGAATTCATGTTGCCAAGCTAGCGGGTTTACCTTCTGAAGTAATTAATAGAGCAATGTTATTGCAGAAAGCATTTGAAAAATATGATAATCTTAAGAATAATGTAATTCGATCACTTTATTTGGATAATATTGTTTCTGAATCAAAAAATGTGAAAAAAGAAAAAACATTAACAGATAAGAAAAATGATGAAAAGTCAGGAGACTTATCTAAGTGGTTGAATTAGTAATTCGGTGATTGAACTAAAATTTAATAAAGAGTAAAAAAGAATAATTTAATGAATATCTTTTTATTGGTTTCTTTCTTGCTTCATCAGAATTCTTTGATATATCATTATATCTTCAGTAGTTAATTTTTCTCCATTCTTTACCTTCAAGAGAACTTTTTCTTCTTCAGGGGTAAATGTTTCTTCTCTTTGCTTTTCTTCTTTATTTTTTGAATCTCTCTTTTCCATTAACTTCTTTTCCCTTTCCTTTTTTATTTTTATTAGTTCCTCTTTTATTTTTGAGATTTCTTCGTTTATTTTTTTAAGTTCGCTTCGTAGATTATCTAATATTGGACCGTATTGTTTGTACTTGTTCTTTTTTTCTTTGATTTCTCTAATAGTGCTAGAAATAACATTTTTGTTAACCTTTATCTTTAGATTTATCTCGCGAAGTTTTTCACTGATTTCTCTTTCCTCTTGTGACAACTCTCCATTATGATAGATTTTTTCGAGAAGAGATGCATATTCCTTTATTTTTTTTCTTAATTCCGTTTCCTTTTCAAGACTCAAGACGCTTGTTTCTATTTTTTTCTCTAATGCTTGAATTTTGTTTCTTATTTCTCTAGGACTTAGTTTGATTCCTAAATCTTGTAGTTTTTTTGCCTTTAGTTTTGAGAGCTCATTTTTTCGTTCTAAAAGTTTTTTCTTTTCCTCATAAAGTTTTTTTATTTCATTTTTTAATTCATCGATCTTGGAATTAGAAATTTCTCGAAAGTTTTTGAATTCCTTTAACTCTTTTATTTTTGAGTTCAATTGTTCAGATAATTCCTTTTTTCGTTGAAAAAGTTCTTCCTTTTTTATTCTGAGTTCTTCCTCCGACATATTTTCAACCACTTTTTTTAATCAATGATCACTTTTTTGATTCTTCTAAATTTGTCTTTTGTGTTGCTGGAAATTTTTTGGCAATTTTTGATATTGATTGAAATTATTATTTAAATAACATCAACCTATTTTTAAATTTTTTTAATTTACTTGTTTAACTGTTTTATTAAAAAACTAAAAAACTGAAAAAACAAAAGTAAAGGAACTATCCGAATAAGGATGCTAGTCCTGCTAGGTTTTCTTCTTCCTTCTTCTCTTCTTTCTGTGATTCTTCTTTTTTCTGCTCAACAGGTGCTTGCTGAGTTGTTTGTTGAACTGGAGCTGCTACTGTCATACTTTGTAATCCCTTTTTGATTGCTTCATCAATATCAACTCCCTGTAAAGCATTTACTACTACCTTTGCTTTTGCTTCATCATATACTCCTCCAACAGACGTTATGATTGCTTTAATATTATTTTCATTAATTTCCTTACCCAACTTGTGCAACAGCAATGCGGCATATATGTATTCCATCTCATTCACCTCTACCATAAATCCTCATGATACAAGATTTGAAAGATATGAAGCAATGCTGTGATATTTTGACAGCAAATCTTCTACAGTCTCTTTAGTCATATAATCAATTTCCATCGCAAGAGAGAGTGATTCTCTGAGTATATTTCCTAATATATAATGTGCATTATCTTGACAAATATAACCTATTGAAAGAGATAATCCCAATGCTTCCTGAGAAAGGCTAATTAATACATTTTTGTAGTAGGATTCATCAATGTCAAGGATTGCACCTTCATATATTATTCCATCTTCATATACTGCATGCAAATTTAAACCCACTTCCATTGGTTGAATATTTAATCTCATAAGTATTTGGGCAAGTTCTGCAGAAATAACATCGTTTGGTTTTGCAACAACTTTGTCTTCTTTGATTACTACTTTTCCCTTTTCTACACCTGTTTTTATTCCAAATTTTCCTAGTTCACCTATTATGGGTCCCGGCGCAAAAGGAGTAGGTCCAGATGGAATAATTATTTCCTTTGTTGCTTTTTGTCCAGGTTTTGCAAAATTAGGCGTTCTACTTTGTTTTAAAATTTTGTATAACTCAAAGGGATTGCTATTACTAAATAAAATTCCTACTTGACCATCAATGTATTTTATTAGATCTGTAATATTCTTTTTTACATTTTCACATTCTTTTAAGGCATGTTCAATAAGCGTCTTTTTGGTAATCTTTATTATGGTATTTTTGTTTCGCAAGGATCTTCTTATTTGTTGTAATTGATAACTTGGTAAATCGTTTACATCAAAGATTCCAATAATTTTATACTCTTTTATCTTTTGAACAAGATCTTTGATAATATTTGATTTTTTTGTGTTAATCTTTTTCATACTGTCACCTTTGATCATACACTTAGTTCAATTAAAGGAGACATTGTTTTCTTTATGTAAACTTTTTTTACATTTGATTTTCCTCCTGGCAGATGTGAGATAATGTGATTCAGAGCAACATTTATGTTTTCTGCAATTTCTTCAGGTGTCATTTTCTCATGTCCAACTGATAGTTGGATCTGTGGCTGATCTTTTATTTGTATTAATTGTGTTCTTTTTAAATTTGAGACTAGAGTATTTAAATCTGAGTTTTGAGTAAAAATTCCACCAGTTTTTGGATTTGGCATCTTTTTTCGAGGTCCTAAAATCTTACCAAATAACCTGGCTATTTGTGGCATAACATCTTGTTGAGCTATAAAGATATCATATTCCTTGGCCAACTTTTTTGCTTCATTCTCATTTTTGTATTTTTCAAGTTCAGTTGGAGTAATTACTCGATCAACCACCTTTTTTGCTGTCTCTGCCATTATAGGAGAAACAAAGGCACAAATTTTTAGATCATATTTTGTCTCATGGGGAAGTAGAAGAATACCATTTAAAACACCTTGAAGAGAATTCAAGTCAACCTGTTTTAAAACTACTATTAAATCATAAGTTTGGACAAAATTCTTTGTATATTGATCCAATTCTTTTAATTTTTCAATAATTAGTTTTCTGTCCATTTTCTCACTCTCCCCTCCTATGTGTTCACATAGTCTATGGGGATAATCCTGTGAAAGGGAAACAATTTATAAATTTTATTGTTATTTATCTCAACCTATGAATCTTAAGATCTATCAAATTGTTTTAGATGAAAGAATAAAGGAAATGATAGAAAATAGCTATGACTCTGAGCGAGAATTAATCTTTCTTCTTAAGGGAAAGATACTAAATGATGTTGTCTATGTTATAGATTTATATTACGTTGAACAATATGCTAACAAAAAAAGAGTTCTTTTTAGAAATTTGCCATCAAATTACATAGGAACTTTGCATACTCATCCTTATTCAGCGATTCCAAGCAAAGAGGATTTGATGGTTTTTAACAAATTAGGTGGAATACATGTAATATTTGATGGGCTTATGTGGAGGGGATTTGATTATAATGGAAATGAATTGATTGTGAGATTCTCAGATCTTAGAGGTTTAAGGGAAAAAGAAAAACCTATGAGTCTCTTTGATTTGATAATTTACATTGCTATAATCGTGATTTTTTTCACTCTTATTGTTTTTTTAATGTTTTATTTTTTGATGGGCTAATAAGATGTATAAATGCGTTACCACTGGGAATTATTCTTTGAACATCATCAGGTGTTACAGAAAAATGTTTTGAAATTATCTTTACAATTTCACTGAATTTTTTTCCTCCACCATTCTTTAATATAAAGTAATCCAAATCAAATAAATTACTTAAGTACTCTATAGTTTTGATTGGTCCACAGATCAAATCATTATCAATCTTTGTAATTGCTAAGCCTAAGGTTACTTTTATAATATTTTTTTCTCCGTAAATCATAAAACTACCTTTAGAAATGTATTCTCCTGATGGTGTTTTTTTACTAACTTGATTTGCATGAACATAAAAGGCATCACAACTTCCAATTCCTTGTTTCCAAAGTTTAGAAAAAGAACCTATGAAAATGCAACATTCTTCAATCTCATCTATTTCATTTGTATTTTTTGAAAGTATTTCATATATTTTTGGAAAATATTGTTCAATGTTGTGATTTAATTTTAGTATTCCAAAAGGACTCCCTGGATTTGAAGTATGAAAAACAAGATCATTCTCTTCTAGGTATTTTTTTATTAATATTTCATTACTAGTAGCATCTTTTCCTGCTACAAATAAATGTCCTTTTGAAGTGATAAACCATCTAAATTTTTCAAACCAGAATCTTCTTTCTTTTACAATTTTCTGTTTTACTCTTTGACTTTCTTCATGAGATCTTAGTTTGTTTTCTAACTCTTTAATTGCTTCTTCAGCTCCCTTAATTTTATTCTTCAACTTTTTTATTTCTTCATATATTTCATTAATATTTTCATGCAAACTTTTTCTATAGTTCAGTCTAACTTTCATTGTTCTATAGAACGAAATAGTAACATTTAAATATTATGCTTAAATGTATATATTTACAATGAAAATTGCAATTTTTACAGATACCTTTTATCCTGAAATAAATGGCGTGGTAACTTTTGTTCTGAATCTGGCAGAACACCTGAAAGGTTGTAATTTCTATGTATTTGCGCCTGAGTATCCAGATGAGATGTATGGAAAAAAGGTTAAGAATTTTGATTTTGGATCCAATGTTAAGGTATTTAGATATAAATCAATTAAACTAATATCAAATCCATCAACTAGAATTGTAGTTGCTTCTTATGAGGAACTTGAAAAGAATTTTGAGGAAATCATGCCAGACATAATACATGTTCAATCTTTTGGAATAATTGGAATGTATGGCTTAAAGGTTTCTAAGAAGTATAAAATACCAGCTATGGCAACATATCATACATATTTTCCAGATTTCATAACTTATATTTCTCCTGTACGTCTTCTAAAATTAGATTACATCTTTGGAACTCTCATTTTTAAAAATATCAAATTGAGTTTTATAGATCTTTATGAAAAAAATAAGAACAACTTTTTTGGAAAAATTTTGGATTATTTTTATCTTATTTCTGAACTAATTTATAGCCAATTTAAATTGGTTTCACATTTGACAAGCAAAACATGGGAAGCATTTCTTAAATCATTTACTTGGTATGTAACAAAATCATTTTATAATGAATTTGATATAATAACTGCTCCATCCCAATACATGGTAAAAGTTCTTCAGGACCATGGTGTTTACAAGCCTTGCATTTTTATAAGCAATGGTATTGAATTGGATAAATTTACATTTACTCAAAGAACAATAAAAAATCAGGAAGAGATAAGACTTTTACATGTAGGAAGATTAGGATTTGAAAAAAATATAGATATACTTGTTAAGATGATGAAATTTTTAAATTTACAAAAAAAGTACAGGTTTCATTTGGACATAGTGGGTGATGGTCCCGCAAAAGCTAGCTTAGAAAAATTAGCTCAAGAAATGAAAATAAAAAATATTACATTTCATGGTATGAAGTTAAGGGAAGAATTACCAGAATATTACAAAAAAGCACATATTTTTGTTACTGCAAGTACAATAGAAACTCAGGGAATTGTGGTTTTGGAAGCAATGGCAACAGGATTACCAGTAGTGGGTGCAAATAAATTAGCACTTCAAGATTTGATTATAGATCATTACAATGGTTTAAAAGCTAAACCCTTTGATCCAAGAGATTTTGCTATGAAAGTTATTTCCTTGGTAGAAAAAGAAGATATAGAAGAACTATCAAAAAACGCAAGAAAAACAGTAATGGAACACGACATAAATACAGTTATGGAAAGGTTTAAACAACTTTATCATGATGTATATAGAATACATCAGTTGTATCAAAAATATATAGTTTAATTTACATTTATCAATCTAGTAAAAATCATTGAATTCTTCATGTATTTCGCTGCTAAGTTTATATTTTATGTCTATCAAATTTCGGTAATAAGAGGCATCTTCATTTGATACTCTTGCAAGATGATCAATTATAACTAATCCATAAGGATAACCATACACAAGGCCATCTTTAGAAAGATCATAAAGGTATCCAAAAATGTTTTCAGGATCTGAAATTTTAGAATCAACTCTAAACACATAATTTTTTAAATCAGTAAATTTTATAGCATATATTTCATAATCATCCTTCCTTCCAATTTTTACAAACCAAGGAGTATTTATCTTTACCTGATTAAAGAATCTTTCAAAACCAATTCCTAAATCTGTTAGCAACTTGGATTTTTTTGATATTGCAATAGAGTTTTTTATTTTTTCTAATAGAAATGATTCTTCTTTATCTGCTTTTTCAAAAGAACCATCAAGAATGCAAATGTTTTCATTAGACAAAATTTGGGTTAGTTTTAATTCAAGAATCCTTCTTATTTTTGAGATTTTTTTTGGATTATCTGTAGAATCACATTCTATTAATTTTGGAATTGAATGGATTAATTCTTTTTCAATAATCTCATAGCTCTTTTTTGAAAGTTTTATATTTTCTAAAACATCAACAATGACCGAGTAAACCACTTTGTTTTCAGAACTTTCTACTAGCTTTAGAGTTATATCAAATCTAAAAATACAACATTCAATAAGATCTTTCTTTCTAAATTTTGCAAAACCTACATAACATAGAAAGTTTATTAGATCTGTTTCGTCAAAAATTAGATTTGATCCTCCATCAATAAATACAATTTCATCTTCAAAAATGTGAGAATCTATTTTTTTAAAAGAATCCTTGGTTATTTTTTCACTTTTAATCCCTTGAAAAGTAACTTCAAAATTATCATTAATTACAGTTGATTCCAATACTTTTTTTAAATTTTCAAGTTTTTCGATTTTCATTTTGAAAAGATTAAACTGCAATAAGCAACTCTGTCAAAGTGTTTCATCTTTTTTGAGGAATCCGTTAGTTCAATTAATGTAGGGGATAAATTTAGATCCAATTCTTTGATAGCTTTAAGAGTAAGATAAATCGGGACTTTTCCACATACAGTGTGTGAGTTTTTCCAAAATCCTTCA
Source organism: Candidatus Woesearchaeota archaeon (assembly GCA_038825875.1). Taxonomy (GTDB): domain Archaea; phylum Nanobdellota; class Nanobdellia; order Woesearchaeales; family JAWBMQ01; genus JAWBMQ01. The sequence goes on along the minus strand of JAWBOS010000008.1, from coordinate 15,585 downwards.
GGATTTATGTTTGTGATATGTTCTATTATTTCTCTGTTTAATTTATAGAAGTTTTCATCAATATTGTTTGTAAAAGGAATGAAATCATAGCTGTATCCAAAATGAATAAAATCTGAAGATATAATTATCTTTAATTTTTCATTGTTGTAAGAATTTTCTAGAAGAAATTTTGCAATTTCTAGATTTTTTTTAGAAGGATTATCAAATACAAAAGCAAGATATTTCAATTGTGTTTTGTGTAATTTTGATAAATATTGTATTATTGGGATATGAACTTCTACAGCATGTTCATAATTTATTGCTTCGTCATTAAAATAATCTTCATTGATAATCTGATTTTCAACAAGATATTTTAATAATTCACTATTATTTTCTATCACTCCCAAAGGTGTTGAATAATTCTGCGTTGAAATTGCATTTCCTAATCCAGTATGAGATGGAGAAAAGATTATTACAGTCGTGCCAATTTGTGCGTTATCGAGCAGAATCGTGTGAGTTTTGAGTGCTGTTTCCAGAGAAAAGAAGTATCCTGCATGAGGAGCAATGCCAATTATTGCATTTTCTTTTTTGGGGGAAATAGTTATACTTTTGTGTATTTTTTCTATGTATTCTTGCAGACCGTTTTCAGGATAGAATTGATTTGCATATTTTGCGAAGTACATTTTATGCTAGAAATGTTTTCAAGTTTATTAATTTTTTTTATTTGAGATTTTTTCTCTCTACTTTTCTGTTCAAAATAAAAACATTTTTATATTATGAATGCAAAGAAAATTTGAGGTGATTATAATGCCAAGAAAAAATTGTGGAAAAACTACCACAAAAAAGAAGAAAACGACTTCTACAAAAACAAAAAAGAAGTAATTTTTTTCTCTTTATTTTTCTTTTTTTGTTTTTCCTCTTTTCTTAGAAAATTCCATATTAAGGAATCAATATGAAGTTGAGGGATATTTGTTTCTAGGGATATATTTTTCCAAAAATCTAAAACTTCTTTCTTAGTGCTATAATTTATGAACTGTTTTGTAAATTTAAGTATTCTAGAGTCAAGTGGAATTTCTATTTCAAAAGGGAATTGGAAATAGTTGTTTGTTATAATTCTTCCACCGTAGCAATACATTTTTATTGCGAAATTTATTGTTTTGCCAGGTCTTAATCTTTGTTCTAGATGTTTTTTTAATTCAATTAATCCGGACTTTGAATAAAAATCTAAATTGATTGTAAGATCTTTCACTTTTTCTAATCTTTTAACTTTTATGTTTCTCAGCCTCTTGTTGCAAATTGATGAATTTAGAAATAGATAAAAGGATTGCTCAGTATCCTTTGTTATATCAATTTGTTCAGAGAATTCTTTCCAATAATTTTCTCCTGTGCTTGAAAGTTGAAAAGAGAGCAGAGCATTTATTACAATTGATGTTAAAAATTTTGATTCTAACGCTTTAGTATTTTTGAATCTTTTATAGAGTTTCTTTAAGGAGATAAACTGTGGATCATTACTCTCAATTTCAAATATTTGTTTTTGCGAAAAACTTGACAAGAAATTTATCAATTCCTCTCTAGTATTGATCCTTAATAATCTTTTTCTAAATTCTTCAAATTTTTTATTTGACATTTTCTAAATCTAAGTTTTCTTGCCCCTGCTGGGATTTGAACCCAGGTCACAGGCTCCGCAGGCCCGTATTCTATCCAGGCTAAACTACAGGGGCTCTTTTTCCTTTGATTTTTTCAGATAATAAAAATTTTTCTTATATGATCTAAATAGAAAGTTTTAATAGAAAGAGTTGAGATGAGATAAAGGCTAAAAGAAAGATTTATATTCTTATAAAACTTAATTCCCAACACTGCATGATTAGCAAAGAATTGATTGATTACATTAAATCTACATTAAGTCAGGGCTTTAGTGAAGAACAGATTAAAAACGTGTTACGTAATTCAGGCTATAGTGAAGAGGATATAAACAAAGCGTTTCTTGAAGTTAAGAATAACACGATAACAATTTCTAAAAAATCACATCGTAAACTATTTCTTTTCTTTTTGGCTTTACTTTTAATCTTTCTTTTCTCATCCTTCTTTTTCTTGAATAGCCTATGGAAAAATTTTATGGTTTTAAATACACAAACTTCACATAGCTTAGTTGAAGATTCCAATAGAACTTCTGAAAATCGGCCAAATTTTCAAATTTCTAATAATTCCTTTTCAAATAATACTATTTTGAATGATTCTGTTTTTGTTCTGAATTGTGGGAATATTGATTGTTTCATTCAAGCCATAGAGAACGATCAAAATGCTACAGTTACATATGATTTTAACGTAGATTTTTTTGGTTTTCTGTTTTATAATAGCTTATATCTCGAAGCAAAGAAAGAAAATGATCTTTGGAAGTATTATTTTCGCTATTTGAATGCTTCTCTTTCACCTAGTATAACACTTGGACTATTACTCATTGGTCTTAATGAAAGTGAAAAACAATTATTTAATTCACAAATTGAAAAATCAAAAGAAATGATTAAAAACTTAATTGGTAAGGAAGGAATGTGTATATTTAAGAAAGAAAATCTTTTGGATTTGATTAGGTCTATTAAAACAGGAAGTATTATAGATATTCAAAAAGTTGAGATTGGAATAAATCTTTCTTCAAGCAGTTATCAAAGAGTTACAGAGGATTCAGGCTCTTCTAAGGGATTAGGAATTTATGAGAATGCAGAAAGCTGTGAGGGTTCTTTCTTTGAGAATCCATATTCTTAATGATTTTTTTAAAGCAAAACATTTTTATTTATAAGAAATCATACTAAAAATATGTTATCTCCCAACAAACAAAAAAAGCTAAGGGATAGAATTTCTGAAAAGATTCTTTTACATTATTTAAATATTACCGAATCAGCTCTTAAAGAGATTATTCAAGTATTGCCAGATTCTACTCACTTGAAGAAAATAGCAGACGATTTCCTACAAATGGCAACTTGCTACATAGAAGATGCCAAGTATTTCATGAAAAAGGGAGACTTTGTTAATGCTTTTGGTGCAATTTATTATGCTCATGCCTGGCTGGATGCTGGTGCAAGAATGGGTTTGTGGGATGTAAAACATAATAGTAATCTTTTTACAGTCGAATAACATGAAAAAATTATCTCTGGGATTTTTTTGTATCTCCTTATTTTTCTTCATAATTCCCCTAGGATTTTCTTTTTCTTTAAATCTTTCAAATGATAATATTTCTATAATAGTGAATTATTGCAAACCACATATTGAGGTAATCTTGAATTCTACTATTGACTATTATTTTCTTTATGACTCTTTTGGAATTCTGTTTTTAAGCGATAATGCTTCAAAAAATTTTACATCTCTTTTTGGAGAGATTGGATTACAAATAGAAAACCAGATTTATACAATATATTCTAATATATCTGTTATAAATAGGAGTATATCTGTTCCATCACAGCAGTACATTAATTTTTCACTTTATGCTGAAATAGGAGGAGCAATCAAAAGTGCAAAACTAAGAATCTCTGACTTTGAAGAGGATTTAACGATAGATTACAAGCCCAATGTTAAGAAATCTGTGATTACTTTTTCTAAAAAGTATAGTTTTGATTTTGAGAATCCTGAATTAGTTTATGAGGATTTTTGTAATTCGACTTATGTGGTTAAATTGAATACTAAATTTTTTAGTAAGAATCCAAATATTACCTTAGATGTAGAAAAAAAGGTATATTCTTCTAACGAAGTTATTTCTTTGTTTGTAAATTCTGATTATGACTCATGGGTAAATGTTACAGATTCTAATGGAAATCTATTGATTGGACCTATAAGTGTAGTTAAAAATACTCCACTAAAAATTTCACTTTCTCAAATCTCTGTTACAGATTACAGAAAAATTAAGATTGTAGCATATAATTCACATCAAGCAGTGTCAAGTGAAATTTTTATTTATAGTCCTGACAAATATATTTGTGAGATCTTAGATAATCTTTATTATAGAAATCAATTAAATAATATAAAAATTTCAACTAATGCCAAAAAAGCTTATTTATATCAGTATTCCACACTAATATCTTCATGCAACTCTTCAATTTGTCAAGCTAATTTACAAGAGAGTGATCCTTTAAGATTAGTCTGTGTTTTTGAAGCAGACAATTTTGAGTTTAATATTTCCCATGAGAAGTCTTTTAATTTTACAGTAAAAACGTATTATTTAAATGTTAATGTTTATGATGTTTTGACAAAAGAACTTATAAATGATGCCAGGATTACTGTAAGAAATAAAAATACTAACTTCTATAAGATATTTTATTCTGGTTCTATAGAGGTTTCAGTAGTTAGAGGAATTTATGAAATTGAGGTTAGTGCACAAAATTATGAATTTCAAACTAGAGAAATAATGGTAGACAAGGATATGGTAATTAACTTTTATTTAGAATCTGTAAGAAATGTTTCTCCAATGGAACTCTTGATTTTTGAAAAGAGAACGTTTAGTGATTTAGTTTCTGTGAAAGGACAAGTGATTAATGCCAATTACTGTGAATTCTATGAAGGAAAAGATGATTACTTTAGAAAATTACAAGATGTTAATCCTCTTTACTTTGACATTAGATTTAAAGGAATCTTTGGATTTGATTATTATTTGATATGCTATAACCTTTATTCAAGAGAACTTTTCTTAGTATTTAAGGAATTCGATCGGCAACAGGTTAGAATATTGCAGCAGGATGAATTAAAAAATGTAACAGTTCAAGAAAATAGGATTCCCTTAATAGAACTTCTTGATACTACAAAATATTTGAAAGATTCTTTCATTTCCCTTTCTTCGTTTTATAGAGGATTGGAACAAGATTTGATGCAACTTATTGAAAAGATGTATTACAATGATTTTGTTGAAGAAACTAAATTTTTAAAGGAGTTAAATGATATTGTTGTTAATTTTTTGAGTGATTTAGGTAAGGATGGTATTTCTTTTAATATTTCAAACTCGTTTTTAGATTTGATAAATATCTTTGATAAGATAGAAGCAGTTGAAACCAATATAAAAAGATTATATCAGAGCTTAGGAAATGAATCAACTAATTTAGAGTTTGATGCTAATTATTTCTCAATTCCTGAAAAAGTTAAAAAGCATTTAGCCTTTTTAGATACAAGAATTCCAACTAAGCTTCATATTTCTAAATTCGAGTATGTTCCTTTAGATTATGGAAATATTGAGGATATGATCGAGTACAAGTGCTTAGTTGATAGAGTTTATGTTACATCTTATTTCAGAGAAAATAGATCATCCAATACGTTTTATAGGGTCAGTTGTCCTATTAATCCAGCAATTATTGTTTTTGATGATACTTATGTAATTATGGATGATACTATTCAAAAGTACTTTAATAAACTTCCAAAATATGCATTTGTACCAAAGGATTTATCAATGAGTGTTTTGTATTTTTCAAAATTAAAACAAGAAGAAAAAACAAATATATTGTCTATAATTACAGGGAGATTCTTGAAGGTAATTAATAAGAATAGAAATACAATCTTTTCAATCTTTTTGGTTCTTGTTTTGATTTTTGTTAGTATCTTTGGTTTTACTAAATTTTCTCTTGTGTTGAAGGAAGCAATAAAAAAGAAAACTCCCAAATCAGTTTCAAAACCAGAAATAGAAAAAGATAAATTGAAAGAAAAATTATTGTTACGAGAGGATAAAAAGAAACAGCAGGAAGTTCAGAAAATTCCTAATTTTCAAGTTCAAGAAAAAGAGAAAAAGACTAAAAAGAGAAAAATTAAAGAGATTATATTGATACAAGAAGCAATACTCAAATTAAATAAAATCCATAGGAAAATGCAAAATTCAAATTTTGAAGAAAAGAAGAAGTTTTATAAGTTAGTACTGGAAATCACGAATAAAATTGATCCTTTAGTTTCTGATATGGAGTTTGCTTATGCAACAATTCTTGATGATGAAATAAAAAAAGAAATTTTTGATGTGATTGAAGAATACAAAAATATTAGAGCTAAAGTTTTAGAATTATAGGGTTTTTAAGTTCTTTTTTACTTTTTATTTGAAAAATAAATTATAACTCATTTATTTTCTCAAAATTTATGTTTAATATGTTTGTTTTAGCATGCTTTTCTCTTATCGATTTCGGGATAGAATAGCATAGCTCTCCGTTCACTATTTTTTTCTCAATTGGAATTCCCTTTGCAATTAAACTATTAATAAGGCTTTCAATAATCAGAACATCCCAAGAGAGATGCATTATTAGATGAGATAAATAAACATTATCCTCTGTCTCAGATAGAAAGTAGATTGTTTGAAAGATCTTTTTTTCATCGTTTGAAAATGTATATTGTTCATATTTTTCACTTTTTTCAGATTCCAAACTTTCTATTTTTTCTTCAATCTTATCCAGTTTCAATTCTATCGAGGAAATTATTTCATAGAGATGTTGAATCTCATTAATGTTTTGATTTATTGCATCTAAATGTTCATCTAATTCTGTTTTTATATTCGAGAATGATTGTTTGATTTTTTCCTTTAGAGAATCAATTTCGCTTTTAGTAATGAGGTTAAATGGCATAATTTCACCTGACTAGATGAGAACTTTCTGAGAATAGTTTTAGGGTTTTTTAAAGATTTTTTTAGTATTAAGATTATATTTCAAAATATTCACTTTTGTTTCCAAAATTAGTATAGTTTTTTACATACTAGTGAGATTTTAGAAAACTTTTTATAATCCCTTTTCTATAGTATTACTATGGCAGAAGAAATCTTGAAGGAAATTAAAACCTATCTGAAAAATGAACTGGAAAATATTAAAAAAAATATAGATACAATTATTGATGAAAAATTATCAAAACTTCAAAAAGAACAAATTAAAAAGTTGTCAAAAAAAGAGGAAAAATTTGAGAAGGAAATTATTAAACCAGAAATAGCAATACTTCTTTCTTTAATTGAGCTTTTGAAAGAAAAGGAAATATTTACTGAAGATGAGCTAGATAAAAAACTTGAACAAATAGATCCAGAGGTATACAGAAAATTGAAGGAACAGTATGAAATTTTTCATACTTTTAGTGAAGATAAACAAAAAAAATGAAATATTATTCACTCCGAGTTTTGAACAAACAATATGAAGAGATATATAGATTCATCGCTAAAAGACTAAATATTGAGAACATTACTCCTTTAATAATGCACGTTTCAGTAGTGTGTGATTATTCCTTAGAAATTCTTAAGAAATTCAAAATAAATGATGAGTCCTTAATAAAGAGAGTAGAGTTCTTATCTTTGTATCATGATATAGGTAGATTGTTTTGTAAACCCTTTGGAAGATTTTCACTTATTCTTCATGGCATTCTGTCTAGAAAAATTATGGATTTTTTCTGCGAAGATTTATCTCTTACTAGATCCCTCGCAACTCATGTAGGGGTTGGTTTAAAGAAAGAAGATATCCTTAAAAACATATCTGAGACAGAGAAAACGTTATTTTCAGAATTAATTGAAGATTATTTACCACAATCATTGGAAGAGAAGTTGGTTTGCTTTGCAGATAAAATGGTCATATATAATAGAGTTGTGAAGATTGAAGAGGCATTTCTTGATTTCTATCTAAAGGTTCCAGAAAAAAAAGAAGACTTCTTTACATTGCAAAGAGAACTTTTTGAGGAATTGATAAATAAAAACAGTAAATCCTAAAAATCTTAGAAAATAGATAAAATGTAGTATATTAATAAACTTATCCACCCACCGAGCAGAACTGAAGCTATCAGAGCGAAATCGAGCGAGATTTTGCCTATTAGGGCCATTAAAATGATATATAATAGGGCTGAGAGAGAATTAATAATGAATATTACAAATTTTTTACTCACGATCAAAATAAATACCAATATTGAAAATATTATGAGTAAAAAAACTTCAATAGTAGTTAGCATAACTATTTATTGAGAATCCTTGAAATTTTTTAATTTTTTGTTTTAAAGTGGTTATAACGTAACCTTTATATTTTTGATAGGTCTTGAATTATTAAACATGAGATCTTCCTTTAAAAAATCCCAAATACAAGCCCAAGTTTTTGTATATTTAATTGCACTATTTGCTATGTCCTTTTTTCTTCTTTATGCATATAGATTTATTGTTTCATATCAAAAGAATATTCAGTCATCTGAGTTAGTCAAGTTTATAAAGGATTTGAATAGTGTTGTTTCAGATATTTCTGCATCCTATAAGACAGTAAAAACCTATGAATTTACAAATTTTCCTCGAGATTTTAAAACAATATGTTTCATAAATTTGTATTCTTCAGAGTTAACAGTAGACAATGTTTCAGATCCAATAATTAAAAATGTACTTAGATCTAGGCCATTGGAATTTTCAAATGAGGAATTATTTAGAGGATTGTTTAATGTTTTTTTAATAAATGATATCACAGAATTTGCTTTTTTTGTGAACAATCTGTGGGTTGAGGGAGATGTTAAATGTGTTAATCTCACAAGAAAAAAATTAAAGTTAACACTTGAGGGAATTGGAAGAAAAGCAAGTCTTAACAATATTGAATGAAAATGAAATTTTTTAAGAAATCTCAAATAGAAATTGGAATAAATTGGATATTTGTATTAATCGCTGGATCAATTATTGTTTTGTTCTTTCTTTCATTGGCTTTTGCACAGAAAAGGATAAGTGATGTAGAAATATCAAGATTATCTAGCGATACAATTTATAGGTCAATGAATACTGCACTTTTAAGTGATACTTATTATAATGAAATTAAAAGATTAGGTAATTTTCAGTGGGAAACAATTTGTATTGGAAACTTTTCAGGTTATTATTTTAACAAGGTTCAAAAAGAGGTTCCTTTTATCTTTTTTGCTCCATCTAAATCTAATGGCGGAGATCTCTACATTTGGTCTTTAAAGTGGAAAAATAGCTATCCATTGACTAATATTGTTTATTTGCTTTTTTCTAATAACAAAATAATAATTAAGAGAAGTGGTTTTTTAGAAGAGTTTTGTAAAAATATATCTAGATATTTTCATAGCGGTGGAAATGTTGTGTGTGTAAATGAGATAGATGATCAATTAGTTTCAAATTTAAATAGAGAAAACATCTTGACAATGGTAGTTGTTACAGATTTATCTGATACTCTAACTTTTAATGATCTTAAAGGTAAATTTAGAAATATAAAAGAAAAGGATTTAATGTTACTTAAAGTTGGAGGAACTATGAATGAAGGCAATATAACTTTTATTTCAAATAGAAATTCTGAAACCTATAATTATGTAGAAAGGACAGAATTGATTGGTGCAATAGTTTCAGCAGATGTTGATTTTTATAGATGCATGATTCAGAGAAGAATGTTGCTAAACTCTTTTGTTGCAGAAATATATAGAAAAAAATCTTCTGAACTTAGTAAATTGGGCGGAACTTGTCAAGCAATATATCTCTCACTTAACCATACTTTTAATACTATTATTGCAATGGAAAAAACAGGAGAATATCTCACTGATGACTCTGCTAGAAGGGAGTATTTGAACAATATAAGGAACCAAATGAATTCACTTTTATCAAATTTAGGAACATATAATTGTGAGTTGATAATCTAAAATGAATCGAAAAAAAGGACAAATACATATTTTAGAAAGTGTGGCAATAATACTTTTTTTTATAGTCATTCTTGGACTTTTTTTTATCTTTTATTCACGATTGCAGGTTCAAAAAGTTGAAGAAAAGAAACATGAGGATGCAGTCAAGATACTTTTTGATAAATTTAAGATTTTGACATCATTAGATGAATTAAAATGTACTTTGATAGGTGTCGAGAGAAAAACATGCTTGGATCTGGTAAAGATAGAACAATTTAGCAATTCAATCAACTCTAGTGATTTTGTTAGAAGTTACTATAGTTCAATTTTTGGTTCATCTTCAATAAATATTACAATCATCTATTCAGTTGATGAATCATATTTGAATAAATCAATTATTTTGTATGATCTTAAGACAACAACAAAAAATAGTCTTTTTTTTGAGTATCCAGTATCAATTTATAATCCATATAGAAAAAAAACATATTTTGGTTTAGTCAAGTATACTTATTACTATGAATGAGATATTGAAAAAATGATAGCTTTAAAATTGAAAAACAAATCTCAAACTGAAATGTTTGGGTTGGTTGTTTTAGTAGTCATAATTCTGATCTTTTTTCTAATATTTTTAAACTTTTCTCTAAGAAAGGCACCAAGTAGTGTTGAAAAGGATTATCGAAGTCAGATTATATCGACTACGTTTATTTCTTCACTTTTGCCAGTTAATACAAATTGTACAGTAGATGGTCAATATACTTTTCAAGATCTAATTGAGTTGTGTGCAGGTACAATAGCTAGAAATATTTTATGTGATTTTCAACAGGATCCTTGTACTTATGTTAAGGAACAGCTTAATCTTTTACTTAATCATACATTGAATGCATCTTTTTATAGTTATTATTTTATAATAGAAAATCCTGATGGCGATAAGTATTTTGAAGTTAATAACAATTGTAGGAATCGCCAAGAACTTCGAACACAGCCATATCTTTTGCCAATTTCCTTAGGCATTGGAGATTTCATAAAAATTTATTTATATATTTGTAATTAAACTTAGAGAAGATGGAATTATATATTGGTATAATTTTTTTTGCAGTTATTTTGGTTCTTTTGATAGTTTGGATAGCTTTATGTAGCAACAAGGAAAACAGGAATAATTTGATGCTTATGTCTTTTATTTTTCTAATTTCTTTTTTAACATCCTTTTGTTCAAGTTTTTCTTTGAGAATGGTTTCTAAGTTTGCAATTCTTTTTATTTTATATTACCTCTTAAAATCGTTATTAAACCTCAGAATTTTTAAATTTAGTTTTTATCAAGGCCTTTATTTTATAATCCTAATTTTTCAATTCTTCATTACCATTTTGTTTTTTGTTAATTTTATTCCAATGACAGATCTTATAATATTTTCTTCCGTTTTGCTAGTTTTAAATTTTGATTCTTTTTATATAAGAAAATACTATAACTTAAATTTTGTAAATATTTTACTCATTCTTTCTATTTTAGTATTTACTTATTTTCAGAAAGTTCAAATGACAATTTTGGAGTATGCTTTTAATCTTTTAGTCTCTGGTTTTCTTGGTTTCTTGATTGGGATATATACAACAAAGTTGAAGGGTAGAAAATTGATTACATTTTTCTTTGTAAATCTGATACTTATTTTGTTGGTTAGTTACTTTTTGAAATTTGTCTATTTGATGGTTATTATTTTCTATCTTTTCTCATTTTTTTCACACAAGAGAAATAGAGCAATATTTAATGATCTCTTAAATAAACCTAATTTTGAAAGAATGTTTTTTTCTGTAGTTTTAGGATTGGGATTTGGTGTCTTTTTAAGATCTTTTGATTCTCAACAAATGCGTTATCTTTTTATAGGTTTGCCAATGTTTTTCATTTGGTATTTTATGTTTATAATAATAAATTATTTTGTTTTTTTGTATTTTTTAAAAGGTCATTTATTGCATCTAAAACAATTTCTTTTTTATTATGATTCTGGCTTAGTTATTTTACTGATGTACTTGATGTTAGAATCATTTGTAAGTAGCAGATTTTTTTTGTTCTTTATCTTTGCTATTTTTTCGATATACTTAATAAGATGCTTTATTTTGAATAGAAAATGGATTACTAATTGATGATCTTTTCTTTTATTTCTCTTACAATTTGAAGTTCCTCATTTGTTTTTATTACGCAAACAAAAGGATTTTCTCCAAGTATCTCTTCATTTTCTATGTTTTTCTGATCATCAATCTCTATCTTTAATCCTAAACAAACTAATTTTCTTATTTGCCAGAAATTTTCTCCAATTCCTCCAGTAAAGATAATTGCTTCAATATCTTCTAATGTTTTATACCACGATAAGTATTGAATTATTCTGTCAGAGAACATCACCAATGCCAATCTTGCAGAATCTTCAGGACTATTTGAGAATTCATATTGTTTGTAAAGTTTTATGAGATCTTCAGCATTGTTTAAGTTTGCTAGATTCCTGATTTCTCTAATATCACTGAAACCAGTAAGTGCAATAAAGCCCGAATTCTTGTTTAGGATTTTATCACATTCATCAATTCCTTTTTTTCTTGCTATATCCAATACAATTCCAGGATCAATGTTTCCACATCTTGTTCCCATGATAAGTCCCTCAAGAGGAGTATAACCCATAGTTGTGTGAATTACTTTTCCATCTTTTATTAGAGCCATGCTGCATCCATTTCCAAGATGAAGTGTAACTGCTGTTAATCTATCTTTGTTAAGAATTCTTTTACATTCATTGTATACATACTTATGACTAATTCCATGAAAACCATATCTTCTGTATTCATAAAGTGGAATAGGATATTTAAAGAATCTATTTGGCATGGATTGATGAAATGCTGTATCAAAAACCGCAAAATGTTTCACTTTTAAAAATTCCATAGAACCTAAAATCGTTTCTATGGCAGGGGGATTATGGAGTGGAGCAAGTTGAATAGTTTCTTTTAAGGTTTCAAGGAGTTCTTTATTTATTTCTATAGTTGTAGATATGTTTTTTCCATGAACAACTCTATGTCCTACGTAATTTATTTCTTCAAGAGACGATATGATTTTTCTATTTAAAAGTTCGTCTAATACTATTTTAACACATTCTCCGTAGGTTTTTACTTCTTTCTTTTCTTCAATGGCTAAGGATGAAATGAGTAATACCGGATCAAAAAAAAGTCTTTCTACTTTACCTCGGATTATTTCAGTCTCATCCTCAAAAAGGGCAAATTTTAGTGAAGAACTTCCAGCATTTAAGATAAGGTATTTCATGATCACTTATGATGTTTACTATTTTATATTTTTTTTGATATATTCTTTTTTTGTTAAAGAATATTTTTAAAACGAATCTTTTTAACAAATAACTGCTTCTTTGCAGAAGAATTTTCAGGTGATAACCGTGGCTGTTCCAAATGAACAAAAAGATTTAGAAAAAATTATTACCAATAAAGAAGGTAATAGTAGGATAATGGATCTTGGTACTTTAATTTCAATATTTACATCTTCAGGATCATATTCCTTGATAAAAAATGTTTCAGAACTACCTGATGTATACAAAACTTTTGTGGTGTTAGCTTCTTCACTTAGTCCTTTTTTTGGAGTTTATTTTTATAAAAAGTCAAAGGATGTTTCGAAGCAATATGTTAGCATTAAGGAGTATTTAGAGGAGTTTCAGAAGTATGAGAATAAGATAAATTGGTATAAGGCATTCTATGATCCTTGGAGATTGCTTTGAGCTCTTTCTTGTTAATCTTTTTAAATTACAACTTTTTTCTTTTTTATATGCTTTGGACAATAAAATATCAACCGAAAACAATTGATGAGTTTGAGGGAAATGAAGAAGTAGTGAGCATAGCAAAAAAGCTAGACACTAATTTGCCACACCTTTTATTGGTTGGTCCTGCAGGAGTAGGAAAAAAGACTTTAGCAAAACTTATTGCAAAGAAGTTTTTAGGGAATGCCTTTGAGGAGAATTTTTTATTTGTGGATCTTTCTTCTTTTGTTCATATATTACTATTTAAGAGTGCAAGTGATTGGAGCATAAGTGAAAAAGAAATCGCTGAACAAAATAATCTTGTAAGTGTGAAGGATTTTGCATTTTCCTTGCCAGTTGCAGCTCAGTTTAGAGTGGTTTTGCTTAGTGGAATTGAAAAACTGGATTTTTTGCATCAACAAGCATTGAGAGTTATTATTGAGAAAAGTAGTAAAATGTGCAGATTTTTTTTAGTAGGAAAAAGTAAGAGTAATCTAATTCCTGCAATTTTAAGTAGAGTAATGGAATTAAGGTTTAAACCGCTTTCTTATCAGGACTTTAGTAAGGTAGTTGTTTCTGTTTTGCAGAAAGAAAAGATAAAATATGATGAAAAAATAATATCCTTTTTTTATTCCAAAACGAGAGGAAATCTTTTTCAAACGCTGACAATCTTGCAGTCTCTCAAAAATTATACACTCGCAGAAGTAAAAAATTTATTTGAAACTGACGAGGAAATTGAAGAGATTTTGAAATTGATTATTAAAAGAAATCCAAAAGAAATAAGAGAAAAAGTAATTAATATGTTATTCTATAAAGGATATTCTTCAGAGGAAATTATTAGAAAACTTGTCAATTTTATTGAGGTAAGTGAAAGCTTGAGCTCTGAAGAAAAAATATCCATGCTTGAGAAAATAGCAAATAACGAGAGATTTTTAAAGGGATTTGAGGATTACATAGGTTTGGAATATCTTTTGGTTTCATTAATGAAATAGTTTTTAAAATGTTACTTAAAGCTTTAAAAGAATCTTTTGAAGAGTATTATGGAAGCATTTTTCCTGATTTTGATCTTATTAAGGAACAATTCTTTAAGCATAAGAGAAAGAGCATTAGAATAAATACTTTGAAAGTTAGTGTTGAAGAAATCAAGATGAGTTTGATTAAAAAAGGTATAAGTCTGGAAAAAATTCCATTTATAGATAATGGTTTTTTTGTGGATTCTACAGTGACTTTGGGAAATTTGTTAGAGCATTCATTGGGATTCATCTATGTTCAGGATGCTTCAAGTATGATTCCAGCATTGGTTTTAAATCCACAACCAGGAGAAATAGTATTAGATGCAGCTAGTGCTCCTGGAAGCAAAACAACACACATGGCAGAATTAATGAGAAATCAAGGTGTTATAATTGCTAATGATGTTGATGGAAGTAGGTTATCAATTCTCTCAGCAAATATCCAGAGATTGGGAATTAAGAATGTTGTTGTTGTAAGACACGATGCGACAGTTTTTGACTTTGGAATGCAATTTGATAAAATCCTAATTGATGCTCCGTGTAGTGCTACAGGTACGATCAGCTTAGATGAACCAGCTCCAGCAATAATGTGGAATCCGCATGTTTGGAGAAGATTATCAAAGCTACAGTTAAAATTGCTCAACAATCTATGGAGGTTTCTGAGAAAAGAGGGATTTTTAGTCTATTCTACCTGTTCCTTGGATCCTATGGAAAATGAGTATGTGATCAGTGAATTCTTGAAAATGCACGAAGATGCAGAGGTTGTGCCAATCTATATTCCTAATTTGAAGGTTGCTTCAGGTATAAGGTTATTAGATAAAACATCATTTAACGAAGAGGTTGTTAAGTGTATTAGGATTATGCCATATTTTTACGGGAGTGAGGGATTTTTTATTTGTAAATTAAAAAAGAAAGGTTAAAGAAAATGATTCTTGATGGAATGAAAAAAACAAAAAAATATATAAAGAAAAACAATTTGATGTTTTAATATTGTTAGAGGATTGATTGGTAGTTTTTCGTTGTTAATTTTGCTTTGGATTTTCCAAGGTTTTTTAGGAAAGCCTTGTTTAATGCCTCAGTAGCTCAGCTGGTAGAGCATCAGCCTTGTAAGCTGAGGGTCGGGGGTTCAAATCCCCCCTGGGGCTTTTTAGGTATTATTCAAAACACAAATTTGGGTTTTTCCTAGTTTCTTATGTGGTTTTTAAATTTATCATATGATATTATACTCATATTATACAATTATGTTGGTAAACATAATA
>JAWBOS010000007.1:0-38855 GCA_038825875.1 Candidatus Woesearchaeota archaeon | reverse complement strand
TTTTATCCACTGAAAAGTGAATTGATTTTTATTTTTTTCTTCTTATCTACAGGCCTTCTAAATATTACTAAAAATTGAGAAATAGAGAAATAGAAAAAAATTGTGAAGAATCTGAAATTCTTTCAATTTTCCTTCGAAAAAATTTATAAACTACAATGAAAATATACAAGCAACATGACACGAGTAGAATTAGAAAATCTAATATCCCTGTACAGTGGATCTCTTGGATACAACGTAAGTGAAAGATATCAAAGATACCTAGATGAGAAGAGAGGATATAGCGAAAAATATCTTGGAGAAAACTATCCAAGATACGAAGCAAAAAAGAGCTATAAAGAGAAAAAAGGATTCTTTAGTAGAATGTATGAAGGAATTAAAGATTTCTTTGGAGGAATATATAGAAAAATAAAGTCATACAGTGAAGAAAGAGCTGAAAGAAAGAGAGAAAAGTACTTCAATGAAAAAACATATACAAAATCAGCGAAGGAAGATTTACAAAGAGATCTTGAGAAAAAGTATGTAGATCTAGCAAGAAAAGCAAGAGATTACTATAAAAAATTAGGAACTCTAGCAAAAATCTATCAAGCAATGATTTATGCGCAGGTAGACAAATATAAGCAAAACGTGAATAACTACAAACAACAGATTAATAAAGCAAAGAACAGTAAAAAGTAAAAAAATTAGCCAATATAGTTGATTGTTTTATCTACTTTTTGCTGTGCCGATTTACTCAATTTCTGAATTTCTTCTTCAATCTTCTTTATATCTTCTTCTATCTCCTTTGTTGAAATTTTTAATTCATACACTGAATCTATTGCTTTTAGAATGTTCCTTGCTTCCTTTATTCCTTGGTAATACGGAAGAGAATACGATTCTGTCAAAAAACATGTTGTTTTCAGAGGAGTCGCTAAAAAAGCACCATTCATTCCAGAGATATAACTTACAAAGTTATGGAGTGTCGTATTAATCCCCAGCTTCTTCTTTATTCTTTGTGTTTCTTTTCTATCATTCGAAATAACATATATATTTTCAGAAGGAGATTCTGTTGCTATTCCTGCGACACTAATAACATAATTCACTTTTAACTCTTTCTTAAAAAAAGACACCAAATTCCTAACAATCAGATTCAATGCAAACGGATCATCAATTAAAAAATTTCCTGTTAAAACATAAAAATAATCATAAATCTTATGATTTAACTTAGTCCCATAAATGCTCCACGAAACAGGATGGATACTTTCTTTAGAATCTATTAAAACTAAGAACGGAAATCCATCTGAATAGATTTCGTATTGTAAATCCATTTTCTTACTTTCAATAACATAAGAAGAAACAATCTTTGAAACATTTCCTATCCCTGGAAAACCAACTAAAAGTAGGGTATTTTTTGCCCTATTTGCCTTTTTTGATAATTTCCTAATCTCAAGCAATTTTCCTGTTCTGATATCCATAAAATAAAGAGATTCTCTCTTTTTATATATTTTTTCATATAAAAAAACAACTATTAATAAATGATTAGAAAGATTCTTATATGATGATGGCATGAATAGAGTATGCTCAGAAACATTTCAGAAACCAAAGGAAAATATAGCATAATAGTAAACAACTATGGAGATTACTTTTCTATTCCACTCAGTAAAGAGGGATCTAAATTTTTTGGATATTTTCTAAGATATGATCTTTATAAAGAACCTTTAAGAATTCTTACAATATTTCCTCCTTTTCAAGCCAGCAAAATTGTCGAATCAATGAACAAAATTTCCCTATTTTCAGAACACAATTTCATAGAAATAGAAATTTCAGATGGCTTACTTATATCTCACAATCTTCCTTTCTTAGAGATTTACCTAGATTGTATGCCAAGATATTGCTTTGAACCATTTGGAAAGGAATTTGTTTTTTCAGAAAATTATTTTAAATTTAGATTCAGAGAAAAGTTAATTGTTCATGGAGAAATCTCTACCATAAACCCTGTCGGATGGGAAAAGATTGAATGGGACTTTGATAAAAAAAGAAATAGCGAGATTACTGAATATTGGATGTATAAGATCAGAACAACTGATAAAAATTTTACAATTAGAGTAACAGATGTTTTTGATGAAAAGAACTACAAAATTCACAGACCAAAAATTCAAACTCCTTATCATATTTTCTCTGATATAGATTATTCGTTAAATAAATTACTAGTAAAATACAATGATTATTTCTTACCTTTTGCAGGTTTCTGGTGGTTTGACCAATTTTGGATTAGGGATATAGCGTATTCTTTTTATGCTTTTTCTGATGAAAAAATATTGAAGATTTTAATAGAGGAGATACTAAAAAGAAAAAAAAGGCTTAACAGAATTCCAGAAACAGAAACTGAAAGTTTTGATGGTCCATTATTATTGGGAATTCTAGCATTCAAACACTGCTATATTGAAGAAAGCAAGAGAATTCTTGAGTTATTTGATTATTTTGTTAATGAAAACACATTGAAAATTCCAAAAAAAACATCTTGGACAGACACAATAGAAAGAGATGCAATAGAAATACACTGTTTTTGGTTAGAACTACAGAGATTAATCCATAACAGATTTTCAGAAGATGAAATAAAAAGTATTGTTAAAAGAAAAATGCAAAATTTTGACTACAATATTATTTTAGCAACTTACTTTTTACCCTATCTTGATGATCTCTTCTTGAACTATATTGACAAAATAATTGAAGAATACTCTATTGAAAATGAAAAATATTTTTGCATAATTACTGAAAATAAAAAAAGTTTGAACTACGTTTCTATTCATACCGGTGAAAATAGCAAAAGTTATCATCAAGGAGACGGGTGGATTTTTCTAACAAACTTCTTTGGATTAATATTGCACAGATTGCTAAAGAAAAACAAAATAGATAATAAGTATGAAGAAATCCTAAAAAAGATTAGGAATTTAAATGAGGATTTTATTGAAGACGGAATAATAGGAGGTTTGCCAGAACTTACAGATTCAACTTTTCAGCAGAAAGGAGCATTACTTCAACTTTGGTCCTTAGCAACTTGGAAATTACTCTCTCATAAATTATGATTTACTTCTTTGCTTCTTCTTTAGAGGATGTTTTTTTCTGTTTCTCTTTCCATTCTTCTAGAGCTAATTGAATTTCTACATCCTTAAAGCCTTTTTGTTTAAGAACTTCAATTATCTGATACTCTGGTTTGTTTAATCCTTTATAAAAAGCTATCAAATCTTCTAATTCCTTTAAATAGGTTTTATCCTTTAAAATCTTAACTTTTTCAAATAATTCCTTATTTCTTGGGATTCCTTGCCATGCCCAATCAACAATCTTCTCAGGTAATAATTTTTGAACAAATATTGGCAAAGATCTCACAATAAATTTAACAATTCCGAAAACGAATTTATTAAATATTACGATTATCAAAATAAAAATTAAATATGGAATTGCATTAGTGAAGTTAAAAGCCTTTTTTGGTTTCACAACAATGGGGAAATCATTATTTTCATAGTCCAATGTAAATCTTAAAATTGCTGTAGATGTATAATTATCAATATCAGGAATTGAATATTTTAAAACCAATTCCTTAGATTCTTTTGGAGCTAAAATGAGTTGATTTGTTTGGGAAAAAATAAAGGATTCATTTAAAATCTCTACAGATACTCTAATCTCAGAATCTAACAAATTTTTTACTGGCACAATAAGTTCACCTTTACCGATCTTATTTATCTCTAAATTTTTAACCCCTAACTCAACAAAATTTGAAGGTATCAACGTTAAATTAAATTCTCTTGAAAAATAAAACTGTTGATCATTTTTCTTACACTTCAATTCTAATGTCATAACAGTATTAACTATCTTATTCTGAGTTCTTTTAACTCTAAATGGAATTTCAATCTTAACATTATCAATAAATAAACGATTATCAATAACTATATCAGGAATATCTGTAGACATCTCACAGACGAAATCATCAAAAGATTTTTCAAATTCTAGAAGCATTATCTTTCGTTGATTATCAATTTTTGCATCTTTCAAACGCAAGAACGGTTTAATCTCAAAAATCACAGGCAAATAGAACAATTGAGAAACATTTTTACTAATTTCTGTAATATTCATAACTAAAACGTCAAAGTAAACCATGCTCTTAAGATTATTAACAAAACTAACATTCAAAGATATTGTCTCTGTAAAATTTCTAAAAAATGGATTTATAAACTTATTTTTTGAACTAAGAGAAAAAGATATAACTTTTGAATCCAAAAATCTTTTTGATACTGTCAATGTATAAGGCAAATTTGATATTACTGTAGGATTATTTATGTTAACATTCAGAATTTTATCTTCTAAAAGTGTAATTATTTTCTCAAGAATAAAATAAATCTCTGAATCATTGTATTGTCTAGGGTTTAATCGGAATTGTCTAAAGAACCAGATCAAGCCATTGTAATAAGTTTCATTAATCTTTGGATCTAAAGATTTCTTTCTATAATCTTTTAAGAAATCCAAGACACTAATAATTCCTAAAAAATCACTACTCCAAGATCCATCATTTCTCTGATAGTACATCAACCATTTTACCATTTCCTCATCAGCATTTATATTTTTAAGATATAAAGCAGTGCTCAGGACTTTATTTGAAGAATTAACAAATCTACCCACAACTTCGTCTTTTTTAATCCAGGGACTCAAATCAACATTAAAATTCAAATTCTTAGCAATTATATTTAAATCTGGATGACAAGGATCTAATATTGTTTTTCTTCCCAAGCAATTAACCTCAGGTATAAATTCAAAAAAACTAGTTTTGTATGTTCTAGTTTCATTTTTATATATCAAATTTATATGCACATTTTGATTACAAGAAATATTGAGCAGTTCAAAGGAAAATGGAATCTTAAAAGAGTATACATCACTCAAACTAATCTCTCCTTTCTTAGATATGTTACAAACAGTATCTGATTTGATTGGAGAAATTATAACATCTATGCTCTTATCAGAGGTTTTAATTTGACTTTTTAACCAAACCTCTGCATCGCTATACATCTTTAAATTTTCATATCCAGCCTTCTTCAAATAATATAGCACCAAAAGTGTTGTTTCAATATCACACACATAACCCCAACACTTATAATCATCATTTCTGCTTTTCAAAAGATAATTCAATGCTTTTTGTTTAAAAAACTCATCTCTAAAATAAACAACACTCATGGCAGTAATAACTTCATTAATCACTTTTCCCTCCTGTTGCATATTAATGTAGTAAAGAGAATCCTGCAGATTAATCAGTGGAAGAATAACAAAATGATAAGTCTGAGGGTAGTTTTTTTCATAAATGATAAAATAACTACAATTAATTAAACTTAATGGTAAAAAAAAGAAAACTACATCACCTACTTTGTATTTTGTAATATTTATTGTAAGAAGATTCGAAGGACAATAAAGCAAGATATCATCATCTGTGATTTTTTGATATCCAAAGATAAATTGGTTGTCAGGAATAAAGTAATAATTTTTATATGATTCAAAGGAATGCAAAGTTTCGAAAACTAGTTCAGAATAAACAGAACTAAAAATAAACATGCTAAGCAATAGCATATAAATTTTTGTCTTCATTTTAATAGTTTATTGTTATGTATATTTCATCAAACTCTTTCTTTTGTTCAAGATAAACTTTTTGATCATTGGCAAGATAAAGCAATGACAAAAAAGTGTAAATAATTTCATTCTTTGTTCTAACAGACAAAAGATCTGAAAATTTTATTATTTTTTTTCTCCTGAACAAAGATTTTATTTTTTTAAAAACATTTTGAATAACCTTCTCGATATCTATCTTTTTTTCAGGAATAGAAATTTCCCTTTTTTCTAATCCATTATACCTTAATCTCCTCTGTTGCCTATTAATAACCTCTTCTAAGGATTCAATTAATTCATAAATTGATATCTTCCTGACTCTTGGTTTCGGTGTTTTAGGGAGTAACTTGAAATTTGGAAAATCCTCTGGTACTGGTTCAATCTCCTGTGAAATTTCCTCAACTTGAGATTTTTCTTGAAGTTCATCAACAAGATACTCGGATTTAAATTTTAGCAATAGAACTGCAGCGAGAATCATCTTACCACTCAAATTGAAATCCATTTCCTTTAATTTCTTTATAATTTCTATGAATCTTTTAGTTAATAGAACTATATCTATATCCCAAGGATTCATTTGCTCTTCTCTAACTACCTCAAAAAGGATCTGCTGCCAATCAATATTTTTTTTATCTAAAATAATTTCAACTATTCTCTCCATTTTCAGCTAATTGATTTTTTAAACTTGAGCTTATCTTTTCATTTTTCTGAACTCTTTGAAACTCAAGAATAATTTTTTTCGTTTTCTCAAAAAAATAATCCATTGTTTCTCTCACTTTGTTTAGAGCATCTTCTAAAGTATTTCCATTCAACATATAACCTCTAATAACATTTCCTTGCGAAACATAACTGCTCTTTTTTATCAAATTTATTATAATAAGCCTTTGCAAGTACTCATACATAGTTTGTCTCTTAATGCCTGCAAATAAGGCCATCTCTTCAACAGTCATAATTGCAAGTTCTGGTTTCTTTTGTTGATTAGCAAGCTTTTTTCTTTCATATAATTCAATCAATACTTTATGCATTCCTGCATTTGATTTATTCTTTCTCGGAACAATACCCAGTCTATAACAGATTATTTTAGCCAATTCCTCAGAATTAGAATTTAGCATCTCCTCTACATCGAAAAATACAAATTTCTTTACCATCACATTTTTTAATATTTAAGAATTAATAAATTTTGCTACTTTTTTTTATCACTTATTTTATCTTGTATAAGCTAATAAAGTTAAACAAGGAACTTTTTCTAAACAGTATCCGAGCTTACATTTTGGACCTATAAAATCTCTATATTCTGGCAGGATTATCTTTATTTTTTCTTCTAATCTTATTGTAGAATCTCTTAATTCAGAATCTGTTTTAGAACAGGTTCTAATTGAAATATATCCCAAAGGATCAAAGATATGATAAGAATTGAGCAATCCAATCAGTCTAACTTTAATTGCCTGTGGAATAATATACACTGCATCTTTCTGGGGAACTCCTTCATGAATCAATTTATCATAAGTTTCTAAGGATTGAAATATTAAATCAAGGTATTGAGTATACATTTCGGAATTTTTAATACTGTAAGGAATGTAGAGTTCGCGAGAAATATCAGAAATTCCTGAAAAATCTTCCTTTAGAAAAGAAATTACTCTTTCTAGGGCATTATAAATAGACTCCACATTCATATCTATGCTAGCATGCCTTTTTTCCTCGTTAAAAGCAGAAAGTGATAATTCCTTATAGTATTGAATAGCTATCCTAGCCATAAGACTACTTGAAAGATTTCTATAAAAATCTTCCCTTCGCATATTTTCATAATCTCTTTTAATCCTTTCCAAAAAACGTTCTTTTCTGATTTCTGGATCAACAATATAATCAACAACTTCAGTAACTTCCGAAGATATTTTTGAATCTGAAAATATATTTGGGAATGGGTAAATAGAAACCACGGGACTTTGAAATTTTTTACTAAATAGCTTTTGAGCATTCTTGGGTATTTCTTCCTTGAGTTGTGAGGCAAAATTTAGGATTTCATCTGGCAAATATTCGTTTTGATTTAATGAACATAAATAAACAACAATATCCAAAGGTAACTTTATCAATCCCTGCGATCTAAATGCAAGTGGTAATATTTTTCTGCACTCATCTTTAGGAAATTTTTCATCCAAAAGAGTTTTGTAAAAGTTATACTGCTTTCTTATAATATTTTCAAAAACAGATTCATATTCAGTATTTTTAATGCTTTCAGGAATGAAACAATCATCTAAAGTATAATTTATTCTTCTGGAGCTCAAAATTAGTGCTCTAGTATATCTAAAAGAGGTAAAAAAATAATCTAAAACTCTAGTACCTTGAAAAATCACATCTATACTTGGTAAAGAAGAGACAGTAGCATGTCCTCTTCTAGTTGATTCTTCATGAATTTTCTCTATTTCTTCTTCACTTAGGGATTTTAAAATATTTTCAATTGTTTCTTTTTTAAAAGTTGCCTTACTTGATGCAGCAATTATTTCATCAGGCCCAAATTCCTTATAGCTTGGGGAAATTGACAATACTTTAACAGATAATATATCTGATATGGATTTCATGATAAACCAAAAATTTTTAAAGAGCAGGATAAAAAATAAGAAAATCTATATAAATTTTCTTTTTTTATAATAATACAACAGAAAAAGTTTAGAGGTTTTTGGAATCATCGAGGGGATTTTCCTTAAGAGAAAATATATAAATGATTATGGTTTTTCAAAAAACCCATGGCCTGGAAAAATAACTACTCTCTAAGAGTGAAAGATGTTATGTCCATAAATCCAGTTTACACTTTTCCAGAAACCTCTGTGAGAGATGCAGCAAGGCTTATGGCAAAAAAGGATGTTAATAGCATAATAATTGTAGACAACGAAAAAAGGATTCTGGGCATAATAACTGACGAAGATATTGTAAGAAAAGTGGTAGTAAATAATTTGGACAGTGAACTGATTAAATGCAAAGACATCATGACTGTAAATCCCTTCACAATAGATCCTGAAAAAACAATAGAAGAAGCAATAAAGATAATGAAAGATTTAAATATTAGGCAATTACCTGTTACAAAAAACGGTATTCTTGTGGGCATGATCACAGCAAAAGATATAATAAGAATTCAACCAGAGCTACTACAGATTTTCAAGCGCGAAGATGTTGAATTTCTAAAATTTGAAGAGGAAAACTTCTGTGAAATGTGTGGTAAATTGAGCAAAGAGCTAATTGTTTATAAAAGCATGTTAATCTGTCCAAGCTGTTACAAATCCATAATGTATAGTAGAAGATAAGAAATAAATTTATAAATATTTTAAGATTATCGTTCTGATGATTCCTCCAGAAGCAAATGAGAGATTAATCAAAATCAAAAACATTATTGAATCCTCTA
Organism: Candidatus Woesearchaeota archaeon; assembly: GCA_038825875.1. Lineage (GTDB taxonomy): Archaea > Nanobdellota > Nanobdellia > Woesearchaeales > JAWBMQ01 > JAWBMQ01. The sequence goes on along the minus strand of JAWBOS010000007.1, from coordinate 29,842 downwards.
AAAATCCATATTTTCTGTTTGATGATGACCCTGACGGATTGTGTTCTTTTTTACTAATATACAAAAAAATTAGAAAAGGTGAATTTTCTGTAGTGCGAGGAAAACCATTACCCGGTCAAAATTATATACTTTATGCAAAAAATAGAGGAGCTGATTTAGTCATTGTTTTGGATAAACCTGAATTAGAAACTAACTTTAGTCCTTTGGTGTGGATTGATCATCATCCAGTACAAGAGACAAATGCCATATATTTTAATCCCTTGTTATACAATTTACCTGAATATCCTACGACATACTGGGTTCACTTAATTTTTCCTAAATTTAAATTTATATCTGCAATAGGAATAGTAAGCGATTGGTTTGTATTGCCTATTGTAAAGGAAATAGCATCTGATGAAAAATATGCATACTTATTTCCTAAAAAATTAACACCTGAAGAAATATTATTTAACTCTGAATTTGGAAAGATATGTAAAGCATTCACCTTTATTCTTAAAGGAGATAGTTATCAAGTAAAGAGGGACATAAAGAAATTAGTTGAAATTGAAGATTATGAAAATGTTTACAATTACTTCCCAAGAATAAAGAGTATTGAATCTTCATATCAAAAACTTCTCTCTAAAGCCCTAAATGAAAAATATGAAAATATAGTACTATTTTTATACAAATCAAAACACAGTTTTTCAGGATTATTAAGTAACGAGTTGCTATATCATTTTCCAGAAAAGGACTTGATCATAGTAGGAAGAGAAACCACTACAAATATTTCTTTTAGTTTGAGATCAAAAAGGCATAATGTAAATAAAATACTTCAAAGTGCTTTAATTGGTATACGTGGTTCTGGAGGAGGGCACGAAAAGGCATGCGGAGCTATAATAGCAAAAAGAGATTTGGATTTATTCCTAGAAAATCTTGAGTTTAATGTTAAAAAGTTAGTACATGAAAATTGATGCTGCAGTTGCAGTAATTCCTGGTAATAATCTAGACAATATCACTGGAATAAACCAACTTAAAACTCCTCCTATCCAAACCATTAGTACTAAATCAAAGAACATAGCAAACTTATGACCTCCATCTAATATTTTCAACAGATATGCACTAAAAAATGCATGAATCAAGACCATTATACTCACATATATTAGCAAAGTGGACGTATCTATTTGTGGAATCTCTGGTAAGAGATTGCCAAACATTTCTGCTCCTGTTTCTTGTAAAACTGCTGTAGGAAGTGAAAAAATATTTGCTAATCTTGCACTCACTTCTACTCCAATAAATCCTGCGGAAATAAACCCAACTAATGCTCCATACAATGCGCCTCTAAGTGAAGAAACTAATTGCAATTTTGTCTGCCTTAAGCCTAAAATCTTTTGCATGTTCTTACTTATTACTTCAGATATTTTTTCTGCATTTCCTCCAAGATATACTGTTTCTGCAAATATCTGAGAAAAGTTATGAATTAAATTACTATCGCTTTCTCCTCCAAAGTATAACCAACAAGCATATTTATCATTTCCTGTTTTAAGTCTTACATATAATTTTTCAAAAAGCTCTTGCAAAGGACCAAAATCCTCAGTCAATAAGCCTTCCATTGCTGCAATTACTCCTCCTCCTTTTGCTTCAATAGCGCTTCCAAAAGTTCTTATAAATGCTGGAAATGCCTTTTCTTTTTCAATAATCTTTTTTTCAAGGCTATCAGCCAGAAAGGCAGGTAAAAATAGAGGAGTAATTCCAAGTGCAACAATTACTAGAAAAGGTATCCTATTTGAAAAAAGAATCCAAAGCATAATAAGATTTACTAAACACAATGGAAAGGATATAATGAAAGAATAATTAACTTTCTTAGCAAAATCGCTCGTGATTGGCAATTCATGAAGCAGATCATCCTTAGGAATAAGAAAACGAACTACTATCACTAAAAAAAGATCTGCAGTAAAGATAAAAATTGCCAAATATTTAACAAAACCTTCGAGAGGAGAACCTGTCAAGATTGGTAGAATCATAAATAATGCTGTAATGAAAGAAAAAGTAACTATAAACGAGATAAATAATTCCTGAATCATTCTAATATATTCATAGGTTTTATTGTAATCTGCAACTAATTGATTTATGACTGATTCCTCTTCCTGCATAAAAAAGGTTTCAACGTCTTCTCCAAAATCGCTTATTGTTGCCAATCTTTCAAAGAAATCAGCTAATGGCTTATATGGAATAAAATTCTTTACCTTTCTAACTGCCTTTGAAAATCCCAAGTTCCAACCTTTGGAAAAATATATGATTTTTTCTGCTATTTCTGAAAGATACCCAAATTTTTTAGCTTGCGAAACCCTTTTGAAAATAATATTTCTACTTATTTGCAATGTGGAAAGTGAAGTTACATAAGTTATAAAATAGAAAAGATGTGATTTCAGATCTAGAATTTTTGAAAAATAATTATACAGTGGATAAAAAAAGACAAAACCTACATAAATTAAAAGTAAAACTATGAGCCACCATCGAGGCAATTCTGTAAATAAATAGAAAAAAAGCATAGAAAGAAAAGATACTACTGAAATAGGAATAAAAAACTTATTTACCCACTCCCAAAAACCACTATAACCCATTGAAATTACTATATTTGTAACTATATACTTCAAATTTCCTAATTTTTTCAACGCATTTTCAATAGGATTTTCAATTGGCATTTTAAACAATCACAGGAAATGGCAAAGCAGCCAATCCTCCATGTCTATATAGCTTTAAAACTCTCCAAACTTCATAATAGTCAAATATCTTATTTTTTACCATTTCTAATAGAATTTTCTCTCTTATGTGAAGTAACTTATATATTTCTCTTGTATCAGCCAAACCCATCATTGTACCTATCTTTTTTTCAAGGATAAAGCTGTTATACATACCTTGAAAGATATGTTCATCTGTTGCAGGATCCCATTTGAAAACTTGTCTAGTAATTACTTTATTTTCTGGTGCATAATATCTCTCAATTTCAGTAATACTTATTACTCTTCTTAAGCTTCTATTTCCTCTTCTAACAGCTGATTGAATAACCACAATATTTAAGTTATCTATTGATGCAATAGGAACATTTATAGGAACTCCAGTCAAACGTTGAACTAATGACTCAACAGAACCTGCGTGAAAAGTTGACATAACTGGATGTCCTGTTTGCATTGCCTGAAATGCAATGTTTCCTTCTACTCCTCGGATCTCGCCAACTATTATGTAGTTTGGTCTACTTCGTAAAGCTGCAATAAGCAGATCTTGATAAGTTACATCACTTGCTTTTCCTTGTTCTCTAGTAACCAGATGTTGCCAAATTTCATGAGGCATCTTTACCTCAGGAGTGTTTTCTACAGAATAAACTTTTGCTTCTGGAACAATAAATGCAGCTAACGCATTCAATGTTGTTGTTTTTCCTGCTGCTGTTTCTCCACAAACAAATATATTCATTCCAAACTCAATTGCTATCCACAAATATGCTGCTTCTCTAGCACTTAATGTTCCCCAATCAATAAGCTGAGTAACACTTACAGGAACTTCAAAGAACTTTCTTACTGTGAAACTTGAACCTTCTAAACTTATATCTCTTCCATAGATAAAATTTACTCTTGATCCATCTGGCATAATTGCATCTACCACACTATGTCTAGAACTTGCAGGTTTTTCTACTCTCTCTGAAGTTTCAAGAATATACTTGTTAAGTTCAATATCATCTTCAAAAATAATGTTCGTGTGACAGGTACCAAAGATTTTATGAACAACTTTAACACTTCCAACTCCTACGCAGTGTATATCTTCTAGCCAACTATCAAAGAATAAAGGAGTTAATTTACCATATCCTATTCTATCTCTTACGATATAATATCTATACATCTCATAATCTTCTCTACTTACCACAATCTTTTCTCCAAAAACAGGAGGTTTTTCTACACTTACTACTTCATTTAATAAATCTATCAATATTTTTTCGACTTCCTCTTCGCTTTTTGGCACGGGCATTAAACCAGCTATTTCAATCATCTTATCTAGAATTTGATCATAAACTTTCTTTTGACGATCACTCATTCTAGGCTCTATAACGTGATAAACATATCCTATCTCAGGATCTTTGTAGAGATGAATAAAAATGGGATCTCCAACAGGATAAATAATGTTAATATTTTCTATATTTATTAGATTTCTATTTAGTTCTTGATACCAATCTGGAGTAATTCCCTTATCCTCTAATTCTTTCAAATATCTATCCAAATGTGGGTACTTTACTCTAGCTTCATCTAAATCTAATGTTTTTTCAGCTTTTATTCTCTTTAGTACCATTTTATTTATGCAGTTATCTCAATTGCGATTCCAACACCGGGATCTACTCTAAAAGGAATCTGTTTTTCAGTTCTGTCTTTTGCCATCTTAAATCTAACTATATCTATGAAATTTACCAAAACACCAAATCTTTCTCTTAACTCCACATGAAAATAAACATCAGCAATGGATTTCAAGATTTTAGTTATATCTTCGCTCAAGAGATGAGGATTTACTGTAATAATTATCGTCTTATTCAATGAAATTAATCTTTTGAAGAAATCGATTATCTCAAATATTGTTTTGTGAGATTTATCTTTTATTATAAGATCCGAAAGTGTATCAAAAATAATCACTTCGTTTTTGTATATCCTATCTGAATTGAAAAGATTTTCCATAAAATTCTCATCGAACTCAACCTCTCCAAAAAAAGGAAACATAGGAATAAAAATAAGCTCTTCGGACAAGATCTTATCACTAACTGAATAATTTAAAGAATCCATTTGATTTATAAAATCAGCAGTGTTCATTTCTGTACTTATAAATGTGACAGTTATTTTATTTTCCAAAAATCCATATGTGAATCTTTCACAAAGTATGCTTTTTCCACCTCCATCAGGTCCTTCAATAAGAATTATGCTATTACTAGGCAAACCATTTCCTAATCTCTCTTGAAGTTGATCTCTTTCTAATTTAAAATCTAGTATTCGCACCATTTTTAATTAAAGGTATAACTATCAAATGCACCATTTGAATAAACTAACTTTATTTCGTGCCTTATGTTTTCATCAGGAATTACTGTAAAATTTATCAACAATAACTCATTTTTATCCCAAAGATTAGGATTAATAAAATTTGTATCTTCTAATATTGTCATTTCATAATCGGTTCTTTTAACAAAGCTTCCATCTAGAAACACAAGAAGATTTTCGGTTTTCAATGAATTTTTTCCTGTATTTAAAACGTACACTTCAAAAATATTCAAGGAAGCATTGTAATTAACTTCTACAATTTTAAATTCAGTATCTATTCTATCTATTATCTGGTTCTTTTTAATTGTTAAAGCTGAAGCACTATCTTGCACATAAGCATTGAAAACTCCTAAGATAGCTACTGACATTGTCAAAACCGCAATAAACATAATCAAGCTACTTGCTAATCCTTCGAATCCCATGGTTATTCACTTATTTATTTTTTCTTTTTATCCGAAAAAATGTAATAATTATCTGCATTTGTTATTTAAAAATTTTTTGCTTACTATTCAGAAAAAATAAGCCTCTTTAAACATCAAAGGTAAACCATTTATTCCATTTTTTATATTTTATATATGCATCAGTCAAATCCTCGACAATTTTCGATTCATCCTTGGATTCTTTCTTTTTCTCTTCCTTTTTCTCTTCTTCTGGAATGAATATCTTTACTAAATCTACAAAACCTTCAACTAATGCCTTAAAAGGTTCTAGAATCTCTTTTATACCAAAATCATCTGAAACAACCTTGTTATCTGACTTCTTCTCTTCTTGAGGTTTTTTATCTAAATTTTCTGCTTCCTTAAGATATTTCTCAAAATCCTCTCCAAGATTACTTAGCATCTTTGCAATATTATCATCAATTTCTGAAAGAAGTTTAAGATTTTCTTCATCACGCATCTTTTTATAATTCTCTATCTCCTTCTGTGACCAACAATAACCTCTCCACGTGATCTCTATAGTGCCTATATGAATAGGATACTTCTGATACTCAGTTGTGCTCATCATCAGAGGAGCTGTTCTATATAAAAAATTAATCAGTGCACAATCATACTTTTCTCCGACTCTTTTTTTTGCCAAAATCTCAATCTCACTAACTGTTGCATCAAAAGAATTTACTACATACACTGAAGTCATATATTTCTCATGCAAACTTAAAAACTTAGTATTCCACAAATAGGGTCTTAGCCAACTAGCGTATAATTTTATAGAATTGGTATTATGAGCAAGCATTCTCAAAAGAGCCCTTCTTCTCATTTCTAATTCATGTTCTACTTCCTTTGCCCATCTCAAGAAGTTCATTAACTTTCTCTTTAAAACACTCTTAAGTGGCTGAGAGATATCATAATTATCCACTATTTCATCAATTTCCTTTTCATCCCAAACTGCTGTTCTAAAAAATAAATCTGGCAATGCTGCATAACCTCTCTGAGTAGCTAAGTTGAAAATGCTAAGCTCCATCTTACCTTGTGAATCCACATTATCAGCCCATATTCCCTTCAATGCAACATCAGCTGCTCTATTCTTCTCCTTCCAAGCCTTAAAATAGCCAAGTCTCTCATCAATCTTTCTCAACTCTTGAATCTGCTTTAATATATCTATTGCTAATTTTCCAATGTTTGCCATTAAATTGCTAATCCTATCTTGTTGAGCTGCTAATCTTTGCATTGCATTTCCAAAAAAAGCAGACATTGTAGCAGATGAATAAACATCAGTTATTTTCTCAAACTCCTCAAATCTCTTCTCCCTTTCCAGAAAGTGAATAATATAATAATAATGGTTCTCTAAAGTCACTTTTGGAGAAGTAAAAATTATCTTGAAATACTTCTGAGGCTTGGGATAACCAGTTACAATTCCATTTATTGGATCCTTTTCTACGTCCTTAAATTCATATTTCTTTAATAACTCCTCTGTAGTTTTAGGAACTATCATTTTTCAATGCGCATCTTTTTTAATTTTCTAGTAATTATTTCCTCTAATTTTGCACTTCCCTCAAAATCCTCAAAGAACTCTTTTATCTTTTGCTCAAAAATCTTTTCCACAGTTTTGTAAGTAACAAAATCTATGGGTTTCCAAAAATCAATGTATCTTTCCAATCTCATAATTTCTTCTTTTTTAGCAGAATTTTTCAGTTCTGAGATCATTTTTCCTATGATTTCCTCATCATTACTTAAATTCTTTTTTAATATTTGAATCTCATTTTTCAAAATATCTATCATCTCTCTTTCCTTTTTAAATGTTGTAAGGAGATTTTGATTAAAAACATCCAATTTCTTTTTAAGCAATTGCAATTCATACTCTAATTGCTTTACTCTTGTGGCTAGGGATTTTATTTCTTCTGAAAGAAGTGGAATTATATCTAATTGTTGTTGTTTCTGTGTTTGGGGCTTTTGCTGTTCAGCTTGTGGTTTCTGAGCAAAAGGAGGTTGTGGTGGAGTTGGGATTTGATTTGCCATTAAATAACCTTATGCATTACCATATTTAAATATTTCTTTTTATAATCCACTAAATCCCTATATTTCCTGTATCCTTAAGACTAATTATCTCTCCAAGGGATCCTGAGTTTAGCAAATGCCTTACTTTCTCATATATTGTTTGTCTTTTCTTCTTTAAGGTTGAAGTGAGTTCCTTTCCGACAGAAAAGTTATCATATGTAACAAAAAAAGTATTAACCCTTTCATATGGATTTAAATCTTTTTGCCTTAAATATTCCTTAATTTCATGGACAAACTTATTCTTATCCTTCACAGATTCATCTATAACCAACAATGCTGCAATTTGATCCTTGAGTCCCATATCCTTTCCACCAAAAACAAAAGCAAACTTAACATTAGGATATTGCTCTATGATTGTCTCTAATTTTTGTGGAGAAACCTTTTCACCTGAAGGCAACACAATGATATCTTTTCTTCGATCATAAAAGAATAGGTTTCCATTTCTTATTTCAAATCTATCTCCTGTACTAAACCAACCATCACTTAAAACTTCTTTAGTAGCCTCTTCATTCTTATAGTAACCCTTCATAACAATAGGGCCTTTAACCTCTAGCACACCTTCGTCATTTAAACGAACTTCAATTCCTTTAAGAGGTTTTCCTAAACTATATAGATCCCTCTCACTGAACTTTACACAAACCACAGGACTAGTTTCAGTTAAACCATACCCATTAACTAATGGAATTCCTATTGTCAAAAAAAAGTCCTCTACATCTCTTGACAAATAACTACCTCCTGAGATTAAAAACTTCTTATTTCCTAACTTTTCTCTTATTTTCTTTGCAAATATAAAGTCAAACATCGAACTTGCAATCTTTTCAACAAATGTTGATTCTTGCCCAAGTGCTTTTTTTACATGATAATTTTTGCTTTTTTCATAAAGAGTATCATATATTTTTCCTAAAATTTTTGATTCATGAATCTTTCTTTCTATTTCTTTTTTTACATTCATCCAAAGAGCAGGTACTCCGGGAATAATTGTTATTTCTTTCATAAAAAGCGAATTCTTCTTAAAGTTTTTTAAAGAATCATAGTAAATTTTTACTCCTTCAGAAATTGCTCCATACTCAATAATTCTCTGATACATATGCCATTCAGGTAATATAGATATTATTGCATCATTTTGATCTATAGAAAAATACTTTTTTGCTTCATCCATATATGCTTGAGCATCATATAAGATATTTTCATGAGTAAGCATCACTCCTTTCGGATTTGAGGTTGTACCTGAGGTGTATACAATTGTTGCAACATCATCTAAACTTGTTTTTTCTCTTTTTTCCAATGGTTTGTAAGATTTTGCAATAAAAACAAGATCCTCTTTTAATAGTTTAGGAATATCTGCTTTTAGTTCATGTTTTTTATCATGAATGAGTAATTTTGAGTCTGAATGTTTTAAAATGAACTCTAATTCAGAAAGATCTTCGCTTGTTCTTGCTACATTAACAGCTCCAATTAAATGCAAGGCATAATCAGAAATCAACCACCAAGGAGAATTTTCCATAAATATAGAAACTTTATCTCCTTTTGCTATTCCCGAATCCTTAAAGTATTGTGCTAATCTATAAGCATAATCCCTAAATTGATCATAGTTAATAACTTCATTGGTTCTTAAGTCATATAAGAATGTTCCACTGTACCTCTTACTTATAGATTCATACAGGTCAGCTAAGTTTTCGCAATTTTTAAAATATTTCATATTTTTCACAAATTTCTGAAATATTCAAATATTTATATTTTTTGGTTCAAAATAAGCACAAAATTTATAATTGAAATATAATCCTTGTTATCGTGTTATTTATTACTGCAACTAACAAGGATTCGGGGCTGTGGGGTAACCTGGCTAGCCTTCTGCTTTGGGGTGGCAGCGATCTGGGTTCAAATCCCAGCAGCCCCATTCTCTCACAATCAACCACAGACATAATAAAAATATTAAAAAATATCCCTAAAATGTAAAAAATGATTGCTGAACTAATAAACATCCTACTAGTAATGCAAATCTTCACATTACTCAATCCTTTAAGTTCATTACCTATGCTTTTCATGGCATACAAAAACAAACTAAATGTAAAAAGAGTTTCGATTCAAGCTGTAATTCTTGCACTCATAATTGCAATCACAATGATCCTCATAGGACCTTTAATGTTTAAACTTTTTGGAATAAGTATTAATGCTTTTAGAATTGCAGGTGGAGTTGTTCTATTTCTTTTAGGCATTGACACGATCAGAGAAAAAGAGGAGGAAGAAGTAGAAAAGGCAAAACCTGCGGATTCAATTATAGCCATTATAGCCACACCTATGCTAACAGGACCTGCAACTATATCCTTTCTAACAATTAAAACAATAGAAATAGGATTTATTCACGTATTTCTAAATCTTCTTATTGCATTTGTTCTTGTATTCATTGTGTTTTATCTTTTAGCATCCATGATTCCAAAACTAAACAGAACTATAGTTGGGATTCTTTCAAGGATTCTAGGCCTATTTTTAACTGCCATGGCACTTGAAATGATGTTTAATGGTTTAAAAGGAATCTTTTTAATATAAGTAAAACTACAAAATTGAATGAAGAAAAAAACCCATATATTATGCAATGCTGTAATCTTTTTTCCTCTCCTTCTTTCTAACTCTATTTTAGATATCTTCATCTACATAAACATTATCTTATTCTCTGTGTTTCCAGATTTGGACTATACTCAAAAAAGATCTGTTTTTCAAATAATACCTAAGCTTGTTTCAATGCTATTTCTTAGAAAATTAAAGCATAGAGACTTATTTCATACACTATTGGGCAGCTTTTTAGGCGTTTTGCTTGTTACCTGGCCATATTTTTTCTTCCTAAACAACAAAGCTTTTTATGCAATTGGTTTTATCTACTTATCTGTTGTAGTGCATATTTACTTAGACTCTTTAACAGTTTCTGGAGTAAAACCATTTGAACCCTTTTCTAGTAAAATCTTTCGAGGAAATCTTACAAATAAAGAAAGTGCAGAAATAATGATCATCTTAATCTTATTTCAAGTTATATTTCTTTTATTAGGATTAAAAAAAGATGTTCTATTTTTATCAAATCTTCTTGTGCTCTTATTATTAAAATTCGTATTCTAAAAACTTTCACACATTAACTCATAGTATTCCTTTGTATGTCCACAGCTAGGACATTCCTGAGGAGGTTCTTTTCCATAATGAACATATCCACATTTTCTGCATACCCAATAAACCTCTTTTTCCTTTTTCCACAAGGTGTTATTTTGCAAATTTTCAACTAATTTTCTAAATCTCTCCTCATGATGCTTCTCTGCTACAGCAATACTTCTAACTCTTTTTTCAATATCTTTAAAACCTAACATCTGTGCAAAATCAGCTATCTTTTGATAAAAATCAGTATTCTCATAATGCTCTCCTTGAATTGCTGTTTCTAAATTTTGCAAGGTATTTCCCAACTTAAGATGTTCTTCAACTTCAATTTGTCCAAAGGAGAAATCAGGTTCTAAGGATTTTATCATTCTAGAAAACCACTCTGCATGTTCTAACTCATTTTCTGCAGTCATTTGAAAAACCTCTTCTACTTTGAAAAAATTCTCCTTTCTTGCAATTTTTGAATAGAAAATATATCTAGTTCTTGCCAGACACTCGCCTACATAAGCTTTTAACAAAAGATCTATTAATTTTTTTGTGTTTTGATCCATATTTTCACCAAAAGAATTTTTTATGAATTATATATTCATGAGTACTTAACTTTGATTCAAATAAACAAAGGTTCATTTTCATCTTAAATCCCTCAGTTTTTATATTTTTTATGAATTGTTTTGATTGCAGCAATTTTTTTACACGATAAAGCGTTAAATGCGGAATAAACTCCTCTTCTCTAAGATTAAGCTTATTGCATACATCAATATATAGCTCTTTTAACCTGTCACCATAAACTTTCAAAAAAAGCACTCTATTCCCAAAAAAATCCAAATCTCGAATCAAAATTTCCTCATTAATGTACCTTTGATAGTTGATAGTTTGCAAAGCTTCTATAATTTTACTCATTTCTTGAATTGATTTTTCTCCAAAGAAGTGAAGAGTTATATGAAAGTGCCTATTCTTAGTTCCTATGACATATTTTTGTAATTCATCTTGAAGATTATGCAATTTCTCATGAAATTCTTCTGGAACATTTATAGCTAAAAATAATCTCATTGTGGCTTATCTGAAACACCCGTAGAAGTAATGTAAAAAACTGCCTCTGATTCTGGCAAAGACGGTGAATCGATCATCCTAGCAACTCTTGAACCTGCTTTTCCTTTTCTCAGATAAATCCTATAAGTTGACGTATGTGCGACAATATTACCTCCAATAGCAGCAGTGGGATCTCCAAAAAATACGTCTGGTTTAGCCATAACTTGATTTGTTACATACACACAGATATTATAAACTTGAGCCAACTTTAGCAACTGATGCATGTGTTTGTTTAATTTTTGCTGTCTTTCTGCTAATGTACCTCTTCCCACAAATTCTGCTCTAAAATGTGCTGTTAATGAATCTACGATAATAGTTCTTACCTTCTGAGATTCCTTTTTTATTAAATCTTCTACTTTTTCAGCCAAAAGCATTTGATGATCTGAATTAAACGCTCTTGCCACAAAAATATTTTGCAATATCTTGTTTGGATCTATCTTTTGAGATTCTGCAATTTGAATAACTCTTTCAGGTCTAAAAGTAGATTCAGTATCAATGTAAACAACTTTTGCATCAGGTTCTAGCACTATAGTTCTAACCGCCAATGTTAAACCTATTTGTGTTTTTCCAGATCCAAATTCTCCATATGCTTCAGTTATAGCTCCAGTTTCAAATCCACCACCTAGCAAATCATCTAAAGCCTTACATCCAGTAGTTATCCTTATTACATTCTCTCTTTGCTTTAAAACCTCATCCCCCCTTAAAAATGTCATATTGAATTGATCCCTTGCAAACTGAATAATTTTCCTAGCCGCTGCAACACTTAATCCTGTGATTTCTGCTAGTTCCGAGGGAGAAGCAACTGCAATTGACAAAACATCAGTAAATCCTGCACTTTCTAATTTTTCAGCAGTAGCTGGTCCTACTCCTGGAAGATCATAAATGGTTATCTCATCCGAAGCTTGCTTTTGTTTTTCTTTTTCCTCCTTTGGCATTCACCCACCTCTTTGAACGTAAAAGAAAGAACAATTATAAATTTAACTCTTTCTTATTTAAAAATTTTCCATAAAAGATACAAAAATACAAAAAAGTTTAGTTTAGACTTATTTTGATTAAAAAACAGAAACAGATAAAGAAAACACGCAAGAAGCAAAAAACAAAAAATATATAAATTAGTTCTAATTCTTAACCACTTTGAGGTGATAAAATGATAAAGGAGTATCAACGAAAGAGAAAAGAAATTGAGGTAGGTCTAAAAATAGGAGAAATCAAGAACTACTTGAAGAATGGAGATTACGTTAATGCAAGTATAAAATTAGATGAAATTCATAAAATCTGTGGAAAGTACTGTTTAGGAATGTTTTCTGAATTAAAAGATCTTGCTAGTGAAATAATAAGATGGGAGATTTCTCAAGCAGAGAGATCATACTTTGAGCACAACAATGCTGAACGAGCTATCTTAGAACTAAAACTTGCAGAAATGAAAGCAAGAGAATATAAAATTAGATTACCCGAGTCAGTTTATATCTTCAAAAATATGATTAATCAAAAAAAGAATTTTTTAAGTGAAACTAAATTTTCAGAATATTAAGATCCTTTTTCAGAAAGCAAATTTTCTAAGCTTAGAATTAACCCACAGAGGATCATTTTTGCTTTCAAAGATCGAAACCTGTTTTTATCCTTTAAATCATCTAAGTTTGAAGAATCAAAGCAACATTGGAGTTGAAAATAGGTACTTTTTATGAGATCATAGAAATTTTGAATATCTTTTGTTCTATCTATTTCTCCCATATTAATGTAAGACCATAAAACTGAACTTGCAAATCTCTTAGAATTAAGATTAATCAAGTAACTTTCTTTAAAAAAGTTTGATAAATCATCAAGGTATTCCTGAACAATGTTGTTAAGAGAATTTAACTCTTCAATCCCGTGTTTGAATGTATCTAAAAGCAAAAAATAAGCTTCTGACAAATTCTTTTTGTGTACAGAAGGATCATACCTTTTTATTTCTTTTCCCTTTGTTTCCTTCAAATAGTGCAAATAATCTCTAATGGTTTCATAATCATTATTGTGCAAAATTGATTGCTTTTTTAAATCAAATGTAGTCGAATAGTTCTTGAATTTTTTTATTAGTGTATCTATGCTCTTCTCACTTTCTGGAAAATTATAGTTCATAAGACAATACTCAATCAAAATTTCCTTTGTCCTTTCTTGAATATCATTCACAACATTTTCTAGTTCTGTAACATGAAAAAAGAATGGAACTGTAAAAAGACTCATCTTGTAATCTATAAAAAGTGTTCTACTTGAACCCATCAATTTAGAAAACAAGCTTGTTCCTTCTCTGTTTACGCTATAGAAAACTTTAGCAATGTCTGGACTTTTTTCTACTATTGCTAATATCTTTTCCTCATCTAAATCGTTTTCACCTTTCCAATAATCAATAAGATTTTCCAAACCTTTAAAGTCCAAAAAGGTTTTAGATTGCATAACATTACAATGAAAGTTATAATTAAAATTTTTTACCTTTGCAGGATTTTGTAATGCCTTGAGAGTTAAAAAATTTATAAAGATTAATATAGGAAAATTTATAAATTATTGTATTTACCATTAAGTAATTACAAGGTGATACCATGACTAAACCCTGCGATTTTGATGATATTGGTGAGAAAATAAGAAAAGGAAACTATTTAGTTGCTTCTGTTTGCTTGTTAATCCCTAATTACCATAATGGATGTGAAAAAGGAAAAAGATATGCTGTGGAAATAATAAATCACTTCAAAAAAGAATTGAATGATCCTCTTCTCGATCTTGAAACTAGCCTTCACTACATTTCTGTATGTAATGCCCTAAAAAACAAGTATTCTATTGATGATCAAGACTATGATAAAATCAAAAAAAATGTATATAAAAGATTAATAGACAGTTATACAAAAGTAGCAAAAAATGCCTATGAAAAAAAGGATTACTTAACAGTTCTTGAGAAAGCTAAGGTTATAGAAGATTGCTGTAAAGATGGTTCAATGGAATATCCTAAAAATCTTGAGAAACTGATTCTAAAAACAATTATTGCAATCAACGGCCATCTTTAGGGCAAAATCCATCTAAAAAGAATCAAAACATCTGAAATTTTTCCACTTTCTTAGTCTAGAATTGAAAAAGATTCAGTTTAATAAAGATAAACAATATATTAAAATCTAGAAAATACTTTTTATGTTCATTGAATTTATTTTAGGAATTTTGTTAGGAATCGTTGCGGGTTTAATTCCTTCAATTCACATAAATTTCATAGCTGCTACAATACCCACTAATTCACCATATTTCATAATTCCTTTAGCAATAGTTTTTTCCTATCTTAACACAATACCTTCTATTCTGCTTCAATATGTTGATGATTATACTATAACCTTAAAAACTCAAGCAAGTGAATGGCTTAAACAAGGCAGAGCTATGGAAGCCATTGATCTAACAATTCTTGGCTCATTTTTTGCTTCACTTATCTCGGTAAACTTTGCTTTTTTGTTGGATTTCTTACAATTAAATTTTTTAAAACAATTTAGTACTCTAGTTCTAGCAATAATAATTATATACCTTTTATGGATAAATCCTTGGATTGCAACTCTTTATGGCCTTCTTGGCTTTGTCTCATTCAATCTTCATCAAGGATTATTTCACATCTTTTCTCTTGGAATTGCAACCTATAATTTCCTTCACTTCTCAAAATCTAAAATACCTGAACAAAAAATCATTTATGGAAAAATCTCAATTAAGGAATTCCTATGTCTTATTTTTGTATCAATAATATCTGTGATTTTTCTTTTTTATCCTGGAATCACAAGTAGTTTAGCAATAGTGCCCATAATGTTAATTTTCAGAAATCAGAAAAATGAAAGACTTTACTTTCTCTTTATAGGTGCCTTAAATAGTGCAAGTTATGTTTTTGCCCCTTTTCTGCTTAAATTAAATATTGCTCGCAATTTCCTGGTTCAAAAATTAACTTTTACTTCCATTTTTGAGTTTTATGCCATAACGCTAGTTTCTATTTTGATCTCATTTCTTATAGCTAGAAAAATAATGCTATATAGTATTGCCCTAATTTCAAATATAAAAATTTCTATTTTTAACAAATTGATATTCATTTTCACATTGATTCTCTCATGGATTTATGACAACATTTCTGGAATACTTGTGGGATTTTGTTCCTATCTATTATTATACTTACTCAACATAAAAAATAAACCAAGATATTTAATTTTATCCTCTATTGCTATGCCTGTATTTCTTAAAAGGATGAGATCTTGAAATATGAAAAAATATACTATTTCCTATCAGTCTCTATTATCCTATTTCTTACAATTCAATATTACCTTTATGGAAATCCCTCTCTTAAAAATAGTAAACATCATTTTAATAATAACAAGAATAGTGCTATTGAGACTATTGTACTAAATGAAACTACTGCTTTTGTTCATCATTTTTGCAATATTGAAAACTGTGTAGAAAATCTAAAAATCCTGTTTTATAACAAATCAGTAATTTGTGCCTTTTACAATGCAGATCCTAAAATCATTGAGGAACTGGCAAAAGAAGCTGCTAATTTTAAACTTTTTCTTGACAACTCTGCCAGAAACAAATCTTTCACTACAAATGTTAGCTTTATATCTATTAATTCTGGAATTTTTCATCCAAAAGTGTGTTTAATTGAAAACATTACTGTCATTCAAAGTTTTAATCCCACTGAAAAAAATGCATTTTATGATATAAATGATCAATTCATAATTTATTCTGAAAACATAACCAAATCACTATTAAAGTTCTTCAAAGAAGATTATTTGAAAATAAAAAAGCCATTTAGAATAATTACCAACAATATGATAATCACAAATTATGACATTGAAAAACTTATTATTGAGAACATAAACAACAATACTAAATTCATGCTCTACACCTTAACCCTAAATTCAATTAGAGATGCGTTAGAGAAAAACAAAGCTTCAGGAATAAGATCAACATATAATAATCCCTACACTATATTCCCAAATTTTACAATTACTTTTAAAAATAGAGTTGGTCAATTACACTTAAAAGTTTTTTTCAACAATAATACAGTAATTTCTGGCAGTTATAATCCTACAAAATCTGCAACATATCGAAACTATGAGATTTCAATAATAGTTAAAGACCAAAATTTAGCCTTAAAATACCTCAACTTCTACAATTTTCTCCTGGAATTAACAAAAAATGAAAACAATCCAAATAAGGTTAAAGAACTTATTGAAAAGTATAACATAACAATAACTCGAAAAACAGTTGATATAGTAATAAGAAACAATAAGAGGTACAATCCTGTTAACAACCCAAAGGGTATCTATTACATCTCTTTTATTCCTGTGAAAGAAGAAAAATGAGGCGACTCTATAAGCCCCTTTCTGTCTTCCAAAGTGGGAGGCAGCATTTGTCTAAGCGTATAAAACTTGCACCCAGGAGTTGTTATTTTCAACTTACCATTGGCATGTCAATAACTTTCATCCTTAGCCAATGGCAGGACTTTTCTTTCCACTAAGCTATTAAGCACCAACTCCCTTTTTGTGGGTGAGGGGACTTTCCTCCTTTCGGAAGGCTGCCCGAGTCGCCTCTATGATGAGAATTCTTTAACATTTAAATAATTTTATTCTTACTAATTGCTTCCTTTAAAATTTGCCCTTTTCTTATAAAATAGTAAATCAAACCTATTGAAGAATTTGTAAAGTATAGTAATCTAATAAGCAACAGGTAACCAAGAATATGCCTTGTTGATAACCCCACAGAGGAAAAGAGGAGCATTGAAAAATACTCATAACCTCCTAAAGATGCAGGAATAAAAGATGTTAATGCCATTAATACCAAACTTGACAAGGAAACAGATGCAAAAAAGAGCAGATTCTCCCTAAAACCTAACAGATAAAAGATCATCATATGCTTTAAAAGCTCAACCATCACTCCTAAGAATTTAAAAAAAAACGTCTTTGCAATTGTTTTCTTATTTTCCTTTTTAAGGATAAAAAACGTTTTTTCCTCAAATTCCTTCAAAGAATTCACAAAAGATATCAAAAAATGATATTTTATATGTTTTTTTCTAAAAATTGAAGCAAAAAAATTACTCAAAAAAGGCTTTGACTTTCTTAAAAAAATGAAAAACAATATTAAAATAAAAAAAAATGAAAAACCTGCAATCGCAATTAAGATCTTTAACCAAAATGGTATCATATTTTTGAAAAATAAAAGATATAATGTTGCAAAAGATATTAAACCCATAAAAGTAATTACCTCAATCAATCTTTCTGTAAGAATTGTAGCATATATTGTTTTAAGATCTCTATCTTTTTTTGCTAATATTGTAGGTACAAAAACATCTCCACCTAAACCTATAAATGGTGTTATATAACTTATAGCTTGGCTTGAAAATTTAGCAAATACTACTTCTAAACAATTAATTCTAAAAAAGGTTCTAAGTATAACGTACCATCCTAAGGACCAAAAAAATGGTATAAAACCGTTAAAAAAAATTAAAAAGGGTATCAATGACCAATTCACAATATGTTTCAACACCAAAAAATCATCAAATGAAATTTTTCTAATAAATAAGTACAAAAATAGAATGATTAGTGCTATCTCTATCATTACTTTCAAAAAAGGACGATAATTATGAGTACCCATAGTACAAAATAACAGAACTCTACCTTTTATATTTTTTGCTAAATCTCCCAATATGAGAAAAAATAAAAATAATCCTTCTCTCCACATTCCCATGAAATGGACATTTTTCCTAATATTCTTCATAATTATCCA
This sequence comes from Candidatus Woesearchaeota archaeon, assembly GCA_038825875.1. GTDB lineage: Archaea > Nanobdellota > Nanobdellia > Woesearchaeales > JAWBMQ01 > JAWBMQ01. The sequence goes on along the minus strand of JAWBOS010000007.1, from coordinate 11,310 downwards.
AAATGCTTTGGCTTTTGAGTATATTAGTGGCAGAATTTCTCTATTAGCAGTTGTTGAGGGAAATAACATAACTGATGGCAGTGTACTTTATGGTGAATTAAAAATCATGCCCGGATCAGGCTCTGTTTATGTAGATACATTTCCTTTTAGCAAATTTGACACACTAGGAAGCATAAGATTATCAAAAAGTCTAGCTTGTAATTTTGTTGGAGCAAACTGTCAGGAAATTGATTTTTTCTATAAAATTTATTCTGAAGAACCTAGCATAAACCTTGAAGTTGCAGGACCTAGTGCTGGAAGTGCATTCACATTACTAACAATACTTCTTTTAGAAGATTATCTGAACAATAAATCTAGTTTTAGGGATTATTCAAATATTGCTATAACAGGAACAATAAATGGAGGAAATTACATAGGCCGTGTAAATGGTGTTCTTCAAAAGGTAAATGCAAGTATCAGAAAAAATATCAAATATGTATTTATACCAAGAACAAATTATGAGGATGATTTTCTAAATTTTACCGATTGTAAAAAAGTAAAAGAAACAACTATATGTAAAGTAATAAACCTCTACGAAGTTTTAAAAGTGTTGAACAGAATGAATCCCGAAGTTGAAAGATTCTACAATAACTTAAAAAAAGAGATTCAAGTTCCATCATACTATAACGAAGTTATGGAATCAATATCATATAAACTTTGTAACAGAACATCTTACCTTATCTTTCTTGCAGAGAACAAATCTGATATAATTAAGAAGATTAACGCAACTTCAAGATATGAAAGAGGTTTAAAAAGTTTAGAAGAAAAAAATTATTACAGTGCAGCAAGTTTATGCTTAAGTTCTTCGATAGCTCTTCAAAAAATTCTTTTACTTAATTCCGAACTATTTGATTTGAACCTTTCTAATAAATCATCTGAGGAATTGGATTACTATAATGAACTCATTCAAAAAGAAGGCTTGAATTTGTTAGAATACAAAAGGATATATGAAAATTATCTTAGAAAAAAACAAATTCAGATTGAAAGCTTAACAACAAAAAGTCTAGGAGATTTTCAAACAAAAATGATACTCCTCGAAAGAATTGATGACGCTTTAGAAAATCTAAATTCCTTGGAAAGCATAAATTTTTCTACAAACAATTCCTTAGAAGATATTGAAAGTAACTACTTAAATTATCTCATACTATTAGATAGATTAGGATATGCGATCGAAAGAAATTATACAATTCATTTGTGGGAAATGTTCATTGGAAAAGATGATAAAAACTTCAGAATAGATGAAAATAACATGAGAGATCTTTGTGTACAAAAATTAATCGAAGGAAGAGAAGTTTACGAATATATTAAGTATTACCTACCAGCAATTCAAATGCCACAAAGTTTAAAGAAAAGTGAATACTACTATAATCGGAGAGATTACGGAAGTTGTGTTTATTTTGCTGTGAAAAGTAAAGTAGAACTAGAGGGCATTCTTTTAGACTCATCAAATCTAGAAGAACTAAATGAAGAATTATTAAAAATCCTCAAGCATGTTATCTTAACCCAACAGGAAAAGTCCTATTTCCCAATTTTAGGATATAGCTATTATGAATATGCTAAAACTTTAAAAGAATTTGATCCTCAATCAGCATATATTTTTGCATTTCAAGGAATTGAATTAAGCAATATTGAGATCTATTTCAATACTCCATCTGGAAAAATAATAAGCAATAATGAGAGAACAAATAAATTAAAATATTTCCTTGCAATCAGTTTTATTTTAAGCATTGCTGGCGGTTTATGCTTACTGATATTCATAATATATCTAAAAAGACCTCCAAAGAAAAAATTTAAAAAGAAAAAACAATAAGTAATAAAAAATGAGAAATATCAAAAAAATTTTATTAATCTTGGCATTAAGTATTTTAACATTTCTCATATCCTGTGAGATTAATAGAAATGGACTGATTAAAAACATAGCAACACAAACCGCTTTTAATCCTGATGGAACTTTTCACAATTTTGAATTTGATGAATTCAATCTTACAATATTCATTGCAAATTCAGATTTAAAATTAAAGGAAGGATTTGTAAATTCTATTATTGTTTTTTTTGTAGAAAACTCTCAAAAGCAATGTGAAAAGGAGTATCAGATTGGTTTTAAATTTGGAAGACATTTTATATGTGAAAAAAATCTTTGCATTTACAAAGATACTAACATAAACCTTGAGGAGTTTTTACTAAGAGCTGTGGAATCTGCAAGAAAAAAGGAAAACATCAGTAATGTTGTTAAAAGTTATATCTCAAATCAAATAAAAGGTTATAATCAGAATTCAGTAGACTTATCATTTCTCAAGGAAGTTACTTCTGTACCAAATGTTTGTTATGAGATTTACTCAGCAGATTTTGAGAAGAAGATAAGGATATATGGAGGAAAGATTTACTATTAGAATTAGGATTAGTTCACCAATTTCAGATTTCCAGTGATCTTATCAATTCGTTCCTCTTTATCAGGTCCAAAACCGATACATGTAACCGTACCTTCTTTAACCACAGTTTTACCTGCATCATGTACTACTGTGCTAATAATTCCCTCAGATTCTGCAATTTCCTTAAGTTTCCATAACTCTTCTTCAGAATTTACCTCTACGACTACCTTTTTACTTCCTGCTTCTTGCCATTCCTTTAGCAACTCAGGTTCATACTTTAGGGTTTTAAGAACTAATTCAACAGCAGCATGAGCTACTTGAGCAGCCATCTTTCCTTTAGGCAATTTCAAGTCCTTTCTAACTGCAATAACCATCTTATATTCACAATCTTCGCTAAGTATGTCTATAAGCTCCTGAATATTTTTATTCTTTTTGATTTTCATACAAGATTTCTTGGTTTAGTAAATTTATAAATTTTTTCAAGTTCTCAAGTAAAGCAATATTTAAAAACAAATGAATTATAGTATCTTTGGATGACAAATTTTTTCACAGAAATAATAAATAAACCTAGAAAGCTCTTCCTGTATTATTCGCTCTCTGAAGCATTTCTATTGGTTACTTTAAACATCTATCTTATTCCTCTTTTAGTAGAATACAATCTAAAAAACATCTCAATTGGTTTTTTTATTGCTTTTACTTACTTAGCAGGCGGTTTTGTAGGATTAATTTTTTCTAAGATTGTTTCTCCAAATAACAGAAAATTACTGCTAATAAAAACAATACTAATTCAAACAATCTTTTTAGGTCTTATAAGCCTTTTTCTTTTCTTAAACACTCTTTCAGCATTAATTATTATTTTTTCCTTTATCGCCTTTCTAATTCAAATTTCATACTTCCCTGTTTCATATTCCTTGTATGGAGATATAATAAAAGAAGGTAAACACGATAATGTTTTTTTGGGTCTTAGAGATACTTTAGTTGAAACTATTTGCCTAATATCCAGTATGATTTATGCCTTTTTTCTTGAAACTGATCGTGGATTTTTTAAGTACATATTCCTAATAGCATTTATAGGAAGAATTCTCTCACTAAACTTTCTTAGAAAATTTGAAAATAAGAAGATTTATTTCGAAGAGCACTCTTTCAAGGAATTCCTCCTAAATCTAAACAATAATAATTTTGGACTTTTTGCAGAGTTTTTGTTTTTCTTTTACTTTGCAATTTACATATCTCTTCCTTTTTTCACACCATATATGTTAAGAGAACTAAATTTTAATTATCTCCAATATTTTTTGATAAATTCCATGATTTCATTTATTACAATCTTTTTTAGTCCTCTTATTGGCAGTTTAATTGACAAGTTTGAGCAAAAAAGCGTATTGATTACTTCATCTTTGATCATTTCACTTATTCCTCTTCTTTGGACCTTAACTAGAAATTTTTACATATTATTAATTTTTGAGTTTGTTGGTGGTATTGGTTGGGTTGGATTTTTGCTAAGTGTTAACAGCTATTTAATCACGTATATTAAGTCTGAAATCAGACATAAAGCAAGTGCATATGTTATTTTTATAAGAAACATAGGAATTGCCCTAGGCGGAATTCTTGCATCACTTTTAATCAAGGAAAAGATAACTATTCAAGGAATATTTATCATATCCTTTGTTTTGAGACTTTTAGCTGTTATTCTATTTGGTATTCATATAAAGAAATTGAAGGAGATTATAAAAAATAATCTGCTTGAAAAACTTTTGAGGAAAATTTTATCCAAAAGAGAGGAAGAAGAGATAAAAATCCTATCTAATTAAATTTTTTTGTTAGCTCTTTCTTACGTTCTTCAGTGTATTGCTGAATTATTTTCATTATATCTTCAGAATAGTTATCAAACAGAACTATGTATTTTTTTCTTTCCACAATCTTAGCTTCTATTGGTACATACTTATAATCTTTTAAAGCATAAATCTTCTCATCCTTAAATACATATGGTGCCAAAAAAAGATTGAACTCATCTTTTACTGCGATTTCATGCTTAGTTCTACAATTTAGTATTTCCAAAACTAAATTCTTCAAGATATCGATATCATTATTCAATTCATATATTTTTGAAGTAAGAAACAAGAATCTCTCATTCAGCATTGTTTTAAGAGAAGATTTAAGCTGTCTATATTTCATTTTTAAAGCTTGCATTTGCTCTTCTAGATTTCTATCTTTGATTTTTCTAATGGTATTATAATTAACAACTCTTATACTCTTAATCTCACTTTCATTCTGAAAATCTATTGTAGTATTTAGCTCATGAATTATCTGATTCAGAGATTTTGAAGTTGTAAAAACTAATTCCACAAATTTATTTAAATCCGTATTTGGAGGAATTCTTTTAATCCATTTTTGCAATCTATTTTGAATAATTTTTAAAACATAAAAAGAACTTACTAATGCATCAAACTCATGAGCATTTAACTCTAGATCAGAACAAAATTCCCTGAAGATATTTCTTTTTTCAGAATATGTTAAATCATGTTGGGGATAAATAATCTTGGCATTGAATTTGCTTGCAATTCTTTCAACATTTTTCGGAACTTTTGCCTTATCGCATCCACAAAGAATAACTGTTCCTTCATTTAGGTTTTTCTCAATAACATTAATAAGCTCTTCAAAAGATATATTTTTTTTAGAAAATAAAAACTGAACTTTTCCATCTAAGGAGATTAAAGAAACAGCACTTGTTGTACCTGGATCAATTCCCAATATTAATGGTTTCATCTTAAAAACAATGTTCCTTATAAACACAGGACTCACAATAAGGCTTATACTCTGGTTTTGGTAATTCAAGTAATGCTTTTTCCATTTCTACAAGAAGTTTTTTCAACTCTATTATATGAAAAGGATTTATATAGATTTCTTTAATTTCCTTAGGCGAAAGAATTTTTACTCTTGAAACATGAAACTTTCTATTTCTTAACATAATTCCATAAGCAACTGCTTGCATAGTATAACTATCTCTCAAGTCTGATGATTTAATTTCTACAGGCACAATTTCATCTTCATATATTTCAAGCATATCAACTCTACCAATAAGATTAAGGGTTTCATCACTTATTTTCACTTCACTCTTTATCTTGGGATATATTTCAATTCCTTCAAGAGAGCTAAGTCCTTTCATTTCTAAATAACTTTTAACTGATTCAACTCTATTGTTCATATGCATTAGAACAAACTGATTTAGCATAGTTAATTCCTCATCTCCAATTCTATACTTCTTAAGCACATGTAAGATAGAATCATTTTTTAGTTTTCTATAAGTCAACTCTAAGCTATCTTTAGTAGGTTTGAGCTTTATTATATAATCTTGTTCGTTTTTGTAAAAAAACTCTATGCACTCATGAAAAAAATTTCCCACATCAATAGAATAAGAATGTTCTTTAATTTTCAATACCTTAGAAAGTGCAAATTTTCTTTTACAAAATAGAAAGGAGTTTATATCCGAAACAAAAAACATTATTCTTCTGGACTTGGTAAGGCTGATTTTGTAATTATCATTATGTCTCCTATTGACTTAACCATCTTATGGGGAATAATAACTCCTTTTGCATTATTAAGCACTCTTTCAAGATATGAATTCTTTGTAGCTCTAATCTTCCAACTTAAGATCTTATGCACATCCATGACACATTCCTCTACTTCTCCAAAGTATTCTCCTTCATCGGTAAAAACCTTAATTTCATAAATCTCTGACAACCTTTTAATCTTTAACATCTTTATCACCCACAACGTGTTCTTATAGCTATGGATATTTATAAATATTGCTATTCTAAAATTGTAAGGATTTTTCACAGAAACCTTTATAAATGTTTTTTTTGATTAAATCACCAATGAATGATAAAAACTATTACCTTACCTATTTCAAGCCATTAACAGATCTTAAAAGTAAACTTGACAGTGTCGTTCGGATTTGTTTATATTCTCCTCAAGATAAAGATTTCCTTATAAAAGAAACAAGCGTTCCTCGAACATTTTTTAGCTATTATTTGAAAGAAACCTTAGAGGCTGAAAAAAGCATAAAAAAACTAAAGGATTATTTAGTTGAACATCTGAGAAAATATTGGGAATCTACAAAGGATGAATATTATCATAATGTACTACTTGATGTATTAAGTGAAAAGAAATTTCAACTTCTGAAGCCTGTAGAAGGAAAATGGACAAAATTCATACTAAGAATTCCCAATATCATTCCTAAAGAAGTAATTGAAAAACAGCTAAGTCCATATTTTCAAGTATACATTCCTTACACAGAATACTTAAGACATTACTTTGATTATCCTCTTTCAAGAATCAACATTGTAAAAGATTATCAAAACAAAGAACTGTTATTGATTAATAAACCAAATATTGATGAAATAAAAAAAGGAAAAAAGATCTCTGTTGCATTGAATTTAGAAGAAAAGACAGCCTATATTTTTGATGGAAAAGAAATAAATTTAATTGCTATGGATAAAATAAACAACGAAACCATAAAAGTCAACACATTGGAAGATTTATTAAAGATAACCTCCGAATTTATAAACCAGATAAATCCACTTTTCATTTTTACATATGAAATGTTTCCTGTTTATGAAGAATTGAAAAAAAGAAATCTAATAAATCACATAAGATTTGGTGTCAAATACAGCCCAATAAAAAAAATTTCCCAAACAGATCTAACATCTGAATATCTAAACCCTGGAAGAATTGATCTTGAACTTTCCCTAATAAAAAACTCCTTCCTAAGATATGTCTTAGATATGCCTGAATTTGATAAGATTGACAATAAAAAAGATATAGATAAGATACACACAATATACGATTATTCCACTAGAGTTCTTGATTCTTTATTAGAGTTATCCAGAATTTATGGTGATTTGCCTAATAGAATTCTAATCCAGGGAACTAAGAAGAACATCTCAAGTTACTGGATGAAAAAAATGTATAAAGAAAAGCATAATTATCCTATTAAAAGACCAATAAATGAAAAGGCATTTATTATTAAACAAGATCAAGTAAAACAAGTATCATTTTCAAAGTTTGAGCCTTATGAAGAATTTTCTAAATATATTTCCTTAAACTTTTTACCAGGAATATTCTATGGGCATTTTTTTGCATTTCATCCATTAAAAAATATCTTAGGTGAATTAATAAATGAACCACAACTTAGCAGAGATTTTAAGAGATATGAAATCAGCAAGAGTCTGGAAAACATAGCCACTTATCCACTATTCCTCATTTTTTACAATCAAAAAAGATTTGAAAAAGAATTTGACAGAGACGAAAAATACGCAAAAAGAGTTCTAAAAAAGATAGAAACAAAATTTAAAGGACTTGTTAATTTGATAAATCATTATAGAGATTTCTATGTATCTTTTTTAGATCCAAAACACTCTCTTGATGAAAAGGACTATATTTATTTTGGAAGGTGTTTTGGCATAAATTTAGGCCATCAACAATTTATTTTAGGACCAAAAGATGTAATATTTTTAGGAATAAACTTACGTGGAAAAAGTGCTTTTGAAAAAAACCTTTTAAAAGATTTTCTAAGAAAACTACTAATTGAAAAAAATCCTCAGGAAAGTTTCAGATATATAAAGAATCAATATCTTGATTTCAAAAAAGACAGAATTGATAAAGAACAACTTTCTGTTAAAAAAATTGTAAATAACAATAAAATTGATGAATTCATCGAAAATTATTCCCTGATCTTGGATTCATTCAACCTCAAAAAGGTTGATGAAAATTTTAGTGAAATAAATCTTTTTTTCAAAAAAAGTGAACTCGAAAAAAGAATATTTTCAAAAGAAAGCACGCTAGGAATGATTTTACAAAGCATGAATATTGAGCTAACGGATGAACAATTTTTAAATCTAAACAAAACCAAATCCTTTTCAAGCAACCTAGAAAAATTTATCAAGAAAAGTGAAAAAAATCTTTATCTCTTTTAATAATGGCTCTTATCAAAAAAACAAAACTTGAAAATGTATTAGAAAGTTTGGAAAGACAGATATGTACTCTTGCGAGTAAAAGATTTGATAAGTATGAATTTTTTAATGATGTCCTAACAACTTTAATAAATCTCATTACTACTGCAAAAAAAGGTACAGTATTTGAATACAGAGAAAATAAAAAAGTTTGCATTGCTCAATATGGATATGACAACTCTTTCATAGAAAACTTATACTTTCAACCAGAATATGATCTTTTCTTTTTAAAATCAATTCCTAAATCTGGAAAAATACTATCAGAAGAAATAATAATAAATTTGAAACACCTTGAAAAGGCTCCTATGGAAATTAAAGAGCTAATACAAAAATATGCATATACTTCTATGAGAACACTTAAAGGAGTGGTAAACTTTAAAGATGAGCACATTTATGAAATCTATCTTGACACGCCTAAAAAAAATAAGTACTCTAACTATGAAAAAAAGATTTTCTCCTTGTACTTGGACATAGTTAACTTATATCTCTTTCAAACCACAATTCTAAATCAGGTAGAAAGAACTGCAAAAACCTTAGAGTCCTTTTTTGATTCCTCACCATCAGCAATTGTTGAAATAGACTCTTCACTAAACATAATAAGAAGAAATAAAAGATTTATTGAAAATTTTAGAAACGAAAAAAACTTAGATCATATCTTGACAAGTGAAGCTTTAGAGAAAATCAAAAGAGGAATTGAAGATCACAAAATATTCTCAAAGGAATCAAGACTGAAAGAAAAATTGGTATATGAAATAACATTTATTCCATTACCTGAAGAAGATCGATATTTTGTGGTGATGTCTGATATTACTCAAAAGTATCTTTCTCAAGAATTTTTCACTACAACACTAGAAAGATTCGCAGAAACTGTCGCTGTTTTAGCAGAACATTATAATGTAGACATTACTGATCACATAAGAAGAATGAAAAATTATACAACAACCTTTGCAAAATTAATAGGCATAAGTGATGATCAATATTTACTAGGATTAAAATTAGGCATGATGTTGCACGATGTGGGAAAATTTAAGATAGATCCTCAACTTCTAAATAAACCTTATGCCTTAACGAGAGAAGAAAAAGAATATGTTCAAAAACATGTTGAATTTGGAATAGAGATCTTAAAAAATTTTGAAGATTTATTAAAAAACAATGGAAAATCTATAATTGACACAATCTATAACATTGTTCTTTATCATCATGAATGCTATGATGGATCTGGATATCTAAAAGGCTTGAAAGGCGAAGAGATTCCCTTAGAAGGTAGAATTGCTAAAATCCTAGACGTTTATGATGCATTGACGCACAACAGGGTTTATCGTAGAGCACTAAGTGTAGATGAAGCAATAAAAATAATGGATTCTGAAATTGAAAAGTTTGACAGGAATTTATACAACATTTTTAAGCAAAACATTCATTTATTTCCTCCATGAGAAACACTTATAAAGAAAATATTATATTCTTCAAAGAATGAATAACGACAAGAGAATTGAATTGGTAAAAAGTGAAGATGGAAAACAATTAGTAACAAAAATCTTTTCTATATTTCAATCTTTCTTTAAAACCAAATACTCAAAAAACAGAATACAATCATTCACGCCGACAAATGATTTAGAAGAAATTAAGAAAAGGTTTGATTTTATTGAAGAATGCATAAATCTACCTTATGAAGATATTGACATAAAAGAGATTGAATTGCCCTGGCACTCAGTTAAAAATATCTGTTTTTTAACATCAGATTATGAAAACTACAGAAAATTAATTGAAATTTACAAAGGATTTCCTATATTCTATGTAGAGTCAAATAGAGATCTATCGATATCTGTTGATTATTTACAAGTAAGAAGTGATAATTGGGATATTGTTAATCTGATTCCTCATGCAGTTTATACAAAAGAACCCTTTCCTGAGTTTCATATTGAAAGGTTAGTAAAGGTAAAAGAATTGCTTCTACAAATAAAGGATTATCTATCTGAAGAGCTAAAAAATAAGATTGAGCTGCTTTCAAAATTTTCATTTGAATTTCCAAATGCAAGAGAAGAAGTAATAAATGAAATAGAAATAGCAAATAAAGAATTAACTGAAGAAATAAAATCTGAGAGATTTGAGGGAGAAACGATTCTAAATCTATTACAAGGAACAGTCAGAGACAAGCTAAGAGATCTCATAAACAAAAAAATTGAAAAAATTGAAAATAATTTGATAAAAAAAGGTATCACTCTCGATCTATCTTTTATAGAACCAAAAATTCCATTAGATATCAATGAAACTCTTTTTTCCAAATCCATTTCTGAATTTGAATCAAAACTTATGTTGGAATACTTTGAAAAAGTAAATGAATTATTCAACATTATTGGTAACAGTGACGAATTTTTGGAAAAAGTAAAAAGCGAAATATATGAACTAGATTTCAGACTTGGAATAAAAAAGATAGTCAAATTCTTTAATCTAAAAAAACCTGAATTTACCAATAAGGGATTTTCTTTCTCAGATGGAAAAAATATATTTTTATTATATAAAGGTATAAATGTTGAACCTGTAAATTATGATGTTGATGTTGATGGAATTCTATTAACTGGTGCAAACAGTGGTGGAAAAACCTCTTTGCTAGAATTAATATTTCAAATTCACTTTTTAGCTAGTATTGGTTTTTATGTACCTGCTAACTCAAAGATTTCTTTATATGATGAAATCTATTATTTTTCAAAACCTACTGGAAAAACTGATTCTGGAGCATTTGAAACTCTACTAAAAAAATTTTCAAAAATAAATAGTTCAAAAAAGAAACTAATCTTGGCAGATGAAATTGAAGCAATAACAGAACCTGGAGCAGCAGCAAAGATTATTGTAGGAATAATGAATTGGTTTATTGAAAGAAATTCCCTTATTATAAT
>JAWBOS010000006.1:0-50940 GCA_038825875.1 Candidatus Woesearchaeota archaeon | reverse complement strand
AAATCAAATTATTATTACTAATAAACAAAAGATATATCCCATAAAAATTACCTAGCGCAATCACTCCTCTCAACTCATTGTTACTTGATGAATCGCCCAAATATATCCCTGCATCAGTGTTTGAATTAACTGTCACATTATCTATCAAATTTCTACTCGCCAAATACAGGTATATCCCTCTGTACCAATCTCTTATCACACAATTCCTTATCGTAACATTTGTATCTTGAATACCACTACGATAAATCCTTATACCATAACTGCCGCTTGCATCTACTCCATCTATCATTCTGCCTTGGCAATCTAACACTACATTATTGGCTTGTATGTCTATGCATGTGCTTGCTGTTGAATCTATTATGTCTGTTGTAAGATAATAAACTCCTGAAGATGTGATTGCTGTACATCCAGAAATATAATTTTGGGCAAATACCAAATCAAAACCACTAACCATTAATACAAATAGAAAAATCCAGAAAGAAATACAAGATTTAATACATCTTCTCAAAATAACGGATGACTTTTTTAAAGATAACACCTTTAACGAAAATGGCATTTCAAATTTATAAAGATTTTTTTAATGAATTCCGATTTGTTTCGATTTGTTTCAGATAAAGTATTTAAGATGTTTCATTTACAATTATTCGGGTGATAAACATGAAAAAATTCCCAATTTTAATTGGAATGTGGTTTTTATTAGCAGGACTGTTGTTAAATACCTTTGCATCAGAAGAGCAAGTAATGACTGAAACAGAACTCAGACTTTGCCAGACTCCACTTGGAATAGAAATAAGATTTGAAACCCTAAGAAGAAGTATTGAGTGGTACTTAGCAAAAACAGATCAAATCATCCAGTATCTTGAGGAAAGAGGAAAGGATACCTCTAAATTAACAGAAATAAGAAATCAGGTTATTGAATTACTTAATGAAGAAATCCCTAAAGACGATCCAGAACTAGCAATAGAAAAAATAATCGAAATCAAAACCCTTATGAAAAATCTAAGCAAAATGTTTAGAGAAGAACTATTCGAATTAACTCTTCCTGAAGAAAGAGGAGAAATCGCAAGAATGATTAGCAGAATCCCAAAACCCCCACTAGATGACTTGAAGAGAAAGATTAGAGAACATAATGCATTGATGATTCAAATGAGACTACATAGAGTAATAAATGAAGAAAATGAATTAATAGAAAAATACATTAATGGAGAACTATCAAAAAAAGAACTACTTGACCAACTCAGAACACAAGTAAGAGAAAACTTAAGAAAAAATGAAAATACAAGACTAAGGATCCTTGAGCAAATTAGAATCAATCAAGAAAACCAGATAAGAACCGAACTTCATCTCAGAAATATCGCAGAATTCAAGACAGAAAGGGTTAGAGAAAGAATACAAGAAAAACTTTTAAATATCAATCGCACTCTCAGTAACATTGATAAACAAAAAAGAGGGAGATAATGAAAATAATTGGCCTTTTTTTTATATTATTGATTTTTTTGACAGGATGTGTAACCAAAACTATGGAACGAACAATTGCACCAGCAGAAAAAAATTCTGAAAGAGAAATAGAAAAAACCTTTGAAAGTCTTGAAGAGGAAATTTCAGAAGAACCAATTGTAGAGGATTATTTCCCACATGAAAATATTCCAACAGAATCAATGCCAGAATACTTGCCTGAGATTCCTGAAGAAGAAATATTAAGTGAATCAGAACTAATAGAAGAAGAATTGCTAATAGAAGATTTTATGGAAATTTAATTTTTTATTTTTCTTTTTTAAAAACTATAAGATTTGTCATACCATATGGAACAATTTCAACATAACCTTTGATCTTTAAATTCTTCAAATGCCTATGTAGAGATGCTTTGGGAATGTTAATGATTCTTTGTAACTCTGATTGCGTTATCTTACCTTTTTTAACAACAATTTGCATGATGAGTTTTTCTTTTTCAGGAAGCAAACTCAAATCAAATTCTGATCTTCTTCGTATTTTCATGTAAAATAAAAATCCCAGCAAAATTAAAACTATTACAATAAGATAAAGATAATTAAAATTTTTCCTATTTATTTCAACTGAATAAGACACATTAAGACTAATTGAGGAATTTTTACCATACATCATGAGCACTAACTGAGAATCTTGTGCAAATATAGACAGATCTGGATAGGATTCATAATGCAAAATTCTTGCATTTTTTGGCAAAAAAATCTTAATTATGTAATAATCCAAAAAATCATTTGATAATCTAAATGTATAAACATTGTCACTCTTAATTAGCTCAACGTTGTTAAATATGTCAAAATTTGCATTACCCTCTTTTTTCAATGAAAGATCATCCAAATAAATATTAACATCTGCATATTTTAACGCATAGGCTGAATAAAAGAAAAAGACAAATATAAACCAATAGTACACTTTCATCTTCAAAATAAATTCAAAAAAATATAAAAATGTTTTTATGGTATTAATTGCAATGATCACTGGCTCGATAGATCTACCATTGCACTCAGGAAAAGCTCCAAACTGGTTAATGCAATTAATGAAAAAACTATCCTTAGAAATATCAAAATCAATTATTGAAATCCATGGAGAAGACAGATTTCTTCAATTGCTGAGCGATCCCCTCTGGTTTCAAAGTTTTGGAAATGTGCTAGGATTTGATTGGCATAGCAGTGGAGTAACTACTACTACAATCGCTGCACTTAAAGAAATAAATAAAATGCAATATGATATAAAAATTGCAGGAGGAAAGGGAAAAAGCAAAACTATCAAAGAAGAAATAGAAAAATTATGCAATAAATCCAACATAGATCCTGAGAAAATAAAATACTATAGCAGATTTGCTGCAAAAGTCGATAATTCTTTAGTACAAGACAGTTTTAGTATTTATGTGCATTCAATAATTTTTACCAAAAAACACTGGGCTGTGATTCAACAAGGAAAAAACAATGCTTATAGCAGAAGATATCACTGGTTAGATAATGCAATTACTATAGAACCACATACAGGAGTAATAAGTAATACATTCAAAAAATGCTTGGATCTTACTGCAAAAGAAAACGAAATACATCAGAAAACAAGTGTTGATCTCGTTAAAGATGGTCCAATAAAGATAAAAAGTTACTTTAAAGCTTCTCAAACCACTCTAACAAATTTTATGCAATACTCAATGCCAGCAAGACACAAAATACTACCTTATGATCTAGATAAAAGAACATATGAAGCTTTACAAAAAGCATATGAAATTAATCCAAAAACTTATGAGGAATTGCTAAATATTCCTGGCATAGGCCCAAAAACCCTTAGAAGTTTAGCATTGATTTCTGAATTAATAAATGCAAAACCACTGCATTACAGAAATCCTGCAAAATACAGTTTTGCTCATGGAGGAAAAGATGGAATTCCATATCCTATAAACAGAAAAGAATACTTAAAAACTATTGAAATACTTAGAGACGGAATTAATGCAATAAAAGATAAAAAACAAAGAGAATTAACACTCAAGAGATTTGAAAAGATAACTAATCCTGAACAAGATTAAGCTTATCTCTTTCAAAAATTAATGCATTTGCCTTTACATCACTCATAACTTCAGACTCCTTTGAAATTATCAGATTCTTCAAAAGATTTACAATGTTTCCTCCAACAATTTGACCTGAAGTATAAGTATTTTCAAAGTAACCTTTATCAACTACTAATGAGAAATCTCCTGTTTTAAGATTTGCAGTATGGAATCCCAAAACATCATCCACAACCAACGTATTTTCTTCCATCAAATTCCTAGGATTGTAAAACTTATAAAAATCCTTTTTTCTAGGTAGGGATTGCATAAAGATATTTCTAGGATATGTTCCTAAAAGGTAATGTCCATATAACTTTTCTCTCAAACCAAATTTCTCCTGAATAGAATGATAGTAAAATTTGGTTAATAAGGGTGAACATTTTCCTTTATACAAAAGATTATGTTTTTTTATCTTTGTCAATTCAAAATCATAACCCATTGAATTCATATAACGATATGGTTCATCAAAAATATGCAAACTTCTATCAAACTCCAAGTCCTTCTTATAGAATGAAAGATTCTTGTGAATTTGAACATCTGTAAGCGCATCGAAAAAGAAATACTTCATCAACATTGAAACAAAATTTGGTGAAAATTTGACATATTTCACTTTTTCAAGATCTATTTTCTTTTTTTTCGCCATAATTTCTACTTCTTTCAAATCTTTTTCAAATTTTTTTATAATGGAATCTATTTTCAAAAAAGTAAATGATCTGAAGAAAGAATTAATCGCCTCCTTAAAAACCAAATCATATGTTAGCTCAAGATTATTTGCAACGTATTTGTATGTTGCATTCTCATGAAAAATTTCACTAGAATAGTCATAATATCTAATCTCAAAATTTTTTAACTTCTTATTTTTCTTCAGATATGGCAAAAATTCGTTCTTTAGTTCATCTACCTTATTCTTTAAACTCTTTGAAATGTTCTTTTCTGTTTTTTTCACTGAATTTGTCTTATCCCAAACACCTGAAATCTTGGAAAATTCCACATTTTTCAATTTCTGAAAAAGATTGTCCAAATCATTTGTTACCAAAATTTTTTGTTTTATTTGATTATTTGAAAAGTTCAATACCCGAACATAGTATTCTACTGAATATGAATGTAAAACCTCTTTTTTTGTCAATACATAATCATCACAAGAATTTACACTCCTAGTTATGAAAACTTCATCAAATTCTCTGTTGAGAGCCTTAAGTGCTGAATCAACGTTCATTAGTTCCACCTATCAATGCACTTCTTATTAAAATTGATGGATTCCTACCACCAACTGGAACACTTTGTGCCCCTTTACCACAGGTTCCAACACTATCTTGACCATACTTCTTGCCTACACATTCTATGTTCTTTAATGTAGTCAATATGTTGCCCTTCAAAGATGCTCCTTTAATAGGATACAAAATCTTTCCATTCTTTACTACATAACCTAATTGAGTATAAAATTGAAACGTTCCTTCAGTAGTGTTAACTTGTCCTCCTAAAGAACTTTTCAAATAAAGCCCTTCTCTTAATTCCTCTAAAAGCTCTTCTTCACTATGATCTCCTTTCTCAATATATGTATTAGTCATTCTTACCAAAGGAAAATTAAAAGGATCCATTGCTCTTGCATTTGATGTATTATTTAATCCTAAATCCTTTGCAAACTCATGATAAACCTTAAGATTAGTAAGATAGTTTCTTAAATATCCTGAATCAACAATTTTTGTTTTTTTTGCTGGGTTTCCTTCATCATCATAAGCAAAAGATCCCCACAAAGGCTCATCTTCAACAACAGAAGAATCATAAATACTAACCACATCACTTGCAATTTTTTTATTTAGTTTGCCATATAGACATGACTCCTGCCTCTTCACTAAATCTCCTTCTGAAGCATGTCCTAATGCTTCATGAACAAATGTTGCTGTTAATTTTGAATCTGCAACGATATCAAAAACTCCTCCTGAAAGTGGCTTTGAAGATTCCAAGTCTTTAAGAAGTGAATTTGCATTTGAAACAGTTTCTTCAACATTCAAACCTTCTAAGAATCCAATTTTAGCTGCAGTCTGTGAAACTGTATCTTGAATTTTCTTTGATAACATTGTAATTGAAAAAGAAGATCTTGGAAAGTATTGCAATATTCTTGAGTTTGCTGTTTGGAAAATACGCAAATGAGCAAGATATGACATTCTCGCATGATATCTTTCTGCTTTAATATTAAGCATACTCTTAATATCTCTAGAACTGTACTTATCAAAAATATTTCTTTTGAAAAATACTTCATCTCTTTTATCATTTAAAAAGAAATCTACCCTTTTCCCTTTTATCTTTTTCAACTCCCTGGAAAGCCTATATTTCCAATCATCAAAATTATCTAATGCAATTAAATAATCATTTTCATTTGTAATTATTCTCACTGAAAGTTCATACTTTGTTTTAGAAAGAGATTCAACAATCTTTCCAGAATTTTTCTCTAAGGAAGATTTAGAAACATAATCCGCCAACACTGAAAATTCATAATCGCACTTCTTGCGAAGAAAATCTGAAACCTCGTCAGTTAACTCAATGAAATAGTTTTCATTCATTCTATAAACATAAATAAATATATTTTAAAATTTTGTGAATTTAAAATCTCATGAGGATCTGTTATTCAAAAGGCATTCAACATTTATCAAAGTTACTGTGTTATTTTCTAAAAAAACATCAAATGGATCACAAGAAGATTTTGCCTGACGAATTAGTTGATCAACTGCTACAGCATAACCTTGTGCTGCTGCAATAGCAATTGACTGATTTATTTGCTGATCCAAAGACTGAAAATAATTGATTACACATTTTGTAGAAATAATATCATAAGTTTTATCTCCCAGTGTAATATTAAATGAAGTACAAGACTCATATTGTAAATCAATCTTTGAAGGATCAATCTCAAATGATTTAGCAAAATTACCTGTTATTTTCTCATAAATCCTACGATTCAACATGAATGTTTGCCAAGAAATAAAGGATATTGAAATAAGCAGAACAAAAAGCACTAACGTGAGAAAAAACTCCAAATCGATTTTTTGTTTCATTTGTGAATCCATAAATTCACCTCTCATATGAATCAAAACTGCTAATATTAACATAATTTATATTTATATGTTTTGTGATAAGATAACCATATTGTAGGGTTAATTTTACAACTCCTGAATAAGTAACATTATGAGCATATATCTCCTTGCCCTCTTTAGTTTCAAAAATACATCTTACTAATACTCTTTCATCAATGATCTTTCCTACCTCACATGGACGATCATCTATTAGAATTGTTATGTTATTGAATGCTCTCTCATCAAATTTTTTCGCAGTTTTGTAATAATCACTTGAATATAGCATTCCAGATCCCTTGTTCTTCAATTCAAATACAAACAAGATTTTGCCTTCAGCAGGAGAAAACTTGCCAGAAACAGATTCAAATTGAAGTGAAGAATTTCTACTTGGTAAATTAAAAGTAACTGTTGTATCTTTTAGAACATTATACCCTATTGTTAAATTCTCTGAGAGATCAAAGAAAAAATATATTGGAACCGAAATTTTTAACGATTTACTCTTATCTTTTAATGTGACCTTGAAATCTACTCTCGCTCTTTTTGAATTACTTGCAATATAGATGTTATCAGATTTTATTTCTAAATTTTCTACTTTCATTGTATCTACATCAATGCCATTTATATAAACATAAGAATTAATGTTTGCCACAACCATCTGATTTTCATAAAATTCATGTAATTGTGAAGGATCTAAATTAACAGTAACACTCTCATAAACAATCTCAGACGAAGATTTTCGGTTAAAACTTGGATAATCACAACTAATAAGAAAAATTAAAATCAATAGGATTGCTTTAGTTATAGATTTCATCTTTTCTTAACCATCAAGTTATTGAGCGCCTTCTTAGCTTCAACACAATATGTATAATTTATTATAAGGTATTTATATATATTTTTCGGCACTTCTTTATGGAAAAAAGAGACATAAATCTTTTCATCAGCTATGAGATTCAATATCTTAGTACTAGTGGATTCACCAAATGTTACATTTATAGGAATTTTTGACAAATATTGCATATCAGTATTTTCACAATTTGAAACACCATAATAGCTTACATCTCTTTGATAATTAAAAGATATAGTTAAATCAATTCTATATTCTTCATCATTTAACTTATTAATCTCATATTCTATAGCTTTGGGATAAAGAGGATTCCCTCTAGGAAGAATATTTGGATTTGAGTATTTGCATCCTTGAAGCGTTGTAAAACCATATTTATTAAAATCAATACATATCAAAAACCTATCTGAAAAACTTGCTGTATATAGGTAATTAAAAACAATATCAAAGTTCCTTGAAAATTCCTGCTCTTTAAAACCAATTTGAATCCTTCTATTTATACTGCCTCCGTCAGGCGTTAATTCGGACATTCCTTCAAGCTCTTCTACTATTGGTTTTGAAACAGTAAACTCAGAATCATCTTTAATCTCTACAAATTCGGGTTTTAGAATCCATATCCTAACTGTTGTATTAGTAGATAATTTATTCCTCAGAGAATATTCAATATCATAAATTGAGTCAGTGAAGAAATTAGTAGGTACTTTTGTAAATATTAATTCCACACCTTCTGTATTTTTATAATCTGGAAGAATTCTTTTGTTCTCAAAATCAGATTTTTTTGTACAGGAAATCTGAAAAATCAGAATATTTAGAAGTATTAAAATCAAAATCTTCATTGCATGAAATTTTTTTATTTTTCTTACCATTCTTTTACAACCATAAATCAAAAAATTATTATTTTTTATGGTATGCTTGTCGTAGTTTCTGGAACACTAGCGATATATTCTGTTATAACTTCACTTTATTCTGTTTCTGCTTTGTCTTCTTTTTTTTCATCTTCGCTTTTTTCGAATGAAAAGGAAACCTTTTTTTCTATTTGATATATAAAAGATGAGGAAATATCTAATGTTAAAGATACCAAATTTTTTGAGATCTTTTGAGGTATGACTGGAAATACAAAATCTGTTGAATTAAAATCACATTTTACTTTTGAACAATCAATGGAATAATAATCTACTGGAGTAGTTGGTTTTTCCCCTGTAACTCTAATTTCGAAGGGATGTGTAAAATTAAATGTTATGTAATCTATTTTTGAAGCTCTTCCTGAAGTTGTCCATTGCTTCTCAGCCTTTATTTCTAGCAAATTTAACCTATCAACAACAAGGGGCTGTGCTTTAAAGCCTCCTACAAATTTATAGGGTTTTTTAGGATCATAAACCATCTTGGGAAGATCAAGCTTATAAGATTTAAAAAAATCTTCTTCTTTTCTTTTAAGCAAAATTAATTCTGAGTAATTAATAATATAGTAGGTTAAAGAATTTTTTATAGTAGTATTGTGAATTAAAAAGAGTATAGCTTCAAAAACTTCTCCTTTTTTTACCTTTTCTTCCGGCAATTCTTCGACTGAAAAAACACACATATACATACCTATATCATTTTTATCTAATTTATCTTTTAAACATCTCTCAGGATCATATATATTACATATTGCATTTTCTTCTGTCAAAATGTTGAAAACACTTCCATTGATTATCTCTTTTTCTCCCAAAGGGATATAACATCCAACAAGAAATTCCAATTCTTCTGGAACACCATAATTCTGAACATCGAAAAATATCTCAATTTTTTCAGCATATCCTGCAGGAAATTTATTTATTGGGAGATCTAAATTTTCAATTTCTAGTCCATATTTTTTTCCAACTGTAACATTCTCAGTTGCAACTGATGGCGTGTCTAAACCTAAGCTTTTCTGAATTTGCAGATCTATAAACTCATCAAGAGGCATCTTCAAAATAAGACGAAAGGGATCATATCTTCTAGAGAGCATAAAGATAAAATCCTTGGCCTTTTTCAATATCAAACCTGCATTTTCACCAAGAGGCTTCCAAACATATTCTACCATAGCATCCATCACATTAATCCTTGGAATAATTCCTGGGCGAATTGAAAAGAAAGGCAAATTAGCTAAGAAGAATAACATAAAATAAAAAGTCCAAAATAAAACATACCCACCAAAAATAAAACGAAAAATTGGATTCTCGTCAGAGAAATAAAGCAAGATGAAAACAGGCCATACAGGAGTAAATACAATAAAAAGACTTACCCACGGCAAATAGGTTGCAATGTATGCTAAACCTACAGGTAAAAAAACAGATAAAAAACTTAATCCTATACAAACAAGAAGGTTATCCCACTTGAAAAACGTATGTGATGGCAGTGTAAGAAAATAAAAAACAAATCCATACGCTATAAAAGCCATCAGAGATAAGTTCAAAGAAGACGAAGAAGTATATGCTCCTGAAAAAATATATACTATATGAAGAAAAACCCCAACCCCCCAAATTATTAAAGTAAAGATAGTACCTCGATTCTCAAATTCAGGATCAAATTCTGCACCAATTGAATCAAACAAGTCATCAATCATTAATATTTTTTATGACTATATTATTTTTAAATATTTGGGTTAATTTAAATTAAAAACATACCTCTTTAAATCTCTTGCCAAATTCACCTCAAAATCAATATCTAATTCCTTCTTCAATTTTTCCAATTCCAATTCTAACACACTCTCTTCCTTGTATCTCTGACTAAAATGAGTCAAAATACAATACTTAACTTTGCTATCCTTAGCTATCTTTAATGCCTGATCCATTGAAAGATGATAATACTCTTCTGCTTTTGCACTGTCCTGCTTAGCATATGTAGCTTCAATTAACAAAACCTTCACATTTTTCAATAAACTTATAAGATTTTTAAAATACAATGTATCTGAAATATAAGCAAACAACTTTTCTTCAGGAACAATATTTCCAACATCCTTATAGCTTAAAAATCCATCATTTACTCTAACCTTCTTTCCTGCTTTGAGAGATTTAATCTGATCAATACTCAAAGCATACCTTGCTAATTTATACTTATTTAGTTTTATTTGAGATTTCTTAAAAACTATAAAACCATAAGTTTCGCATGAATGAATCAATTTTATTGGCTTCACATAATATTGTCCAAAATCAATGGTTTTAGAATCATCTATCTCTGTAACATCTATTTTTAGTGGTGAAGTAAACTCAAAGATTCTCAAGATCTGCTCAATCTTCTTTTTAGTATTTTTTGGACCTATAACACGTAAAACTTTTGAATAATTATTTGCTGCCAACATCTGAAAAAGACCAGGCAAGCCTAATGCATGATCTCCATGCCAATGCGAAAGAAAAACTGCACTTATTCTCGAAGGCTTTATTCTTGCTAACCTAATCTGCCTTTGAGTTCCTTCACCTACATCAAAAAGAAAACCATAAGAATCTAAACTTAGAAAAAATGAAGGATGATTCCTAAACTCTGTCGGCGTCATTGAAGAGGAGCCTAAGATTATAAGATCCATACTATCACCTAACATTATACCTCAAAAAACCTACTATCTTTCCAAAATTGTTAATAACCTTCTTTGCATTTTCTGTTTCTAAAACAACAAATCTGCCACCCATCTTCTCAACCTCTTTTAAAATTTCTAATATCTCCTTATTTTCCAGAACTAAATCTTCTGAAATTATCAATGTTTCTATTGCTCCTAAATTAACCAAGTTTAGTACATCTTGACCATATTCCACTCTGTCATTGGAATTTAATCTTCTCAAAAATTCATTTATAAGATCTTCCTCACTTTTAATCTGTAGATCCTTTAAAAGGTTTTTCATTTCTTCTCTGTGAAGAATTTCATAAATACCATTTGTAGTAGGATTATTTATATTTACAAATTGGACCTTGTTCTTCCATGAATAAGATGCTATCAGTTTATCTATAATTTGCTTCCAAAATACACTAAAACCTAAAAGAATCCAAAGATAATCCTTTTTTAGTGTGTATTCATCCAATTTTTGAAATAATTCTCTAAAACGATCTTCACTTTCCAGCGTTTCATCTAATTTAAATTCTTCTAAAACATTAACCCTAGTAGCATATAATTCAAAAAAAACAGCTTCATGATTATCAAAAACACAACCCAAAAAAACCTTGGAATTGGTTGAAGATAGCATCTTTTTAAGAAGATATTGATTTATAGGATTGTTTTTTATTAATCTAAAATCCTGATGCAAAGTTATGTGAACACTGTGATAGCCAGAGATTTCTTCTGTGCTCCTTAAAATCTTGCCCAACAATTTCAATTCATTTGATTCCTTTTTAAGCTCTATTTTCTCTACCTCTAAAAGAACATGTATCTTTTTTATCTTAACATTTCTAGAGTCTTCGGATTTTATTTTTCTTGTCGAAATAGATTCTACATGATCACCTGGTTCTATAAATAAAGACAAATGCCATAAATCCTCAAAAGATTCAGGAATAAATCTAAATTCATTATCCCTCTGATAAAGGCATTTCATAAAAGTAAAAAAAGAAAAACATTTATATAAATTTATATATAAAGAATCAATAATGATGGATTTTAAAAACAAAAAAGGTGGCACAACAAACATTTTAGCTATCATCATGGTATTGCTTGTTTTTTTCTTGATATATCTATTCTATCTACCGGAATCTGAAAAAGAAGAACTCTTTCTAGCTAATACAACTACAAAAGGCAATCAAACACTAAAAAATGTCGAAATTTTGAACATTAGACCTGGCTTAATCCTTGGTACTCCACTAAAAGAATATGAATACAGCATTCCTTCAGTAGGTATTCATCATACTGAAAGATATCATGAATTTTATTCAAATGACATGATTTTCTTATACTATAATATATTCGATAGAAATGAAAAGATAATAAAGTTCGATGTAGATAATGAGGTTTTAGAAGACTTACAAGTTTCATTGAATGTATTAGACAATGTAAATCTTAGATTCTTTCTTAACAATAAACTGATCTATATTGGAAAAAATGACTTTACCATCGACAAAAGTCTTTTAAAAAAGGAAAATACCCTTTTGATAAGAGTAAACGATGAAGGAAACATACTTAAAACATATAAGGCGAGATTCTCAATAAAAATCATAGGGAAGATCAGAGACTCTAGTTATGCAACTCAAAACATCCCTTTCTTTCTAACTTCTCAACCAATATTTTACTGTGATATCGGAAACTTTGAATTTTTCTTAGATTGCGGAGATGAACCTGAAAATTATCTTGAAGTTATGATAAATGATAATGTGTTATACTCTGCTACTCCTAACTGTAGAAAAATGTACTCCTTTAAGATTGATTGCTCTCAATTAAGACATGGCCAAAATACAATAAAATATATCAGCAAGGGTGGAAATTATTATATCAGCAATTCAGTAGTAAAAATCAAAACAAAACAAAATCTTACAGAACCCATATATTTTGACATACCCAAGGACATATACTCTAATCTGCGAAATTACACATTGAATCTTTCTGTTGTTTTTGTAGAACAAAGCAACGATTATTTTAAGATAAAGATAAATGGGTTTGAAAGAGAACTAAAAGCAAAAGACACAAGCTTTGTAATCAATGAGTATGTAAGAGAAAAAAACAATTACCTTTTGATCACATCTGAAAATCCTATAAATATTGCGGAATTGAAAATTGTTGCAGTAAAAAGATAGAGATTTAAAAGTAAAATATATAAATTGTTTTAAAATTTCTTAAAAAATTATGCAAAACACCAATAAAGAACTAGATATTGAACCATTTATCTGGGGCTTTGCACTGCAAAATGCAATAAACTATGATGGAAAAGCAAACAAGGGAAGTATTATTGGCAAATTAATAGCAAAATTTCCTGAAATAAAATCAAACCTAAAAGAAATTTCTTCAATAATTGATGAAATCGTACAAAAAGTAAATAGCATGTCCCTTGATGATCAAAAAAAAGAATTCCAAAAATATGAGAATCTCATAGAAGAAAAGAAAAAAGAAAGAACCTTAAGAGATTTATTCAAAGTCTTGCAAATAGATGAATCAAAACCAGTAGTAACTGCATTTCCTCCTGGTCCTGAAAAATACCCCCATATAGGACATGCAAAAGCAGCACTTTTAAATTACCTATTAGCCAAGGAATATAATGGAAAATTCATATTAAGATTCGAAGATACAAACCCTGAATTAGTAAAAGAAGAATTCTATAATATATTCCTTGAGGATTTATCCTGGCTGGGAATTGTCTGGGATGAATTAATATATGCATCTGATTACTTAGATGTTTTATATCAATTCGCAGAAAAACTCATTATAGAAAATCAGGCATATGTTTGTACCTGTCCTGTTGAAACTATCAGAAAAAACAGAAGTAAAGGCATTGAATGTGCATGTAGAACCAGAACTACTGAAGAAAACCTTTCTCTGTGGAAAAAAATGTTTAATGCAAAACCAAATGAAATGATTCTTAGATTAAAAATAGATTTAAAGCACACAAACACCACAATGAGGGATCCTACGATATTTAGGATAATAGAAAAACCTCATCCTAGAGTAAAAGCAAGAGTTTGGCCAACATATGATTTCCAGAATGCAGTTCTTGATGGCTACACTGGTGTAACACACAGACTTAGAAGTAAGGAATTTGAACTAAGAAATGAACTTCATAGATATATAAGAGAAATATTAAAATTACCTCAAACTCAAACATACGAATTCGCAAGATTTAGTATTAAGGGAGTGGAAACCTCTGGAAGAAAAATAAGAGAAGCTATTCAAAAAGGCGAATTACTTGGATGGGATGATCCTACTCTTGTGACAATAAGAGCACTAAAAAGAAGAGGAATTTTGCCAGAAGCAATAAAAGAATTAGTAATAAAAACAGGTATTACAAAAGCAGAATCTGAAATTGAAATTGAAGAACTGTACACTATAAACAGAAAGCTATTAGATGATAAAGCCTGGAGATTTTTCATGATAAAAAATCCCATAAAAATCAAAATTTTAAATGCTCCAAAAAGAGTTGTGAAACTTAAACTTCACCCATCTAAGGATTATGGCTATAGAGAAATGATATGTGATGAAGAATTCTTCTTAGAAAAAGAAGATATAGATAAATTGGAGAACGGAAAGATATACAGACTAATGGATAATCTAAACTTTGTGTACGAAAATAACCAATTTAAATATTTATCAGATGATTATCTTGAATACAAAAGCAAGGGTTCTGGAATTTTCCATTGGTTACCAGCAAATGATGAAATAATAAAAATAAAAATATTGATGCCTAACCATCAAATCCTTGAATGCCTTGCAGAGAAAAATATTAAACTTTTAAAAATAAATGATGTTTGTCAATTTGAAAGATTTGGATTTGCAAGATTAGATCAAGAAAATTTCTTTTACTTTACACACCAATGATTATGGAAACCTCACTTAGAACTCATACCTGTGGAGAACTAAGAATTCAGGATTTAAATAAAGAGGTAGTTCTGTGTGGATGGATAAAAAGATTAAGAACTCATGGAAAGGTTACATTCATTGATTTATATGATAGATATGGAATAACCCAAGTCGTTATAGATAAAGAAATAACTCTTCCTAGAGAATCTGTAATTCAGGTCAAGGGAATTGTAAAGGAAAGACTAGAAAAGAATGAAAAAATAGAAACTGGTCAAATTGAGGTACATTGTACTGAATTAAAAGTATTGAACGAAGCAGAACGAATTCCCATAGATCTTGAAGATTTCAATCAAACAAATGAAGATATGAGATTAAGATACAGATATCTTGACCTAAGAAGAAAAAAGATGCAAGAGAACCTATTACTTAGATATAAGATAACAAAAATAACAAGAGATTATTTTGATAAATTAAATTTTATAGAGATTGAAACTCCTTTACTTTCAAAATCCACACCAGAAGGAGCACGAGACTACCTAGTTCCAAGTAGACTTTATCCGGGAAAATTCTATGCATTACCCCAGTCACCTCAGCAATATAAACAATTACTTATGATTGCTGGATTTGATAGATATTTCCAAATAGCAAAATGTTTAAGAGATGAGGATCTAAGAGCAGATAGACAACCTGAATTTACTCAGATTGATGTAGAAATGAGTTTTATAGAAGAAAAAGATATCCAGGATGTTATTGAAGGTTTAATGAAGGAAATACTAAAATTGAAAAATTATGATCTGAACCTTCCTTTAAGAAGAATCAAATACGTCGATGCAATGAATGACTATGGAAGTGATAAACCTGACTTAAGATTCAAACTGAAAATTCAAGATTTTACTGAAATATTTAGAAAATCCTCTTATGAGATCTTTAAAAAGGTAATAGAAAATGGAGGAGTTGTGAAGGGATTAAGAATTCCTCATGGCTCAAAAATGACTAGAAAACAACTTGATGAACTTGAAAGAATAGCAAAAGAAAATGGAGCAAAAGGATTAAGCTATGCAAAAGTAGATGAAGAAATAAGCGGAACAATTGCAAAATTCTGGAATGAACTAAAAATAGAACATGAAAAAGGAGATCTTTTCTTGTTTATAGCTGATAAATGGAAAATTGCATGTGAAGCAATGGGAAAAGTTAGATTAAAAATATTTGATATCATTAAAGAAGATAAAGAGTTATTTGAAAAATACAAAAATATGAACCTGTTTGGGGAGGAATTTGAATTGCTCTGGGTTGTGGATTTTCCTCTTTTCAGCTGGAGTGAAGAAGAAAAAAGGTTTGTCTCAGAACATCATCCATTCACAAGTCCAAAAAATGAATTTATTGAGGAATTAATTAATAACAAAGAAAAATGGATGGATAAATTAGATCAAATTACTGCTAAATCCTATGATATTGTAATGAATGGCTACGAGATTGGTGGAGGTAGCATAAGAATCTTTAACCCAAAATTACAAAAGATTATCTTTGAGATTCTAGGATTAAGCGAGGAAGAAATAAAGAAAAAGTTTGGAAATTTCATTGAAGCATTTAGATATGGTGCTCCCCCACACGGAGGAATTGCTTTAGGATTAGACAGAATTGCTGCAATACTTGCTGGTGAAAGCAATATCAGAGAGGTAATAGCATTTCCAAAAAATAAAAATGCAGTAGGATTGCTTGAAGATACACCTAGTGAAGTAAGTCCTGAACAATTGAAGGAACTCCATATCAAAATTGAGGATCAATAAGAAGAGATCTTTCTCTGTTGATGAACTATCAAAACTTGAGACATCCTAAGTACTTTTGACAAGTCTAGCAAGAAATTTCTTTTTGAAAATTCAAGAATATATTGCAAAGCCTCTTCTAGCTGGAAAAATTCTCTAATTTTGTGAGACATTGCTTTCCTAACTGCCTCTCTAACTACCCAAACTCCTAACGGAAATTTGTATTCTGGAGTAATGAATCTAAAAACAACTACTCCTGCTTGAATCTTGTTACTATTTAAATATTCCAAAACACCCAATCTTGATGCATAATAGCCTCCTGCCGTAATCTTTGCATACTCTTTCCTCCCAAAGAACAACTCATAGTCATGCTCTGGTTCTGGTTCTTTCAATTCCTTTTTTTCAGTGTACATCTCAAAAAGTTCATACATGAAACCTGAAGGAATGAGAAGAACTAAGAAATAATTTCCAAAAAGAGAACCAAAAAATAATTTATAATTGGCAATTACTTCATATTCCTTAATTTTCTTCATAATATCTTTTCCTAAAATATCATCAACTGCAGTAATACTCCATCTTGTTGGAACCAATTTCTTACTTATTCCTAATGCACCGACACTAAAAACCTTCCTAATATAATTCTCATCAAAATGCTGTCTTAATTTGATAACTGCTTCTTCTGAAGATTCATTCAATAACTTATCTACCTTTTGTGGTATTTCTGGAGTATCCTGTAACTCTATTTTTTCAAATTTAACTCTGCCTCCAAAGGGATCTAAAAGTTTAAAAGATTTTAAAGAGATATCTATTCTGTTTTTCAAATATACAGACAAATATATAGGTTTAATACTCAATCCCATCTCCTGAAGTAAATCCCTTTTAACATTTTTTACATCTTGTTTCTTATAATTGTAAACAGTATTTGATCTCATAGAGAGAATTTGATCAATACTAAATCCCTGATTCAACCAAAACTTGTTATTTTGAAAAATATCTGCTGTTTTTGAATCAATCTCTGGAACATTTATTATACCAAAATTAACATTAGGATAATTATATCTGCCTACAAAAACATCAATATTACTTCCTTCTAACTGATCCCTTGTAAGCCTTAAACCAGAAAATCTAGCATAAAGAGGACAATATTTCAAGCCACAATAAAGACGACCTTTGCATTTCACACACAACTCTCTGGAAATTATCATGGTTTTTCAATTAACATTGAATCATTATCTGACAACAAAACATAGGGAACATTAATCTCCTTACATAACAAAGCAAGTTTTGATCGCTTCTCCAAATCTCCATGTGCTGGAATCACAAGTTTTGGCTTTATAATCTCTATAAAACTTCTCAAATCCTCTCTACTTGCATGACCTGAAACATGAACATCAGTGAATATTGGCACTTTAATTTCTTGCAATTTTTGCTCTAAAAACTCACGATTCGCCATTGATGTTGGAGTAGGAATCTTTGAACATGAGAAAACAACTGCAAAATTTCTCAAATCAAACTTTATATTTCCAGTAACAATTTCTCGCAAAACACTCCCTTTTTCTCCTTGATGTCCTGTGACAATTAATAAGTACTTAGATGCATCATCCTTCATAACTTTTTTTAAAGTTCTTTTTATCTTACCTTTGTAAGAAACAATTTCACTTTCAAATTTGGCTATATCTGCTTTTTCCGCGGCATGTATGTAATTTTTAAAGCTTCTTCCTAAAAACATCACTGTTCTATTAAATTTTTTACCCACTTTTTCCATTGTTTTTAACCTAGCTATATGTGAAGCAAAAGTAGTCATAATAATCCCTTTGGAAGCAAGATTTGGAAGCAACAAAATCTCTCTAAGCATTCCTTCTACTACAGATTCTGATGGAGTTTTTCCAAGCAATTCAATACGAGTAGAGTCAAGAATTAGCACATCAGGCCTTTGATCAACTAATGCCTCATAATTTACTTTACCACCCAATATAGGATTATGATCCAGTTTGAAATCATTTGCATAAAATAATACAAAATCATCTCTCTGAATCCTTACAACAATTGTCTGAGGAATTGAGTGAGTAATATAGATAAAATCAATTTGAGTATTGTTTATTTTAATTTTAGAATTTGGGAATAGGGTTTTTATATTTGGTTTGATATTGGAATTTATTTCTAAAATTAATCTCCTTAAGATTTCTGCAGTATATGGAGTACACAATATGATCGGATTTTTAAAGTGATGTAAAAGATATGGCAATGCTCCAACATGATCTAAATGAGCATGAGTAATAATAATGATATCAACTCTTTTGGTTATATCCTTGTAACTTCTTAAATCAGGTATTATATCATAAGATATTAACATTTTTTCTGTGATTTCTTCTTCAGTCTCTATTTGCTCTGTCAATTTGGTATATTGATCCATATTTAAGCCTGCATCAATAACTATCGCATGATCAAGAAAATCAACAATAGTCATATTTTTTCCTACATAATTGTATCCACCAACTGCATAAATCTTTATTTTTTTTGCCATAGAAATAGTTAAACAGTATTTATTTAAAAAAATTGTTAAAAAATCAGAATTTACTTAGAAACACATCTATAATAATCACAAATATATCCTGAATTACAATCCATATCCTCTATACACTCAACACATTCTCCTATTGATTCTACACAAAAAGTTTTTCCAAGCTTACAATTTTTACAAGTTTTTTTACAGTCTTCAGATGTTTTGCAAGTATCAACCTTAAAATAATAATCAAACGTTTCTTGCTTTGAGATTGGTGTTTCTGGTTTTTCTGTTGATAAATATGAGATCTGTGGTTTTTGATCGGATTCGTATTCTTGATTATTGGATTGCTGGAAGAATTGATCGGTATACAAATTCAGATTAGTAACGGGAATATCATGTATTGATCCCTGTGGTTTTTGATTTTGTTGGGTATTTTGTTGTGAAATTTCTAAAGTGTGATCCAAATTTGAAGAAGTGGGCTGTGAATTTAAATGGTTTATGTCATTTTTATTCATTTCCTGTGGTCTTGGATAAACATCAAATTTTTGTTTTGAAAAATTAAAAATTGAAAATGTCATTGATGAAATTGGAGAATTTATAAGAAAGAAAATAAATATAAGTAAAAAAACAATAATTATCATTAAAACAAGATTGAGTTTTTCTAGTCTCTTTTCTCTGTGAAGATGATATTTTACATATTCTTTAAAATCTTCAAAGATCTTCTGACGTGAGATTTTTTTAGCAATTAGCTCCCTTTTGACTTCTTCAATATCCTTGCCCTTGCTTAATTCTCTTTGAATCACTTCAAATAGATTAGATTTATCCATAACTTTACTTAGGCTTTTAAATCTTATAAATCTTACTATCAAGATATGAAAAAAGAAAAGATTTAAATATAAATCATTCCTATTTTAAAATAATGGCAAACGAGCCTGATTTTTTAGATGTTAAGGATTTGGGTAAGAAAAAAGAAGAAGAGGAAAAGAGAGAAACTATTGATGAAAAACTAATTAGAATTGAGGCACTTCTAAGAAGTCTTATAAGCACTCTGGACAAGATCGCAACTTCTCCAGATCCTTACGAAGGCAAACTTGAAGAGATCATGCTAAATCTTCATGATCTAAAGGAACAGAATAAGATCTTAGCAAAATCACTTCTTTCAATAATAAAACACCTTCAGTCCATGCCAGTACCAGCTCCAACAAATAACCCACCATTACCACCACCTCCTCCAAAATAATAATCTCCTATGTCTATCGCTAAATTAAAAAGAGGATTGAAAGAAATAGCAAAAGATGATACTTTTGAATCGCTTTCAAAACAGATTACAGAAACTACAGAGGATCTGAATAGCATCTATAGACTAGTGATTGACTATCCCTTTGCTGCAGAAGTTAAAGAAAGATTGAGTGCTGTAAATACTCGATTTAAGCAAATGTCTAAAATGCTAAGTGAACTTAAGAGACAACAAGAAGAATACCTATTCTTTAAAAAAAGAACCAGAGAAAAAATAAGAAATATATCCCAAAAATTGTCAAAACTTTCTTCATTAATAACCTTGCATGAACTTTTGATATCAAAAGACGATGAAACAAACCTAACAGAAAGATTAAAAATGATTGCTAACAAAAGTTCTTTTCTAGATCTATTAGAAAAAATCGAAAGAAATCAAAGTGCTGAGGAATTTGAAATCAACTATCTTGAAAAAAATCTCTCCCAGATAGAATCTGAATTAGATACTTTAATAGATTTGATTGAAAAGAAAATGAATGAATTAGATAAAAATGTAAAATCTGAAAAAAAGGAAATTGATGAGCTTAAAGAGTATGTAAAAAAACATGAGCATCTTATAAAAGAAATTCTTGAAAAAGAAGGACTGATCTATTTGTTAAAAAAACATCATGATGAAATTTTTAGTGAAAATACAAATGAAATAAAAGAACTGAAAAAAGATGTGAATAAACCTAAATCAAGAAAAGAAAAAAAGAGTAGAATTAGTGGAAAAGCAAATAAAAAATTGTCTAAAAAAAGAGATACAAAAAAGAAGAATGCTAAAAAAGAAAAAATTTCAAATGAAACCTTAAATCCTATAGCACAAAAAATTAAACAATACGAAGAACTTGTAATGTCATTGCCAGATGGAGCAATGAAAAAATTCTATCTTGAAAAGATTGAAAATCTCAAGAAAAAACTTTAAATTATGATTCTATTATTACATCTTCACCCATCTTAGCAAGAAGAGATTTTACCAAAATTGTTCCATAACTTCCAGATGGCAAAGAAAACATTAGCTTATAATCTGATTTTCCCACTTTTTCTATCTCAATGTCAACAAAAAGATATGCTTTCCTTTCAGTTCCTGTAGTACTTAATAATGGATAAGAGTGTATTACAAAATCTCTAAAAGTAATCTCATGTTTAGCCATTAGTTCTAAAACAATGCTTCCTATGTCATATAAAGAGTACTTCTCAATCTCTGTTGCAAAACCAATTAGAGGAATATAAACTCTATCAAGATATTTGATTAATTCATCACCACACCAATACTCTCTGTTCATTATCTTTATCTTGTATTTCTTTTTGAAATATGTATCTGAAAAGATATTTAGAATTTCATTAAATAGGAAGGATTGATAGGCATGAATATACATCATAGAAATATGCACTGGAATTTTTCTTATAGCTCCTACTAGATCTTTTGGGTATTGAAAAAGATGTTCTAAAATAACTCTGCTTATATGATCTGCTTTATTAATATCAAAATCTCTCCAAAATCCAAATTTTTCTTCTGCATCAGGAAATGAATATTTTAGAATATTTGTTATTGCATACCTAAAATCATTCTTTACAATTGATTCCCCAATAACTATATTATTTAAACTAAATCTTTGATCATCAAAATAGTTTGGTAATAGAAAATTTTCTACTTTTGACGGCAATTTTACTTTGCAATCTCTTACAATTATTTCAAACAAATTTCCTTTTAAGTCACCTATTTTTATGGGCTCTTTTGAATATCCAAAAAACTCCAAGGATACGTTTTCATCAATCTCAGAAAGAGTTTCATCTTTTATAAAGAATGTAGGAATTGAGATCAGTTGAAACGTTAATGCCTTTTTGTCTTTATTTCCTGCAAATCCAATATCTTTTGCATCTATTCTCAATTTTGAAGAGATTCGCTCTATTGCCTCTGTTGTTGTTAATCCTTTTTTCATTAGAATAAAGTAGGCATATTCACTCTTAATTCTCTCAATTTTAAAGTCTCCATATAATTCTTTCACTATAAAGTCTTCTTCACTTTGTTTTATTATGGCCATAGTAGATTGTATATTTTGTGGTTTAAAAATGATTTCTTTTGAGGATTCATAAGATTTATAAATAATAATTATTTTCAATTAATAATTATTTTCAATTATAAAATTCCTATACAAAATGAAAAACACCATTCAAAAAATAAAAGTGCTCGAATATCTTAAGAAAAATAAAAACCATCCAACTGCTGAAAAAATATACGAAGATGTGAAAAAAGAGATCCCAAGCATAACAATTGCTACTGTATATAGAATACTGAATAAACTAGTTAAAGAACAAGAAATAGTAAAAATCCAAGTAAACAATACATCCTTTTATGATTATATCGAGGAAAAACATGTCCACTTCATTTGCACAAATTGCAACAAAATAATCGATATCTATGAAAAAAATCTTTGTGAGGTTTTGGATTCCTATTTGAATACTAACAAAAATTATTTTTCATATTCCCTTTTGTTCTTTGGATTATGTGATGATTGCAAATATCGATCGAGGTGAAAAATATGGAAAATGAAAAAAATCAAAATGTAAACGAATGTATGTGTGGTTGTGAAGATAACTGGATTCCGGTATTGGGAAAAAAGGCACCTGAATTCACAGCAAAAACAACACACGGAATCATAAACTTTCCAAAAGACTATGAAGGAAAATGGGTTGTGCTATTTAGCCATCCTGCAGACTTCACTCCTGTTTGTACAACAGAATTTGTAGGATTCCAAAAAAGATATGAAGAATTCAAAAAATTAAATACTGAATTAATAGGATTAAGTATTGATCAAGTATTTAGCCATATAAAATGGGTCGAATGGATTAAGGAAAAATTAGGAATTGAAATAAAATTTCCTATAATTGCAGACGATCAGGGAAATATTGCCAGGCTCTACGGAATGTTACATGAAGGAAAAGGCACAAATACCGTTAGAGCTGTGTTCATAATTGATCCTAATGGAATATTAAGAGCTATGCTTTATTATCCACAAGAAGTTGGAAGAAATATCGATGAAATCTTAAGAATGTTAAAAGCTTTCCAAGTGGCTGATGCAAATAAAGTAGCAATGCCCCATAACTGGCCAAATAATGAGTTAATCGGAGATAAAGTAATAATTCCTCCAGCTAGTAGCATAAGAGAAAAGGAAGAAAGAATGAAAAAAGTAGAAACAAAAGAGTTAGAATGCTTTGATTGGTGGTTCTGCTACAAAATGATAAAATAACAGTAACAAAAAAATAACTTATACTTTAATAACTTGTTAGCTTCTTTTTGCTTTCATTATCTTTTTTTAGAGAGTATTTAATGCAGAAAGTGAGATGGAACTTGAAGACTGAAGACTTTTTCTATGAGAATTTTTGATGGTTAAAAGATAAAAAGAGAGTAAAATTTATAAAATCGGGTTTCATCTTTTTATTATAATAATCCCTGCCTAGCTCAATTGGTAGAGCGGTCGGCTGTAGATGTCGTAACGATGTTGCACATTGCAAAAAATGAGTTACGATCAGCCGATACCGACAGGTTCCCGGTTCGAGTCCGGGGGCAGGGATTTTACATAAAAACCTTTTCTCCTGGGACTCGTGGAAAAAATTGAACGTCTCTTATATGCCTTTTACCTGTCAAAAATCTCAACAACCTTTCAAAACCAAAACCTGCACCTGCACTAGGAATTAATAACCCTCTCCTTGATAACTCAAAAAAAGTCGAGAATTGTTGAACAATATCTGGCCTTTCTTTTAATTTTCTTTCAATTATAGCATAATCAATTTCTCTTTCTCCGCCACTCAATGCTTCTCCAAATCCTTCTGGATAAATAAGATCATAATTCAAATAATGTCCTGGTCTAGCTGGATCTTCCTTATCATAGAACTCTCTCTTATGATCCAAAACCCAAACAGGATCTGTTGAATCCTTAGAAACCAAATCCTCCCAAGATTCTCCATATTTTTCATATAACTCTTTTGTTGTATATCTTCTGAAAGGCGTTTTTGGAATTCTTAGATCTCTACCTAATTCCTCAAGTATATCTGAGTGCTTTTCTTTTACCTTTGTTGTGACTCTAACTAAAAATTCCTCCATTAATTCAAATACATCTTGCATCTTTCCATTTGCTATCTCAAAATCTACTTGAGAAAATTCAAATAAATGTTTTCCTGTTTCTCTTCTAATTTCATCTTCCAATCTTATGTTTGGTGAAATAATAAATATCTTTTTTAAACCTGAAATCAATGCTGCTTGCTTATGACATATCATGCTCTGAGTTAATTTTAATCTTTGACCATATGCTTCTATTTCTCCTACCTTCTTTATCTTTGCACTTGGATCTGGGGCTAATGGATCAGTGACTGTTGATAAAATTACTGGCATTAATTGATGAAAACCTTTTTCCTGAAAAAAATCTACAATCTCTTTTAAGATTGTACTTTGGATAGGAATAATCTTGGAAACTTCTCGAACATGTGTTAAAAAAGACAATCCATCATCTTCAAATAAAGCGTTTTCTTTCAAATTAATCACCTCATGTTGTATCTCTCGATTTCAATTATTTTATAAAGGTTTTTCAAAAATTCTAAGACATTTTACAAAAAAATTCATTGAAAATATTTAAATATGAAACAATGTTTCAATTATAAGTGAAATAATGAAAAGAAATAGTACAAATAGCAAATTAAGTTTTGATAAAAAGACTTTGGAATTGTTAAATTTGCTAGAAGAAGAAGGAAGATTAAGCATAAGAAAAATAGCAAAAAGATTATCAATGAAACCAAGTTCTGTTTTCAATAGAATAAAAAAACTTGAAAATGAAGGGATTATTGAAAAGTATTCTGCAATTGTTTCAAGAGAAAAGATAGGTTACAATGTAATTGGATTTGTGCTAGTAAGTTATAAGAAATCTGTTCTTTCTCAAGAAGAGCTTGCTGAAAAATTGAAAAAGTACAATCAAATTCTTGAAATACATATCATTGCAGGTCAGTGGGATATACTTTTGAAAATTGTAGAAAAAGATGTAAAAAGCTTAGGTGAATTCATAACAAAAACTTTAAGAGAAATACCTGAAATAGATAAAACAGAAACCCTTATAGTACTAAAAAGTATTAAGGAAAATCAGAATATAAAAATTTTGAACTAGCTTCCTTAAGGTAATGCATTTAAAGAAAAATTTCATACTTTTCTTAATGAAAGATTATTGGGCTTCAAAGATTAGAGTGTTATATATTGAAGATTCAAAGATATACTACAATCCGCTTGTTTATGAATTCAAAAAAATACCGTATGTGAATGTAAATCATATAAAAAGCCTTGAAGAATTTAAGGAGTTGAAAAAAAAGAAATTTGATATAGTATTAACTGATCTTAATTTTTTGTTATTAAAAGATAAACCAAAAGGAAGAAAATTAAGTTGGCCATTTGGACAATTCATAGGAATATACTATAAGTTTATTTATCCTGAGTTATCTAATTATGTCGTATGCTACTCAAATGATTATAACAACATAAATAAAACATTCTTTCACAAAATTTACAACAAGAAGGAATTAAACTTTAATGATTTTGTAAATAAACTTCTTGAAAATTACAATAAGTACATTTCCAACCAAAAAAGTTATGATATTTTCGATAAATATCGTTCATCTTTTGATGATGATTCAGAGGATGATGGAAATGTATACGCCACAGTTTGAAATAAAAAATGAAAAAGATGGGTTAGCATATGGAGATACATCATATACAGAATCCTATGCAGATCTCGGATCTGGTGGAGTCTATCATGAACACTACAGTGATTGCGGTAGATACCTAGACTGGGATTCAGATGAAGATCCAAAATAAATAGAAAACCATAAAAAAACAGAAATCTATGTAATTGCAAATTATGATAGAGTTAATATCACTTTACTTAAAAGACGATACAGGTAAAAAAATAACAACAAAAACAACAACCTATCCAGAAATTGAACTAATAAAAGGTTCCTTGGAAGATTTTTTTAATGAATTGGGAATAAATGCACAAATCTACTTTGACAAAAATACTATTTTTCTTAAAGATGAGAGAGAATTATTAAAAAAGTTTAAGGAATTATATGAATCTGGAAAGCTATATGAAATGTTTAATATGAAAAAGATTGAAGAATTCGAAAGACAGATTCTAAGTGAAGACAATAAAGAAAAATTAGTAGAGCTTTTATTAAAAGCATACATATATGCTGTTTGTGCATTCTTACTTCCAGATTCAATATACAAAAATATATACCTAAAATTTAAAAAGAACAATAAGGAGAATTTATTTTACGAAGCAATATTGCCTGAAAAAGAAAACTTTTTTCTAAGAATTGCTAAATCTGGCTTAAATGAAGGATTTGCTAAGGTATTTGGAAAACCTATAAATGCTCAAAACATAACAAAACAACCAAAATTAAATGATTTGTCATATTGGGAATATGACTTTCTTACAGAACTTGATAAGAAAAACATACAT
Organism: Candidatus Woesearchaeota archaeon; assembly: GCA_038825875.1. Taxonomy (GTDB): domain Archaea; phylum Nanobdellota; class Nanobdellia; order Woesearchaeales; family JAWBMQ01; genus JAWBMQ01. The sequence continues at coordinate 23,984 of JAWBOS010000006.1, read as the reverse complement.
CTGCTGAATACACTCCAATATTTACTTGATGAAAAAAACAATTACTTAGCAATTATAGAAGAAAAACTAAAAAATATTTCAAACTTTTACTCTTTAAATGGAAAAATAAAAAAACTCGGGAAAAAAAGAATCATAATTAATCAACAATCACGATTCTGTTTCATAGATGATTTAACATATAATTATTTAAAAAATAACAAAAGAATTTATGATTATACATTAACTCGTGAACGTTTGCAAGAGTTTGAAGAGCTTCACAAATTAAATTTATTAAAAAAGAATAATTTAGAGCACCATATCGAAGAACCAAAAAAGTTAATCATAAAACCGAAACTCATTGTAATAAATTTAACATCTTACTGCAATCTTAGATGTACATATTGCTATAATTTCAATAATCTCATAAAAGAACATTATGAACCCAATGTCGAAAGATTAGAAAAAATCATAGAAAAAATAATTCTTGATGTGAATCAAAGAAGTTATACCTTTGTTTTTCATGGTGGAGAACCTTTATTATATGTAAAAGAAATTAAAGAACTTGTTAATTTTATTAATTCCCTCTCTAAGAATTTAAATTTTAAACCATTCTTTTCTATACAAACAAATGGTATACTGATTGATGAATCGATTTTAGAATTCATAAAAGAAAATAGGATATCTCTATCTATCTCAGTTGATGGCCCACCGACAATAAATCAAATCTCAAGAAATATTAAAGAAGATGATGCTGTAAAACTGGATAGAATCCTAAACAAACTACAGGATAACAATATTCCATTCTCTATACTTGTAACAGTAAACAAAAATAATATTACAAAATTAGATGAAATCCTTAAATACTTTCAAAAAATAAAACCTTCATCAGTGAGATTTAATACTTTAATTTATTCAGATTTTTGTAAAGAAATAATTCCATCAACAGAAGAATATATCAAATTCTATATTTCACTTTTTCAAAGATATATAAAAGGAAATTACTCCTTTAAACTTTCAAATTTGATTGATATGATTGAATCAATTGCTGTTATAAACCGTGAAAAAAGAAAATTCATATGCTCTAACTATCCTTGTGGTGCAGGAACCCGAATGCTAAATGTTTTAGGAAATGGCGACATTTATGCTTGTGGAGAACTTATTCTTAATGATATAAAAATTGAATATGATGAATGTATGAATTCACAATCATTAATAGATTTAATAAAAAAGAAATTTGAAAAATTACTAAACTTAAACTTTTCAAAAATTCCTTGCAAAAATTGTTTTTATAAAAATATATGCACTAATGATTGCATTGGAAGAACATATCATATGTTTAATGATTTTGAAAAGAGATCACCTTATTGCAAATTGAATAAAAAAATCATAGAATTTATACTAAAAAATTGGGATAATAAAGTAATTCAAAAATACTATAACTTAATAAGAAGGTGATTTTATGAGATTAGTAGATAAATTAAAAGGAAAAACGGCAGTTCCTGGAAATGTAATTGGCGAACTTTGTTTTGATTATAAACAAACCGATGAAAACAAAATCCTGTGCATATTGCAAGCAACACCTTTTCATATTGAAGCCATTATGAAATCTAAAGGATTAATTGTAAAAAGAATGAATCTTGTTCAACACGCAACAATAATCGCCAGAGAATTCAACATTCCCTGTGTAGTTGGTGTAGAAGATATTTTTAAGTTTAATGATAATAAAAAAAGAATTGCACTAATAAAAAATATTGATGATTTAAACAGTGAAATCGAAATATATGAAGAAGATTAAAGAAGCAAGATAAGCTAATTATTTGCCAGAAAAGTTTAGAATCTTTACCTTGTTCTCTTTTGCAATAAAAACAGGTACTTTACTTGGTTCTGGATGATGACCTACTTTTTCTTGAAAAGATGTTCTTGATTGCCATGTAGAAGAACAAATTAAATGAACTCCATTATACTGCATATATGAAACCTTATGAACATGTCCAGAAACAAAAATGTGCGGAACTGGATCAATAACTAAGTAATCCTTTTTTTCGGGAAAATAGAGTGTTGAACCATAGGTGGGTGCAAGATGTCTAAGACGAAGCAAATATTGCATTAGAAAAGATATATTCTCGTAACCTCCTTTTGATTTTATTAAATCTACTGTTGCAACATAGTAGTCAAAACTGTATCCATGATAAAGTAAAAATCTCAACGGATTTCTCTGTTGATCATAAAATTCAACAATTGCTGGATTACTCAACATAACTACATTTTTCATCTCCCAAAGATCTCTTGCTAAATAATATGGTATTACTGGCTGAGGCTCTGCTAATCTGACTGCATCATGATTTCCAGGAATAATTATTATCCTTATTTCTTCAGGAATTTCTTTGAGAAATTTTGTCAAATGTGCATATTGATCAAATATATCTGGAATGCTTAATTCCTCTTCCTGCTCTGCATAAACTCCAACTCCATCGACTAAATCACCAATTATAAAAATAGCCTTAACCTTTTTTGCTAACTCATTGAGCTGGGGATTTGGCAATTTCTGATTTATCCATTTTAGAAATACATTAAAATCTGAATCCAAGAATTGTTTTGAACCAACATGAATATCTGAAATAAATACAAAAACATCATCAGAAGAATATTTTGATTCGACTATGGGTATTTCTGGTAATAAAACTTGATTAGCATAAAAACGACCATTATTATAATTACCTATAAAAGCAACAACAGAGTCAAGAACCAAATTTTTTGCAATATTGAAATTTTCATTACTTGACGAAACCACCACAGTAATACTATCATACAAATCCTCAACATGAACATAAAGGTTTCCAAACTTTTCCTCTATTGAAGAAATCAAACCTACTATTGCTACATTCTTAGCATTAAATTGTTTAACTCTGTTAATTGGTAAAATATTTTGGCTTATCTCTAATCTGTTTCTCAATAAACCACATATCTGGTTATATCTTTCCTTAAATAATAAAACAAAATCCTTTACTTCTAATTTTCTTCCTTCTTCAAGATATGAGAATTTTACATCAAAGTCAGAACCTATCTTTGAAGATAAATAACTGCCATAATCAAAAGGCAATGGCTTTTTTTCCATCTCTAAAAAAACTGAAAATTTATTATCGATTATTTCCTCTTTTTTTGAAGAAAAAATATACTTTGTAAAGTCAACAATATCTTCTTCTGACTCTTCTTTCTTAGATTCATCCACAAGATCTTCAGAAACTTCTTCAATATTTCCATTTTGCTTTTCTTGTTGTATCGTTGAAATTGATTCGTCTTTTTTCTCTAATTGAAAAGAAAAATCAGATCCTAAGTCTTGGACTTCTGTTTTAATTACCTGCTCTCTATTTTTATCCAATAACTCTTCTAAGAGATTTATGATCTTATTATAATTTGATTCATTTCCAACATCAAGTTTTTTTTGTGAAATTGCTGTTGATTTTTCAAGATCTTTCAAATTAATCTGTACTTTGTCCCTCATGAAAACTATTTTTTCTAAAATCCTAAAAGTATCTAAATTTATAGAAACAATATCAGGATCAAATTTGTTAACAAATTCCTGAAGAATCTTTACAATTTTATCCTTATCATAATTCTGTAAGTATTCCACCAAATCCTTAGAAACTAAGAACCCAAAATTCTTAAAGATTTGATATATTTCTTGTTCTTTCATATTATTCAAGATTCAATTCTTTTGACAATAAAGACTTTATCACGGGTTGCAATAATGGTGGTATAGCGATCTCTATATCTCTTGTTCTACCATACCGTCCCTGTGAAATAATCTTTACACTTAAAATTCCTTGAGAATCAAACTCATTGAGAATATCTGAAACACGCCTCTGGGTTAAAGGTCTTAATCCTGATCTTTTTGCAACATCATAATAAACATTGTATACATCGCCTGTAAATACCTTATCTTGCTTTTCTTTAATTTCTAAGATAGAATATAGCACTGCTTGATACTGTCGTGGTTGAGATTTTATAGCATCAAAATACTTATCAGATTCCATTTTTTCCTGTGCTAAATCTAAATGCTTCATGGTTACTGTAGAAGAATTATCCCTCTCTGCCAATTCTCCTGCAAGACGCAAAAGGTCAATAGCTCTTCTAGCATCTCCATGCTCCCTAGCTGCATAAGCTGCACATTTTTCAATTAAACCTGGTTCAAGCACTCCTGGCTTAAAGGCTCTCTTTGCACGATTTAGTAAAATGTCTTTTAATTGTAAAGCATTGTATGGCTCAAAGATAATACTTTCTTCTGAAAGTGATGACTTAATGCGAGGATCTAATTGATTAGTTAAATTCAAATTGTTAGATATTCCAACAATAGACAAATATGAATTTTGCAATTCTTCATTTTTTCGTAATAAAATATATAACAATTCATCACCAGATTTCTGAATAATCTGATCAACTTCATCTAATATTAAAATTACATACAATTTTCTCTTTTCTAGTATCTCAAAGAATGACTGGTAAAGTGTTTGTGTTGGAATTCCTGTTGATGGCACTTTTTTATTAAAATAACTTAATAAATAAGCCAATATTCTATATTCGGTATCTGATAATTTATCAATTTTACAGTTAGTATATATAATCTCTATAGGTATTTTGTGTAATTTTGCTATTTTTTCCATCTCTCTTTGAACATATTTAATGCTAACTGTTTTTCCAGTTCCTGTTTTTCCGTAAATAAATAAGTTAGATATCTTTGAGAATTTTAATGCTGGAGCTAAAACCTTAGATATGTATTCTATCTCCTTTTGTCTATGATCTAATACTTCTGGAATATATGATGGTAAGAGAACACTTTTATCTTGAAAAATTGAATCTTTCGATAGATATTTCTCAAAAAAATCACTGATATTCATAAAACTTTAGAGGAAAATAGGGTTTAAAAAATTTCTTATGGAAGTTTATAGATATTTTTGTAGTTATATTGATATTATTTTTACTATTGAATAGTTTGATATTTTATAAAAAATTATTAAGACTCTCACCCGTTGTTTTCTTATGGAATTTTTTGTATGTTTTTGTATGGGTGTTTTTTGTTGGTTTTCAACTTTCTCAAAATTTTCAATATTGAAAATTATTTCTTTTTACAAAACAAAAACATAAAAACCACAAAATTTTAACAAAAATAGAAAGTAACTATTTCCACAAGAAATGCACGAGTGTGCCGGGATCGCATAATCAGGTAGTGCGCCTGCCTCGAGAGCAGGTGCCTGCAAGGGCGTGAGGGTTCGAATCCCTCTCCCGGCGTTTTTATATTATTTTTTTATTTTTTAATTAATTTTTTATAAAAGATATATAATAACCAATAAATAAGATTTTTAAACTACGAAATTTAATTCTCTTTCACATGGCAACTGAACGCGATGAATGGGGTAAGCGAGAATTTACCTATAAAGGAATCTTTGTTATGGAGAGCTTTATTGATATGATTACTAGATGGCTAAAATCAAAAAATTTTATCAAAGAAAATAAAGATGTTAATGAAAAGTATTACATCATTGAAGAATTACCTGATTCTTCTTACAATATTACTTTTGAATGGAGTTTTGAAAACAAAGATGGAGATTTTTTCAAAACAATAGAAATTAAAGTTGTCTGTGTGGCATTGAAAAAACAAGAAATATTATATAATAATCAAAAAATAACTGTTGATAATGGAGAAATTGGAATTTCTTTAAAAGGTATGATTGAATTTGATAAAGATGAAAAACTTATAAAAAATTGGTGGAAGAAAAATTTTTATAAGTATTTTTGGAAGCCAAAGTACGGAGCATACTACAAAAACAATCGAGATGAGTTCTTTAAGGATCTTGAAAAGTTGTATAATTCAATCTTGGCATTTTTTGAGGTAGAAGGAAAGATAAGCGATGTAAAAATAAGACCATTAGGATTTAAGGAAATCCAACAATGATTGATTTTATAGATCTTATCTTAGTAATCTTGATTTTAATACATATCTTAGTGTTTGTAGATATTTATAGGATTAAAAAATCCTTTTTGAGTGCTATAATATATACCATTGGCTTCTTTTCTTTTTGGATCTTTTTTTTACCATACTATTTTTTTTATAAAAGAAAACAATTGATAAAAATTATGCAACTGAATAAGAAAAAAATTAAAAATTAATTGATTCACTTAGCTCCTTTTCCTTTTTTGAAATTATAATTCTTGTTTTTATTGCAGTATCTGGATTCAGAGATATGCTGTCAATACCTTCACTTACTAAGAATTCTGCAAATTCAGGATAATCCGAAGGGGCTTGACCACAAATTCCTACTTTTTTACCTTTTGTTTTTGCAATCCTTATTAATCTTGCAATCAATCGCTTTACACTTTCATTTCTTTCATCATAAATATGACTAACTAATTCGCTATCTCTATCAACACCCAATGTTAGTTGTGTCAAGTCATTACTTCCTATAGAAAATCCATCAAATATCTCTGCAAACTCTTCAGCAAGAATTATGTTTGAGGGAATTTCAGCCATAACATATACCTCAAGTCCATTTTCATGTTGCTTTAACCCATACTTTTCCATTACACTCAAAACTCTTTTACCTTCTTCAATAGTTCTGCAGAAAGGAATCATAACTTTAACATTTTTCAATCCCATTTCATTTCTTACCTTTTTTATTGCTAAACATTCTAATCCAAAAGCTTCTTCAAATTTAGGATCATAATATCTGCTTGCTCCACGCCATCCAATCATTGGATTATCTTCCAATGGTTCAAAGAATTTACCACCAAGAAGATTTGCATATTCATTGGTCTTGAAATCAGAGAATCTTACAATGACATCCTTAGGATAGAATGCAGCTGCAATTTTTGCAATACCTTCTGCAAGTTTATCAATATAGAATTGTTTTTTATCAGTATATGGTGCTGTCAATTCTTCAATCTTCATTTTCAGATCATCACTTAACTTTTCAAAATGAATTAATGCTAGTGGATGTATTTGGATATAGGATGTTAGTATAAATTCTTCTCTTGCTAAACCTACACCATCATTAGGAATAAAAGATAAGTCAAAAGCAGTATCTGGATTCCCTACATTTAACATTATTTTAGTTTTTGTTTGTGGAATTGTCTTGAGATCAATCTTTTCAATATCATACTTTAGAATACCATCATAAACTACACCTTCTTCACCTTCAGCACAACTTACTGTGATGTCTTGACCATCTTTTATTATTTCAGTAGCATTTCCAGTTCCTACAACACAAGGTATTCCAAGTTCTCTAGAAACAATAGCTGCATGACAGGTTCTTCCTCCACGATTAGTTACTATAGCGCTCGCTATTTTCATAATAGGTTCCCAATCAGGATCAGTCATGTCTGTTACCAGTACTTCACCAGGTTTGAATTCTTTGATTCTATGCACATCTTTTATTATGTGAGCTTTTCCTTGTCCAATTTTTTCTCCTACACTAGTTCCCTTAACTAAAATTTTTGATCTTTCCTTTAAAACATATTTTTCCATTATTGTATGATCCTTTTGAGAATGTACAGTTTCTGGACGAGCTTGAACAATGAAGAGTTTTCCAGAAATACCATCCTTAGCCCATTCTATGTCCATAGGACAAAATTTTCCTTTCTTTGAAGAATAATGATCCTCAATGATCATCGCCCATTTTGCTAATGTTAAGATTTCATCATCATTCAAAACGTACTTTTTTTGATCCTCTACTGGAACCTTAACACCTTTTGTTGTTTTTATTCCACCAATGTTGTATATTAGTTTCATTTCCTTAGTTCCTAATTTTTTGCTAATTATAGGTCTAAAACCTTCTCTTAGAGTTGGTTTGAAAACCACATATTCGTCAGGGTTTACAATTCCCTGCACAATATATTCTCCTAATCCATATATTGCGTTTATCAAAACAACATCCTTAAAGCCTGATTCAGTGTCAATACTAAACATTACTCCACTTGCTCCTAAGTCACTTCTTACCATTTTTTGAACTCCTACAGAAAGAGATACAGAAAAGTGATCAAAGCCCTTATCTTGCCTATAACTTATTGCTCTATCTGTGAATAAGCTTGCAAAACATTTTTTGACAGCATCAATTAACATCTCTCGTCCCCTAATGTTAAGATATGTTTCTTGTTGTCCTGCAAAACTAGCATCAGGCAGATCTTCAGCAGTAGCACTACTTCTTACAGCTACATCAGGATTTTCACCATATTGTAAGCCCAGATGATAATATCCTTCAAAGATTGCATTTTTCAACTCTTCAGGAATTGTTGCTTCCACAATCAGATGCCTTATGGTAGAACCTCTTCTCTGTAAATCTTCTATGTTGTGAGTATCCAAGCCTTTTAAAATTTCATAAATCCTTTCCTTTAACCCTGTTTTTTCAAGAAAATATCTATATGCATAAGCAGTAATTGCAAAACCATTTGGGATGTTTATTCCTAAAGGGGTTAAATTTCTATACATCTCTCCCAATGATGCGTTTTTTCCGCCAACATATTTTACATCTTCAATTCCTACCTGATCAAACCAAAGAATGAATGCATGTTCCTTATCCATGATTATCACATCATCTGTTTATGAGAATTTTATTTATAAATTTTGTTATTTTTTGTAATTATTTAGTAACTTTTTAATCATTATTTTATATTTCTATTCATTGGGATATGCTTCACGGATAAGTTTTTCATGTTTCACTACATCCTCTCTAATAGGAGCAATAAGTTTATTTATCTCTTTTGCAAGAGCAAGTTTAACATCAAAAGGATGAACTTTCTTCTCTATGAAATCCTTTTCAAACGATTCATAGTTATCATATTCTAAAGTACCACCCCATTTTTCAGGTCTTTCAATAATGAATTTTTCCTTTCTTCTTCTTTTTATTTCAAAAATAACATATTTCAAGAATATTATTACTCCATTATTTTCAACAATACCTTCAGGACAATAAGCTTTCTTCATTTTTTCTATTACTGTTTTTTCATCATCAATTAGGTCTATCTTTGAGCTTTTATCACTGCTGGACATCTTTCCTGCCTGTGAAAAAGAAGGAATTAATGGTAAAAGGATGTGAACCCTTGCATCATAACCTAATTTTGGCAAATACTCATGTGCAAATACAAAAACTTTTCTCTGATCGTTTCCACCTAATTGAACATCAGCATTTAAATAAACCTCATCCAATGCTTGCATAATCGCATAAATCAGTCCAGATACCTTAGGATTTTCACTTTGCTTAACAATTTCAGAAGTAGCTTTTAAAGCATCATGTACACTTGCTATTGTTGAAAATCTGTATACATCATATATATATTCCTTTGTTAATTGAAAACTACTTCCCTTCACAAATTCTATATCCCTTTCATATCCCAAAGTTTTGAATAACCCTTTTATGACAATTTCATAATACTGGTATCTTTTTTCTAATAGATCCCAAGGAGTATTGTCTAAAGCTCCATGTAAATCAGCTAAAAGTATTTTTACATGGAAACCAGCATCTAAGAAATCAATCATTTTATTTACCCACATAAAATAACCAATATGTGGCTTTCCAGTTACAGAAGTTCCTAAGTATACAACAGGTTTATCTTTTTTTTGTAAAATCTCTCTGAGTAAATCTGGCTCAAGAATCTCTTGAGTGTTTCTCTCAATCAACTCATATCTTTTTTCTATATTCATTGTTTTCACCATCCTTTAAAAAAGATTTTCTTGTTTTTGGTTTAAATCTAAATTCTGATAAGTCCCTAATATTTTCAGAGATATTTTTACATATATATAATTTTTTAATCTTTTTCTAATTTTTGTACTAGATCTGCGAAAGCAGGCCTTGTAATCAGAACTCCTACTGTAGTGCCTATTAAAGTGGTAATAGCAAAACCTCTAAGAATTCCACCACCCGCAAACAATAAAACTGAAACAGCACCAGCTGTTGTAAGATATGATCCAAAAATAATGAAAAATGCATTTATTATTCTCTCTTTAAGACTTAATCTAATGTTTTTCTTTGATTTGAGTTCATCAGTAATAACTATTTGATTATCTACTCCACTTCCTATGACTACTAATAACCCAGCAAGAGATACAAGATCCAAATTCCAGCCTATAAAGGAAGCAACTCCAAGAATAATTATAAGTTCAAATAATAAAGATACAATGATTAATCCGCTTATTCTCAAATCCTTATACCTAAAAAATATTGTTAAAGAAACTACAAGTATAGAAAGAATTGCAATTATTAAAATATTTCTTAAAAAGTCTTTGCCTAATTTAGATGATACCTCTTCAATTTGTACAATTTCCATCCTTACTGGCAGGGAACCAGTTTCAAGTATACTTTGCAATTTTTTCATTTCTTTTAATGCATTTTCTTGAGATTCTTTCACAGTTCTTCCTTGTCCGAAACCAGAAACTGCCACTTGAGTTGCAGGTCTTTCTCTTAGCTCTTTTCCTATAAACAAGCTTTCTACAAGAATCCCATCTAAGTATAGATCTATAGTTTCATTTAGATACTCATTGTTTACAACACTTAAATTTTTAACAACATTATAGAAATTATTGGCAGCTTCTTCTTTTAAATAAATTGGGAAAGAAAATCTACAAAGATAGAGATTTTCAGAACTTTTTATTGGGCATTGTTGAGCTAGAAGACCAGCGTTTTGAACCTTAGATTTTCCTATAAAAGATATGTCTCTTTTTCCACCTTCAAATACTGTTATATTGCCAATTTTTGCCTCAAATTTTCCGGTACTAGAAACTAAATCAATTATATTTGCAATTGTTTTACCTGCTATTTCAATTGATATGTAATTATTATTTTCAGTATCTTTAACTATTCTTATCTTTGTGTTACTAATTCCATATAAGTCCAATCTGTTTGCTAGTATGTCTTTTGCACTTTCAAGTGTTTCGTCAGTTATATTTTGCTCAGGTTTAAGAAGAATTCTAGTTCCTCCTGAAATGTCAATTCCAAATCTTAGATTGGTTCTAGGAATTTCATCTACTACAATACCAAGCGGCTTAGTTTTATTTGTTTGATTATCAATCTTGATTTCAATCAAGTATGATTTTTTATTAGTTACAATGGGAATTATATCTCCAGCCATTAGGTCTTTAGTGATATTATAAAATTGTTCAACAGATTCAATTTTTATACCATTAACATATTTGATAATCTCATACTGTGTTGGTTTTTTATTTGGATTAAAAGATAAACCACTCTCATATGCTAAGGAATCTTTTTCTATGAAAACTATTGCAACACCCTCTCTTTCAAAATTATAGCCAATTGCAATTAATGATAAAATAGTGAAAATTAATGCAATATAAACTCTCCAGGATAACTTTTTCATCATTTTTTACACCTTTAGTTTTTTTGCTCTTTCTTTTTTCAAGTATAAGATTATAAGAGATGCGTTTTGTATCCATGTGTTCATCATATCAAAAAGTAATCCAATAAACAATATAAACATTATCTCTTTAATTACTGATGAATTGGTCAAAAAGAATGCAATTAATACAGATATCAAAGTAGTGATTGACATCATTAAACCTGTCTTTAGTGCAGAATTAAATCTTTCTCCTTCATCACCCTTTTCTTTAATCATTCTTGTGACTAAGAGAATGTTTGTGTCTATGGAGTATCCTATTAACATTAATAATGCTGCAACACCCGCTAGAGAAAGTCTAAAATCAATGAGATATAGAACTGAAAGAGTTAAAACAATATTTGAAATGTTTGCTAAAAGCAACGTAAAACCAACAAAAATATTTCTAAACCTTAGAAAAATTATTAAAAACATGACTACGTATGCGATTAACAGAAGTCTAAAGATTTCTCTGAAAAAGGATTCACTTAATTCTGGACTTGTTGTCCTAATCGTGATTTTTTCTTCAGGAATTCCAAAGTTAATAAGGAATTTTTTAATCTTATCTGAATCTCTTTCAGAAGTTTCTATAGCATATCCTATAAATCTCCCGAACTGAGAAACTTCGCTGCTTCTAACTTCTTTAAAAGTGGTTTTCATTTCTGATAATAGAGCTTCTAAATTTATTTTTTCAGAGATAAATATTTCAGAACCACCTCTCAAGGTTATTCCTTTTCTTATTATACTTCCTTCAGTGATTTGAGCGTATGAAAGAATCACAATTGCTAATAGAAATAAAGAAAGGGTAATTGCTATAAGAATCTTTGAATGTTTACTTATGAATTCATAAGCATAGCTCTTTTCTTCTCTTTCTTCAGATATTTTCTTTTTGTCTCTTTTCTTAATTAATTTTTTATCTTGCATGCTCAACTTGAAAAAAACAAAATATTAAAAAATATTTCTAATTTTAACAAAATTTATATATTATTCTTTTTTTGCAGCATTTCATGAATAATTCAAAAATTAGATATTTTTTCATCATTATCTCTCTTTTTTTTATTGTATCAGGATTCTCAGAACTTATAGTAGATTACTATTATTCAGAAACATGTCCACACTGCAAAAATGTGTTAAATAGTGGAATATTAGAAAGAATAGAGCAAAAATATGGAGAAAATATTGTTGTAAGAAAAATTGATGTTTCTAAAAATGTGGAAACGTTTCTTAGTGTTGTTAAAAGCTTGGATCTTAAACCAGGAGTTCCTTTTCTATTAATATATCCAAATAACTATTCTAGTACAGAAGCACTTATTAATGCAATCTCCTCCTCAGAACTCAATTGTTATGCTTACTTGCAAGGAGACGAACCAATAATTACTCAACTTGAAAAAAAATTAGAAAGCATTTTCGATTGTTGTGCTAATAATTTAAATATTGAGTCAAATGAAAAGTGTGAAAACACTTATAACGATAGAACATTCATTCGGGATTTATTCTTGGTTTTCAGTACTGGATTGGCTGATTCAGTTAATCCTTGTATAATGTCAGTTCTTATTTTATTAGTTTCTTATTTATTTACTCTAAAAAGAAAGAGACAGATCTTGATTTATGGATTGTTATATGTTCTAGTGGTTTTCTTTTCTTATCTTGCCATTGGCTTGTTGATATATAAGGGCATTGATTTTGTTTTTAAGTTCACTCTCAGTATTTCGTGGTTCTCAAAAGTTTTATTAATGGTAATCATAGCACTGTGTATTTTTGCAGGAGTTGTGAATATAAAGGACTTCTTTGCATATGGCAAGGGATTCTCATTTAGACTGTCTGAGAAAAATAAAAGATTTGTTGAAAAAATTATTAGACGTATTTCAATCACTTCAGTTATTATATTGTCTATTTTTGTTACAGTCGTTGAATTTCCTTGTAGTGGAATAATGTATGTTGGAATAATCAGTTATTTATTTACTAGATATTCTTTTTTCACAATTCTTCTTTTACTTATTCTATACAACATCCTCTTTGTGTTACCTCTCATAATAATTGTGATTTCTGCATTAATTGTGAACGATATAACAAAAGTTGAAAGATTTAGAATCACTTATAGAAAGTGGTTTAGATTGATTATAGGAATCATGCTAATTTTTATTGCAATCTATCTGATAAGAGTTTATTTTAGTGGATGATTAATAAAATTTTTATATCTGCTTACTAGTCTTTTATAGAAAAATATTTCCTTTAAAAATGTCAATATCTAAAATATTTGAAAGGATTAAATCTGCATTCAGGCTAGATACGGAAATTGATCAATACTTTCCAGGTTGCTTAACAGAGTTAAAAGTTCCACAACTTATGCACAATTATCTTGAAATCTGCAAGATTTTGAATATTAAAGTTGAACTATTGGATTTGATTTGTTGTGGTTTGCCTGCAATAAATGCTGGACATTCCGATGAATTTTTACAAGAAAGGAGAAAAGCTCAAATAGCTGAGAATAAGGTTAGAACAATATATTCTAGTTGTCCCTCATGTGTTTTCTATCTCAAAGAAAGAAATTATAATTCAGAACTTATTCTAAATGCGATTTATCCCAAATTGCAATCATTAAAAAAGAAGCAATTAGGATTGAAAGTTACTTTTCATGATCCTTGCCACATGGGAAGATATCTTCACGAATACGATTTGCCAAGAAATATCTTGAGAGAAATTGGTTGCGAAGTGGTTGAGATGAGGCATTCAAGAGAAAATTCACTTTGCTGTGGAGCTGGAGGAGGATTGATAAATAATGATTTAAAATTGGCTAGGAAAATTGCTGAAGAAAGAATAAAAGAAGCTAAGGAAGTTTCAGACATATTAGTAACTGCATGTCCACTTTGCTATTTACATCTTAAAAGTGTATCAGATGATGTGAAAGTTCTAGAAATATCTGAATTGATGCTATCTTCAATAAAATGAAATCCAACTATAACTTTGGAAATTTGTACGACGCTTCAAAGAATTTTGGAACTTCTTTAGAGGTTTATTATGTTGAGAATATTGATGAAATTAAGACAGTTATCAATTCCTGTAAGAAAAGGAAAAATCCAATTACAGTCAGAGCATCTGGCACATCCTTAACAGGAAGCAGTGTTCCTAATCACAGTGTGGTCATAAATGTAAGCAAGATGCATAAAATCTTAGAGATTACAGAGGATTATGTAATTGTTGAACCAGGAGTTATTTTAGATGATCTAAATTATGAGCTTAAAAAGAGAAAAAAAATGTTTCCTGTAATACCCTCTAGTCATGGAATCGCAACAATTGGAGGAATGATCAGTTGTAATGCTGCAGGCAAAGAGAGCATTGCATTTGGAAAAACATTAGATTGGGTAGATTCTTTGTGGATATTGGGAAGTGATTGTGAGGAATATGAAATAAAAGAGATTCCACAATATACTGAAGGAACGTTAGGAGTTATTATAAAGGCAAAACTTAAAATTACTGATCTTGTTGAAGAGAGTTCTTTTGATATCTTTGAATTTGAAAACTATGAATCATTAATAAAATTTTCAGAAGAATTGAAAAAAACAAAACATAGTAGTTTACTTTCTGTTGAAGGCATTGGATTTTTTGCAGCTAGAATGCTAAGTTTTAATAAAAATCTGCTTTTGATATCTTATAAAGACGATTCAGGTAAATATAAACAAAAGCCAGAGATATTTGAGAAAAGGGATTCACTGTACAGCTTGCTATCACAAAATGGATATAGTATTGTTGAAGATCCTCAAATGGATTTAAGAAAACTCTTGCCATTTCTTGATGAATTACAAATTCCTTGGTTTGGACATTTAGGTGTTAATCTTATTCATCCTTGTTTTAAAAATCTTGAAGATGCAATTAAATTGATGGAATTTGTAAAAAAGGAAAAGGGAATTATCTCTGGAGAGCATGGATATGGACTGCTAAAAAAGAAGTATCGACCAAAAAATGAAAAACAAAAAATAATAAATTTGAAATTAAAATTTGATCCCTACAATCTATTTAATCCACATCTTTTGCAAGATGAATAACATCAATAAAGAAAAAAATTTTGAAGAAATTGTGAATTTATTAGAGAAATGTACCCTTTGTGGTTTTTGTAATATAAACTGCCCAGTTTTCAGAGTTTTGCGAGAAGAGGAAAAAAGTGCAAGAGGTAGAATGTTTATTTTGAAAAAAGAAGTTATTGAAGAAATACTATATTCCTGCACACTCTGCAAAAGCTGTGAGGAAAAATGTATAAATAAAATAAAACTGACCGAGATTTTTCTTAAGTTCAGAAAAGAGATTCCAAGAAATGAAAAACTTATGGAGAATTTGAAAAACACAGGAAATGCCATAGGAAGTTCTGACGAATGGTATTGCTGCTAAGATAAGAAAATCAAGAAAATAAAAATATAAATATAAGATAATCAATTAATTCTACATGTCCGTCAAAATAAAAGTTATTAAAAGCGATTCAGTGAAATATACAGGTTATTTTGATCTAAAAACATTAATAGATCAAACTGTTTCTTTTTTTGATAACCTTAAGTATGATGTGGAAAACCCTGTTCAAATAATAAGAAAAGGAAAAAATGAAGAAGGAGTCTATGTTGTCAAAATGGAGCAAAAATTAAATGATTATTTTAAAGCCCATGGAAAGATTACTATGGTGTATAAAGTAGAAAAGGTAAATGTAAAGGATACTGAAGCCGATAAAGAATTCTCGCTAGACAGCGGTGAAATAACTATAACAATTGAGATGTCTTTAGAACATGATTATGATAATAAGTTTGCCTCATTTCCTGTTTTTGGAGAAGTGATTAGAGCAATAGTTGAAAGTATTTTTATGAAAGAAACTCTGACTCAAGCGAAGAATCTTGTTCAAGAACACGCTGAATTATATAAACAGGAATTGCTTAGATATTTTAATCTTAAAGCAATAGAAAAAGTAAAGTAACTAAAAATATAGCTTTTTGTGCAATCTTAAATCTTTCCAGTTCGAATAATTTCTCAAGAAATAGTTTAAGCAATCAGAACCACAGAAATATGCCTTTTTTCTCAATCCCCTGCTCCCAAATATGAGAATAAAAGGTTCTTTTGTTTCACTTATTGGACTTCCACAAACAGTACAGAATTTATTGGCTTCTTCTATCTTTTCAATTCTGCTATCAATTAGCCTTATAAGATCTTCAAGATTCTCTTTTAATTGCCTTTTGAATTCTAGAAGATCATAAGAATTAGAATTTTCAATGAGATTCAGTAATTCTTTGTAAATATCTACCATATCAGTATACTAATAGGTATACTCATATATAAATGTTTTGGTTGAAGAGTGGTAAATATTCACTACAACATGATTACTTTCTTTCCATATCTTTATAAGAAGTATTAAAAAATTCATATATCTTTGTTGCTCTTATCCTTCCAATGTTCTCAACTTGACTAAGTTCTTCTATTGAAGCATTTGCAATGTTCTTTAACGTGTTAAATTTTACAAGTAATGGTTCACTAAGCGAATATCCTATTCCAGGAATAGATGAAACAGTAAATCTTAATTGATCGTATATGCTTCCTTTTGGCTTTTTTATGTGTATCTCTTTTTCTTCTCTTTGCTCTTGCAATGCAGCAAAATAAATCATCTTTGCACATTCTTGAGAATTTCTTGCAAATAATATTGGTATGTAAAGTTGTGTGGCAATACTTGTTAAGGCTCCAAGAATAGAGTGAATGTGTAAACTTTTGTTAAAGATTTCTTCATAATCACTTATTATCATTATTGGCTTTTCATATATTCTTTTTAGGTGTTTAAGTTGATCAAACAATCTACCATCAATAATTGATGCGATAAAATCCTCTGCAGTTTTTAGCTCTATGGCTGTTTTTGAGCTTACTAGATAATCACCTAATGGTAATTGATCTACAATCAGATCCACACTTAGATTATTTAATTCTTTTAATATAGAACTATTTCTTTCACGATAATCTACAATAATTGTAACCTTGTCTTGGCTTAATTGAATAATTCTAATAGTTTCATTTGACACTTTATTCAGTTTATCTTCAATTTGGGTTTTCTGATTTGATTCCTTTTTTTGATTTTCTTCAAAAAGATCATTTTTCAATTCTTTTTTTGCTATTGAAAATTCATTTTCTTGATTTTCCCTTTTTTCATAAGAGAATAAATTTTGATTGTTTTTAGATTCACTTCTTTTCATTATTAGTATGTCCTTTATCCTTTTCAGTGTTTCATACATTTTCTTTTCTCGTTTCAAAGATACCCAATGATATTTTTCGTCAATCGTTCCTTTAGTGTATAGCATTAAAACCTTTCCACTTGCTTGCCTTCCAGTTCTTCCTTTTCTTTGAATTGCTCGAATCTCACTAGGAATGGGTTCATAGAATATAACAAGATCAACTTCTGGAATATCTAAGCCCTCTTCACCAATAGATGTTGCAATTATACAATCAATCTCTCTATTTTTCAGTTTTTCCAAGACATTAAGCTGTTCTTTCTGTGTTAATCCTTTCTTTCTTCTCTTTCCTTGACCAATAAATATTTCACATTTTATTCCAAACTTTTCTAATTCTGATTTTATTTTTTCTACTTCATCTCTTATGTTTGTGAATATTATTGCTTTTCCATTTTCAGATTCTTTGAATTTTTTCATAATGTCTTTTAAAACTTCAAGTTTTGGATGTTCAAAATTTTTATCAAGTAAATTCTTTACCTGAGAAAAAACAAGATTGAATCTCGAATCACTCAATAATCTTCTTATCGTTTTGTTTCCTTTAGAGAAGTATTCCTTTTTCAATTCTAGAATATAATTGTAAAGAGGTGTTACTCCTTGAGTTTCTATTACCTCTATCATGTACTTCAATTTCAATATTAATGATAATGAGGAATTGGCTTCAAATATTCTTGGATCTGTGGAATGTTTTTCATTTATGTACTGCTGAATCCTTAAAATCTCTTTTTTTGAAGTATCTGAACCTATTTTTTCTAATTCTAATTTGTTAAATCTTTCAATCTCTTCAATTAGTATCTCTTTTAACATTGATACTATCCTTTTTAATTCTTCATTTAACTCTACTTCTATCCATTCTATCTTTATTTCTTGAACATAAGGTTTTACATCAGGATCGTGCCTTGTTCTAACCTCTAGATGCTCAATGTACAGATTATTACAAATTTCCAATATCTTTTCCTTGTCATGTCCTGGACTTGCTGTTAATCCTAAAATTCTCTCATATTTTGCTTGTTTATGGTATTCTTGGGCAATATAAACATAAGGATAATCCTTCACTGCTCTATGGGCTTCATCAAAAACAATAAGAGAAACATTTTCCAAGGATATGTTCTTTGTCAACAAATCATTCTGAATTGTTTGTGGAGTTGCTACAATTATTGAATTTTTTTCAAATAGCTCTTTTCTTTTTTCACTTTTAGTTGAGCCAGTAAAAGCGATTACTTCCTTATTTAGATGCTCTTCGATGCTTTTTTTGTGTTGCATGACTAGGGGTTTTGTAGGTGCAAGAAATATAACTTTGCTGTTTGGGTAATTCTTTAATCGGTTCTCTATTAGAAGTATGGCAATTAATGTTTTTCCTAGCCCAGTTGGCAAAACTACTAATGTATTGTACAACTTTGCTTTCTCAAAAATATTTATCTGATACTGTCGAGCATTGAGATTCATTTCTTATGAGAAAGTCTGGAATATTTATTTATTTTTCTTTGAAAACTTTGAAATCTTTTTCACATCCTTTTGTTTTTTTGATTGGATCTTTTCTTTCATCGCTTGAATCCTATATTTTCTCTCTTCTTCTCTCTTTCTTTCTAGCTCAAATAAATCTACCATAATGGCAAAGAAAACAATTAGGATTATTAGTGCTATGAAAAACAAAAATATTGAAAAGTATTGCTGAGATTTCTCTACAAAGAATTCTATCTTTCTAGGTTCACAGTTTTCAAAGTACAAAGTGATTCTTTGATTTCCAAAAACCCTTCTCTTCGCTCTTAACTCATATACTCCTTCACCTATTTTTTCCAAATACCAATTTTCATGAAAGAGATATATTTCGTCTTCAACAAAACTATGTAAGTAAATCCTTTCATTTTCAGAAAATCTCTCTTTTTGTTCTAGCTTTTCAGAAATTAGAATTATAGGAGCATTACATTCGATGATTTTTTCAGTTATAACATCTTGTTTCTTTTGGATTTTTTCAGTTCTTTGTTCAGAATTTGAGATTTCATTATTTGATCCTTGCTCAGTTTTTTCATTGGACAATACTATTGGAATTATTATCTCTTTTGAAAAATCCCCATAAACAATTATTGCTAAATGCCTATCATTTGAAGAAGGTGAAATAAACCTGTTTATCTCAATCCTTTGTTTTGGTTTAATGATATAATCATCTTTGACATAAAACTTTTTTTCATTATTTGAGAAAATGTAGCTAACAATTGTTAATTTTGCTTCATTATCAGAAGGATTGCTAATTGTTATCTTTACCACTGTGTCAGAGTTTATTATTTGTGGAGAATGTGAGATTTCTAGTGAGTATGTTGAGAATATTGAAAATACAGCAATAAACAGTAAAAGCCAAGTTTTTGTGGTTCTCATAATAATACACAAAATATTTAAAGATTATAAAATTTTTCGTTTTGAAATGTTTTTAACCTTTGGAGAGATCTTTGATATTGTTCTTGTATCCTTGGCTGTTGCATACATATTTAAGGATTACTTTGAGAGAAAATCAGTAATTGACTTTTTCTTTAGGAAGAATTCTTTTTTTAGTGAAGGATTTTATAGAGCTTTGATCTTTGTGTCTCCAACAATAATTTTTCATGAATTAGCCCACAAATTTGTGGCAGTAAGTTTTGGTTATAATGCAACAGTAGGAGCGGCATATATGTGGTTATTTTTTGGAATTCTGATGAAGATTCTCAATTTTCCATTTATCATCTTTGCTCCTGCTTTTGTTTCAATTTCTGGAAATCCTACAAATGTTGCAAGCTTATTTATCTCAATTGCAGGACCTCTTTCAAATCTTGCTATGTATTACATAGGAAAATTAATGTATGAAAAAACTAAAAATTCTGGATGGATCGGATTTTCATATCTTAACATTTATTTGTTTTTCCTAAATATGCTTCCAATTCCAGGATTTGATGGCTTTCAGGCATTAAGTGCATTGTTTAGAATTATTTTTTAAACAGTTACAAAAATTAACAGAATTTTTAAAATTGCATTTCCACGAAACAAAAATTTATATATTTGTTCACATAATTCGAGAGAATTAGAGGTGAATAAGAATGGACGAAACAACCGAAGTTAAAAAAGAACAGGATCAAATGTCAGTTGAAGAAGTTCAAAAATCACAACCCAAAGAAGTGAAAAAATCTTCTAAGAAGAAAAGAAAAAAGGGAACAAAAGCGGTTCACGAAACCTCAAAAAAAGCTCAAAAACCTAAAAAGAAAGAGAAATCAAAAATTATCTGGATAATCCTTTTGATTGTACTAGCAATAATTGTGATTGCTGGATTATCTCTAATAATTCTGCCTAAAAAAGAAAAAGAGATAACTAAACCAACAGCTAAGGATGAACTATTGGCTATAGTTAATGGAGAAAAAATATTTGCTAGTGATCTGGAAAAATATCTTGCTAGTTTACCTATTTCTATAAGAGATTCAGCAGATAAAAGTCGAGCATTAAATGATCTCATAGTGCAAACACTAATAATCCAAGATGCCAAAAATAGAGGATTTGAAGAAAACGAAACTATGTTCTTAGAAGTATATAATGCAATTCTGAATCAGTCAAATATGTCAGAAGATGCTTTTAGGAGAATGATTGAAAGAGAAGGAATTGACTATGATTCATACATCAGGAATTTAAAACTAATGGTGTACCTCAATAATTACATTTATTCTTACCTTATTAATTTCGTTGAAGTGAGTGAACAGGAAGTGATGGATTTTTATCAGGAAATGAAAATGTTTTTTGAGAATGTATCTTTTGACGAGGCTAAGAGAGATATTGAGGCATATATAAGACAAATAAAAATGCAAGAGTTTTTGGTAGATTATCTAAAGCAATTAAGAAGCAACGCAAACATAGAAGTTTATTCATATAAGACAGAAATTTGCTTGCTTGCACTGAATAAGGACGCTAATCTCTTCTTGTATGGATCTGAACAATGCGAACCGTGCAGAGAATATAAGGAAATATTACAAAAAATGAACTTAGATTTTGAAATGTTCTCAGAAAGAGAAATTGTTGAGTGCTTTGATACTGCATTAAAACAAGTAAGATACATTATGCCAGTCTTGCTGTGCAAAGACGGTTCATTTATCTTGTCAAAAAATGAATCAGAAATAAAAGAATTTGCAGAAAAGTGTAAGTAACTAGATCTTTAATATTTTTTTCATTATTTTTTCTCCTTCTTCAAGATATATCTCTAAAGGTTTTTGTATATTTTCAATTTCATAAATCAATCCCTTTCTTTCATAGTAGTTTCTCAGTTCATTACTCTCCATTTCATAAACCTCTAGTCGATTCCTTATTACCTGCTCAGTATCGTCTTCTCTTTGAATCAATGGTTTTTTACATATATCACATAAATTGTCTTCCTTAGGAGGATTTGTTTTTAGATTGTAAACCTTTCCACAAATAGGACATGTACGTCTATTTATTGTTCTTTCAATTATTTCTTTCTTATCACAATTAATAAAAATCACTCCCAACACTTTGAAATTTTTTTCTAAGAATTCTGCTTGACTTATCTTTCTTGGATACCCATCGAGCAAAATCGTGCCTGATCGTGGCAGGTTTTCTGTTAGGATTCTGTTAGTTATTTCGTCAGGCAAAAGCTTGCCAGAGTTTACGATCTCTCTTGCTGTTTTACTTAGCTCTGTGTCTTCACTTAGAGTTTTTCTTATCAAATCACCCATGGATATCCATATTAGGTTATATTTTGAAGAGAGAAATTCTCCAAGTGTTCCTTTGCCAGAGCCAGGCGGGCCAATTAGTAGGATCAATTCAATCATAAAATTTTTACTGTAATAAAATTTATAAATTTTCTTTTTGCTTCTATTAATCATGAAAATTTTACACTTTTTTATGTTTATCTGCTATTTTCTTTTCTTTACATTGACAATCCTGAAGATGAGTTTTAATGAAGATTTTGTGTATGCAGAATACATGGATGATTATTATGCAACAAACCCCTTCTATGATTTAACAAAAGAACAAAGATTATCCCTTGCTTTGTTGGGACTTAAAGCAGTTTTAAATGATAGAGATTTTATGATATTCAATAATTCCCTGTACTTTACTCAAAAAGAAAAAGAACATATGTACGATGTAAAAGAACTATTGAAGATGTTTTTTATTATTAGAGATATTGCTTTTTTCATGTTTTTGATTGCTTTTTTGATATGTTTTTTGAAGTACTATGATGTTAATTATCTTCTTAAGCTTTTAATAAAATTTCATCTTTTGAATGTAACAATATTGTTGATAACTCTTATTTTTTCAGCGATATTTCCTAGAAGCGTTTCCTTAGGATTGCATTATGTCCTTTTCTACTCGAAAAATAACTGGCGATTTGGTTTTTGGGATTTGATTGTTAACATTTATCCACAAAGATTTTGGTTTAATGCAACAATTTACTTCTTTACACTGTCAATAACTTTAAACATTTTTTATGCAATTATGTTAAAATATCTGAAAACTATAAAATCAATGACTTCCAATAATTGAGGAGAAAGAGGAAGATAGATGCAATTTTTTTCCATGCTCCGTTCAGTGATATTTTTATCAATTACTAGAGTTAAATCATTACAGAACTCAGTATCTTGAATTGAAATATTTATATTTAAATAATAAAGATTGAATAAATCTGTCAAAACAAAATTTCTTATATCATCAATTTCATCTTCATCAAAGTTTTTTAGAATCACCACTAAGTTTGGAGTTCTTATAAAATTTAGATTTAAATAATCTACATCTCTTGGATGATAATATGTACTTATCTCTGTCCCCTCCACATTGGTATAAAATCTTCTAGATCTCTGATCATATCTAAAGTTGTAATTATTGTAATTTAACTTTGATTGTTCTTGATTTGTGTGTAAGATAAAAGCAAAAGAACTTAATACTAAAATCAGACCAAGCAAAAGAGTCAAATATTTTCCAATAACATTCTCTTTCTTCTCCTCTTTTTCCCCTGTTCTTTTCTTATTCAATTTTATCTTCTTTCCCATAGGAATAAGTCTTTCTTTTCTCTTTATAAAACTTTTGATTAAAAAATATTTTTAAATAAGAAAGTATAGGGAATACAGTATGAAAAGATCACAGATTGTTTATTTTATTTTGTTGGGCATTTTATTGCTAGGTCTTATTGTTTTTTCAATATTCTTGATTTACAATTCAAGAAATAAGATGTATGAGGATAAGAGTAAGTATATAGGGATAGGAGATGATGAAAGTATAAGAGTTTATCTTGAGGGCTGTGCAAGGAATGCACTTTTACAGACACTGAGAGATTTTGCTATGCATGGGTTTTATCCAAATTTTTCATTTGACGGAATAGAAGTAGAGCACATAGAGACAGATTTGGAAGACTGCAAT
>JAWBOS010000005.1:0-58390 GCA_038825875.1 Candidatus Woesearchaeota archaeon | reverse complement strand
AGCAAGTACAAGCAGGAGTTGATATTAATCTTACATTTAATTCAAGTAGATTAGATGATGGAAATATTAGTTGTAAATTAGAAAAAGATGGAATTATTAATGTTAGTTTAGGATGGAATAAGAATACTTCAGTGGTATTAAATTCAGGAAACATAGGTAGCTTAGGAAATGGAAATGTTAGTGTTACGTGTATTGTTGTTGATAATGCAGGAAATGAACATACAGTAAGTACATCTTTCATTAAAAATGTATCTACTCCAGTTATAAAGTATGCATATTTTGTAGATAACGATAAAAATGGAGCTGTAGGTGATAATGATGAAATTGTTGTGGTATTTGATCAAGAAGTAAGTAATAACAACGAAAATAATGCAAGTTTAATTTTCAGTATTGAAGGAGTGAATTTAGAAAACAGTACAATTTCTGTTCAAGGAACAAAGGTTACTATAACCCTTCAAGATGTTACAAATTTTGTAGAAGATATTAAAAACTCAAATAAAATAATTGCTGTAAAACAAGGTCAAAAGAATTTAACAAAGCAAGGTACAGTTGATCCAGCAACAGGAAGTGCAGTTATTGCATTTGGTAAAGTAGATATTACCAATGGAGTTATATTTTCAGTACCAAGTTGTGTAAATATGAATATGATAAATTCAGCAATTGGTACAAGAACAGGTACATTCCAAGAATATACAATAAATAAAACCTGGAAAACTGCAACGAGATTTGAGCCATTAAAAGGATATAAGTATGTAGGAACTGAAACATTTGAAATGCCAATTTATACAAATTCAAGTGCATGTGACTTTTTAAATCAAACTTTGAGAGTGAACAATGGATTTAGTTTGCTAGGTTTGAATTCATTTAGAGAAGAATCATTTAATGATTGGTTGGTAACATTGACAAGAAAGAGTACAGTTGAAGCATTTGTTCCATGGATTTTAGATAAAGATGGAAAAGCAGTAGCAATCTATAACTTAACATCAGGATTTACTGGCTATATAGAACCATTTAAAGCATATTGGATTTGGTATAGTGGAACAACTGAAGTTTTATTTAAAGGCATAGTAGAATTAACTCCTCAATAAAATAGTAAGGTGAAAAAAGATGAAGAAATTTGTTTTTTTTGTTTTTTTCTTTAGCATTTTATCAGCAATAGCATTAGAATTTCCTAAAGATCCGCATGTTTTTTATGGGACTGTAAAATTAAACAATAATGCAGTGTCAGGTGTTCTGAAATTGTACGTTAATGATGTTTATCAAGATCAAATCACTGTTGTTAATGGTAAATTTGGAGGTTCAGGAGTTTTTGATTCTAAATTAACAGCAACTGGAAAAAATGGAGATAATATTACTTTTGAGTTGATTGTTAATTGTTATTCTACTAATAAAATAACTAAAACATATCAAGAGGGAAAAGTAGAAGAAATCACCTTAAGTTTTACAGGAACATATACTTGTAAAGAAGAACCAACTACAACTTTGCCATCAGCATTTCCTCAAGAGTTACCTCAGCCAGAATCTGATTTCAAAGAGGAAATCTTTAATTTGTTAAAAGATCAGACAGAAAATGATGAGTTACTTAAGGAAATCATTGAAACTTATGAAAACATATTTAAATTACTCACAGAAGACAAGATAAAAAATACTTTAGTTATCGAAGATCTATCAAACATTCCAGAGATAAGTGATTATAGGCTAGATTTTGTTCTTCAAATTCCCATTCAAGATCTAACGATTGATGCATCCACACTACTTACCCGAGAGATTGAGAATAAAGTTCTCAGTGGATTGTTCAGAGAATTTGGTACTAATTATAAGATAGATCCTTTAAGTGTTAGAACAAGGGCAACACTTTTCCTAGGAAAAGGTGATTTGGGAGATGTAATTCTATTAAAGTATGAAATAATTACTTCCGAGAAAACAGTTGTTATGTATATTCCTAAAACAGTTGCCGAATCAACAGATTTTCTAATTGGAAATTTTAGTGTAATAGAAAAGGATCCAATAATTCTTTTTGAGAATCAAGCTAAAATAGAGCTTTTAATAAAAGTAAAATCAGCTAGTGAGTTACAACAAAAAATTAAGGATTTATCAGCAATAGTAATCACAAAGCTTGCAGAAGTTCAAAAACAGCCTGAAATCAAACCACCTGAACAGCCCAAGCCACCTTCAAAAGAAGAACCTCAACAGCCTCAAGTTACTGAGGAAAAACCTCAAGAAGAAATACCACAGATAAGCAAACAAGTGGAAAAACCAAAGATTTGGTTGTATTTAATTATAGCAGTTATTATAGCGCTACTATTAATCTTGGCAGTAACAATGCTAAAAAAATCAAAAACTAAGCAATAAATTTTAGTATATTTAAAAAATTAATACATCTATAACGAACATAAGGAGTTTTAAATTGAAATGTAAAATTGTTTTGTTTTAAGTGAACAAATTTATTTTTCTTCCAGACATATAGCGTACTCTGCCAAAGATAGGTCTTTCAAAGAATGGCCTATCGTGTAAGCCAAAACACCATAAAATTCCAACATAACCATTAGGATCTCTACCATCTAGAGCATACTTATCATTTAAATAAACTAAAATTTTGTATGCTTCTTCTGGGTTTTTACTCCATTCAATTACTTTCTTTCCCCAATACATTCTAAGATAATTATGTATCTTTCCTTTTTCAAGTAATTGTTTTTGAGCGTAATTCCAAAGATAATCGTGTGTATAGGCTTTTTCAAACTCTTCAAGAGAGTATTTATATTCTCTAGGATCATTTTCATGCGCTTGTAAAGTTTTTCTAGCCCAAAGAGGTAGTAAGGAATAAAGATTTTCAAGATGATCAGAATAATAAGTAAAGTTATGTGCTAATTCTCTTCTTATAACAAGTTGTTCAAAAAAAGCTTCATAATTTTTGTCTTTCTTGAACTCTTTCATAAATTGTAATACTTCTATTGGGCTGATTTGTCCGAAATGTAAATATGGACTTAAGTTTGATTCTATATTCTTTTTCACATCATTTCTAAATTCATAATAATGAAGAAACTTGTTTTTAATAAAATCTTGCAATGTTTTTATGGCATTTTTGTGTCCACCTTTAATTTGACAAGAAGGGACATCATAAATTTTTAAACTATCTAATGTTTTTTCTATATTATTTACTTCTTTGTAAGATTCAAGTTGTAACCCATTGTAGTGAAAAGTTTCAAAATCATCTATAAATTCATTAACCTTCTGCAATATTTTTGGTCTGATTGTTTTAGCTGCATATTCTCTCTTATTGCTGGCAATTTCTACAGGCACTACAAGATTAGTGTCTACTTCATACAAATTTTTTTCAATTTTTTCATAAACATTTTGTTTTATTTTTCTGATATTAGGAAGATATGTACAATCACTTACTATTGCAATAGCATCTTTTGAGAACTTTTCTACAATCTCACTGAAATCTCCAATTTTGACAACATAAGGAATTTTTAGTTTTTCCAAATCCTCAATTACATCTAATACTCCTTCAATAAAAAATTTCATGTTTCTTCTGTTTGCATTTGGATAATTTGGATTTATGACTATTAGTACTAATAATGGTTTTTTGTATTTATTTGCCAAATAAATAGAAAAAGAAAGGGAATGATTATAGTTTACCCTGAAACTTCCTTGCATCCAATATAAAACATAGCTTCCTTTTTCCTCGCCATTTTTTATTTTTTTTATTCTTTTATTAAACCTTAATTCATTCATTTTCTTCAGTTTGAGCTTGCTGATTCTTTTTATCTTTTTCTTCTTTTTTGCCACTTGCAATTATGTCATCTATTCTTAATATCATTATTGCCACTTCTACTGCTGATTTTATTGCTTGTTTCTTGAGTTGTAAAGGTTCAATGATCATTTCCTTTAAAGTATCTAACGTAGAGCCATCATCTACATTTAATCCAGCAAATAATTCACCTTTCTGATGAGCTGCCTTTAATTTAGTAATAACATCAATACTATCTAGTCCTGCATTTTCTGCTAAAGCTTTAGGAATTACTTCGAGAGCTTCAGCAAAATTTTTTACAATAATCTGCAATCTTCCACTTAAGCTGTTTGCATACTTTTCTAATTCTTTGCTTAATTCAATTTCTGTTGCTCCAGCACCTCCAACAATTTTTCTGCTCTTTATTAAAGTTATACAGTCACCTATTGCATCTTCTATTGCTCTTTTTACTTCATCAACCACATGTTCTGTACCACCTCTTACAAGAATGCTAACAGCTTTTGGATTTTTACATCCTTCTACAAATGTGAAATCTTCATCTCCTACTTTAACTTGTTTTACAGTTTCAGCGAATCCCAAATCCTTTTCAGATATTTCTTCAATATTTGTTACTATTTTTCCTCCGGTTGCTTTTGCAAGTCTTTCTAAATCACTTTTTTTAACTCTTCTTACAGCATAAATTCCTTTTTTTGCTAAAAGGTATTGTGCTAAGTCATCTATTCCTTTTTGACAGAAAACAACATTTGCATTAGTTTTTATTATCTTATCTACCAATTTCTTTATTATTTCTGCCTCTTGTTCTATGAATGCTTGAATTTGATTAGGATCATTGATCTGGATTTTTGCATCTATTTCTGTTTCTTTTACTTCAATTGGGCTATCTATTAACGCAATTCTTGCATCTTTTACTAATTTAGGCATTTCTGGATGTACTCTATCTTTATCTATTACAATCCCTTTTATTAACTCTGTATCTCTTACAGCACCACCTTCTTTCTTTACTATGCTTATATCATCCATGCTAACTTCTCCATTTTGTAATACATAGTGTACTGCTTCTGTTACAATCCTTGCTAACTTTTCTTTCTCTTCTTCTGCTACTTTTCCTGTCATTGCAGTTTCAGATATTTTTACAAATACCTCTTTCTCAGTTATTTCAATAGGTTTAGCAATTTTTTCAAGGATTTCTATTGCTTTTTCAGATGCCATGAGATAGCCTTTAGCAATAAGAGTAGGATGAATGTTCTCTTCAATCATTTTTTCTGCCTTGCTAAGAAGTTCAGCTGCAAGAACTACTGCAGTTGTTGTGCCATCTCCAACTTCTTTTTCTTGGGTTTTAGCAATTTCAGCCATCATTTTTGCAGCAGGATGCTCTAGTTCCATCTCACTAAGAATTGTAGCTCCGTCATTTGTTACAACAATTTCCCCAAGAGAATTTATTAACATTTTATCCATTCCCTTAGGTCCAAGGGTTGTTTTCAATGTTTCACCGATTACTTTTGCAGCTTGTATATTATTGTACAATGCTTCTTTTCCCTTAGTTCTTTGGGTATTATCTGCAACGATGAATATTGGTTGAATAGGGGTTCCTTGCATTCTTCTCACCAAGAATTGGAATTTATTTAAATTTAAATAATTAATGGATTTAAAAAAATTTTTATATTAGAAAATTTCAAGAAGTATTATGAATGAGACACTAGAGAAAATAAGAGAGACAAAAAGGAATATTAGAGAAATTAAAAATCAGATTGAGAATATCTTAAAGGAGATAAAGATTTTAAAAAATGAAGACAAAAAGACAGACAAAAAAATTAGAAAATTAGCAAAGTACTTGAAAAAATCCAAAAAGATGATATATAAGTTTTTTGTAAAGGTCCAAAAGTTTACAGATAAGCTTCCTTACCAAAGTGAAATACGCACCTTTTTATCAGGTAGTATTGATAAAGATAAAAATTATATATACTCTTTTCTAAATCAAGTAGATCAGAAAATAGTATTTTTAAAGAGTATTGAAGCATCTCAATTAAGTTTTTCATTGGAAAATAGAAAGAAAATAGCAGAGATTGCTCTCTTTTATGAATCATATATCTTAAAGTTAGACGAAATTTCAAAGACATTAGAAGAGAGATTGCAAGAAATAGATAAGAATCAAGATAATCAGAGAGAACAACTAAATTTGAGTCTCAAAAGTTTAGATGAAGTAAGGAAAGAATTTAGGAAAATAGAAAAAATATGTAAGAAGTATATTCGCATTTATAAGAAGACCGTTAATTTTCGACTAAAACTTGCAAAGTTCATCCTGAGAATGTTGAAAAAGGGCAGAAAGATTACAATAAAGGAGTATAAGCGCTTTAGAAAAGAGGTTTTTAAAAATAAAGCGCCTACAGAACAAATTAGGGATGCAAGTTTGAGAATGAACGAAAACTTAAGATTCTACGATGAAGCAATGGGCAGGGTGTTAAATTATATAAAAAGATTAAAAGTTCAAAAAGGAAACATAAGTATTCTAAAGAAGAGATATGATCCTTACAATTTTTTGCATCAAGTGGAAAAATTGTTGGAGGTTTCAGTTGAAGATTATGAAAAATGGAAAAGAGAAAATTTACAGTATATTGCAATTAGGGCAGAATCTTCAAAATCACAGGCACTTAGTCACAAATTTGTTCACAAATTATCAAAACTTGAAGGAAAGTTCAAATATTTTGTTTCAAAAAATGTACTTTTTATTCAAAAAATTGTTTCAAAAATTCCTAAGGATAGTTATCAAGCAAATCAAGAGAAATTTGCACTATGGCAGCGCTCAATGCTAGCTAGAGGAGTGAATCTCGAAAAGGTAAGAGAATTTTTAGACAAATTCAAAAATAAGTATAATCTTCAAAATATGCGAGATAAGGATCTGATTAAATTTTTAAAGAAAGAGATAAAAAAACAGAGAAAAGAGAACAAGCATATAGAAAAATTTATTAAATTCATAAAAAAACAACATTCATTTTTCAAAAAAGCGTATGATCATGTCAAAGACTTATGCAAAGAGTTGAAGATTGATATTCAAAATAGAAGTTAGTCTTAACAAGCTTCGATAAGTTTAAGTATAGTTTCTATTAATTGGTCTTCAGATAATTCATTTATATTGCTTAGCTGTTTTCTGAATTCATCAATCCTTTCTTTTGGAATTTTTTCTTGTAGAATTTGATAGGTTTTTAGTAAAAGACTTCTTAATCTTATTAGTTCTCTTTCTTTTAGTGACGAAGCAATAAAATCTGATTTTTCTTCTGATTTTGCAGTAAATTTATCCTTGAGATATGTATTGTAAAACACCTCTACTTCATTTTCTTTAATCTTTAATTCTTCGTCTTCAATTTTTGATTTTGATTCTTGCTTAGTTTCTGGTATTTCTGTTGCTGTACTCTTTTCTAATAAAGATTCTTCTGAAAAATCCTCATCTTTTGGATTGAAATCAACAATGTATACGCTTTCATCAGAAACAACAAATTCAATATTTGCAGTTTTTCTAAATTCTAAACATAATCTTTTTGCCATGTATGCCAAATCCCGAATTTCAGAGTCAGTGAATACTTGGTCTGAATAAGATGTGTTAATTTTTACTATTTTATTTTCTAATGGATCATATGTATAATAGTAGGTTTGCCCAGGTACAGAAATAGATAGTATTTTCAAGGTTTTCAGATCAACAATGTATTGGTTTGTAGATGCATCTTTTTGTGAAAGATAGATTCCATAACCCTTTATTCCTTCTATTTTTGCAAGTCCATTAGTTACTTCAATCTTACCTGCTCTAATATGTTCTATCATTTCCTGAACCAAAACACCAACATTGATTAGGTTTTGCAGGCTTTTGATGTTTTTCTTAATATTCTCTTCCAGAAACATAGATGCCCAAATCGTTTTCGTTGCTTCAAATATATCCTTTTTTTGAAGTTTTAGAAATGTTAACTGGAATGGTTTGCTTATTGGAACATCTGTAGATATTCTAATACATAATTCTGTTTTGGGTTGTTCTAGTAGTTTTTCTGCATTTATTACAGTTCCCAACAAGTTATAGTTTTCATAAACTTCGTCTTTTATTGATTCTGGCACATAACCATTTAAAATTAGCCTTTGAATTATTGTAGCATATTCTGATATTTTTTCAGGTTCAGAAATACAAAGATTTAATAAATTGTCTATTTTACTCAAAATTCTGTTTTGTTCAAGGTAATGTGTGAATGCTAAAGGCAAAATAACAAATCCATTGGGGACAAGATAGTTTCTTTTTAGCAATTTTCCTTGATAATAAGCTTTTTTCCCTACCTTATCTTTTTCAGATTCTGAAATGTCTTTAAGCCATCTAATGTATCTTGTGTTCTTTCCTAAATTATTCAAATCCTGAAGTTTCTTAACTAAAGTATCGAGCATTAAAAGTAATTTGATTTTTGATTTTATATTTTTTTTGTTTTTAGAAAAGCCTAAGAAAATGTCTAAAAAAATGGCAAAATTTTAAAAAAAAATTGAACTACAAAAAAGTTGTAAATAATTTTTATATATTTAAAGAGTTTTAGATTAAGTACCATGGTAGCCGCATATGCTTCAAACTTTTCGGTTTTTTTGCTTATACTGTTTGTTTCTATAGTGTTGGGTTATTTGGTGTATATGATTTTTAAGCATTGGTGTTGGAAATGGGCAAAAGCAACACCTACTTTGTTCGATGACATTCTAGTAGATGATATTGAAGAACCTTTTGTAGTATTGATAGTTTTGGCAGGCCTTTATTTTGGAGCAGATTATATAGTTATGAATCCTCTAGCAAAATTATGGTACTTTAGATTCTTATTAATAGGTGCAGTTATAAATTTAGGTTATTTCTTGGTGAAGTTTACAAGTGATCTTATCTCAGCATATCTTGAACCAATTGTCAAAAAAACAAAAACCTTAGTTGATGATTTTTATCTCAATCTCTTTAGCAGGGTATATACGTTATTCATAATTTTAATGTGTGTTCTAATAATCTTTGCAGGAATGGGTATAAATGTAAAATGGATTATTATCATAACAGGAGTAGCATTTGCAATAATTTTAGGATTTATGATGTATTTCCTTATAAGAAAAGTGCTAATGTATGATCTCTTTGCATCAGGCTTTTTTGAGGAAGGCGATATTATAGAAATTCCAACTCAAAAACTTCTAGGTATAGTAGAAAAGTATACTTTGACATATACTTTCTTAAGAGACGCAAAAGGAAATAAAATTATTGTACCGAATAAACTTATAGAATCAACACCAATAAGAGTTTACAAAGTGAAAAAGATACCAAAAGGTAAAAAATAAAAACCAGCCAGATTTTCTTTTTTTATGATCTCTGATGAAATAAGAATTCCACACGAACGTGTTCCTGTGGTTGTTGGCAAAAGAGGAATAGTTAAGAGAAGAATTGAGAAAGAATTTTCTGTTAAAGTGAAGATAAATAGAGAGGGAGAAGTGATTATCAGTGGAGAGGATGGCTTAAATGTCTTTAATGCAAAAAATGTGATTCATGCAATCGGTAGAGGATTTAATCCAACTATTGCAATGAAATTGAGAAATGAAGATTACTTCTTTGATTATATTGATATATCTGAATTTGCAAGAACAAAAAATGCCAAGATAAGAATGAAATCCAGACTTATTGGAACAGAGGGAAAAGCAAGGAGAAGTCTAGAAAGATTGACAAATACCGAGATTTGTATATATGGAAAAACTGTTTCAATAATTGGATTAAGCGAAGATGTAGTTCTTGCAAAGAAAGCTATAGAAATGCTTTTAGAAGGAGCAAAGCACTCAACGGTTTATAGATTTCTTGAAAAGGTTAATAAGAGAAGATACTTTGAAAGAATGTTAGGAAATGTTAGTTATGTGCATGATTTCTATAAAGAAGAATAATATTTTTAAAAGCAAATGTGTTCTTAAACTATTATGAGCGATATCGAGAATTTGATTGATATAATAAAAGATAAGAAGCTGTACATTTCTACTCATTGGGATGCAGATGGTGTGAGTAGCGGAGCATTAATTTATCATTTCTTCAAAAAGTTTAGCAACATCACAGGATTTTCAAGTAAAGGATTGGTTTTCAGAATAAATAAAGAGGATATTCTATCAGATTATGATTATGTAGTTGTTTCAGATATTATTCCAGGGGATCTAGAAAGAGAAAAAGTGATTTATTTTGATCATCATCCAAATGATACTAATTACTTCGTGAAATATCATGATGAGAAGGAACAATCTACTACGATAGTGATCTGGAAGAATTTGGTTTATCCTGGCATAATTAAAAGATATATATCTGTAAAAGAGATTCCATACTTAGTTTTTTTAACTCTTCTAGGATACTTTGGAGATGGAGGAAAGGTTGAAAAGATTCCCATGGATTTGTATGTAATAGCAAAAGAAGCAATTCCAGAATTAATGATTTGGAAAGATTATGGAAATCGGTCAATGCTTGAGATAGAAAAGTACGTTTCATTACTTAACATAGGAAAAAGAACTTATTGGAATGGCTCGTTACCTCTTCAGATGTTAATTACCTCAACAAAAGTAGAAGATATAATTTTTCAATTAAATCCACTTGCAAAGGTTTTGAACAATCTTAAGGAGGAGATTAAGGATTATTATGATGTTGAAATTGAGATGATTGAACTAAATAAGATAAAAATTGGAATCATTGAAGCTCCATATAATGTTCAAGGGGTTTTATGTGCAAGATTGTTAAAGGATAAGCCTGTTTTAATAATTAACAAGTATCTTGAATACGCAATAGGTAGTTTAAGAGTACCTGAAAATATAGAGTTTGATGCTGGAAAATTTCTAAAGGAAATATCTCAAGATTTAAATGTTTTAGAAGGTGGAGGACACGAGAAAGCAGGAGGATTAACACTACTAAAGAAAGATTTAGATTTACTCATAGAGAGGATCAAGAGATGGGATTCAGAGTTAGGATAATTCTAACATTAGTTTCTGCAAATTTTTTACCTTAGAAAAATAATAGGGCTTATCTTCAATAATAATCACTTCAAAATTTTCAAGGTCATGAATTAAAGGGCTTAATAATTGCTCTTTCAAGACGTCAGTTCCTTCTGTGAGATTATGTGCTGAAGGCAAAACTATGAGTTTCTTTCCTTTATACTTTCCAAGTAAAAAACACTTAAACTTTTCTACCCTCCCATGTTTTCTTAAACTAATAGCCGGATGTTCATGGCCTATAATAATATATTTTATGTTTTTGTCTATCTTCCCTAATTCCTTATCACCATGAACGCAGAGAACATCTTCAAAAGAAAACTCACTATAGATCTGTAAGTTGAATTTGTCAGTTATTGGTTTAAGAATTGTATCATGATTTCCCTTTATAAGTATTAGATTGTAATTTTTTATCATCTTAAAAAAACTAATTGTTTCAATCCATTCTTGCTTGCTTATTGTGCCAAATTCATGTTTTATATCTCCCAGAAGAATTATTGTTTTTATTTCTAGATTATTAATTGTTTTTTCCACTCTTTCTTTAAGATCGTTAAAAATAATCCTTGGTAAAAATATGCCTTGCTGTTTGTAGTATTCTTCTAAACCAATGTGAGTGTCAGCAATAAACAGAACCTTTTCTTTTATGTCGTAAAGAAAAGTATCTTGAATTTTAAATCTTTCATCAATGATACATGTCTCATTACATTGAATCTTGAATTTCATTTTCTGACCTTT
Organism: Candidatus Woesearchaeota archaeon; assembly: GCA_038825875.1. Classification (GTDB taxonomy): domain Archaea; phylum Nanobdellota; class Nanobdellia; order Woesearchaeales; family JAWBMQ01; genus JAWBMQ01. Next base: position 46,905 of record JAWBOS010000005.1, on the reverse strand, counting down.
AAAAATACGGTATATTCACCTTTTTCAGGTAATTTCACAGGTGTGTTCTCTATTACAAAAATAGATTCATGTAGCTTTGTAATTTCATGAAATATATAGATTTTATCAACTGGAAACTCTAGAAGATTTTGAATGGACTTATTTATTCTGTGACATGATTCAAAATATAAAACATTAATACCATTTTTTAGATAAACTTCTATTTCAGATAATTTCTTAGTGAAACCAAGAAATACAAAGGGAATCGGGTTAAAAGGCAGAAGAGAAACAACTTCAATACTGCTACTTCCTGGAATTAAGGTTATTTTAGAGTAATCTTGATTTACAAAATCTAGAAATTGTTTTATTACATTACCTCCTGGATCAGAGATATTAGGACATCCTCTATCACTTAAAAAAGCAATCTTTTTGTACCTTTCAAAAACTTTCTTGAAATTTACTCTGCTATAATCATCTCCTCTTATTAGAGGTTTCTTTATTTTATAGTATTTTAAGAGCTTTAATGTTTCTCTAGTATCTTCAGATATTATTGCATCACATTCACGTAAAGTTTTCAATGCTCTCAAGCTTATATCCTCTAGATTTCCAATAGGCGTTGCAACTATGTACAATTTGTTTTCCATGCAAAAGAGTAGAAGAAGTTATTTAAAAAACTATTTAAAAATCACATAAAAACATGATTACAATAAAATTTTTAAACTAACAAAGCATAGTATTGCATATGAAAAGTTCTGAGTTTTTGGAAGCTGTTTTTAGTAAGGCAAAAACATTGCAAAGAAGGATTGTTTTTGACGAGATTGATGATGAAAGGATCATTGAGGCTGTAAAAATTATAAAAAGAGAAAAGATTGCTAATCCTGTGCTTGTAGTTCCTCAAAATAGAGTATCAGAATTTATAAATTTAGGAGTTGAGATTGTTGAAATAACAGATAAGAAGAAAGAAGAGTTTACAGATATTGTTTATGAACTTCGAAGGAATAAGAATACAAGAGAAGAGATCAGGCAATGGTTTGAAGACTCAATTTACTTTGCAACAGTTCTAGTATATCTTAATCAGGCCGATGGTTTAATTTCAGGTGCAATGCACACAACAGGTCATACAATAAAACCAGCATTTCAAATAATAAAAACAAAAGAACCTTTTACAATTTCATCAGGTGCTTTTTTTATGCTTTTAGAAGATGTGTATTTATTTGCAGATTGTTCCAATATTCCAAATCCTTCAGAGCAGGAATTATCACAGATAGCAGTTCAGACAGGTATTACAGCACTTCAATTTGGAATTGAGCCTTACATTGCAATGCTTTCTTTTTCTACTAAAGGAAGTGCAAAACATGAATTAGTGGATAAGGTTGTGAAAGCTACAGAGTTAGCAAAAAATCTATCAAAAAATCTTATGCTGGATTTGATAATAGATGGAGAATTGCAAGCAGATGCAGCATTAGTGGAGTCAGTAGCAAAAATTAAGGCAAAAGAAAGTTCAGTTGCAGGCAAAGCAAGAGTGTTAATATTTCCAGACTTGGATGCAGGAAATATTGGTTATAAATTGGTTGAAAGATTAGGAAAAGCTACTGCAATAGGACCAATTCTGCAAGGCTTAAAAAAGCCAGTAAATGATCTAAGTAGAGGATGTAAAGTAAGTGATATTGTACAGTTATCAGCAATTACTGCATTGCAGACACAAGATTAAAAAAATTTAAAATGTAGCAGGTTTTTCTAAATTTGAAAATGATTTTGTATAACAAAGAAGATCTAGAAAACCTTGTTCGAGAATACAAAGAATCAGTAAAGCATGAGTTTTCAGTTCTTGCAAAAAAGAGAGAATTTCAAGCAATGGCAAAATCAGCAATATTTGCATTACATAGAAAAGAAAAATCTAAAAGTGAAAAAATATTAAAAAGATTAGAGGAGTATTGCAAAAAAATTAAGGATTTAACATTATTTTCAGATTTTTTAGAGGAGTTCTTTGAAGCAGAGTTGTTTTATTATTTTATAAAAGAAAAAAGAATCCTTGACAGATCTTTTTTTATTAACTTACTTGATGTAAAGGACAAAGATAGCCTTAAGAAATTGAATGAAATCTATATTGGTTCCTTAAGTGATTTTACAGGGGAACTGGTGAGACTTTCAGTGAATTCAGCCATTAAAGAAAAATACGAGATTGTTAAGGAGAGCAAAGAATGTGTAGAGTTAATATATTCATATCTTGTAAAATGTGATCTTGGAGGAGAACTAAGAAGAAAATTTGATTCAATAAGATGGAATTTAGACAAAATTAATGAGCTTTTGCTAAGGAAAAATGAAGGAAAACATTATTGATCTTGAAAAGGTGAGAATTTTTGCAAGTCAGAAGATGTTTGAAGAGTTAAAGAAGGATCAAACACTTCAGCAGATAAAAAATGTTGCATCTTTGCCAGGATTGGTGGATAAAGCAATACTTCTTCCAGATGCTCATGAGGGATATGGCTTTCCTATAGGGGGTGTAGCAGGGTTTGATTATAGTTTTGGTTTAATTAGTCCTGGAGGAATAGGGTTTGATATAAATTGTGGTGTGAGATTATTAAAAACAAATGTTACTTATGAACAGATTAAAGAGACTTTAAAGAACATAGCAAATGAGATTAATCAGACTGTGCCTTCTGGATTAGGCAAGAGAAGTAAAATTAAATTGAGTGAAAAAGAATTAAAAGGAGTATTAGATAATGGAGCTAAATTTTTAGTGCATATGAACTTAGGAATTCCTGAGGATTTGGATTTTTGTGAATCCAATGGAACATTTCCAAATGCAAATCATAAATCAGTTAGTGAAAAAGCGAAAAGGCGAGGGATTGATGAATTAGGAACCTTAGGTAGCGGAAATCACTTTTTAGAGATCCAAAAAGTGGAAAAGGTTTATGATGAAAAGATAGCTGAGATTTTGGGTTTAAGAGAAAATTTGATTACAATTATGATTCATACAGGAAGTAGGGGATTAGGTCATCAAGTAGCTACGGATTATATTAGGGAAATGTTGAATCAATTTAAAGGATCATTACCTGACAAGGAATTGGTTTGGGCTAGTATACATACAGAATTGGGAAAGCGTTATTGGGAAGCAATGGCTGCAAGTGCTAACTATGCATGGGCAAATCGACAATTAATCACATATCTTGTAAGGGAAATTCTGAAGAATTATGGAATTTCAGCAGATCTTGTATACGATATTGCTCATAATATAGCAAAAATCGAAGAGTACAATATAAATGGGAAAATGACAAAGGTTATTGTGCATAGAAAAGGAGCTACTAGAGCCTTTGGAAAGAATAATCCAGAATTACCAAGTAAATATAGATCCATAGGTCAACCAGTTCTTATTCCTGGATCCATGGGGAGTTATAGTTATGTATTAATAGGAAAAGATTCAGATATTTCCTTAGGTAGTTCTGCTCATGGAGCAGGAAGGATGCTTAGTAGAAATCAAGCAATAAAAACATTGGATTATGGAAAAGTTATGGAAGAAATGAAGGAGAAAGGGGTTATTGTAATAGCACCTAACAAAGAATCTGTTCTTGAGGAGGCACCAGAGGCATACAAAAATGTGGATGAAGTAGTGGATATAATAGATTCTTTAGATATTGCTAAAAAGATCGTTAGGTTAAAGCCATTATATGTGATAAAAGGTTAATTAAACAAATCTTACTAAAACAGTTACTCTGTAAAGTGGTTTACTTGTGATCTTATCAACAGAATAGAGTTTTCTGCTTATCTTTGTTTCTATTTTTTGTTTACTAAATTTTTTAGTTACTTCTCTAGCAAGAATTTGAGCAAATTTTTGAGATGTCAAGTAAAAATCTTTGCTTATTCCATTTTTTGTTTTTACAGTTTCTTCATTAGTTATAAATATCTTTTTTTGTTCCATTAAGTTATTGATGAATTGAAATAATTCAGGATATATCTCTCTTGGCACATTTCTAAGTTGAAGAATTGCTTCATAGTAGTCTGTAGTACCTTTTATACACTTTTGACAATAACTTTTTTGAAAGGGTAAAGTAAATTCAAAAACTCTTAAGATCTCTTTTTTCAAATCAGATATTTTTAATTTGAGAGTTAATTTGCAGAGTATCTGTGAATTTTCAATATCTAAAAAAATATCACTAACTGACAATTTTAAAAGCATATAGTGATCATCTATTACTATGGCATTATTAAGAATTTTTTCAAGAAGTTCGTTGCTTAGTTTGTTCCATTTATTTTTATATTGAACAAATTCACAATTTTGGCAAACTTTTAAATTCAATTTTTTTACTTCTTTTATTATTGGATAATATTTTTCTAGGCAATTCTCACAGTAATTTCCTTTTTCAATTGTTTTGCCACAATAGATACATCTCATTAATATAATTCTTTGTGAATTTTTTCCAATCTCTTTATTCTTTCTGTAGTTGGGGGATGAGTTGAAAAAAGGTATAAGAGAGAAGATCCTCTGAAAGGATTTACTATAAAGATATTCTCTGTATTAAGCATTTCTGGTGAAGGTACTATTTTAGCAGAACTTTCTATCTTTCGTAGTGCATTAGCAAGAGCCAAACCATTTCTTATCTTTCTAGCAGCTGTTTCATCTGCTAAGTATTCTCTTGTTCTTGAAATTGCCAAATGTATTAGTGTTGCTATTATTGGTGCTAATATTGAAAATAAAATCATTCCAAGAAAATCACTATCTCTGTCTCTGGATCTAAAAAATAATGCATATCTTATTACCATTGCGAGCGAAGAGATTATCGTTGAAATTGTTATAGCAACCATACTTATCAGAGTATCTCTATTTTTGATATGACTTAATTCATGAGCTAAAACTCCTCTTAATTCCTCTTCGTTTAGTAACTGTAATAATCCTCTAGTTACGCATACTGCACTCTTTTTAGGTGAAATACCCGTAGCAAAAGCGTTAGCAATAGGTATTTCTGCAATATAAACCTTTGGCATAGGTAAGTCAAACTCTCGTGTTAATTTCATTACCATTTCATATAATCTTCCACTTTGTACCTCTCTTGCGTGATACATCCATAAAACAAGCTTATCTGAATAGAAAAGCATAATCCACTGAATAATGATTGATATAGAAGCAAAGGCAATTGCTAATTCAATACCTCCAAAATAGTATCCTGCCCAGATTACTATTGATATCAATAAGGAAATCAAAAAGACAGTCTTTATTTGGTTAAGGAGTGCCATATTATGGAAAAGTAATGAGTATGAGTTTATATTTATTTTGAATTTTTTGCTATGATTTTATTGCTCATCCATAGCTTATAGTCAATTAGAAACTAAAAAAATAAAAAATATAAACAAACAAACTCTTAAATAATTTTGAATATGGATATAGAAAAAGAATTGATTAATGTATCTCACTTGATAAATGTTAGTTTTAAAATGTTAAAAGAGCCTAAACTCTTGTTGTCAATCGTAGATAAGCTAATGGCAATCTCCATAGAGATTATGGACATTATCCTCAAAAAAGAAGAAACGTTAAAGAATGTTTCTTTTGTACCTAATTCAGTTGATGCAAAGATTGCATTATTTGAGGAGAAAGTAGTGCAAAGATATGAAACAGGAAGAAATTTTTTAAAAATAGTAAAAATCTTAAGGAGTTTAAATGAATTTTGTAAGAATGGAATAGTTGTCTCAAAGGGAGAAGCAATTGTTGTATACAGTGATGAGAACTTTTCAAGTAAAATAATAAGTTTAAATCAGGTTAAAGAATACTTTCTTTTCTTGAAAGAATTTTACGAGAAGTATGCAAAGTGATCATTTTTTTCTCTTTTCCTTTTCAAGATTTCTTATGGTTTGAGGAATATCAATGTAATACTTTCCTTCTTCAAGTTTATACACAAGTGCTTCATTTTTCAAAATTTTAACCAAATCAATTTTATATTTTCCTGGTTTTTCTACAAGAATAGATTCAAAATCTAAAACTACGGGTTCTTCTTCTTTTAGCCCTAAAAGATCTTTTATGTCTTTTTCTATTTCTTCTTTTTCCGCTTCAGTCAAGTTTTGATGGATTTTTTTAAGTTCTTCTAGCTTTTCGTTTCTAATAAAGAAAAAGAATCTTGATCCGCATTTCTTACAACCAGTTAAAATACTGCTATCTCCATCTTCATACAATGTTCCACATTTAACACATTGATGTGCCATTTTTTAACTTAATTTTTTATGTCATATAAATCTGAAGATTGTTTATGTCCTTTTTAATTTCTCGAATCACAGATGCTGGCCCAATAATCGTTAATCCCATTTTGTTCTTAAAGAAGAGATTTACAAAGGAATACTTAATTTTGTCTGCAAAATTTTCAGGTGAATAATCAATTGTTTCTATTTCAATGCCTTTAAACTTAAAATTAAAACTTTGCATTGCTTGTACTATAAGTTCCTTCTTTTCTTCATTATCTAACTTTCCTTCAATGAGTAATATTTTTTCGTTTTTTAATTTTTCAATAATCTTCTTCAATCTTTCCTCTTTACTTAGCCTTTTTAATGTACTATACGGAATAAATTCAAGGGTTATTTTTTCCATTTTTTTAGACATTATCTTTTACTTAAGGATTTCAAAAAGTTTATCATAAAGCAAATCTATGTTCGTTCCTTCTTTTGCACTTATTGGGACTACAGGGTACTGAGGAAATGCAGATTCAATTCTTTCCACATTTGACTTTTTTAAATCAATTTTATTTGCAGCAATTATAACAGGTATGTTTCTTGCAGCAAGATTGCCAATAATTGTAATATTTACCTGGGTGTAAGGATCTTTTGTAGAATCTAAAACCACAATCACAACATCAACCTTATCAAGCCATTTTATTGCATCAATAACTCCTTTTGTGGCTTCCTTTGCTCTTTGCTTGGCTTCTTCTTCGCTTAATCCTTCTTTTATAAAATCTTCATAATCTATTCTTGTTGCAATGCCTGGAGTATCTACAATATTGAATGTCAACTTTTTCTTTCCTCTCTTTATTACTACATTTTCCTTCATTTGAATTTCTCTTGTTTCATGTGGAATACTGCTTACAGTTCCAAGTTCTTCTCCAATCCAATCCTTGCATATTCTATTGGCAAGGGTTGTTTTTCCTCCATTTGGTGGACCATAAAGCCCAAGCTTTATTTCCTTTTTTTTCTTGAAAATATTAAATATTTTTGAAAAAATTCCAAAAAGGTTCATTTCTTGGAAAATAGCCTGTGTTAATTTATAAATTTTTTGAAGTTGCAAAATATTTTTAAACCTATTTTTATGTTTTTAAAGAGGTGAGCATCATGGAAAAAACACTCAAAGCAATTATGGTTATTTTAGATGGTTTAGGGGATTATATTCATCCGGTTTATGGTAAAACTCCACTAATGGCTGCTAAGAGATTGACATTGAAAAAAAGAGAAAAGGAAAGTGAAACAGGTCTAATGCAACCTATTTTTCCAGGATTGCCTGTGGGAAGTGATACAGGGCATTTAGCATTGTTTGGCTATGATCCTTTCAAATATTATGCCGGAAGAGGTGCTTATGAAGCTTTAGGTGCAGGTTTTGAGTTACAAGAAAAAGATGTAGCATTTAGGTTAAACTTTGCTACACTAAAAGATGGGAAAATTATAGATCGCCGAGCAGGAAGATCTGATTATGGTTTGAAAGAAATTGTGAAGGAATTGAATTTTGAAACGAAGGATGCTCAGTTTATAGTATTACATACCACAGAACATAGAGGAGTTTTAATCATTAGACCTAAAAGAAACATAAATCTTGGAAAAGATGTTGAAGATTTTGATAGTGAAATACTTCATTTACCAAAAAGATTGAACGATGAGGATTCTAATAAATGGACCGAAGTGTTATTGGAAGAATTTATAACTAGATCCATAAAGTTATTAAAGGATCATAGAATAAACAAGGAACGAGAGAGTAAAAAGTTGTTGCCAGCAAACATAGTTTTACTCAGAGGAGCTGGAAAACTACCAAGATACAAAAAAATTAGTGAGATGTTTGGAATTAAAATGGTTTGTGTGGCTGGTGGAGCACTTTATAAGGGAGTGGCTAAAAGTGTAGGTATTGATGTTGTCAATGTTGAAGGTGCAACAGGTGATAAAAATACAAATTTGGGTATGAAAATAACAACTGCAATTAAACTAAAGGAGAGCTATGATGTTGTGTTTTTGCATATAAAAGCAACTGATAACTTTGGACATGATGGAGACTTTGAAGGAAAAAAGAATTTCATAGAGAAGGTTGACAAGTATCTGAAATACTTATTTGATGCATTTGATATTGTGTTAATTACCGCAGATCATTCAACACCAGTAACTGTAAAAAGACATACAGGAGATCCAGTTCCAATTATGCTCTGGTCAAAACCTGAGTTAGGAATTACTAGGCCAGACAATGGTACTTTTGATGAACTTAGTCAGGGATTGTTGAGAGTAACTGCACTTGATGTTTTAAGGCTGATAAGGAATAAGCTAAATAGGGTTCAAAAGTTTGGAGAGTAGTTATTTCTATATAGTTATTAATAAGTTTTATAAACAACAAAGCAATAAATTGATTAATGCTTTTCCATCAAGGTTCAAAATTTTTTAAGATCCTTTTGCTTTTCCTACTAGGTATAGGAGCATTTTTCGTTATTAAACCCACTTTGGATGTTCTATTAGCTGCAATTCTCATATCCTACATCATGTATCCATTGCATTCTAAATTAATTAAACTAAAAACAAATCCAACATTGTCTGCAGTATTTTGTATTTTTTTGTTTATTGTTATTCTTTTAATCCCTTCTGTTTTTTTAGTGGAAAATTTGATAAAACAGATAGCTCAATTAAACGTATCACCTTCTTCTGTAATTGAAGGTCTTAACACTATCTGTGCAAACAATGATTTTTGTTATTTTTTGTTTGATAGAAACAATATAGTGTCTAAAACAGTAATCGATTCCATATCCTCATTATTCATAAAATTTTTCAATTTTATCACAGAAAAGGTTTATTCCTTTATAATCTCTTTACCACAAATTCTTTTTAAATTCTTTCTGACAATTCTTTTTGTATTCCTTTTCTTAAAGAATGGTAAAATTTACATAGAAGAAATTGAGAAGTATATTCCATTGAAAAAAGAGGAACTTCAAAAATTCATAAATGATGCCGATATGATTATGAAAGGGGTTATTTTTGGTTCTATTTTTGGTGCTATGATTCAAGGAGTTTTTGGTTCATTAATTTATTTCTTGTTAGGATTAGACTCATTCTTATTACTTGGTATCTTGACATTTTTTACAGCATTTGTTCCTATTTTAGGAACAAGCCTAGTTTGGTTACCGCTTTCAGGATTTCTAATAATTAAGGGAATTATTTTGGGAGAAAGTATTTTAGTTATTAAGGGTATTATACTTATTTTAGTAGCAATATTCTTTCTAACAACTATCGATGATATCTTAAGACCATATCTTGTGAGTGTTGAAACTAGAAGAAATCCAATAATAATACTATTAGGAATTGTTGGAGGAATGTCTTTAATGGGCTTTCTTGGAGTTTTCTTTGGACCGATGCTTCTAGAGCTGTTCCTACTATTTTTGAAAGAAGAAAAATCTTCACTTTAGGTGATGAAATGAAAGCATCATTTTATGTTTTAGATATATTTTCTAACACAAATGTTTTGTTTTTACCTAGAGATATTGCTAGGGATTTAGGATTATCTGAAGAAGATAAAGTCGTAGTAAGATGCAATGGAAAAAGTGTTGTATGTGTTGTAAATATCACTAACTTTGACAAAATCTATGTTTCAAAAAATGTGGTTCAAGAGCTTAATGTTAAAAATCACTTTAAAGGAACACTTAATGTTCTTGAGAAACCATTAGCAATGACGTATATAAGAAAAAAATTGGATGGTTATACGTTAAATGCAAAAGAAATTGATGAAGTAATAAGAGCTATAGTTTGTGATGAGGTAGGTTCTGTTGAAAAGACATTTTTTATAGCAGGTTCATATTTTTATGGTTTAAGTGATCAGGAAATAGTTGATATGATCAAGTCAATAGTCAAATATGGGAAAAAAATATCTTTTAATGGAATTGTTGTAGATAAGCATTGTGCTGGTGGAGTTCCTGGAAATAGAACTACTATGATAGTTGTTCCTATTGTTGCGGCTCTAAACCTAAAAATTCCTAAAACCTCTTCGAGAAGTATTACATCACCAGCAGGTACTGCAGATGTCATGGAGGTTCTCTGCAAGGTTGATTTTGATGTTGATACAGTTAAAGAAATTGTGAAAAAAACATCAGGATGTATTGTATGGGGAGGAGGGGTTAATCTTGCTCCTGCAGATGATAAATTAATTAAGATAAGACAAGTCTTGAACCTTGATCCAAAAGGTTTGTTGCTTGTTTCAATCTTAGCTAAGAAATATGCAGTAGGTTCTAAGTATGTATTAATAGATTTACCAGTTGGGAAAGGAGCAAAATTTACTTATGAAGAGGGTTTAGATTTGGCAAATTACTTTATAAAAATTGGCAAGATGTTAAATTTAAACATAAAGGTGGTATTGTCTGATGGAACACAACCAATAGGTAATGGAATAGGACCTGCATTAGAAGCAATTGACGTGTTAAAAGTCCTTAGACAAGAAAAAGACCTTCCAAAGGATTTGGAACAAAAGGCTCTTGATCTTGCAGGGATTTTATTAGATATGATAGGTATTAGAAAATATAACCGATCAGGTCGAGAATTGGCAGAGTTTATACTAAAATCAGGCATGGCTTATCAAAAGATGAAGGAAATTATTCAAGTCCAACAGGGAAATATATTTGAGCCAAAACAGATTGAAAATAGATTAGGCAGATTTAGGTATGTTTTTAAAAGTCCAAGAAAAGGCATAATTAAATCAATAGACAATAGAAAACTATCTGAATTATGTAAGATTGTTGGAAATCCTTTTGATAAGTTTGCAGGCATTTACCTTTTTAAGCATGTTTCAGATCAAGTTAAAGAAAATGAACCAATCCTTCAAATTTATTCTAGCTCTGAAGAAAAACTAAAAAACGCTATAGATAGATTAAAATTTTACCAAGAGAAAAAGGATTTTGTTATAGAAATTCAATACAAAAATGGCTCCTGAATTGATCATCCTTTTTATGGCAATTTTTTTGTTTTCTTTTTATTTGTTTTTGCTTACTCGATCAATTCGTTATACAAAAAGTGTTATTTTCTGTATGAAGCAATTTAGTAAGGAATTTAATTTTGATTTTGTCAAAGAAAATTTTATTTTGAAGGATTTGATTAGTTTTATAAAAAAACCATCTTTTTCAGCTTTTAAATCCCTTCTCTCAGAAATATTTTTTTACGGTTTCAATTCTAATAGAGTAAGAGGTAGTATAAAGTATAGAAACATCAAGATTCCCTTTGAAATTGGAACTAAATTAATTAAAGTAAGAGAATTTACTGTGCCAGTTACATATTTTGAATTTAAGAATCTTCCTAATGGAAGTTTTTTTCAAATCTCTAATAAGGATATCTTTCACAATCTTGAATCAATATTTATCAAGGATATTGAATTTAATTTGCCTGAATTTGATAAAAAATTTCTTGTGCTTGGGAAAGATCCAGATTTTGTAAAAAGAATAGTTACTAAGCAAATAATAGATCTATTATTGACTCTTAAAAAGAATATAGAGATTACTTTTGAAAATGGAACTCTTATTTTTCAAGAGGAACGATACATTCAAGATTATCAATACTTCAAAAACGTAATGTTAATAAATCTCTTATTATTGAAAAATATCTTTGATGGAAAATAAGTGTGTAAATTTAGGTAGATGTGGAGGTTGTACTTTTATTTTTCCATATTTTGAACAGAAACTCAAAAAAGAGAGTTACATAAGAAGTCTATTCTCAGATCTTTCTTTTTGCAATCCCATTATAGTTCCAAAAATTCTAAATTACAGGAATAGAATGGATTTTCTTGCATATCAAGGACTGTGTTTAAGAGAAAAAGGAAAGTACGATCGATTTGTGAATGTGGATTATTGCTTTATTACAGAAGAGTTAATTAACAGTAGAATTAAATTTATTAATGAATTGTTAAAAAATTATAATGATTTTTATGATCTTAAAACACATCAAGGTACTTTAAGATATGTTGTGATTAGAACGAATGGACTAAATTGTCAGATTAATCTTGTGGTTTATAAAAATGAGAACTATGAAACTATAGCAAATCAATTAGCAAAATCCTTTCCTGAGGATTCTGTGTATATTTCATTGAATGACACTTTTTCTGATGTTTCTCGAGGAAAGTATATTAAATTTTTGAACAGGGAATTTATAGAAATGAGCTATAGAGATATAATTTTTAAAATTACTCCTAATGTTTTTTTTCAAACAAATTTAAAGGGATTTGAGGTTTTGTGTGAAATTGTAGAAAATTTGATATCTGAATTAAAAATAAAAAAAATAGTAGATCTTTTTTGTGGAATTGGGGTTTTTGGAATTATTGCAGCAAGAAAAGGAATGAAAGTGATTGGAATTGATATCGAACCAGAGAATATAAAACTAGCAAAAATTAATGCAGAGATAAATAATATTGATATTGATTTCTTTTGTGAAGATGCAAGAAAGTGGAGCAAGAGGAATAGTGAATTATATGATTTATTCATTCTAGATCCTCCGAGAGAGGGGCTTTCCAAAGAGGTAATAAATATGTTAAAAATTTCAAAACCATTGCATATTCTTTACATATCTTGCAATCCAAAAACTCAAAAACAGAACTACAATCAGCTTTCAGATTTATATGATCTTATTTTTTGCCAACCAATAGATATGTTTCCATTTACAAATCATTTGGAAAATGTGATTCTTTTGCGTTTAAAATAGTAAAAGATAGAACTTAATAATTCATAATATTTTTAAAATAATTGTTATTACTATTTGATAGTTAAAATGATTCGAAAAAAATCAAAAAAATCTATAGAAGCTTTGGTTAATGATATAGCTAAGGGAGTTGGTATTGGCACAATAGGTGTTTTAACTGTTTTGGGTTTTAACAACATAAAGGAAAGTGTTTTAGATTATCTTAGAAAAAAGGAAATACCTGATTACAAAGCAATTACACAATCCATCTATAACACCTATGCATCAAAATTAGACTCAATCCCTGAATCATTAAATCTGGATAGAAATAATTATGTTTATTATAGCCCTATAGATAATACAATATATTGGCACACTAGGAAAAATTTGCCAATGAACAATTTAGCAATATTTGAAGTTTCTAACAAACCTGATGATTGGAAGTTTGTTGATATTGGAAGTATAAATAAGTTTTACGATTATGTATACGAAATCGGAAAAAAGGAAAAGAAGCTAATTATAGCCTATAGAATTGATCAATAATCAAATTTTCTCAAATTTGATTTGCATAATTTTTATTAGAAACGCAATTCTTTCCTTATTTATGACTTTTGTTACGATCAAAAGTAAAAGATAAATTATCGTTGAGAGAAGAGTAACTATTATTGCCTCTAGAAGTGGTGATATTTCAATTATTTTTCTAAAAAGGATAATAGAAAAATAGAAAAAGATTGAGCAAAGAATGATTCTCATTTGAATAGCAATATCTAGCTTAAAAGAAAATTCTCTTCTTAAAATAAGATAAGCTAAGTAGAACATTAAAAAAGTACATAAGAAAGTAGCGAATGCAGCACCTTCCTTTCCAAATAATGCTACTAATACTATATCTAAAATTAAATTAACTATGCCGCTGATCAACAGTACCTTTGATCTTTCCTTTACTTTTCCTATTCCAACCATAGTAGCAAAATTTACATCTCTAAGAGTATAAAACCACAGAGACATAGAAAAGAGAGTGAGAGTGTATTTTGCAGGCAGATATTTTTCTCCAAAAAGGGTATTAATTATTAATTCTGGAAACGAAGCAAATAAAATAGTTAATGGTAAAGATACTAGTAAGGAATAATTGTAAAGCAGAGAAAGTACCCTTTCAATACTCTTGAAATTTTTTGAATGAAACTTTTCAGCTACAAAGCTAACAACAAATGAAAAGATGGGAGAAATAAAGGTAGTAAGTATTGTAAATATAGGTATAGCAATGTTGTAATAACCAACATCTTCATTTCCTCTTAACCATGTCAATACTAAGATATCTGTATTTATTAAAAAAATTGATCCTAAAGATGAAATCATAACCTGAATTCCATATCCAAACAATTCTTTTAGATATGTAAAATTTTTTTCAATTTTCTCACTTAACAATTTTTTATACTTCAAAACAAAGTACATCCCTGCCAAGAATATGTTAATTAATGCTCCTAAGACATATCCAAAAGCTGCAAAATTCAAATTTCTGTTGAATTTCAAAAAAAGAAGAGTAAAAGCAAAAATATTTAAAAATTTAAAGAATTGAAACAAGTAACTAATGTCTACTCTTCCTAGAGAGGTGTACCCCCAATTTACTAAACTAAAGATAGCGTCAAAAACAAAAAATATTGAAAAGAGAAAGATTAATAATTGACTTTTTTCAGTTTTATAATAATTCATGGCAAGATAGGGAGAAAGAACATTGAGAATTAACGCTATTAAGATTCCAAAAAGCATTTGAAAGATTAAACTGTATGCTAAGTAAGATTTTATCTTATATATCTTTTTTTCACTTAGTGATTTATTAATATAAAAAACACAAGCTTCTACAAGCCCAAAATCTCTCAAAAAACCAAAGAAGAATACCAAGCTGAACGTACCGAAAAATAGCCCATAATCAAAAACACTGAGATTATTTGCAAGAATAATTCTTGTAGAATAAGAAAATATTCCTGTCAAAATTGTAAGAATGAAGATTATGATTATCTGTTTTCCTAGTTGCATTTTTTATAGTATTATTAAGACATTATTAAATTTTTTGTTTTCGAAAACTTTTTATTTTAAAAAATTTAGAAAATAACATATGTGTCAACTCTGTGACGTTCAAAAAACAGAAGCTATAGTATACAATGATGGAGAATTACTTGGTACTTTTCTTATTTCTGGTATTTCAAAATTTCATTTCAAACTTTTTCCGAAGGCCCATGAAGAAAAAACAATACCTGCTAATCTTTTTGAAGTAACAAAGAAATTAATTGAAACCATAAAATCCATAACTGCTACAGATAGCTATAATTTACTTCTAAATATAGGAATTGCAAATCCCTTTAAGCATATATCTTTAGATATTTTACCAAGATTTGAGAACGATAATGTTTCATTGGTATGGAAAGTTAATGAATCCTTAAAAGAACAATTGTTAAATACTTCAAATTTGCTTAGTAATGCTTTTTTTGGTTATTCTTTTAAAATTGAGCAAAAAGTAGTGATTGATCAAAAATTAGAAAGTAAAACTTTAAATGAAAATGAAAAATTTCTATTCTGGAAAAAATTGCCTTAATTCTTTACAAATTTAGAAGCTAAATCTAAAAGTTCAGACTTTATCTTTTCAATTTCTCCTTTTTTCTTACATTCTAGATAGAATCTAACTTTTGGTTCAGTATTACTTTTTCTAACATTAAACCAAAAATCCGGTGTTCTTATTAAAATTCCATCCATTTCACTAGCTATTTGTTTTGAGAATTTCTCTTTTATAGAATTTATCAACTCATCTCCTTTTTCAGTAACTATTGCAAACTCAACTTTTTCATATTTTCTAAATTCATATATTAAATCGTCTAATTGTTTTTTTTCTTGATCAATAATTTTTATTAAACTTAAAGCAGCGAAAAGTCCAGAATCAAAGTAATTAAATTCCTTAAAAAAGAAGTGACCACTTACCTCACTTCCAAAATCACAATCCTCTTTTTCCATAAATTCTCGTACAAAATTTCTTCCTACTCTTGTTTCATATAATGTGATTCCTCTTTCCTTAGCAATTTCTCTTACAATATCACTGGTGTTTAGGGTAATTACACATTTTTTTATGGGTTTATATTTCAATATCAGTGCAGTGATTAAATCATTAGGAACTACATAACCAGATTCAGTAACTACTCTAATTCTATCACAATCCCCATCAAATGCAATACCTATTTTATTTAAAGATTTACAAAGCTCAACAACTTGAGAAAGATTTTTTTCATCACTAGGGTCTGGTGTGATTGGAAAATTCGGAAGAGGAGTAAAATGTAATGGAACTACGGTTATAAATTCACTTAAAATTTTACCATCAATATACCCACATCCATTCATTGCATCTACAATTGCTGATATTTTTGTCTTATTGAAGTACTTGCTTAAAAAGTTTAAATAATCAGGAAGTATATTTGTAGGTTCAATAGACTCAGGCAAAATCTCTTCGTTTAGAGGAATAGAATGATTTTTAAGTATTTCTAGAAGCTCCTTTTTTGATAAGTTTTTTAGTTTATATAAGATTTTCATACCATTGTACTCCTTTGGATTGTGACTTGCAGTTATCATAAATCCCAAATCACAATTAAGGTAGAAATTTGCAAAATAAAGCATTGGTGTTGGTACTGTTGACAAATAATATACTTTTGATGTTTTTTTAAATATACTTATTAAGTACTTGGCTATTTCTTCTGAACCAAGTCTAATATCTTTTCCAATCACTACTGTTTTTGGTTTATAATATCTGTTTAAGGTATTTGCTAACTCAATTACATCATCCTTAGTAAATTCAGATCCCCAAATTCCACGAATGTCATATTCCTTTAGGATGTTGTAGTTCATCATCAGATTTGAAAAATTATGCCTTTTCCGTGAGCTATTCCAATCTCATCAGCAATCACTTTACATTTAGCTATTAATGCATAAATAATCTTAGGCTTTTCAAATTTGAATTCAGATAGAATTTCATAATTTGCCTGTCCTTTTGAAACCACAAAGTCAAATTTTTCAACGAATTTGGGCAATTCACTTAGCTTTATGACGTTTTTACTCTTTGAAGATTCATAGATATCTAACGGGATAATTTCTGCAAAATTCTCAATTTTCTTATTTAGATCATATTTTACAAGATCGTCAATAGTTACATCATTTATGAAATCTTGCTGTCTTGGCATAACTGTAATCTCAACATTCTTTTTTTTCTTCAAATTTTCTAAAAAAAGAATATCTACTCCAATTTCAGAACAGTTATCTAAAATGTACAATACCTTTCCATTTATATTTTCAACATCACATTTCACTTCAATTTCTTTTATCTTTTCTTTCCATTGATTTTCAAATTGTGGTGCTGAGAAATCATAAACATTTAAAGCAGTAGATATTTTTAAAATTTCTATCAAGGGAAGATCTTTATCACTCAAATCTTTTGCAACCTTCAAACTAAATTCTATTTCCTTTGGCTTTGCCTTTCTAAAAAAGTCAATTACAACTTTATTTTTATAAACCAATCTTGCAAGATGCACTGGAGTATCTTTGAAAAGATTCTTATATTTTGATGCAAAATTAAATAATTCTAAGAACAATTGCCTCTTATCTTCTTCAGGTATCATTAATCGACTAATCTGCTCTCCAAAACATTCAAGGCAATTGCTAATTAACTTCATCATTGCACCTCACACTCTTACAAATTCAACTTCTAAAGTCTCAAGATTAATTATTGCAAAAGAGTTCTCAAAAGTTTTTGAGTTGTAAAAACATCCAGGGTTTATTATTATCTTTTTTTTGTTGTTTTTATCAACAATTTCCAAGTTCTTTCTATGTGTGTGTCCATATGCTACAATATCAACATCCAAATTAGAAACTGCAAACAAAAGTTCTGAATTATTTCCATGATAAAGAGCAATTTTTCTATTATCAATATTTACAATTCCAAAATCGCCGAGATAATGCCCATTTATAATTTCTAAATTTTTCTTTATATTTAGTATATCTCCATCACAATTTCCTCTAACAAAGTAAACCGTAAACCCTTGAAAAAACTGCAATGTCATAGGTGCAATTAAATCGCCGCAATGGAGAATAGTGTTAATTTCTCTTGTTCTACAAATATCTAGTGCTTGAATTATTTTTTCTGCATTATCATGGGTATCTGAAAAAAGAGCAATTAGCATGAGTGATCTTTATATCCACAAAATATATAAATATTTCTTCTTTAAATTATTACAATAGTCCTTAATCAAAGAGTAAAATATACGAAGTGCTTCAAACCATGGCCAAGGAATTAAAAATCATACCCTTTGCAATAACGTTTAAAAGACCATCTACTCTAAAAAGAGTTCTAGCTTTCTTAATAGATCAAATTATAATATTGTATGCTTTCTGTATGCCTATCTTTTCATATCTAGCAGAATATGTCACTTATAGTCCTTTTAGCTCTTTTGATTATTATACCATGCTTTTACTCTCAAAAATAGGCATTGTTTTTACTTTTATTTCATTTGCATACTTTTTTATGTTTGACTTTTTGGTTGGCTCAACTTTTGGAGAATTTTTGCTAGGAATAAACAAGAACATTTCTTCTTTCTTTTCTTCACTTCTATATGGTATTGTTTACGGTAGTTTTTTGATTTTTCCTTGGCTTTTGATTATTGAGTTTGCTACTACGAAAGCTAAAAAAAGCATGCTTGAGTTCTTAGGCGGTAGAAGATTTTTTGAAATTACTGTACAGAGAGAAGTTTATCAGATATAATAAATTATTTATATTTGCTTTTATTTTTATATGGTATGAAACTATATATAATGCTGGCAGTAATGTTTTTTGGGGTTATTTTTTCAATTTACGTGTTAAACCACACAACCCCTACTGGTAGATTTTACTACTTAACTGAACTAGAAGAAATTGAATTTTTAGGATATTTTTCATGTTATGATACTACATTTGAAGATACTAGGTATATAAACTTCATTAATAGATCATGTAAAAAATATGAAATTAATTTTTATTGTGATCTTTACTGTAATTCCCTAGAAACTGTGTTAAATCTTTCATTTAAACCTTTGATTCTAAAAGATGAAAATGAAAATCTTATTTGCTATTGTTCAACTAGCAAAATTTTTTGTAATAACTGGGGTTTATCTGAAATAGATTTCATTTTCGATAGACTCCTTAAAAAATCTTTAGAAGAGAAGTACTAACTTTCTAATTAAAATACTACTTATCTAATCAATGTTCCTACTATTTCTTTATTTTTTATAAATTTTTCAAATCCTTCTAAATTGGTTATCAAAACCCTCATTTTTTTTGCTTTACAAAGAACAGCAGCATTGTAGTCAAAAGGTATATTTTTACCTGGAAACCAGTCTTCATCGAACATTTCTAAAAATTCATCCCACAAAAGTTCCTTTATTAACTTAGCATCTAGGTACTTTGTGGGATCTTTAGTGTATACTCCTCCAACTTTTGTTATATTTATGATCATCTTCTCTTTTAACTTTGAAGCAATATATGAAGATACATAATCAGTACTAAATCCTGGTTTCCAGCCAGAGGAAATTATTCTCTTATGTCTTTTAATAATTGAAATGGCTTTTTTCATTGAAATTATGTATGGATGAATTACATCAATATTTGTTAAAATACTTACAAGTTCTGCATTTATTATAGTCGCCAAGATTCCAATTCTGTCCAATCTCTCTTTTACTTTTGAAAGAGATTCTTTTTTTTCAATCAATATAGAGTTTATATACTGCCTTGCTAGAGAACCCCCTCCAACTACAATTATTGCTCGCTCATCGATTTTTTTTATTGTGTCTCCAAAGTACTTAATAGCATAAATGTCTAACAAATTTGGATTTATTACTGATCCTCCTAGAGAAATAATCATGCTTATTTTCTTGGGATTTTTTATTTTAAATTGTTTTCTATTATTTCCCATAAAAAATAATCTAAAGGATTATACTATCATTTTTATGTACTCCCGAATCTTTTTCAGAAATTTTTCTATCTCTTTTTCATTAATTTCATCAAGCATTAATCGGTTTATAGGATATTCAGATTCAGGAATTGACTTTGGATTGATTAATATAATTTTGTTTTTTTCTACGAAATTAGGGTTTTTTATTAGAAATTCAGAAGACTGTTTGTTAAATGGAAAAACAAAGTAATCAGCATTTGGTGGAATCTCAGAAGGATCTAAAATCAACGCATAAATTTTTTCACATTCTTTATAATGAGAAAAAGATGTTTTCTTTTCCTTTAGTTTCATAGTGAATAGTATATTTTTTCCAATTTTTTGCTTCTTAAAGGACTCAATTCGATCTATGTACTTATGCTTGAGATTTGATTCAAACCACGTTTCTAATGTAGTAATATCCATGAGAGATATTCAAAAAAAGGATGTTTAAAAAGTTTTTTAAATAGATTTTATTAAGTTTTAATTAAAACACTGAACTTCAAAACTTGAAATTTTAACTATTAAAAAGTAATTACAAAAATTTTTATAGAAAAATAGTGATTTTAGATAAATTTAATCACATTTTAAAAATTTGGCAAGATGTGAAATCATGAGAAAATTGCTGATACTATTTTTTTTGTTAATGATTCCGAAAGTTTTTTCTTTGGTTGACTGTAATCCTATTTATTATCCAAATCCAAATTTAAGGATTGAATTGCAAGGTTTTTTTAATGACTATCAAACTCAAGAACGTGAATGTTATCTTTCAACTGAAGACGTTAATAATCCTATAGCATATTGTAAGTCCTACACTTCTAATATTGGAAACATAGTAGTTATATTAAATTCAGATTCCGTAGGAGTTACTCCTTCAAATTTTCGAATAAAGAATTATTTGGGTCAAGATATGGCAACAGTATACTCCTTTCAATCAAATTCTATTGTTTTTAATTCTTTTAATCTAAACAATATGAATTCTCTCTATCTTTATTACATTGATAATAATGCTGAGAAATGTCTTGCAAAAATTTCCGTTTTACTTGACAGTGTTGTTGAGTACTCTAATATAAATGTATACTATAGAAATGAAAGAGTTTTCTTTGAAATTTCCTCTCAAGATCAAGCAGGGTTGAAAAGCATAAAAATTGAGTATGAACAAACTAGAACAACTCTTTCTCTAGAAAAACAAGAAGAAAAGTATATTGCTTCTTATCAACTTCCTTTAATAGCAGATTTTGAGGGTTATAAAGAGTTAACAATTACTTCTGTCATAGATGGCATAGGAAATGAACTAGTGGTAGACAAAAAATACTATTTTTTCATAGATACAAAACCACCGGAAGTAGAAGGTGTATATGTAACTCTTTTTGGAAATGAAAAAATAGAACTTGAAGAAGGAGATTACACAGTTCCCCTTACAGTTTCATTCCTTATTGAAGATGCTTCAGATGCTAGATATTCAGTGAATGTCACTTTTATGGATAAAGTATATTCAAAATCATGTACTAAATCAGATTGCACATTTACAATTCCTTATAATGTTTCTCAAAAAACAAAAGGTTTAAGTACTGAAACAATACGTTATGTTGTTCAAGATTCATATGGAAATAGGCCCGTGGCAGATACCGTGAACTTTGTTGTTAACATTGTAGAGTTTAATGTTTCTATAAAGGAAATTATTCTTAAAGATAATTCTCAATGTGGCAAATTTTTGAAATCAAGAGATCTTATTATGTTATCAAATCTCTGTAATTTGAATCAATTCCTAAATTTTTATATTGGCTTTGAAAACCCCATTCTTAAATTAAAGGAATTTTCTACGTTAGACATGGTTGTTTCACTTAGTCCTTTTTCAAACGATTTTATAATTAACTATGAAAAAGATAGATCTCTTAGTGAGAACTTTGCTAATTTAGTAGTTATCCACCCAGAACGAGGGGTTACTAGAGAAATAAAGTTAAATGCTATTAGTGCAGGAGTGTCTGAAAACAGTCCTATTTACCAAGATAATTTCATAGGAGTTAGTGGTGTAAAATTCAAGAAAAACTTTAGATACGGTAATAGAGATCTTTCTTTTGAAGAATTAAGGGAAAATCTTGAGCCAATCTTTGTTTGGAAAGATATGATTATAGAATTTGAAATTCGTGCATCAGGAAGATGTTTTGAATTTTCCACTGTTAGTTTCAATGCTGGTGTTTTTGAAGAAGGATCTTCTCAAAAGGAATTACAAAAAATTTCAGGTTCTTTTGATGAACCCAATTATGTACTTAAAGGATCTTTTAATTTTACGAGATCTCTAGGACCTGGTCAATATGATTTAAAATTAATCCTTAACGGTTCTTGTGGAAGACAAGAAATTACTGTATCGAAAATTCAAGTGTTGCCTTTTTATGAGTATTATTTAGAGGATGTAAACATTAAAAACGTCTCATTGTATTATAAATACAATGATCAATTAATACCTATTGAAAGCATATCTTTTCCAAATGTAGATAAATGGTTTGATGTTGAGTACATTATAGAATTCTCATCAAAAAATCCTCCTGTAATTTTTAATGTTTCAATCCATAACCAAGATGAAAATTCTTGGAATAGCAAACAAGTTTCATGTTCAGGCTTTTGCAATGATGAAAAGGTCAATTTTGAAGGAAAATTCAATCCTAAAAATCTTTCAAGTACAAATCCAATTATTAAAGTAATAGGTTATGCAACAGATAAATTTGGAAAAAAGATACTTTTTGAAAGATCATTTTTTGTTAATCTTTCCCTTAAATATTATGTTGAGAACATTAAAAGTTTGGCAAATCAAGAACATCCGTGTGGTAGGTATTGGTTCTTAAAAAATTCCGATAGCACTTTTGGTATAGGAAATGGTATAATATTCAAAAATGAGGAGTGTGAAATACCTGATTGGTTTGAATTTAAGGGTGTTTTAAGAGATCTTTCTATTTTAGGTTTGAATTTGAAGATTGAAAAATATTTAACAAATGGATCTGAGTATGTATCACAAGATAATATTGTTAAAATCAAGGTAATAGATCTCTCATCTACAGATCTAACGTTAAATAAAGCAGAAGTTTCTATTGTCGATGACGTTGGAACTTCAATGAGGCATTTCATTTATCTGTTAGACTCAAAGGTGAATAGAACAGGAGTATATGATAAAGGATATTTTGCAATTAATGGAATCACATATTCTTTATTCTATGAAGGTAGTGAGTGGGAAACTTATAACATCACTAAACTAGAAGATCTAGAAGAATTAATCACTGTATGGCAAAACATGACAGTAAAATTCTTAATAAATGCTACAGGGAGATGCTTGTTTTACTCAAATGTGTCTATAGATATAAGTCCCCTATTATCTCAAGAATTTCCTTTACAGAGTTTAAATCATCAACCTTCTTCTAGTTTTAAGGATGGATTTGTACAGTATTATAGAGAATTGAGAGTAACAAAAAATGTAAATGAGGATGTTGTTCTGAAATTATACATTGATGGCGCATGTGGAAAACATGAACTAATAATAGGAAAATTTAGAATAAAGCAGTTATCAGATTCTTTACCAAGTGATATCATCGAGTTACTTGAAGAGAAACCAATTCCTGAATTCTATTCAACAATTGATCCAATTATTATTGCAGAGAACACAGAGTATTTAGACAGAGGATCTGTTTCAATACTTTTTAAATTAAAAAGTAAATCAGATTATCCTAATCTAAAAGTTAGCAAGATAATAGTACATGAATGTAATTTGGTAGAAGTCTATAAAAATGAAGAAGGACAAATCGTAAGAGGAGATAAGCACAATGATATTTCCATAGAAAAAGTAGAACTCTTTAGAAATAAA
This sequence comes from Candidatus Woesearchaeota archaeon, assembly GCA_038825875.1. Taxonomy (GTDB): domain Archaea; phylum Nanobdellota; class Nanobdellia; order Woesearchaeales; family JAWBMQ01; genus JAWBMQ01. The sequence goes on along the minus strand of JAWBOS010000005.1, from coordinate 23,217 downwards.
ATGCCATTTACTAATTCTGTTGCAACGAACCTCCTTTACTTTAATTTAAAAAGTGTATCTAGAAGGAGTTCTCAAATTAAGGATTTTTCAATACACTGCAATCTCTCTTTATACTTAGAAGATGATATTAGATTTTATGCAATTCCTTTCTCTTTAACTGTTCTTTCTCCAACATCAACAGATTACTTCAAAGTTTTGTATGGTTATGATTATAAGCAAAGTCTCTTCAAATTAATAGAAAAAACATGGTATGATCTTAAGAATGGAACTGAAACAGTACCATGGTGGGCAAAAATATTTGCAGTTTTGTATGGAATAAATGCAGTATTTACTAGTATATTTGAGCTTTCTTTACACTTTATTCAATCTTGCTATATATTAAGGATTAGCTCAAAAATTTTAGAGGCATTAGGGATAAAATTCTTAAGTGGTCCTTTTGAGTATTTAGCAAACATTCTAGATACTATTGCTAAAGGATATCTCTGGTTCCATAGATCATTCTATGTATGGGTCGGCAGTATTTTTAGCGTTTTATTTGAACCACAGGGAATAGGATATGGTTATGCAAAACTAAACTGGGTTTTAAGTGATTTTGAGAACTATATGATTTCTGATCCACTAATAAAAAGTTTTTCTTATGATAGTAATGCGATTAGAAAAAATTTCACAGTTTTATTTATGCCAGAACTTTACATAGATATCTTTAATTTTACCACTGACAAGCAATATTCTTTACAAAAACTTTCTAGGCAAATAGATCACATAGTGAATGACTTTCTTAATTCTATTGTAAAAAATATTCCAGTTCCAGGAGCAAAAAATTTTGGACTTGAATTAGGTCAAAGAATTGTCAAGCCCTATATTTCTATATTTTTTGATCTTTTTTTAGATCCTTTTAATAATGTTTATTCTGCAAATACGTTCTATTCATTACCAGCACTTGCAGCAATGGAGTATAAGAAACTAGAGGCTAGGTGTGATTACCTGAAATGTTTGGTAAATGCATATAAGTATGATTTTGATGTTACTGTATGTGAAGATGTAAAAACTGCAAATATCCTAAGATATGAAGGAGAACAAATATCTTGGTTTAATTTGAGAGGTTTATTGTTCACTGCATTTAGCATGTTTTTGCCTTATAATTTAGAAGATTCTGCATATTATGATGATTTAATACTTAGTGCTGCACTATTTGGTTATAGTTACATTGATTCTAGCTATTCTAATTTAAGAGAAGTTTTGTTTAGTACAGTCAATACTCAAGACGAAATTAGTAGAGAGATATATAAAACATATTTTAGTGATATTGTTGTTGAAGAAAATGGCAAGTTTTATCTTGTTTTAGAGAATAAAGATAAGGTTGAGTTAAACTTTGTTACTTTCTTGACAGAAGCAGCTATATACTATGGTTTGCAAGCAGGAACAGAAACTCTCAATCAATTTGTTACTGAGTTTTTTAAGAACCAAAACTGGATTAAAAATAATAACGATAAATGCAATCTTTTAAATTATTTGCTAGGTCAATTAATTTCTGATGGAATCAACTATGTTTTATTTGGAAACATAGGAAGAACAATTGCTGGAAGTGGATCATCCTTTGATATGAAGCTTGAATTCAAAACAGACATCGGTAATTTTTTCATCAACTGTTTGAGTCAAAATTTTAAAATTAATCTTACTGAGAAAACTATTCAATTTTTCGATAAAGAAATCAGATGTGGTCCTGAAGGATGGAATCTTTATGCATTTGAAAAATTTTATAGTTATTATTTCTTAGGATACTCCTTTAATGGAACAGAAAATTCTCAAAAGTTGCCTAATGAATCTTTAAGGGCGATAGCTGTTGGAACCACAAATTTAGCAAATAATCTTTTTAGTCTAGTATTAAAATCAATTGGTGGCTTAGGAAAAGCTTTTGGAAGTGAAAATTCCAACTCCGTGTGTGATTTCTCTCAAAGTTGGTTAGGAGACTTGCTAAAGCTAGCCTTGGTTGATCCTTCACAACCTTCAGCAAAAAGAGCAATTAAAAGACTTGATCACTTATGTTCTCTAATACAAATTTGGAGTAATGATCCTTCAGCAAGAAAAACCTGGGAAGATCTCATGAAAACAATGGGTTATGGGGATTTAGATTGTTCTGCATTCTCAAGAAAAAGCTGTGAACCAATTAATACATGTGAAACTTTTGAAAATTTTAAGAAGAACGTTTTGGACAATCCGAGGTCTTTTAGTTATTCCTGTGAAGGTGAGGTCAAATGAAAAAATCACAAGTAGTTTATTTTATCATCTTTGGAATTATACTTTTATTAGTTTTTGTTTTCATCATTTTATATGGAAATTTAATGAAAAAGGAGATTTCTGAGGAAGAACTTTTAAAGGAAAGAAGAATTGAGGACGCTTTAATTCCAATAGATGTTTCTTTGAGAACGTGTTATTATAATCTTTTCAAGGAGATTATTATGCAATTAGGTCAACAAGGAGGATTTTATGAATTCACAGGATTGCCTTATGACAGATTTACTGGAGAAAAGGCAAACTATATTTCCTTTGAGAATGAATTTAAAATTCCAATAGTGTATAAATTTGATTTTTCTGAAGGTTTAAAAATGCGATTGTTTTCAACTGAAGAATTTCTAAAAAATGTAAAGACTATTGGTGAAAAAAGAGCAATTGAATGCATTAACCAGGTTTCTAAGATATATCCAAATTTTGAGATTCAAGCTAAAGGAACTCCAAAAGTTGATTATTTATTAAGAGATAGAGAGCTTTTTGTTATACTTCATTATAATTTAGATGTATTTTTTGAACAGGACAATAAAAGAAAAAAGTCTTCATTAGAAAAATTTGTCATTCCATTAGATGTTAGATTAAAAGAATTAATAAATGTCTCAAATCACATACTTCTATGGATGGTTAAAGATAGAACCATAGAAGATTTGATGGTTGAATACTTTATTCCCTTTAGATCTTTAAGCATAGACTCTTTTCCTCCAAGTTTTGAGATATCTGAAAAATTCCTTGTGTGGAATAAGGATGAATTGCAAACTAAATTCAAAAATATAGCTTTTGCTTTTAGTTCAAAACTAAGAGTAGTAAATAACTTAGCAAATCCTGTTTTAAAAGAAAGAAAATGGGACATTTTAATTCCCTACAATTATAATCCCATTCCGTTTCACATCAATATCTTTTCTCTTTACTTAGATCCAATTTTTAAAATTGGACCAAATGTTAAATTTCCTATACATTTGCCTACAATAAATAAAGAAGCAAAAAAGATCTCAATTCCAATTTTCAAATTTTTTACTCCCTTAAGATTTACCTATGTATCTCAGTATTATTATGGAATTCCCCTTGTGTTTCAAATTGAAGATAAAGGTGCTTTTAAAGGCGAAGGCTTCAAGTTTAATTTTGCAGTAATTCCCACTGTTTGTGTAGATAAACCTTGTTATGATAAGGAATCATTAACTGATGACATAGTTCAACAATATAAGGATATTGCTTGTTATGGTCCTATGAATGTTTCTTTTTCTTTGCGATTTAATGGGGAAGATTTGCAACTTTTAGATAATATATATGTTACCTTAGATTGTGGAGGAATAAGTTGTGATTACTTTATTCCGATGAATGCTCAAAATGAATATAGTTTTAATGCTCCTTATTGCGAAGATGGTGAGCTTTCAATTTTTGTTAAGGATTTTGCAACATATTATAATAGTTCAGTAAATCTTATTCCTAAAACCCTTGAAAAATATGAAATTGATTTAGGAACAATAAATCTTTACTATCCTGTTTCTTTTTCTATAAAAGATATTGAGGTTTTTGAATATAGTGAAAATAGTAATGAAGAGAATTTCAAAATTCCTCAAGATGAATACTTTGTTTCAATGATAAATTCTCAAGATCCAACATATATGCTTTATATTTCTTCTAAAGAATCTGCAATAAATTCTTTTAAAGTTATTCCAGGAGAATATGATTATACAGTAGTTTATATAAGAAATGAACCTCTTTATGTGTTAGGAAGTGCCCATGAAGGAAAAAATATAAGAGAAATTAGTAATGATTTATACAAACAGATATTACAAAACTTAAAGAATGATGAAAGCAAATTAAGGGATTTTATTACTTCAAGATTTGATAAACTTGCCTTACCTTTACTTTATTGGTTTAATGATACTACTCAACTAAACGGATCAGCAAACAAAATAAAAGTGAACTGTGGTATTTGCGTAGGAGTATTTGGGTGTGCTTTCGGGAGCATTGATGCAAAAGATGCAATTCAAGAAATAAAGTCTGATCAAAAGAAATACAATTTTGTCAAGGAAATGATTTATAGTGTATTTAAAACCGCATTAGAATGGAATGACTTTGAAATTTTAGCAGGATATTTAACAATTTCTGAAGATCCATATAAATATTTAAGATTTGGATGTGAAAAAGGAAAAGATCCTTTAAAGGGAATTATATTAGATAAATTCCCATATTCAATAGTTAACACTAATATTCATATAAACTTTGAAGATCTTAAAGGAGCTACTAAAATAAGAATTCCTATGTTAAAGAAAAAACCAATTTTAACAGTTTTAGATGAAATCAATTTTGAAGTTAGTGAAGATGAAATTGCAAATATTAAACCTATTTTTGTTAAGTGATAAAAATGAAACGGGAAAAATCAACTAAAAAAGTATTAAGTAAAACTAATTTGTTGAAAACATTAGAAGTGTACTTTTACTTTCTTATGTTTTCTTATTTAATCTATCTTTTCTTAACAAGCTTTTTTGGATTATTTTTACAGAAGATGATTATAGCATATATAGGAGCAAATTTAGAGTTTTTTTCCACTACAGTAGGAGAGCTAATTTCCATAATGATTTCCATCTTTTTCTTTATCTTTATAAAATACTTCATTCAGTATTTCATTTTAACAAGAAGCATTGCGAATTATAGAACTTTTGCAATTTCTTTTTTATTTTATCTTATTAGTTTAGGCATATCTCTAACATTTTTACTTTTGTTAAGAACCTTTTTTTCAAATCCCGCAGATAAAAACGTACAAATAATGGGTTCAGTAGTAATCCTTCTTACAATTGCAATACTCCTAACTCTTGTAAATTTTAGTTACTCCTTGTACTTCACTAAAAAGAAATTTTTCTGTTGGAAAAGTTTACTATTTTTAGTTATAATCTTTTTTATAAACTATTTGGGAATTCGATTCGCTTTCTTTCTTTCAAAAAATCTTTTTGGGTTTTACCTTTTTGATGTAATTTCAATCATTGCTATTTTAAAACTTTCAGCTATTTTTGGGTGTAAAAAATGAAAAGAGTCATAATTTTTTTAATAGGCTTGTTATTTTTAGTTTCAGGATTTTCCCAAACATTTGAAGTTTCAACAAATTTAGAATTAGAAAAAGTGGAAGGTGAAGATCCAATTACTAAAACAAGAATTAGTTATGTAGTTGATTTTAGACTAAAATCAGATAATTTACAAATGACACATGAAGAATTGGGTGAATATTTCTTCAAATGCAATTCATCTTATGACAGTGATATTAATGAAAAATTATCAAATATAAAAAAATTTTTAGATGTTTTTGTTAGTTGTGATAAAGATAACTGTACTATGAAAGAAAATTCAAAAAATTCAATTATTATGAATAGAATTTACGCATTTATTACTCCTTACTATGAATCTTGTAATCAAAAATTAAGTGCTAAATCCCAGATTAGTACAGATCTTCAAAACTTAAGGAATTTAATTGTAAAAAGATTAAATGCACTTGTTCAAGAGTCAAAAGAACAAGAATCTCAAAAAAAATCTATCTATAATTTTTTAACAATATTTAATACAATATCTTACAGAGTAAATTTTTTAGATGGGTTACAATGTATTTTTAACAATATTTGGCCAGACGTAGAGTTTTTCAAAACAGGTTTAGTTGGATTGATAGGGGGTTTCTTTACAAGGCTATACAGTCCTATTTATGCATATTTTGCTACAGGTGATTTCTTTACCACATTTTTTTCAATAAAGAGTCAATATGCCTGGAGACAGGTTGCATTAAAGAGACAATATGATTCCGCACTCAATGAATCAGAACTATTAAATACAATAGTTGAGCCAAATGTAAAGGGCTTATTATTTTCAGTAAGTAAAAAAGAACTTGAATTGGACAAAAAATATTATCAATACTTTATTATTGTTTCAGGAAATTTCTCAGGTTCAGGAATATATACTATTGAATTTAAGGATGGTAATACCTGGAAAAGATTAGCGTATAATGCAAAAAATAACAGTAAATATTCCCTTGTGGAACAAGAAAACAAAGATTGGAAAATCAAGTATTTTACTGGAAAAACTGCAATTGTAGTAATACTTGACAAGGATGTGGAGTATGCAAAAATTTCCTTAATTAATTTAAATGTTGGAAATAGTAAAAACACAGTTTTTGTTACAAAAATTGTACCGTATAAACAACCATTAGAAAAATTTATAAATTCTAATTAAATTTTAAGTACGGTGAAACTATGGCTGATACAGTTGTTGTCAAAAGTAAGATCAAGGAAGTAGTTCCAGATATGAATTTTGCATCTGATTTTGCAGATGCATTAGACGCAGAAGTGAGAAATTTAATCAAAAAAGCAGCAGAAAGAGCAAAAGCAAATGGAAGAAAAACTGTAATGGCAAAAGATCTATAAATATATCCTTTTTTTCTTTTTTGTTTTTGGCTAATAATGTAATAATAGAATAAAAAAGACCAAAAAACAAAACAAAAATTATGCAATTTCCAATTTTTTGGTTCTAAATGTATGCTTATATATATGTTTCTTTTTGCATTCGCTGCATTCAAGTCGAATATCAATTTTCTTAGAACTTTTTGCACCTGTCTGTTTCCATTGAGTTATTGGTCTTTTTGAATATCTTCCTAAGTTACCAAATCCTCTTGCTAATCCTCTTTTTTTTGCTCTATGTTTTGAACCTCTACTCAATGAACTTGCTTGATGTTTTTTTACTTCCAAAACCTTATGAACAGTATATTTTTTGCAATAAGGACAATATTTTCTCATATTTTTTGGAAATTTCATATGATCACCTTTTATTCAATCTTTTCCTCTATTTCGTTAAGAGAAGATTTTAGTGTCTCTCTTAATCTTTTTAGAGCTTCTTTTATTGATTTTTTAGGATCCTTACCTTCTATTATGAACCTTATAATTTCAATTTGAGGATGATCTCGATTATATGTTGCAAGGTTTACATTTTTATCATTTCTTAACTCACTAATCAACAATTCTGCAATCGCATAATTTGTATCTAACTCAAATATTAACTTATTGTTCTTTTCTTCTAAAATTTTGAGATTCATCTTGGTTTTGAAAATGCAAGTATTTAAAAATTTTTTTGTTTATCAATATCTATAAAAAAATGGTTTATTACATTTTAGGGATAGAAAGCACAGCTCATACTTTTGGAATAGGCATCGTAGACAGTGAAGGAAACATTTTGGCTAATGAAAAAGATGTTTATTCATCAACTACTGGAATGATTCCTAGTGAACTTTCTGAACATCATGTTAAAGTTTATGAAAGTGTTTTAAGAAGAGCATTGGAAAAAGCAAATCTATCATTAAAGGATATTGATTTGGTTGCATATTCTCGCGGACCAGGAATTGGACATGCACTAAGAATTGGCTGTTTTGTTGCACAATCCATAAGAGAATTATTTAATAAACCCGTTGTAGGAGTAAATCATTGCATAGCACATTTAACTATTGGGGAACTAACAACTGGCATAAAGGATCCTGTATTACTTTATGTTTCAGGAGCAAACACTCAAATTATAGCTTACGATGAAAAAAAATACAGAATATTTGGAGAAACATTAGATATGGGTGTAGGAAACTTCATAGATTCTTTTGCTCGAGAAGCAGGATTGGGTTTTCCGGGAGGTCCTAAGATAGAGGAATTAGCCAAAAAGGGTAATAAATTCATACAACTTCCATATTCTGTTAAAGGAATGGATGTCTCTTTTTCAGGAATATATACTTATCTAATAAAAAAGCTAAATGAAGAGAAACTAGAGGATCTTTGTTATTCTCTGCAAGAGGTTGTTTTTGCAATGTTAGTTGAAGTAACAGAAAGAGCTATGGCTCATTTAGGAAGAGAAGCAGTCATACTTGGAGGAGGAGTTGCTCTTAATTCAAGATTGCAAGAGATGGTAAGAATAATGGCAGAGCAAAGAAACGCAAAGTTTGCAGTGCCAAGAAGAGATGTTCTACCAGATAACGGAGTTATGATTGCTTGGCAAGGATGGTTAGAGTATAATTCTAGAGGCGAGGATCCTGAAATCATAATTAGACCTTACGAAAGAACAGATGACGTAATTGTAACTTGGAAATAACGTTCATCTCTTGAAAAGCTTGTCAATTTCTGATTTTGAAAATTTTACAATTATAGGTCTTCCATGTGGACATGTATATGGTTGTTGACATCTTGCTAATTTATTTATTAAAATTTTAACACGATATGGATCAATCTTTACTCCACTTTTTAAAGAAACTTTACAAGCAATTGTCTTTAAGAATTCATCATGGATCTTATCAATTGTTAGAGTCTTTCTTAAATCCACAAATTCCTCAACAATCTCTTTTACTATTTTCTCTTTTTCTTCAGAAGGAACTTGCTTTAAGATATCAGGAACACTTCTTATAACAAATTTTTCTTTCAATTCTTCTATTTCAAATCCTAATTCATTTAGAATGTTTAGAGATTCTTTTAAGAGATAATAGTCCTTCTTATTTACATCAATTATTATAGGTTGTATTAATTGTTGCGAGATATTTTTTTTGTTCTGGAGTGTTTCATAATTGTATCTTTCTTCTATAAGATGTTGATCTACAAAGTATAGATCCTGCTGATAAGCAAAAATTAGATATGTATTTGCAAATTGTCCCAAATACTCCCAGTTAAGGAATTCTGGCCATTTTATTTCTTGAGAAAGTGGCTTTATTTGAGGAATTTGAAGCAATTCCTTTTGTTCTGTTTTTTCATTTCGAATCTCTTTTATTATTTCTTCAAGATGCTCTAAGGATGCTTTTTCTCTTGATTCAACACTTTGGTCTAAGCTTATTTGGGTTTTTTCATATCTCACAAATTTTTTTTCATCAATATCAATTAATTTTAGTTTTATAGCTGAAAATATAGCAGAAAATATTTTTTCTGGCTCAAAAAAAATGATAGTTTCCTTTTTTGGATGAACATTTGGATCAATTAATTCTGGATCAAGAGTAATCTTGATTATTGCAAAGGGATATTCATCTTTAGTAAGATATGGAGAATAGCCTTCTTTGATGCTTTTTTCAATAACTTCACTTTTTACTGGCCTATTATTAACAAAGAAATACATATCGGATTTTGATTTTTTTGTCAAATTCTTATTTCCTATCAAACCTTCTACATGAATCCCTTCCTCTGTATAATTTATTTCCATGGAATTTTTTGCATAATTCAAGCCAAAAATCATAACAACTTTATCCTTCAAGGTGTTTGTTTTAGGGGCATGTAAAACAACTTTTTGATCTGCAATAACCTTAAAAGAAATCTCTGGATGCACTAATGCGTAATTAATTACACAATCCAATATATGCTTCATTTCGACATTATCACTTTTCAGATACTTCCTTCTTACTGGAAGATTAAAGAACAAATCTTTGACAATAACAATAGTACCTTTTTCAATATTACAACTATCAATTTTTTTTACATTATTTTCAACAGTTATCTTGGTACATTCATTTCCGTTATTAGTTAACAATTCAAATTTACTAACACTTGCAATACTACTCAGTGCTTCTCCTCTAAAGCCATAAGAATAAATTTTGTAAATATCTTCAAATGTCTTTATTTTGGAAGTTGTATGTTTTTCTACTGCAAGAATTGCATCTTCCCTACTCATACCTTCTCCATTATCCTTTACTAATATCTTTTTCTTTCCGCTTTTTTCAATCTCTACAATAATTTCAGTGGCATTTGCATCTATGGAATTTTCTACTAATTCCTTAACCACATTGGCTGGTCTTTCAATGACCTCGCCTGCTGCAATTTTATTAATAACTTCTATTGGAAGCTGAATTATTTTTCCCATGATAAACAAATAAAACCAAACGTTAATAAAATTTTGTTTTTTTATTCTTGATTCATTTTTAGATCTTAAAAAATTTTATAAATAAGTAATCACTATTCAATAGTATCATGACAGATTTCTATGAAAAACCAGAAGAAAAGAAGGCCACATCTAACAGCAACAAAATTCGAGTTTCGATAGATCTTGAAAAGTTAATTAATTATTATGGTGGAATTATTTTTGATGGAGAAACATTTTTAACAAAACCAAAAAATCATAAAGATTTCTATATCTATATTGAAGAACCAAAAAGAGAAAAATTTCTTGAAGATAGTGAAGAAATCATTGGATTAGTTCAGGCAATAGATAAGCAAGACGAGAAACCAATTCTAACAATATATTACCTTAATTCTAGTGAAAAAATAGGCAAAGTTTTATCAATTGAAATATACACTAAGCAATTTGACATATTAAAGAAATCAACTCCTATTAATAAATTTATTAGATCTATGTATGATGCAGATTATCAACTTGGAAAAATCTTAGAAAACTATCTCCTAACTACAGAACCTAAGATTGAAGAAGAATTCTTGATATTAAGAGAGGATGAAAATGAAACTTATGAAGTAACTGAGAGAATCTACAAATACCTTCCTTGTAAATATGATTTATATGAGTTCAATGTAAAAAAAATAACTAATGCGGAGGGCCGGATTTGAACCGGCGATGGCACTTAGCCAACTGGCCCTGAACCAGCCCCCATAGACCAGACTAGGGGACCTCCGCAAACTAAAAAACTAATTTGAATTTACTTTTAGATAAAAAAATTTATATATTAAAAAATAAATATTTTTCCTTCATAATCTTTAAATATATGTTACTACTCGAAAGATACAATGAATCAGAACAATGAGAAAAAAAGAATAGTGCTTGATCTGGAAAGAATGTGTATGGGTTGTGGAGAAGCAATAGTAAATGAAGGTTTTTTGTTAAGAATGAATTCTTCCTCTAATGTAGGAATATATGTATATGAATTAGATAACTATTCTACCTATACAGACTTTGAAAGAGCATATCTAAAAAATGAAAAAATGCTAAAAAAATCATCTTTTCAAAACTATAACCTAGGCATCTGTGATATTTCATACATTAAACCAAATCAAACCGTTCCTTTAATGACTTTATATTATGCATATCAACCTAAAAGTGCTTTAGGATTACTTCTTGGAGTTGATCTTTACGTAGATAAAGTAGACATGCTTCTTAAAGGTACTCCTCTAAGGGAATTTTTTGATAACTTCTCTAAGGATCAAAGATATAAGCCACATATAGAAAAATTTGCAGAGTATCTTTTTTTAGGAAATCCGAAAGTAGAGAAGATAAGTGTAGAAGAGCCAATTGAAGGTATAAATGGGTATTCACTGCTAAGATATTCTCCCCTTGAAGAAAAAAAATTGATTTTTGTTAAGAGACCTATTTTTGAAGAATAGGACTTGTTGTTATTCTTATTTAGTGATTATAAAAATTTTAATTTATTAAATTACAATAAAATTCTAGGAGGTGAATTATATGAAAATAGCAATAAATGGTTTTGGTCGTATAGGAAGACAGGTTTTTAAAATTGCTGTGGAAAGAGGATTTGAAATAGTTGCAATCAATGATTTAACTGATGCCAAAACATTAGCACATCTTCTAAAATACGATTCTGTTTATGGAATTTGGAACCATGACATAAGGGTTGACAATTCTTACATAGTAGTAGATGGAAAATACATTAAAGTACTAGCAGAAAAGGACCCAGGAAACTTGCCATGGAAAGATATGCAAGTTGATATTGTGGTAGAGTCTTCAGGAGTTTTTACAGATGCAACAATTGCAAAAAAACATCTTGATGCAGGAGCAAAAAAGGTAATAATTACTGCACCAGCAAAAAATGAAGACATTACAATAGTAAAAGGAGTAAATGAACATTGGTACGATGTAAACAAACATCATATTATTAGTAATGCTTCTTGTACCACTAATTGTCTTGCTCCAATTATTAAAGTGTTAAATGATAACTTTGGAGTTGATCGAGCATTCATGACCACAGTTCATAGTTATACAAATGATCAAAGAGTATTAGATTTACCTCACAAGGATTTAAGAAGAGCAAGAGCCGCAGCACTCAATATTGTTCCAACAACAACGGGAGCAAGTAAAGCAGTAGAATTAGTAATTCCAGAATTAAAAGGAAAATTGTATGGACAATCACTTAGAGTACCTACTCCTTGTGGAAGTTTAGTTTACGTTGTTGCAAAGGTTAAGAGAGAAACAACATTAGAGGAAGTGTTATGGCTGTTTAAAGAAGTTTCAAAGTATCATCTTAAAGGAATTCTAGAATTTAGTGAAGAACCTTTAGTTAGTACTGATATTATAGGAAATCCTCATTCTACGATAATTGATGCAGAAATGTGCAGTGTTGATAGAGATTTAGTACAAATAAATGCTTGGTATGATAATGAATACGGCTATTCTTGCAGAGTAGTTGATTTATTTAGCATTGTATGGCCTTATTAATTTTTTTTCTTTTTGTATTAATTTTCATTAATTTTTTTATTATCTAAAATTTTTTTAAGAATATTTAGGACAATACTTTTTTTCTGACAAAATTTAAAAATTAAGTTTTCTTTCTTAGCTCATAGGACCCATAGCATAACCAGGATAGTGCGGCCGGCTTCGGACCGGTTGATTGGGGTTCAAATCCCCATGGGTCCAATTTTTCAAATATACAAACTTTTATATATTCTATGCTATTTTACATTGCCATGAATATTAATCCTGGAGATTATGTTAAAATAACAACAAAGGACTCAACTTTTGAAGGAATGATTATTGAAAGACCTAAGACTTTAGATGACGAAATAATAACAATAAAACTAGAATCTGGATATAATATAGGAATCAATAAGAAAAATATTCTTTCAATAGAAAAAATATCTGAAAAAAGAACACAAGTAAAGAGTGAATCTAATCTAATAAAAATTCCAGAAAAAAGAATTACCTTAATTGCTGTAGGAGGAACTATTAGCTCAAAAATTGACTATGAAACTGGTGGTGTTTCTGCAAAGTATGATGTACAAAACTTCTTGAAAAAATTTCCAGAATTAAATGATTACAATATTTATCCAATAGGATTCATGAACAAAATGAGCGAAGATTTTCTACCTGAAGATTGGATGGCGATTGCAAGAGAAGTTTACAACAATCTAATAGACAACAATGTTGAAGGTGTTATTATAACTCATGGTACCGATACGATGAGTTATACTGCTTCAATTCTTTCTTTCTTTTTGCAAAATTTAAATAAGCCAGTAATATTAACAGGTGCGCAGAGATCTCTTGATCGTCCCAGTACTGATGCAAAGATCAATTTAATTTGTAGTGCAATAGCTGCAAAAAGTAGTATTGCTGAGATAGGAATTGTCATGCATGGAAGTAGCAATGATGACTATTGTCTGTGGCACTTTGGAACTAGAGTAAGAAAAATGCATACGTCAAGAAGAGATGCTTTTCGAAGCATAAATTCTCTACCAATTGCTAAGATATATCCCGATGGAAAAATAGATTTAATGAGTAATAATGTAAATTTAAGAAATGATAAAATTCCCATATTAGATCTGAGTTTTGAAGAGAAAGTTGGATTCATTTATGTACATCCCAATATGGATCCTGAGATTGTTGACTTCTTTATCGACAGAGGTTATAAAGGATTAGTAATTCAAGGGACAGGATTAGGTCATGTTCCTACAAATTGTAGAAAAGAAATCGTAAGTAAAATTGAAAAAGCAATACAATCAGGAATTGTTGTAGTAATAACTTCGCAAACTTTGTATGGTAGGGTACATCCTGCTGTGTATTCTAATCTAAGAAAATTGCTTAGCTTAGGATGTATTTTTGCACAAGATATGATTCCTGAAGTAGCTTATGTAAAACTATGTTGGGCACTAGGAAAAACAAAAAATCCTGAAGAAGTAAGGAAATTGATGTTATCACCTATATCTCATGAAATAAATCCTTCATCAAATTTTCTCAGTTTTCTAAATTAACCCCATGAAAAAATCAAATAAAAAACTAAAAAACATTGATATTTACTTTATTATTTTACTTTCACTTTTTTTACAGTTCTTATTTATTAATAAACTTGTTTTTTTGATTTTCAATCTAATGTTTATATCTACATATATCTTTTCTCGAAAAAATCCTTTTATTGTTTTTACAATTTCAAATTTTTTCATCGTGTTTTTTCTAAATCTTGCTCCGTATTCGGTTATTATTTACTTAATTACATCATTTTTAATGATGTTGATCATAACAAATCCCCTATTTAGTAGAGCATATTTCATATTTTTTCATATAATTGTGATATCTGTCTTATGCTGTTTTGCCGCACTAAATTTTTTACCATTTTTTCAATTGTCTTTTTTTGAAATATTTTTTTACTATTTCTTTTTAAGTGCAATAATATTTTCGATAGTATTTTTTTCTCTGAGTTTAATAATTTTAAGACCAGAAAAGAAACATATAAAATTCTTATTGAGATATGCTGCATTTTTTTTGATAAAAAATACAATGATGTTTAGCATTTTTGGATTTATTACCTTAGGAATTATATACAATAACTTGAATCAATTCTTACAAAGAAATGAAATCTCAATGTTAGAAATAATTAATAACGTTAATGTTGAATGTGGAACAAATATTTCGTTTGAAAAATATCCAAAAAATCCGAATTTCTTTTTAGGAGATTATTCTAAGTATTTAGATCATTACTTTAATCTTTCAATTTACACTATCAAAGCAATAAGTGAATATTCCAATTGTAAAAATCAATGTATAAATATATCAAGTATTTCTTTTGAAATAAGGAAAAGAGAAAATTCAATGATTTCTGATGTTTTCATAAAAATGTTGAAAAAAATTGACATAATTAGAACTAGTGAAAAAATCAAAAATTTAGTTTTAGAGAATCTAAAAAATTTTAAATGTATTTCAAATTAACTTAATCAAAGTGTAATTTTTCATTTTCAATTATCTTTATCAAATCATAGGCATTAATTACATTTTCATGGTCTTCTGCTATTCTAGGACAGGCAGTATTGATAAATAGTTTTATAGGATAAAAGTTTTCTAAGTCCTCAATTTTGTCAAAAATTATGGGAATCAACAACTTGTCTGTTTTTTCGAACAAGGATTTTAATTTATAATAAATTAAAAAATTTTTTTGACCAATTTTGGATGAAATTATTACTGCAATATTTTTTTCATTGATTAATTTTAGTATTATTTTTCTAATCTCTTTTTCCGCATAAGATACTAAATCAGAATACTTTATCTGAAATTTTTTTCTTTCAAGTTGATTTAGGTAAAATTTACTGTAAAAAGATGGACTTAAATCAAAGAAATACTTCTTACATTTGATATCTTTGATAAATTCTATTTTTTCTAATTTTTGTATTAGGGGATTAAGAAAATAAATATTCCTAGCTTTCCTTACTGAAGAATGCAAAACTGGAATAAGATGAAAATTATTTTCAACAATAGCAAGTACATCGTAATCCAACTTAAAAAAATCACAACCTAATATCACGTTTTCCTTTTTACTATGAATTGATTCCAATGAAATTATATTTTTGTCTTTTAGAAATTCACGTATAATCTTGTATAAGTTTTCATATTGATAAGAATAAAAAATATTTAATTTTTTAGAATCAATTTTTAGTAATTCGTGCTTTATGTTTTCAATTTCAGAATCATCAAATTTTTGCTTAGGAATTATATAGTGAATTTTCATATTCATTTATTGTTTAGACAAATATAAATTATTTTCTTTTAAGACCAAATCATAAAACTTACCAAGTACTTTCCTTGCAGAGGACTGTTTCAAAAGCAAATCCTTGACATTTTTTATGCCTACCTCATAAAGCTGTCTACTTCTCATTCTTCCAATATACTTTAATGCGCAAAGTTCAACTAATTCATCTTTTACTCCGTATTTTAATCTAAGATTAATTATCTTTAAAAAACTATAAAATTCTGGATTAACAATCTTAGAAATTTCTTCTGACGCATAACCTAACCATTCAATAATTTCTAGTTTGCTTTTCAATTCTCCAGGTCTTACATTATATTCCTCTTCTATTAATCTCTCCGATTTTTCATTGATCCAATCAAGAAGAATCATAACAAATTTTGCTTGCTGAATAGAATCAGTATCTTCTAGTGGAAGTTCATTCTGTAACATAAAAGAAATTAAGTTTTCCTCTTCTTTTTTTGAAACTGAAAACAAAGGAAGCAACTCGTATGATTGAGTCAAAGTATAGAGATATAGAACTAAATTTTTATCATTTCTGCTAAAAAATTTAACAATATTTGCTGCTGTGTATGGATCAAGATAAAGATCATTAACTCTTCTTCCAAGTTCTGTTGGAACAAACAAAAAATTGTCTGTTATTTCATTGCTTGGAATAAACTCTTTTTGAATGTGATCTTTATTAATTCTTATAAAATTCATCTTATGAAGTTCTCTTAAAATGCTCAATATTTTATTTTTTAACATTGAAAAATCACCATATTGATGTGCGAAAAATGTATTTTGCATAAAATTATATATTTCTTTAGTAGAAGTATATTTGCAACATAATGAAAGTATAATTGATCTTAATTTTGTTTCTACAGAAATTTTAGAAATTATCTCCTCAGGATCCTTGTTTATATAATTATTATATACAAAATCCTCATTATCACTTAGCACTATTGCTTCGCCTTCTTTTTCATAATCTGGTCTACCTGCTCGACCAGCCATTTGATGAAATTCCATTCGAGAAATAGGTTTAATTGTATTATCAAATCTATAGATTTCTTTAATAAGAACTCTATATGCTGGCAGATTTATGCCTGCTGATAATGTAGGTGTACAAACAATAACTTTTATGTTCCCTTTTTTAAATTCATTCTCTATCATTGCTCTTTGTTCTGACAGCAATCCTGAATGATGAAATGCTACTCCATATTGTACACATTCACTCAAAACTGTGCATTGTTCTGTTGGGATATCTAAAACGTTTTTTATTTTTTCAGCTATTTCTTTTAAATAACTTTTAATTTCTTCAGAGAGAAAATCTTTCAAATAAAAACTAATTCTTTTTGCTAAGGATTCTGCATTTCTTTTTGAATTAACGAAAATTATTATTTGCTTTCCTCTTTCTAATGTGTCTAGAACTAAATTTAATATACTATCATTTGTATAATTTTTTAGTTCAAGAATTCTTTTATTCTTTTGAATCATTTTTGATCAAAAGGAATACATTTCTTTTTCTTTATAAGAATTTCTGCTATGTCTTCTGGTAAGATGTCAATCTCATTTTCTAAATAAGGCCCATATTTTTTTCCTTCTGCATCTATAAATTCAGGTATGGGAGTAAGGAATTGTACTTTTACTTTTCTCTTTAGTTTTATCTCTTGCTTTTCATTATAATTTATATCTAACTGAAGTGAAAGAATTGGTTCTTTCAATGATAGAACTCTTTCAAGAATATTTTCTCTGAATAATGAAAATACGCCCAATAGGTAATTAAATAATTGTTTTTCATAATCTAACATATTAGTGGTATTTATGATTATATTTTTTGAAAGTGCCTTATTTTTTGCCATTTCAACAATTTTGCTCTCTCTTAACTCATATATTTTAGAAATTATCTTTTTAGCATTTGAATATTGTCTCTGCTCTTTAATTTCATTTTCATCTAAAAACAATTCACTTTCTGAGGAAGAAGTTTTTATCTCGCTTTCCTTTAATTTTAAGTACTCTAAAACCCTCTGGTAGAAATCTGATGGTAGTTCTTCTAGATTTGGATTATTTTTTTCTCTTCGATAGAGATCCATTAATTTCTCGAAGGTTATCTCTATTTTAGACTCATCCATTCCATTTCCAGAAAGATCAAACCTTTTAAATAGTTTTTGTTAAGTATCTTTTTTAAATGAGCATTATTTTCTTAAATAATAACTATGGAACAAGAAATTTCATTAGACGAATTCAAATTTCATTTTAAGAATGATTGTATAAAAATATACCTCTACAACTACTTTACAACATCAATGCCAATTGAAGATTTAAATAGTATTCTAAAAAAATTCAATGGGATTTTAAAAAATATCTCAAATGGAAACCTCATAATCGAAGCTAAAGAAATAATTGATCCTAATCAGTTTGCAGAATTTCTAAAGTTCAGATTAAATCACTATTTTCCTCTTAAAAACGAGATAAATGGAAGAGATGCATATTATGTTACTGAACCAGTGCCATTATTTGGAATTTTGGGATTTGGGATTGTAGATAGAGGAACAAACGTTGTTGAATTAAGACCTATTAATGGATGTGTTTTTGACTGTTTACACTGCTCGGTTAATGAGGAAAAATCAAATAAACGAAAAAGGGATTTTGTGGTTGATTATAATTACTTCATAAGATATGTTGAAGAATTTATAAGAGAAAAAGTAAATGATGTCTTTATCTTTATAAATCCTCAGGGAGAAACATTGCTCTATTCAAAATTAACTGATTTCATAAAAGGGCTTAAAAGAATAAAAAAAGTAAAAAAGATTGCTATTACCACTAGATTGCCATTTTGGAATTATAGATTGATGGATGAATTACTTCTAGCGGGATTAGATCAAATTAATCTATCTCTAGATACACTAGATGATGCAAAGTATAAACAACTTGCAGGATCAAATTTTAATGTTAATCGAGTGGTCAAGTTTATTGAGGAGTATCACAAAAAAATGAATATTATCCTAACACCTGTTTGGCTTCCAGGAATAAACGATCTTGATCTTGTAGAGGTGTTAGAATTATGCAAGAAGTATAATCTTGGTTTTGGATTACAGAATTATGTTAGGCACAAATTTGGGAGAAAACTAAAGGAAAAAACATGGGAAGAATTTCAAAATTTTTATAATTGGTTGATTGAAAAAGTTGCATATAAAGGCGATCATATGTTTGAAAATATTATAAAAGACTACAAGCCAAGAAATATATTTAACATTGGCGATGAAATTGAAGTAAAGATTATTTTTCCAGGTAGAATGATGAATGAGTTCATAGCACAATACAAGGATAGAATTATGACTGTCGTAAATGATTCATTCAAGAATGTAAAATTGGGTTCTTCTCAAAAGGTAAAGATTGTGAGATTGAATGACAATATAGCACTTGGAAAGTTATGAAAATCTTAAGGATTCAAAAAAAATATATATAACAAAAACTAGAGATATTTTTATGAAAATTACCTTTTTTGAGGTTGATGATAAAGAAATAGAATTTTTCAAAAAAGAGTTGGGAAATGAAGATCTTCTTTTCTTCTCAAGACATCTCCAAAAAGAAGACCTTGAAGAAATTAGAGATACAGAAATCCTTTGCGTATTCATTTATTCAAAAATCACAAGTGATGTAATTGATGCTTTACCAAATTTAAAAGCAATTGTTACAAGAAGTACAGGAATAGATCACATTGACACAAATTATGCAAATCTGAGAAACATTTCTGTGTATAATGTGTCTTCCTACGGTTCAAATACAGTAGCAGAGCACACATTTGCTCTTATTCTAAACCTAAGTAGAAATGTGCATAAAGCATTTAGTAGAACCATTTCTGGAAATTTTGATATAAGAGGACTTGAAGGATTTGATTTATATGGAAAAACGATAGGTGTTGTTGGTACTGGAAAAATAGGATTACATGTAATAAGAATTGCAAAAGGATTTGGTATGGGAGTTTTAGCATATGATACGTACAGAAATGATTTGGCAAAAGAAATTCTAGATTTTAGATATGTTGAGTTAGAATACTTATTATCAAATTCAGACATAATAACATTACATGTGCCCTTAACTCCAGAAACTTATCATTTGATAAATATGAATAATATAAAAATGTTTAAAAGGGGATCCATATTAATTAATACTTCTAGAGGAAGTGTTGTTGAAACAGATGCATTAATCTATGCTTTAGAAAACAGAATCCTTTCAGGCGTTGGATTGGATGTGCTTGAGGGAGAGGATCTATTAAAGGAAGAAAAGGAAATAATTAAACATCCTGAAAAATTTAAGGAAATTTCACAAATTGCAAAAAATCACGTTCTGCTATCTTTTGAAAATGTTATCTATACACCACATATTGCATTTTATAGTAAAGAAGCTGAAGAAAGAATTCTAAAAACCACACTAGAAAACATAAAAAAAATAAAACAAAAAGTTAATTAAATTGAACTTATCTGTATGATGATTTTTCTTTGGTCATTAATGCACTTCCAAAAATTTCTGAGAGCAATAAAGAAATTCCTCCACTGATAAAAAATTTGATAGGATCCTCTATGTATTGATTTAGAGATAGTGATGATAACAAATATGTTACTCCAAAGGTTATTCCTTTTGTGGCAGCATACTTCTTGTAAAAGTCACTATCAAAATAATTCTTTGCCAACCTAGAAGTGTAGGTTGAAATACCAATTCCTACTGGCAGATATATTATTGGTGGCATAAAAAATACTGACGCTCCAAGTACGGCTGTTCCTGCCCAAGCTTTTTTTACTGCACTTTCCAAATCCATATCTTTTCCAGAGCTTTGTACTGGCTCCTCTTTATTTTTTTGGGTATTTTGGAAATTTTCATCCATTGTAATCACCAAAATTTAATAACATTTTTCATTTATATATTTTTTTACTATTTTTTAGTATTCGTTAGTAAGAATCCAATGTGGTAATTTTTTATTATTTTCTATTGAACAACAATCAGCCATCAAATCAATTACATACCTCTTATTATCAAAAATTCTCATGAAACAGTATCCCCTATACCTAGTAACATCATCTCTTTCTATTACTATATCTCCCCTCAAGAGGTTCTTAAATTTCTTATCTTTTTTTAATGTTTCTAAGATTGATGAAAGCATCAAATAATATGATTCCAATGTGATAATTCCAGCATTTATTAAATCACTCAATTTAACTACATAAAAAGAGTCATGATTCAAAAACCCTCTTGCTTTTAAACTATATTCCTTTTTTTCAAGTTCTTGATCATTGTGGATTTGAAATTTAACATTTAAGTTTTTATTTTTATGCTCCATTGGATTATAAAAACTAACCGCTAAAACATTGTTGAAAGTCGTAAACAAATCCTTTAGCAGTTCTAATGTATTTTTGTATTCTTTTGATGAAATAATAGAATGAATCCTTTTAAGAAGAACATGATCGTCAACATAAATTCCAAAATTTGACCAAGGATTAACATAAATTCTACTCTTTATTGGAGAAAATCTTCGTATTACTTGATAACCTTTATCTCTTAAGAAATCTATAAATTCATAGTATTCTCTAAACTCTCTACTCTCTTCAGGTCTTTTATAATCCCAGTATTCATATTTTAATATCTTTTCAACAACTTCAACATCTAATCTTTTGAGTTTGTTTTCTAAATTCTCTTTTTTTTCAATTCTCTTTTCATTTTCAATATTTTTTTCTAAGCTTTGAATTTTATTATTTGCTAAGTCAATGATGAATGTGCCGTGGTTATTTTTATATCTAATCCATGCATGTCCCTGAATGGAATCTGTAACCAAATAATTTGTTTCTAAACTTAAATCTCCATTAAGTACTCCTTCATTTATTGCTTTTTCTAGCAAACAGCCCATAGCACTTGCGTAATGCTTACAAACAAAGGGACCATGTCTGAAATAAAAATCTATTGGAAGAAAAAACAAAAATTGCATATTATTTGTTAAGTTATTAGAACCCTTATAAGCTTTTTTTAGTTCTTTTTTAAGTTCTTCAGAGAAGATCTTTATCTTTTCAAGTTCTGATAGTTTTCTAAGACTCTTAGGATTATAAATCTTCTTTAAACTTCTAGAATATATATTCTTAAGATGTACTGATTCATCAAAATTTACATAAACAGCCGAAAGATCATCTAAAAAAACTCCATTATCTATCTTGTTTTTATAGAACTTGTAATCAGATCCTAACAAGTGATGCCCTTCATAAAAGAACTGCCCTGTTTTAGAATCAAAATAAGCATTATATTCATATGCTCTTTCTCTCAAATAACCCCAATAGAAAAGCATCTTTTCACCGAAATTTATTTCTTTCCTTGATCTCTTTTTTTATTTCCTTAATTTTGTCAACTAATCCTGCTATATGCGAGGACCCCCTTACAAAAGGATAAACAAATAGATCCTTAAAAGCTAAACTTCCTTGAATGCCTAGTAAGATAGATGCAATATTTGAATAGTTAAGTTCTTTACCAACAGAATAGTACAATAAAAAACCAAAAGGAATTGCAATATAATTAATTTTTGAGTAAAAGTTAAAATCATCATCTAATTCCAAATTCTCCAGTTGCCTCTTGTTCGTATATGTGAGAATAGTTTGTGGTGCAAGACCGTACCCTGGCAAAAACGAAAAAGCTAAATTTGCTAAAGTACCAAAGGTATATTTTTTGTAAGATGAGTAAAGTTTAGACTCGTAATAAGATAAAAAATCCTCTAGTTTTTTTCTACCGGAGATTGACATTTTGATCATCCTATTTTTTGGTAATGGGTTATTTTTTATTTGTTTTTCCAATATCTTTAACTAACTTTTTAATTCAAACCAAAGTAAGACAATGGTTTCTTAATAAATAGGAATAAATGAAGTTTAAATTTATTACTGTTAAGTTTTTATTTTTTTAAATAAAAAATATTAATAAGTTTCAGTTTTTTATTAAAATTTTTTAAAATTTTATTTTTATAAATTAAAACAATTACTTAAAAATAATTACAAATTATTAGTATTATCAAATGGTAAAATTAACTAAAATCAATCAACATTTTTTAAATATTAAAAAACTAAAACATTTAATTATTGACAAAAAAATATTATAATATTTATTTTATAAATAAATCTCTAATTCTCCTGTGAATTCCCTACTTAGTTGGTTTTTTACTTTGATAGGTTTAATCAATCTTTTTATGTCTAGATAATTCATTCTCTAAGATCTAAAAAGATTGATTAAACCTATCAAAG
>JAWBOS010000004.1:0-61664 GCA_038825875.1 Candidatus Woesearchaeota archaeon | reverse complement strand
CTAAAAGTAGATCAGTTCCAATATGCTTTTGTTCATGCTGCTGGAAATGCATGGGTCAATATCGAATCTATGATGCCAACTATGAGTGAAGCAATAGTTTATATGAAAAAAGGAACTAAATATGCTGCAATTCATAACATTAATGTAATGAACGAGGCGGTTCCATATTGCTTAATGAAAGGTTATGAAAGATTTGTTTCTGAACTATATATCCCTGAAAAAACAATAGTAAAAGAAAAAGAACGATATATTTGGGATTTCAAAAAAGTAAGAACTACTGAGGGAAAGACTTTGTTCGAACAATGTGGATTTTGTAGATTCCGATTTATTTGCGAAGGCCCATGGAAAGAATATCCACTAAAATTCGGATCTGATGAATTTATCCCTGTACCTGGAAAACCTATCACATCTAAAGAGGAAATACTGAATAATTATGAGGAATTTCCATTAATTCCAAAGGATTGATAAAAATGAATCCCTTAAAATACAAAGAACTTAAAGAATTTGTGGAAACTTATGAAGGCTCTCAAAGAGTGATTAATTACAATGATTTTCTAATCATAAACTTATCTGATGATCTATCTTTTGATTTAATAAAAAATATTGTTAATGAAACCGTGAAATCTGACAAAACGATTATCATATATCATTCACAGAGAGAACTCTTTAAAATTGAAAAATATCTTATTTTATTAATTAGAAATCTTATAGAAAATAAAAAAGAATTTTATACGCTTAATATCCCTTTATGCTATATGCAAGATTTTCCAAAATACAGTTTAGATTTGCAATACTTTGCACTAAAAGGATTTATTAGGGAAAAGGATCTTTTAGACCTATTATATTTTGAAGATTGTAAATTCTGTAAAGTAAGAAATGTATGTCCTGGTGCTATTCAAAAATATGAAGATCAAGTATTCGCTGTCTTTAAAGATTTCTTTACAATCATAAAGGATATTACCATTAAAATAAAAATTTTTAAGAGTGAAAAAAAAGAAGAATTAATTTATCATTTAATTAAACTGTTAGAACTCAATAAGGAAATAGAAGATTCAAAAATTTTTATTAATTTTGCTGACGAACTTCTTATAAAGCAATTAGTCCTCTATAATCCGAAAATAATTTACCTTCTTTCTTCATTACCAAATATTGAAAACGAGAGAATTAAAAAAGTTACAAAAACAAGATTTGCTCACAAAACTTTAAAATTCCAAGATATAGAAAAAATAATAAAAATCCCCTTAGAATTTGAACTTTGTGATACTGCAATCTTCAAACTAAGTAATAATATGCTAGACGAATTAAATGAATTTTTTATAAGTAACTTAAAGGATGATGAAAAATTTAGAATGTTCCTTGATTTATGTTACAAAATAAGGTATATCCTCTTAGAAATAGGTAAGGAAATGTATCTTACAACAAGTATTCTAGCAATTCCATATTACATAAAAGAATTAAGGAATTTTTTTGACTTTGAAGAATTTGCTGAAAAAATTGAGTTTGAAACAATAAAGATTTAAGATTTAATTAGATTGGCCTAACATTTGGATCAAAAGATGATTGGACTAGAAAATAATTATCCAAAAATGGATGTGCATCTTGAGTTAATCTTAGCTTTGTAGTGAGTTTTTCTCTATATGGAGAAATCGAAACAAATTCATCATCTGCTTTCCTCAAAAGATACCACTCATAAAAACCATCACAAATCAAATCAAAAGCACAAATAGAACAAAATTTTTCATCTTTTTTTGTCTTAAATGTCAAATCAAAGGATTGAATATATTTTTCAAAATAAGGAATAACGCAATAAGGGATGTTTTCAAAATATACTCTAATATCCTCAAACAATAATTTTTTTAAGACCGAATATAAGTATGGCCTAACGAGACTTAAAAATGGAATGAGTTCCTCAAAATACTTATCTGCATTACCTAATGGAAGTATAAAGATAAATCTTATCTGTTGAGCATTAAACCTTAAAGCTAAACTTGCAATATTAGGAAGATATCTATAATTAACTTTATTGATAACTACGTGAAGATTGAAAGGAATAGAGTCTGACTGAAATCGCTCCAATATTTTTAAAAGTCCAAAAAAACTTCCTTCTTTCCCACTAAGATAATCATGTAAATTAGAATTAAAACCATTGATCAAAAAATCAAAAGTAATAAAATCCTTTAAGAAAGGTTTTAATCTATCATAAATATTGGAATCTAGCAGTAAAAGACCATTTGACTCCACCACACCACGAATATGATTTTCTTTCATAAAGGAAAGAATATCAAAAAAGTTAGGATGTAATAATGGTTCTCCACCCGTAATCATAGGAACTTTTCTCTGTTTTATAGCATTTAAAATTAACTCCTTTATCTCTTCTAATGAAAGCTCATCTGATTTGCCTGCTGTCGAACAGAACCTACAATTAAGATTACACTTTGAAATAATACCAATCTTAAAGTATGAATCCATTAAGATCATCCTACACCCCCACCCAATTTTGAAAAATCTTCATAACTTCTTCATCTTCACTTAATTTTTGGAAAATATAATCAAACATTCCTTTATAAACTCTACATCTATATGAAGAAGGTATATTTACTATCATGGTTTTATACCTATTATAATCCTCCACGGGACAACTACCACAATAAGGATAATATACACAAGAATAGCAAGATTCCACCATTGAAGAAGCATTTATTAAAGATGTAGTCGTTGGATGTAAAATCAAATCTTCATATTTATGAGTAAATACAGACCCAATCCTAAAATTAGGAAAAATTCTAGCTTCATCACAAGGATAAATAGATCCCTCATAATTAAAGAGTAATTGACCTATTGTAGCACCGCAAGGAATCTCTAATTCTGCAAATCCCGCTGGTCTAGTCCTAAAAAGTTTTGCTAATATATATCCCGCAATATTCTCCTTTGCTTTAATTCCTTTCTTATTTAATTCTATCAAGTAATCAACAGATTTTTTCCAAAACTCAACGAACTCTTCAGGTGTAGCTCCTAACTCAGTCCAAATCTTGTAATTTGACGCAAATCCAAAAAAGCTCATAAATTTAAATCTATATGTTAATATTCCCAATTTAACGTATTCATCAATAATCTCTTTCCAATAAGCAAAACTCTTTTTTGTTATAACAGGAATCGCAAATACAAATGGATACTTTTCTTTGAACAACCACTTTATTTTCTCAACAACCAGATCATAACTACTTTGCTTAGGATTGTTGGTAATTTTTCTATGAAAATCATGTAATTCTTTGGGTCCATCGAAACTTATACAAATTCCACAACCATATTTACTTAGAAAATTAAATTTTTCTTCATCTAAATAATAACCATTTGTTACAATTGCATATGAAACTGATTTATTATGATACTTTTTTATTTTTTCACATTCTTCAATCATGTACTTAATTATCTCAAAATTTAATAATGGTTCCCCGCCTGTAAATTCTAAAACTATGTGTGGAGCTGGTGTTTGAAAAATCAAATCTAAAATCTTGCAAGCTACTTCCAAAGTCATATCATATCCCATCTCGTTTTCATTCTTCCTATAAGAATAACAATACTTGCATGTAAAATTACATCTTAATGTAGGCACTACTATCAATAAAGAAGCTCCTAAATACCTTGGCCAATAAAAATTAAGATACTTCATTACAATGTTTTTCCTATTTTCTGGTGTAATTATTATATTTTTTTCTTCTAATTTTCTGTATAACTCAGATGAGAGTGAATGATTATAGAATAAATAGAACTCATCTTCAGTTAGAAAAATCCAAGCTCCTGAATCAGTAGTAACTAAATACTTATTACCAAATTTTTTAAACCTGTAAAAAGGAATTTCATATTTTTTTATCTCAAAAAGGTTATTCATGCTCTACTGTTAAAATATTTTTCTTGTTCTAGAAAATCAATCGCTTCATATGAAATCAATAGGTCAAAGAAATAATTTACGAATTCTTTAACCTCTTCCTCTGAAATTTGAGTAGTACTTTTTAATTTAAAATCAATAGTACCTAAGAAATTTGCATTTCTACCAAAGTAAGACGTATCTTGATTCCAAAATTTTTCCAATAACAAATTATCTCTGAAAGTTTCTTCAAACCAACGTTCATCCAAATAATTAAACCTCTCAAATTTAATCTCAAAATCATTTACTATCAAATTAAGAAGTTTGAAAAAAGATTTTCTAGAGTAAAGAAATAGAGGAAAGTCAATAAAATTAATTTCTCCTTTTTCATTGTCAAACAAAATTTTCATTTTCAGAATTATATTATTTTTCAAGATAAGGATCTCTTTTATCTTTCAAATCCTCTTTGAATCTTTCTTCCCACGGCTTTAATAAGTCTTCAAATTCTTGAAAATCAATATTCTCTGGTTGAAGCTTAATTCCTTCGTCTTGAACTTCTAATGTTTCTTCCTCACAACCACAAAACTCTGAATTCTCTTCAACACCTTGCTCATTTATGTCATAATCTACTTCAGGAACGGATCCTTTCTGCAATTGACTATAGACTTCTTTAAAGATTTCTTCCTTTATATCTTTAACATCTTCCAATTGAAGAAAATAATGCTCAAAGTTTATTAATCTCTGAGTAAAATCTAATGCTAGTTCTTCTAAATTTTTTTGATTATTAGTGCGAATTAATCTTATAATATAATCTTTTCCGTCAAAATCTAAGAGAGTATATGCAAACTGCTGCATATTGTATAAGGTAGCAAAAATTACCTTTTTATCAAATAACTTCGCATTCAAAAGAATATAAACTGAATCTTCATTCTCCTTAATTATCCAACTGCCACTTTTTTCAAATTCTTCTCTTGGAATTGTTTTAAAAATAGATTTATTCATACTAAAAATCGCATTAAAGAAGTTTTTATCTATTTATAAAATTTTTGAATTATACACACTGTTTTCACTGAAGTATAATTCCTTAAATTCTTCATCACCATAAAGCTCTAGATATGTGCTTGATGGTCCTGGACAAGAGAAGTTAAAAAAACAATTTAAACAGTAAACTGTCTTTTGTCTCATTCCATCAAAAATATACGACTTGTTATATAACTTAAATTTTTTTGTCAGTCTTTTGAAAAAGCAAAATGGAAAAACACCTGCAGAGGTTGAAAAATCAATCACAAATCCTAAATCATTCAAATATAATATTCTATCCTCTATAAACTCGGAGTAATCTGAAATTCTGAAACTACACTCTTTAAACATGTGTGTTGGCGAATTTATTCGAACCAAAGAAAGATTAACTTTCTGAAGATTCAAATCTCTATAGTACTTCTTTAAAAAAATAGGAATCAAGTGAAATGTAAAAAGATTTTGCTTTAAGATAGGAATTGAAAGCTCTAATGGAATATGAAATTTTTCAATGTTTTCTATCGCAATTAGAACATCTTCAAAATAATTTGACTGTGTAATTATACGATATTCTTCTTCAATTATGGAGCAAATTGTTAAAATAATTCCTTTTAATCCTAGCCGAACTAATTCACCTAAAAAATTTTCATCTTTTAATTTAATTCCGTTAGTTTCTATAAGAAAACTAATTTTATTTTCATGCATAATTTGACATATTTCTCGAATATTTGACAACATAAGAGGTTCACCAACTCCAGTAAGGTGAAAAAATAAATCACCATTGTCTTCTTTGTTATTTTTAATAATTTCCAAAACTTCATTAAAAACATCCTCTGGTGATTTACTTTTAAAATTATTTTGATAATGATAGTAATTCCTTTTACAATAAATACAATCAATCTCACATGGCTGACCAGTAAAAATCATAAAAATTTTCATTATCAAAAAAAAATTAGCTCTGTTTAAATTTTTTTTTATTCTCGCAAATCCTTCTTATATTTAGCAAAATTTATTAAATAATGATTAATATTAAAAAAATACAAAAATGAGAATAACATTTATAAATCCAACTTTGGGAGGAGATTATAGTGCACTAGATATTGCAATAACCACTTTAGCAACAATAATAAATAAAAAGAGTCACCATCTTGCAAGAATCTTAGATTTTACTTTTCACAAAAGAACTTGGAGAGAAAAATTAAAAAAACACATTCATGAATTCAAACCAAATATTATTGGTTTTTCTACCAATTCTCTTTATTTTAAATACATTATAAAAATATCTGAAGAAATTAAGAAACTTAATCCTAATATCAAAATAATAATCGGAGGATATTATGCTACAACAAATCCTCAGATTATCAGAAATTCCCTCTTTGATTATCTTTTTGTAGGTGATGCCGACGAAACAATTGTCGAATTTTTAAATAAATTAGAAAAAAAGAAAGAACTTAGAAATATAAGAGGTTTATGGTACTATGAGGAGGATGGAACTTTAATTCACAACGCTGGTTATTTTTATGAGAATCTAGACGATTTGCCATATCTTGACTGGGATCTTTGGGAAGATTTGGACAAATACTTTTATTTTTTGGGTATGTTATACTTTATTGGAAGTAGAGGTTGCATCTACAACTGTTCTTTTTGTGAAGCAAGAGAATTTGCAAATGCAGTTGATCCCAAAAGATATTATCGAAAGATGTCTCCTAAGCGATTTGCTGAAGAACTTGCATATCAATGGAAAAAATATGAAAATAGAGGTTTAAGATTAATTCAAGTATTTGATCAAATCCCAACTTTAGAAGAAAATTGGATTATAGAGTTCTGTGAACATTACAAAAAAATTGCTAACATAAATAAGCACAAATATTCTATGTTTTCAAGAGCTGACAATCTAAATGAAAAAAAGATAAAACTACTTAAAGAAGCAGGATGCAATATGCTAAGAATTGGTTTTGAACATGGTGATGAAGAAATTAGAAACAAAATATTAAGAAAGGGATTAAGTGATGAAAAAATTGAAGAAGTATCAACTCTTCTAAAAAAGTACAGAATGAAATCTACATCCTATTATATTTTAGGAGTACCAGGCGAAACCAAAAAAAGCATACTGAAAACAATAAAATTAGCTAAAAAAATAAATTCTGAAAGGAGTGCTTTCTTTATATTTAAACCTTTAACTAATGAAAGTGTAAAGATTATTGAAAAAACAGGATCTAAGATGGTTCTGAATAGGTTAAATAAAGCAGATAATATAACTTTCAAAGCAATTCTAAAATCAAATGATCTCTCGGCTTGGGAAATTGACTTTTTTCAGATATATGCATACCTTCTTACATTTTTACCTCGACTAACTAAAACAATAAAGAGAAAACCAATTCGATATTGGATTGAATTAATAACTTACCTAATGAAAGGAATTACCTACGGCCTATCACTAAATTATCTTGTAACCTACTATCACATATATGGATATGACAATATCTTTTACTGATTTTTCATTTTATTTTATATTTTAAATAAAACTTGATAGGAAAATAAATTTTTAAGTGACAAATTCTATCTCGCGAGATTCAAAAATTTTGAAATATTACCAACTTGCAAAACTTTTTTAAATCTCTCAAATTTAATTAAAGTGATGGAACGCCAACACAAAGAAATTAGCATTGCAGAATTTTTTGAAAAGAATAGGCATTTACTGGGATTTGATAGTCCAACAAAGGCATTACTAACTACTGTAAAAGAGGCAGTTGACAATAGTCTAGACGCTTGTGAAGAGGCAAAAATTCTGCCTGAAATTGTTATACAGATCTATGAAGTTGATAAATCAAAAAAGAGATATAGAATTGTAGTAGAGGATAATGGCCCTGGGATTGAAAAAGAAAAGGTTTCTAAAGCATTAGGTAAATTGTTGTATGGAAGTAAATTTCACAGATTAAAGCAATCAAGGGGACAGCAGGGCATTGGAATTTCTGCGTGTATACTTTATGCTCAACTTACTACTGCAAAAGAATCCATCATAACTTCAAAAACAAAGGATATGAAAAAAGCATATTTCTGTAAATTAAAAATAAATACTAAAAAGAACGAACCTGAAATAATTTATGAAGAAGAAAAGGATTGGGACAAGGAATCGGGATTAAGAATTGAACTTGAACTTGAAGGAGACTATGGAAGAAGTGCAAGAGCGATTGAAAGTTATCTAAAATACACTGCAATAGCAAATCCTCATGCAACAATTATATACATCACTCCTGAATTTGAACAAAAAATATTTGCCAGGGGAAGTGAACAATTACCTAGAGAAGCAAAAGAAATTCTGCCGCATCCACATGGTGTAGAACTTGGAAAGTTCATAGAAATGATAAAAGAAAGCAACCACAGCAATTTAATCCAATTTCTAACAAATTCATTTTCAAGAGTTGGAGAAAAGACAGCAAAGGAGATCTGTGAAAAAGCAAAAATCGACCTAAACAAAGTTCCAAAAGAATTAGAACCATATGAAATAGAAAAATTGTACAAAACAATTCAAGAAACTCAAATAATGGCTCCTTCAGGGGATTGCTTAAGTCCCATCGGTGAAGAAATTTTAGAAAAGGGCTTAAGAAAGGAAATTCCTGCTGAATTTTTTGTTACTGTTACAAGAAATCCTGCTGTTTATAGAGGAAATCCATTCATTATTGAAGTTGGACTTGCTTATGGTGGTGGATTACCAAATGAAGAAGTGACAATAATAAGGTTTGCTAATCGAGTTCCATTGCTATTTCAAAAGGGAGCCTGTGCAATAACAAGAGCAATTAGTGAAATAAATTGGAACAACTATGGCATTTCGCAACCAAAAGGAAGTTTGCCTATTGCTCCATTAGTAATTGTAGTTCACATTGCATCTGTATGGGTTCCATATACTTCTGAAGCAAAAGAAGCGATTGCTCATTATCCAGAAATAATAAGTGAAATAAAAAAAGCACTTCAACAGGCTGCAAGAAAATTAGCAATTTACGTTAAGAAAAAGTCATATATTTATGATCAGATAAAGAAAAAAGAATATATTGAACATTATTTGGATTCATTTTCAGATGCTCTTTGCAAAATCTTGGATTTAAAAAATGAAAGTGAAAAAGAGAGCATAAAATTAAAACTAAAGGAAATTTTAGAGAAAATAAAACCTGTTGAAGAGGACCTGCCTGAAAGTCCTGAATATACCCAAAAGGTTGAAATCATAGACGAGATAGAGGATTTTGAAAAAGAAGATGAGACTGAATAGTGGAAATATTTATAAATAATTGTCTTTTCAAAACTTTTATTATTGCTCCGTTGGTGTAGAGGCCAAGCATACAGGCCTTTCGAGCCTGTGACCCGGGTTCAAATCCCGGACGGAGCACATCTAACCATAATGAAAAAAATCATGTTAGAAAACAATATCATCAATACTGAGAAAATAAAAAATACCTAAATAAGTTGAACTGTAGACTTCTCATCTGTTTTAAAAGTAATACCTCTTATAAATCCCTTTCCAAAAGAAAAGCCTGCTTGTTCAAAAAAACCCAACATTCTCTGCCAGATTGATTTTTTTGCTTTATACTCCAAAGGAATCACTGTTATGTTTTTCTCAATCTCAATTCTCTTTATTAGATCATCGAGAGTTCCAAATTCATCGATCAAACCTAACTCTTTTCCCTCTAAACCTATAAAAAATTCTCCTGTTGCAAGTTCTATCATTTTTTCTTCAGGAATATTTCTTTTTTGTGCCACGGAAAAAATAAAGAAATCATGAACCTTTGTAATTTTTGACAACAATAATTGACGTTCTTCCTCATTCAAATCCTTGAAAATTGATCCTAAATCCTTATATTTTCCTCCAACGATTCTCTCATAAGTTATATTATACCTTTCCAAGAATTTTTGAATTGTAACAAAAGACGAAAGCACTCCAATGCTACCAACTAGACTTAACTCATCTGCATATATTCTATCTGCCACAGATGCAATCCAATATGCTCCAGAAGTACCATATTCTCGAATAAGGGCATATACCGTAAGGTTTCTTTCGTTCTTTAACTGTTGTATTTTTTTAACAAGATGATGAGTAGCTACTGCACTACCTCCTGGAGAATTTATATCCAATACTATTGCTTTAATTCGCTTATTATACTTGAGAGAATCTAAAAAAGAAAGTACGCTTTCCAATTCAAAATTTTGATTATCATATGAAATAGTATCATATATTTTAACAATAGCTACATTTCCCATTTTAAAATCTAGTTGAGAAATCAAAATTGAAGAAAAAAAGGAGAGAATAATTATAACAATTATTGCATTTTTTAATCGATCTTTTTGATTATTTTTTTGAACAAGAATCTGAAGAACCTCTGGCGGAACTGGAATCTTCTGATAGTTTGTTTCAGGAGACATCGACTGTTCAGATGCTTGCAAAGATTCATCTAATGTATCTTTTTGCTTTTCTTTTTTGATTTTTTTTGCCACAATTCTCACCAAAATTGTATAAAAATTTAGCATTTAAAAAAGTTATTAAATACACATTTAAAATCAACCCTCAATTATTGGCGTATAAAACTCTTGCTTACCCTCTTCTAATTTTCTCTTTTTGTTATTTAAAAACATTTTCCATAGCAAAGATGATAAAATAAAAAATAAACCTATCACAAAAAATAACAAAATGTTTTGATTAATGGATCCTTTTTGTAAAAAGTAATAAATAGATATGATAATTAATAAAACTCCATAAAAGAATAAGAAAAATTGAAATATTCTTGCTAGTTTTAGGTTAGATTCTTCTTTTACTTTTTTCATATAATCTGATTCATATTTCATTTTTTCTCATCCTTTGATATTAATTCTCTAAATCTCTTTGCAATATCATTTACCTCTTTCTCATCAAAGTTTTGAAATCTAAACTCAAGGGGTATGTTTTCATAAACAGGAATTAAATGAAACAGTAGATGATCTATTCTCTGACCTGCCTTATTTCCAATTGCTGAGTAAAACTGAAATCCTTTGCATTCTAATGTTTTTTCTGTTTTAGAAATTAAATAATTCAATAGGTATGATAACTCCTTTAACTCTAATTCATTCAATTCTTCTAGCATAGAAACATGTCTTTTTGGAATAATGATCATATGGCCTCTTTCTGCGGGATTTATATCTAAAATAACCATAAATTCATTAGCCTCTAACACCTTAAAAGAACTTACGTTTCCTTTTACAATTTCACAAAATATGCATTGTTGGGACATTTTGTACTATTCATAAAACCAATTGATTATATTTTCTAAGATTATTTTAAATATATTTTTTATGCTTTGCCAAAAAGATACATTTATTGAAATATTTTCATTAAAAATATATGCAAAAGTATCGTAAACAACTGTTATGTTTATTGATACATTTTGAGAATAGGTTAGTTTGAGAATGTCTGAAATATATTTCTTATCTATTGTTATATTAAAAGCATCATCTGTGGTGTTTTTGTAGATTAATTTATTTCCGACCTTTATTTTTATTTCTTTTCTATATTTCAAAGGATCATAAAAAACAAATTTATCATCAGTCTCATAATAGGATATATTTAGAAGTTCCTTTACTACTGTAAAATTAACAGACTTATTGGCAATGTTAAGAATAATGTTGTTTATACCTAATCTTGTGATTTCATCAAAGTAAACTTCTTCAGGATATGTTTTTGAAAGGATCAATGGAATAGAATGTGTCTCAAAATTGTCTGAAGATGCAACACTCACATTTAACGTTTCTATGAATGGCTTTCCCTTGCTCCTAAATAGGCAAAATGTTTGATTTCTATAAATTATTTTGATTTTTGAAGTATTTGAATAATACATTGGATACAGAAAACATTCTATTTCAAAATCCTCTTGCACAGATGGTAAATCTGGCCTTGGATTTATTTTCTCTTCTCTTTGATGAGATTTTCTATTAACTATTTTAAAGTTTTTTGTTACACTTTGAGACCAAGAACTGTACAAAACAACTGGAACAACATAATCAAAATGCACATCCTTTAAAGAATGTTTTAAAATCACTGTTATGTTTTTCTCTTCAAATGGCTCTAAAACAAAAAAGAATTCATCTGGTAATATTGTAACTTCATCAGCTGAAACTAATTTAAAATTTGAGAATATATAAAAAGGTTCATTGTTTTTTACTGTTACAGTTAAATATGCGGATTCATTATGATAAATTTCATCCTCAAAAAATTCAAAATCAAAAAATATACTAGGCATATATGTTTGACTTGTTTCTATTTCTGTAATCTTAATTTCATCACTAAATTCTACATCTTTACTAAAACCAAAATATGACATGGAAGTAATTAAGGAATTATTTGAGAGATATAAGTGATATGGAGTTAAATAACCACATATATCAAATGTAGGATCAAAAAAAAGTACTTTATTGGATAAATTTAACTTAATCCAGGCATGTGGTTCCCATGCTGTAGAATTAGCACTGTTTTTTGCAAAACCATAAACAATTTGATTTTTAATACCTATTGAATTCAGAATCTCATGAAGAAAATATGCATAATGAACACAAACACCTCTTTTAAAAGTCAGAATATTGCTTAGTCTTGGTTGCTGATCATTTACGAATGAGATGTCATATGTTATGAACTTGTTTACAAAATGATTAATATAGCAAACTGTTTTAAAGAGATCATCTGAAAGATACTCACTTACCAATGCACGTAAGAGCTTATATGCCTCATCACAGTAACCGTCATAGCATATAATCTCTCGTAAAAGAGTAGTATTCTCTCTTTGATAAGGGATTTTTTCCTTGATCTGAGATGGCGTCATGTAAAGAGTAATAATTGTAGAAAATTCATCTCTAATCACGCCCTTTTCTTTAAATGTATACTCAAACTCTGACGGCAATTTGGATTGAACTACTTGATGATACTGTGAAACTGGGATCTTATTAGTTGAAAGAGTAATCTTTCCTTTTTCTCCCGAGATTTTCAATGAAATGGTATAATTTATTACCAGCCTGTCCGGAAAATCATAAACTATGAAAGAATGACCTGTTTCTAAAAATAAAAAAATACACATGCATAAAATTAAAATTCTTGAAAAATTCATATATTTCATCTAAGAATAGTTCATTTAAAAATATTTGTATTGAAAAAATTTTAAAACTATATTAAATTCCCATATTTTGCATGCAAATAATTTACCTAAGTGAATTAGAACAAAGAAAATATGAACTTATTGGAAAGATTTTGGAGGGATGCTTATTTATTTATCCGACCGACACAATATATGGTCTCGGATGTGACGCAACTAATCCTTTTGCAGTAGATAAGTTAAGGAATATAAAAAAGAAGAGTATAGTACCTTTTTCAATCATTCCTCCTTCTATTGATTGGATATATGAAAATTGTGAAGTTAATGAAAAAATTGAGAAAGAACTTGCAAAATTACCTGGTCCATATACATTCATACTAAAATTGAAGAATTCTTATTGTATAGCACCAAACGTAAGCTATAGTGATACTATTGGAATAAGGATTCCAGATCATGAAATCATGAGATTCTTAAGTGAACTAAATAAACCAATAATAACAACATGCGTAAACAGTTCAAATGACACATATATGAAAGATTTAGATGATTTAAATAACGAAATAGAAAAAGAAATTGAATTTATAATATATGCTGGACCACTTAATGGAAAACCTTCAAAAGTAATAAATCTCATAACTGGCGAAGTATTGAGAGATTAGAAATAATCTTCAAATGAAAAATCTTTCATCCATTCTGCCACATCTTCTGTTTCTGAAAGATCTCGTTCATAACATCTAAAGCAAATTATCTTATGCTCTGCCAGATTATAAACTGTATGAGCAAACTCAATTTCTTGCTTACAAACTGAGCAAACTACCTTAAGACTAGAATTAGGAACTCCTGCAACCTTATAAGATTTCTCCTCCCGAATTTTTGAGAAAATTGCATCCAACTCAGACAGAAGATGAGCTACTTTCTCGTCCATCATTTTTGGAAATACAAATAAATATATAAAGATTTCATTAAATTACTCCTTAGTAATCTTTTCGTCCCATGTAACAAACATGTGTGTGTATGTATTGTCCTCTTCCTCAAAAATTCCTCTTTTAATTTCAGTAAAATGAGCATGTTTTGCTTCAAATTTTTCAAGGATATATTTTACAGCAACTTCTGGATCTGTGTTCCCACAGGTATAAACATCTAATGCAGCATATCCTTTTTCAGGCCATGTGTGCGTTGAAATATGACTTTCAGAGATTATAACAACACCACTAACACCAAAAGGATAGAATCTGAAAAAATAACTACTTCTAACATCCATTTTTGCCAACTTCGCAGCTTCAATAAAAATATCTCTTATCTTGTTTGAATCAGAAAGAATTTCTGGATTGCAACCACTAGCTTCAACGATATAATGATAACCAATTGTATCAGAAAAATTTCTTTGCTCCATTTTCATCACCTTGAAAAACAAGCATTTTGAATATTCTTTTATTTTAAAAATTTTAGTTTTTGAAAATTTTGCCAAATAAAAAATTCATCTTAAGTTATAAAAAAAATTTGCAATAACATCTCCTACAAGATGCGATAAAAAAATTACTATTACTGCAATAAAGAAATGCTCAGAAATCACTTTTAATGGTTCTTCTTTTTCTTTTTTAGCAATATAATAACTAAAGATTGTCAATAAAAATAAGCCCCAGATAACACTCACAATTACTGCAATTAACAAATCCCACAACAAAAAAGGAACAATAAAAGAGGAAGAAAAAATAAATTTGAAGAAAAAAGTAAATAATGTTGCTTCCCAAATCTCTTTTGAGGTATGTTTGCTTTCGGATTCTTCTGAAACATGAATTCCAAAGGCATCTGAAAATGCATCTGCAATTGCTATAGTTAAAATTCCCCCGATAACAGCTAATTTTGAATGGGTTCCAGAATGTAAACCAACCATTAAACCTAAGGTAGTTATAATACCTGATGTCAATCCAAAGCTTAATCCTTTGTTTAATGAATCTCTCATTTTCTAAATTACAAATTTGAACTAATAATTTGAATTATCTTAATTTAAATTTTTTCTTATGAATCTCATGAATCATAACGAAAAAAATCTTGAATGATCTTATCTATATCTTTTGGATCAATGATTGCACTTGGAAAAAATGATTTAAACCTCTTAAATCTTTCGTCCATATAGATAATTATCCCACGATCTTTTTCTGTTCTTATACATCTACCCGCGTTTTGCATAACTTTTGCTAACGTAGGATAAATGTAGGCATAATTCTCTCCATTTCCGAATTTTTTATCATAAAACTCAATTCTTGCTCTTGTTCTTAAATCTGGTTTTTCTAATGGAAAACCCACAATTATTACTGCATTTAAATATTCATCTGGTAAATCAATTCCTTCTGCAAAATTTCCAGTTGAAACTGCAAACAAAACACCTCCAGGATGTGATCTTTTAGCATATCCTTTAAACTCATCTAACAAATCATCTTTTTCTCTTTTAGAAAGATTCGGATTTTCAACAAGGATTGCCTTTTGAGTATTAACATATCTTTTGATAGAATAAAGAAAATAATAACTAGGAAAATATATTAAAACATTTCCAGGAATATAATTTAGAATACTTGTTAGCTTTGCTGCAATACGTTTGTATTCTTCTTCATTTCTTTTTTTGTACAGAGAAGATACATCTGTGAGAATAATCTCTAATTTATTTTTTTCTGGAAAAGGACTATCAAAGGTTTTTTCAATTCCTCTTCCATTGAACAATATCTGGTTATACATTTCAACTGGCTTCAATGTTCCAGACATAGCAATTACATTGTTCCCTAAATCCAAAAAAAGTTTAGAAGGATCTAAGCACTCGGCATAAATACCAAAATTTTGAGAATCTCTACTGTATGAAAAATATGTGAAGTAAGATGGATCTAAATAAAGAAACGTTTCTAAATTTTTTGCTAAACTTAACACATAATTCTTTTTGACATGCTCTATTATCTCATAACCAATATTGCTAAGTTTTGAATAAAGTAAATCCAAAAGATCTGAAACTCCTGAAAGTTCTTCTCTGGAAAAGGATATTTGATCCACTATCTCTGTTTCTTCAATTAGAATTCTTTCAAACATTGATCTCAATGTGCCTATTGATTTATTTTCAAGATCTTTCTTGAATCTTACAACATCCTCATGAACAAATTTTTTATTATACAATAAAAGATTTTTGATAATTAAATCCCGAAATTTTTCTTCCAAAAAACTGTAAAGGAAGTTTAGTTCATCAATTTCATAATTAAATTCTCTCAACTGCATCAATGTGTTCTTTATCTGTTGGATAGTGATCTTAGAAGATAAAATCTCTGTTGCTCTCTTTGGCAGATTGTGAGACTCATCAAAAATAAAAATACAATCATCTAATGATAAATTAAACCTTTTTAAAAATATGTTCCTTATTGTTGGATTTAATATATAGTTATAATCTAGCACAATTATGTCTGCATTTTTTGCAAGATATATCGATATTTCATAAGAACAAAAATTTTCTCTAAACAGATCCAAAATCATAGAAGAATCTACTATATCATATTCCTTAATTTGAGATATAATTTCAGGATTTATCTTGCTATTCTGGTATGTTTTCAAATAATATGGACACTGATCGTGTTCTCTTAATTTTGCACAGAATTCATGAAAATCGTTCTTTTTTACTGCAAAATCATAACTACAAAGATATCTTTTACCAATCAGATATGCAGATTTTATATTTACAGAATGTTTTTTAATAATTTCTCTTATTGTTTCTTTTATTAAATGATGATGCAAAAGCCTGGAAGTAAGAAAGAATACCTTTTTTTGAGTTTCCTTTGCAAATGGTAATACTGAAGCCAAAACTGCTGATGTTTTTCCTATTCCTGTAGGAGCATGAATTAGGATAGGTTTAGAATTTAACAGAGCTTCCCTTATAGAATTCATCATCTCATATTGACCTTTTCTTAATTTCTCATATGGAAACCAAAAATAAGAGTTCATTTTTAAGATTAATAATCTACAAAATATCTTTCCTTGGTTTCAAGCATATCATTCTCTTTCCATTCTTCTCTCCAAGCATCAACATCATAAATTACAATTTTACCAGAGGTATTAAGTGAAATAAATTTACTAATTCCTGCATTTATTATCATTTTCTTACATATAAAACATGGAAAGCCATTTATAATATTAGTACCATTTGAAGTGTATTTTTCTCCATAGAAATACATGGTTCCATTCAAGATATTAACCCCCGCCCTTGCCGCATTAATTATTGCATTTTGCTCAGCATGCACAGATCTACAAATTTCATAGTGTGTGCCTGATGGAATATTTAATTGTCTTCTCAAACAGAAATTCTTATCAATAGATGACTTTACACCTCTGGGAGCACCTACATATCCTGTAGAAACAATCTGATCATCCTTCACTATTATAGCACCATATCTAACATATAAGCAAGTACTTCTTTTAGCGACTTCCTTTGCAACATTAAGATAATACTTTATCTTTATAGGTCTGAGAATTAACCTATCATTATAGATATAAATCTCATTGTAAGTTTTTTCAAAACGATCTTCAGGCGATTTTATTTGAGGAATTATTTGCAAAATAGTATCTATCTTTTTATACAATTCTTCAACAGAGTGATTATTAAAAATTTTAAAATCAGGAACTATTTCTTGATTCTCAGATTCTAATTCGATAATCTCCTCATTTATTCTTCTTTCTCTTATTTTCTTATCACATTCAATTTCGATAACAAAAAAATCATTCCTAGAAAAGAGATTGTTAATATAATCGGGCGTAATCGAGTCTAAAACTATGTTTTTAGATTCACTTAACTTCTCTATTGGATAATACTCACTTTCAAAATTCTTCGAAAGAAGATATTTTGCAACCGTTGTCTTTCCACTTCCCTTTTTTCCATATAAAGCAATTATCATAATTTGAAATAAGAATACAGATATAAAAAATTTTTTAAAAGAATACTTCCATCTTTAAGCATATGTTAGAAAAACTAAGTGAATCATTAAAGAAGACTATAACTAGTATTGCAACATCTTTATCTAGTGAAAAAGAGGTAATTGAATCTGCAGTAAAAGAAATCCAAAGGGCATTAATAAGTGCTGATGTTAATGTACGGTTAGTTTTAGAATTATCTAATAAAATTAAAAAAAGAGCTTTTGAAGAGAAACCACCTTCAAAAATAAGTAGAAAAGAGCAAATAATAAACATAATCTATGAAGAATTAGTAAACATCCTGGGAAAAGATGAAAAGTTAATTGTTAAAAAAGGAGATAGAATTCTTTTATTGGGATTGTTTGGGCATGGAAAGACAACTACTGCTGCTAAATTAGCTTACTACTATAAGAAAAAGGGCTACAAGATTGCACTTGTTCAATTAGATACATTTAGACCTGCTGCTTTTGAACAACTTAAGCAGTTAAGTGAAAAGATTCATGTAGATTTTTTTGGTGATGAAAAAGAAAGGGATCCTGTAAAAGTTTGGAAAAAATATGAAAAAGAATTAATTAAATATGAATTAATCATTGTTGATACTGCTGGAAGAAATGCACTAGAACCAGATTACATTGATGAAATTAAAAAAATAAATGAAATTGTAAACCCAAATCATAAATTATTGGTAATAACTGCAGAAACTGGACAGCAATCTGAAAAACAAGCACGAGGTTTTCACGAAAGTATAGGAATAAGTGGAGTAATTGTAACTAAGATGGAAGGTACCGCAAAAGGTGGTGGAGTTTTAGCAGCTTGTAAAATTGCAAATGTTCCTGTTTTCTTTATTGGTGTAGGAGAAAAAATAGAGGATTTAGAAGAGTTTGATGTAAAAGGATTTGTAGGAAGATTAATTGGATTTGGGGATATTAGAGGATTATTAGCTAAGATTCAAGAAGAAGTAAGTGTTGATGTAGCAAAAGAACTTGAAAAAAGGATAGAATCTGGTGAATTTAATCTTATGGACTTCTATTTTCAATTAGAAACCGTAAAAAAATTTGGATCTTTGGGAAAATTATTTAGCATGATTCCTGGATTAAGTAGCTTATCTCTACCAAAAGAACTCATTAACCAGCAAGAAGAAACATTGGAGAAATGGAAATATGCTTTACAATCTTTTACTTTTGAAGAATTGAGAAATCCAGAAATAATTAACGAATCTAGAATAAATAGAGTTTCTAAAGGAAGTGGAGTTAAAAAAGAAGAAATAAAATTGCTAATAAAACAATATAAACAAATGAGTAAATTGTTAAGGATGTTTAAAAGTAACAAAGGAAAAATGAACGATTTACTGAAAAAATACAAAAGATTAGGAATCCCTTTCGATCAATTGAATCTCGAAGAACTTGAAAAAGAGTTAACTAAGAATTAAAAATCTGTTTGAATGGCTAGAAGTTCAGATCCTCGTCCTCAGATTGCTGCTCCTCTTTTCTTCCACGTTTTTTTGATTTTTTTATCTTATTATTGAGTTTCAACAATTCTATCAATTCTTTGTAACGATTTCTGATTGTAACTTCAGTTACTCCTGCTACTTCTGCTACCTCTCTCTGTGTTCTTTTCTCATTATTCATCAATGCTGCAACATACAAAGCTGCTGCTGCAATACCTGTAGGTCCCCTACCAGAAGTAAGTTCCAAATCCTTAGCCTTCTCTAAAATCTCAATTGCTTGAACTCGAATTTTTGAAGATAATTTAAGTGCTGATGCAAATCTGTCAATATAATCTGCTGGATTACTTGGTAAAATATTTATTCCTAATTCACGGGTTATAAATCTATAGGTTCTTCCAATCTCTTTTTTATCTATACCTATGCTTTCAGAAATTTCATTAAGCGTTCTTGGAACCTCATTTCTTCTGCATGCTGCATAAACTGCTCCAGAAACTACGGATTCCATACTTCTTCCTCTCACAAGCCCTTTTTGAACTGCTAAGGTATATATCCTTGCTGCCTCTTCTTCTACAGAGGGAGGCAAATTCAATGTCGATGAAATTCGTCTTAATTCTGCAAGTGCAGTTTTCAAATTTCTTTCTATTGCCGTGCTAACTCTCTGATGCCAAACACTGATCCTCTGAAAAGTTTTTTTGAGCTTAGGATCCAATCTTGCGAAATCAGAAGTATTTCCTATTTGAGTTCCAACACCTTTGTCATATTGTGTATAAGTCAACGGACTGCCAGCTCGTCTCTTTTCGTTTTCCTCATCTTCAAATGATCTCCACTCTTTGTCAAAATCCACCATCTGTGCATCTATAACAAAACCACAATCTCTGCAAACAACTTCTCCCTTTTTCATATCAAAAAAGAGATTATGAGAGCCACATTCAGGGCACTTTTTAATAGATTTACCAGACATTTCTTTCACCAATCACACAATTAAAAAATAATCATCAAAAAATACACACTTTTGTAAAGATAATTTTATAAAAGGATAGATAAAAAAATTTATAAATGTTTCGATTTGATTAGAAAGAAAATCTTTAAAAATAATTCTCAATTTTTTATTAACGAGCCCCCTAGGTTGGCCCTCTAGCCAGGGGTTGTAACCGCAAGGCTATATGGCGGAACCGAAGCGGATTGCGAGGGGTAAGAATTAGAACCTCTGGGTTTTGGTATTTACTGTGAGTATCTGTCCTATCAGGCCAATCATGTGGTGAACGGGTCAGGTCCGGAAGGAAGCAGCCATAAGCCATATGATTGGTGCAGATAGGGGAGCGGATATGAGTAAATACCAAAATTCATGTTCTGGTTCTGCCTCCAGCAATCCGCGTGGGGGCTCTTTTTTATCAAATTTTTATTC
This sequence comes from Candidatus Woesearchaeota archaeon, assembly GCA_038825875.1. Taxonomy (GTDB): domain Archaea; phylum Nanobdellota; class Nanobdellia; order Woesearchaeales; family JAWBMQ01; genus JAWBMQ01. Next base: position 40,890 of record JAWBOS010000004.1, on the reverse strand, counting down.
AAAAATGATAAAAGAAATCTTGAATCCAAAATATGATGAATCTCATGAATTTACATTTTTCATATTCTTTTTTCTAACAGAATTCATCTTGCTTCTCGTCTTTTTGATAATTAGCTTTTTATTAAAACTGAATAATCTCTCACTATTAATAATATTCATCATTACTCTTCTTCAAGTACCATTTGCATATAAAATATTATCTTTTGAAGAATTAAGAGAGTTAAGAAGTTATGAGAATTGGAAACTACATTATCGAGCAATAGGGCTTTTTTCTATATTCTTCTTTTCCACAACTTTAGCAGTAGTCCTCATTCAGATTTTTTTTCCAAATAACACTTTATTCTTAGAACAAAAAAAGGTGATTGATGAAATAAATAATATACCAACTGGAAATTTTTACAACTCTATGCTTTATCTTCAAGAAATACTTTCAAATAACTTTCGAGTTATGTTCTTATCTTTAATTGCTTCAATACTAATAGGCGCAGGAAGTCTTTGGATTCTAAATTGGAATGCAAGTGTACTAGGATTTGCAATTGGCTCCGCAATATATGATCTACTAAGAATAAAAGAACCCTTTTACGTCGCTATGTTAAGAGGAACTCTAAAGTACTTACTTCATGGAGTACCTGAGATAATGGCATATGTAATAAGTGCATTTGCAGGTGGCTTAATCTTTACAGCAATTATAAATCATCACATTAACACTAAAGTGTTCAAAAAAGTTCTGTATGATGCATCTGAACTCATACTAATTTCATGTATCTTACTTTTAATTGCAGGAATCATTGAAACATTTATAAGTGGAGGTCTATAGAAAAATGAAAATACTTCTTATTACAGATACACACGGCCTCATTCCTCAAAAAACTGAGAATGTAGAACTAATATTACATGCTGGAGACATTTCATTCTTTGAAGAAGATTTAGGAAAAATCCTTAAAAAATGGGACACATTAAATATTCCTATTTTTCTCATTCATGGAAACCATGAAAGTGAAGAAGCAATAGAATTCTATATCAAAAAACTCAAGAATATTCAATTTATCCACAATAAGATAATAATATTTAAGAATATAATCATTGCCGGAATCGGTGGAGGTGGCTTTAGTTACTCTAATCCAGACACGAAATCAATTGAAATAGAAATGAAAAGATTGAAAATAAAAAAATTAGATATTTTTATCACACATGCTCCTCCTTATGGAACTAACCTAGATCTTCTTGAAAATGAACATGTAGGAAATATTGAATTTAGAAGATTCATTGAAAAATATCAACCAAAAATATGCGTGTGTGGACATTTACACGAAAATTTTGGAAAAATGGATGAAATTGGAACCTCAAAACTCGTTAATCCTGGCTTTGAAGGTGCAATAATTGAAATATAGAACTAGATGCAGAGATAAATAACATATTCTGTACTTTTTGCAAAAACTGTTCTTAAGCAGGAATCTTTTATAGATTTTTCAGGTCTACACTCATTCAATCTATCTAAACAAATACCATAATTTATTTTCAATTTATACTTTTCTAGAACCTTAGATATTTTTTCTAAACAAGGACCCCAATCCAAACCATTACAATCTGTATCTTCTTGTAAATCTACTAAAAACTCATAAGGATCTATGTTTTTGGATTCTAAGAAATTTATCAATTCTAAGGGTATTTCTTCGTTAATTGGCTGATTTGATCTTCTATTAGAAGTTTTTGTAGAATAAGAAAACACAACAATCAATAATATCATAACCAATATAAGTAAAATAATCAAGGAAATTCTTCTTCTGCTAGATTCATTTTTTTTATCGTTTTTTAGAGATCTCTTCATTTTTTAACTAATATAAAAATCAAAACTACTATTTATATTTTTTCTTACACAAGAAAGTCCGAATTTCAGCACTATCACTTGAAGTTATTTCAATACAATATCTAAGATCCTTTTCATATGTTGATGGAAGAATTTGATTTTTTGGGATAATATAAAACACAGGCTCGATTTCCTTTATGGAATAAATATCTAAAATTGTATACAGTATATTTTGCATTTTTTGAAGATTTTGCTCATTTTCCTCTAAACATTTTAAAGCACATTGTTTCTTTTCGTACAAGGTCTCTATTTGCCCAATTGTCATATTTTTCCTTTCTAGAATTTCTATAACCCTGTATCTGCCTTGAATTAGGCGATATTTTGGATAATAATAAAAGAGAAAAAATACAAGAAGTATAATAGAAATCCCTAAAATTATAATCCTTGTCTTTTCAAATCTCATAGTTTATCACATTCAATAAGAAAAAATAATAAAAAAGAAAAGATCAAATATAAAACTCTCAGAGGTACTTATTTGGTTGCACAAAAGTAAATTTCTTTACCACCAACTGGTTTATAACAGTCTCTACTGGGATTATATTTTGGATTATTAGTCCAACCTGTAGATTTACAATTAAAACCACTGGTGTCCTTAAAACAAACATCAAAAATATTATATGCTTGAAAAGTACTCAACTTACCCTCAATTGAAACAGCATTAACTTCCGTCATTTTGCTGATAACATCAATTATTGCACTTTTTTCTCCACTAGAACTCAAAGTCGATTCAACCATTGTCGAGCCTGTAGTTGTATCTATCTGAGTTGTTTGCTTCCCCATCTGAGATGTAAATAAGACTATGGAAACTATCAAAACTACCACACCCAAAGCAGCAATAATTATTGTGTTTATACTTAAACTTTGGCTTTTTTTCATTTGATCACCTCAAGTTGTAAAATTCTACACTCTGATAATATTTAAAATTTTTTTATTATTTTTAAGTGATTAAAAGTTCTTCAAAAATTATTTATCTTTTCTTTTCGCAAAAATATACCGACACAGCTCCAACTTTAAAACATTCAGTCAGAAAATTGTAAGGATTTTTAGACCCATCGCCTTCTTTCACATAAGAGTTCCAGGAATTAGATTTACAAGTTTCCTGAATTTCCTCGGGGGCCGTATCTGTTGATTTATATTTTTTAGAAAAACAGGTATCTATATCATCTTTTTGATAAAATGAATATTTTGATAATCTAACATCTATTGCCGATCCTGCCTCAGCAGTTGTCACCGATACATTTTCTAATACTTCTTCTCTAAATTTTTCATCATTTAGCTCTTTAATTATGCTGTCAAGTTCCCCTTGAGCGACAAGAAGTGTCTGAATTCTCGCTTGAGGGGTACTTGCTCTATTTATTTTTTCACTTTGCTTTCCCATTTGAGATGAAAATAAAACTATTGAAACAATTAGCACTAAAACACCTAAAGCAGCAATTATGATTGTGTTTATATTCAAACTTTGGCTTTTTTTCATTTGATCACCTCAACTTACAAAACTCTTACACAAAGATAATATTTAAAATTTTTTTACCACTTGAAAGATGTTTAATTTGGTTTTATTCCTACAATTTTTTTTACCTTTTATCACAGAAAAAAATCTCTTTTGATGTTGGCTTAATACAATCCCCAGTAATGTCATACTTTGTAATCACATCCCAATTTTCTGATCGACAATATGGCCCTTGAACCAAATTACGATCTATTAACTTTCTGAAGCAAGTATCAATTTTTTCGTTATTATAAAAAGAAAAAGAAGATAACTCAGTTTCAATTAATTTAATAATCTCTTCTAGTTCCATATTATCAAGGTCTATCTTTTCAATTGCCTCAATTATCTGTTGCTGTTCTCCACTACTTGCAAACATCTCGTGCACTCGACCAGCTCTAGAATCATCTATTTTTGATCTTACTTTACTAAACAAAAAAACTCCATAAATTATTAATATCATTAAGAAAATCAATAAAACTAAAAACTTTAGAACTTTTTCACTAGTAATTTTTTTTCTATTAGTTGTCATTCGTTTACTTAAATTAAAGAGTTAAAAAATTTAAAATTTTTTTACCACTGTGGAAATGTTAGGATAAGTAATTCAAAAGAGAAAAAAGAAAAAAGAAAAAGTCTAATACCCCGAGGGCTCTTCTTCTTCACTCACATCAGTAATTACAGTCTCTGGCGCAATATCGTTCAACAATATGTCCAAGAAATCTCTCTCCTTTTCAACCCCTCTTTTTTTAGTTTTGGCGAAAAGATTCTCACTACTTGTCCACTTATCATATTCTTTAGCAATATACTTTATTAATTCACTTCTCTCCAATTCAGTCAATTCGTTCTCTAAATCCTCCAATTGTTTTCTTAGATTAGAAATAGTTTTTGAATTATCCTGTTCAACAAAAACACTTCCACATTCAGGACAGGTAAAATTTAGATTTATTGCATCTTCATAAGTTGCTCTCATACAGAAATTTGGACACATGAAAAAGTTTGTTTTTTCTTCAAACTCAATTTTTTTCTTGAAGTAATTTATCCTTTTCTCAAGATATGTTTTATAGTAAAAAATAAATTGATCCTCTCTTATAGTCCAATAGTAAACATACCAACCTTTTTGCCTATCCTTCTTTCTTCTCCAAAACAGCAATCCATGTTCAAAAAGTTTATATAAAATTCTCCTTACTTTCATAATATCCAACTTTAATTTTTCTGCCAGTTCAAACTCTGAATAGTTAGACTTTTTTCTTAGCTCAAAAACAACTCTCAAAAAATCAGGATCATTTGAAATACTCTCAACTACTTTTGTTTCTATCTGAATTAGATAATCCTCTACTTTCTTAGAGTTCTTAATCTTCACGTTTGCCATTGATTTGGATTTGGCTAACATAGTAATATACCCTCATTTAAAGTATATAAATATTTTTTAACTGAAGAGTAGAAAATTAGTATAGTAAAACCTATACTAAGAGAAACAAATATCTTCTAAAGGAAATAACTTTAAAAATATTATGAATTTTGAATTCATGAGAAAATCAATAAGGATTTATAAATAAGAGAACCATTAAAGCTTGATTAGAATTAATTAACTATCTCAATCTCAACATTAACTCCGTGACTAATGGGAACTCTCATAATCATTCTGAGGGCATAATCATTCAGTGTTATATCCAAAATCCTTTTGTGAATCCTCATCTCAAATCTTTGAATTGTTTCATAACCTCTACCAAAGGCATTTCTCATTGTTGCTATTCTTAGAATCTTTGTAGGGAGAGGAATTGGACCTTTTACCTCGACTCCTGCCTTTTCTGCTATATCCTTGATCTGACTTATTAATTCATTAATTTTCTTTACATCTGTAGAGGTTATCTTAATTCTTGCATATGCCATTTTCTAATCCCCTAAAAGAAACAAAGAATAAAGAAATTAAAAAATCTTTACTTCTTTGTAATCTCCAACACAATTCCTACTCCAATTGTCATCCCTGAGTCTCTCATTGCAAAACTTGACAACTTTGGATTAACTTTCTTTTCCTCGATTGCTAATGGTTTCAATGGCTCAACTCTAATTATTGCTATTTCTGAAGGCTTAATGAAATCTGGATTCTCTTTAACTACTTGTCCTGTTTTTGGATCAATGATCTTCTCAATAGCAACTATTCTTCCTGGGACTTGTGCGGTATGTGCATGGAAAACTGGAGTATAACCTGGTGCTATGACTGAAGGATGTCTTGAAATATAAACCTGTGCTCTAAATTCCTTTGCAACTGTTGGTGGATTATCCACAGGACCTATAACATCTCCTCTTGCAATATCTTTCTTACTCCAACCTCTGACGTTAATTCCAATGTTATCTCCTGGTTCTGCCTGTTGTAATGGTTCATGATGCATTTCAATTGACTTTACTTCACCTTCAATTCCTGTACCTGTTCTTGCCGGCATTGCAACTACTTTTTGACCCACCTTAATTACACCTGTCTCTACCTTTCCTGTTGGTACTGTACCTATACCAGAGATCTGGAACACATTTTCAATCGGCAAACGCAATGGTAAATTTATTAACTTTTCAGGTTCTTTAAGATACTTATCAAATGCTTCTAGCAATGTTTCTCCAGTATACCAAGGCATATTTTGAGATTTTTTTACCACATTATCTCCCAGCAAAGAGGCTAATGGTATCATAGGAATTGAATTCACATCTCTATAACCAACTACTGTCAAAAGTTTCTTAACTTCTTCTTTGACTTCCTCAAATCTCTTTTGATCATACTTTACGGCATCCATTTTATTGATTGCAACAATAATCTGATTTATTCCCAAAGTCTTTGCTAACAGAACATGTTCTCTTGTTTGCTCATTTACACCATCGTCGGCTGCAACAACTAAAACTGCAGCATCTGCTTGACTTGCACCAGTGATCATATTTTTAACAAAGTCTCTGTGACCAGGTGCATCAATGATTGTGATTTCATACTTTGAAGTATCGAATTTTTTGTGGGAAATATCAATTGTTATACCTCTTTCTCTCTCTTCTCGTAACTGGTCCATCAAATAAGCGAATTCAAATCCAACTTTTCCTCTCTGCTCCGCTTCCTCTTTCAATTTTCTCATCGTTTGCTCATCTACAGCACCTGAATCATACAACAACCTTCCAATTGTTGTAGATTTACCATGGTCTACATGTCCTATAAATACAACGTTCAAATGCGGTTTTTGCTTAGCCATTAGATTCACCTCTAATCATAAAAAATTAGATTGTGAAAAAACATTATATTTAAAAATTTTGTTATTTAAAAAAACAAAAATCCTTCCTCAAATTCAACGATATTATCTTTCTTTAACTGTTTCAATTTGTAAATTGTTGCCATTTTAATATCTAAATCATTAGCATACTTTAAAAGATAACCCTCTGGTAATGCTGGTTGTGTGTGATGGGTAAGAATTAGATGATTCAGTTTTACCTGAAAATCAGAAGAAATTGCCATTGATTCATAATAAGGCTGTAACATTCTTACACCTATTCCTTCATGAGGTTCTAAAAAATATGAATTTGTAGGTTTAATGATAGTATCTATTTTAAATTGCTTTGTTCTTCCAATATCATGCAATATTGCACCTGCCAATAAGAGATTCTTATCAAAATATTCATGAATTTTCGAGATATTTAAGCAAATCTTTGCAACATTCAAGGTATGCTTTACTAACCCACCTGCATAGAAATAGTGTGTAAGATATGAAGCTGGACTTCTTTTAAATTCAACCAGAAAATTGGGATTCTTGAAAACATTTAAAATAAAGTTCCTTAAAATATCATTATCTATATTCATAATAACACTCTTTAACTCTTCCATATCCTTTTCTATGGTTTCACTTATCTCTATAAAATCTTTCTTAAAATAATCCTCCTCACCCAAAACTCTAATGGTAGATTGCTCATTAGCTGACAATTCTAAAGTATTATTCCAAACTACAACCTTAGCTTCCACATATATTACAGAATTAAGAGGAATATCCTCCCAAATCTTTTTTACAGCATCATAATCATTTGTTCCCCAGTACTTAAGATATATCTCACCTGTTTTATCACCTAACAACAATTCAAATCTATAACCCGCAGAATATCTATAGATCTCGGATTTATTTTTAACTACAAAAATATCGCTAACAGTCATACCCTTTTCTAAATTTGCTATGAACTGTTTTTTCTCAAATTTCATCAAAGAAAAGAAAAATAGAAGAGAATAAATAGTTTTTCTTAAAATTCTTATTTAAATCTGGAGTTTTTAAATATAATTATTCCTCATCAAAATCTTCTTCATCACTGTCCTCTTCATACTCTTCCTCGTAGTCTTCCTCAAAATCCTCTTCAACCTCTTCTTCGGTATAAAGGCCATTTAATTTATCCATTAACTCTTCTTCCTTAATTATATTTTTCTCTATCAATAAATCTATTAAGGCATCAACCTTGTCGTTAGCCATTACTGCCAAATCCTCAAATGTTAGTTTTTCGTCTTCATCATATTCATCTTTTGCCATATATATCACCTTAACTAAGAGATCCGAGAAAATTTATAAATTTATTGTATATATTTCACTTACATTCATTTGCATTCATTCCAATATAGATTTCCATAGAGCTATTGTTTTTATCGAAAATGCTAAGTATAATTTTGGTAGAACCTGAAAAAAGCGAAAATATAGGCTTTATTGCAAGAGCAATGAAAAACTTCGAAGTAAGCGAATTAATAATCCTAAATCCCAAAGAACTTAACGAAAAGGCAAAATATGTTGCTATGCATGCAAAGGAAATTATAGAAAATGCAAGAGTGATATTTTCTGATCCAAAAATAGCATTGAATGACCTAAAAAGAGAATTTAATTTGTTAATAGGAACTACTGGAAAATATTCGCATGACAAAAACTTGATAAGAGACGTTATTGAATGTGAAACATTCTTCAGAGAACATATTAACTATAATGCAAAAAATGCAATTGTTTTGGGCAGAGAAAGTATAGGATTAACTAATGAAGAACTTTTACTTTGTGACTGTGTAATAACAATTGAAACTAGCAAAAACTATAGTATCATGAATGTTAGTCATGCATTATCTGTTATTCTTTATGTATATTATAAATATAAAAAAGAAAAAAGATCAAATGCTCCCAAATTTAAACCATTGCCAAGAAAGGAATATGAAATTCTAATAGAAAAGATAGACAAGATCATAGATAAAATTGAAACAAACCGCCCTGATAGATTAGACACCATGAAAAAATGCTGGATAAGAGTTCTAGGAAAAGCTAAACTCACAAAAGCAGAAGGATATGTACTTATGGGATTTTTTGAAAAAATAAAAAGAATGCTGGAAAAGAAATAGCTTATTTTGTGTTCTCTTCTTGATTAAGTGGACAGTTAAAAAGATTGCATATGTCTTTTATTAATGAACAAAAATATTCTGCCTCTCCTTCAATATTTATATTTTCTAAGTAAACGCATTTATTTCTTATATTTTCTTTCCATTGTTGAAGCAAAGGAAATTTCAATTTTTCTGAGCTTTTTTCTTTTAATTCTAAAGAATCTAATCTTCTTTTAATTTCCTCAAGTTCTGAAAGAATTCGTTCCAAATAGGAAATAATAAGATTGTCATCCATCTTCTCACTCTAACTTCTGATAATAACCAGGAATTGGTTCAAAAATATCACCTTTTCTCTTTAACTTTTCTATTGCCTCTTCAATATCCTCATCTTTAAGTCCCTTTTCCTTTGCCTTCTCAATCAACAATTCTTTCTTCACTTTTTCATTCTCCTGAGATAAATTATTAATCAATTCCTTAACAAGAAGAATCACACTTCTCTTTGAAGCAGACATTCCAGTAAAAATAACATCAATATCTAATTTTCCAGTAGAAGGATCAATACCAACTACCTTTAAACACTTCTCCAATAATCTAATTGCACTTAAGGCATGCTCCCGCGTAACAACTGGTGACAGCCTAATCTTAGCATTTGCTTCACTCAATCTTATCAATGCCTCTAATTGTCTTGCAGTAATTGGTATTGTTCTAACTTCTCCCTCCTGACTTACAGAAGACCTCATCTTCACGTAATAACTTTCTAATTCCATGATTGCTTCTTCAGTCAGTGTTGGTGAAATTCTCTGTTTTGCATATGCCAAATACTTTCTTAGCATTTGCGTATCGATTGGCGGCTTTGTAACATCTTTGTCTTTGTGCAATTTCAAAATAAATTCTGCCATCTCCTTATCCTTTTGAGGATCCGGAACGTCCTTTATTGGAAATATTAGATCAAATCTACTTATCAATGCTGGTGGCAAATCTATCTGGGTTGCAATAGGTTCATAAGGATTAAACCTACCAAGCTTAGGATTTGCTGCTGCCAAAACTGTAGTCTGAGCCCTTAAAGTTGCTTGAATATTTGCCTTGCTTATTGTTATAGTCTGCTGCTCAAGTGCCTCATGCATAGCACTTCTATCTTCATTGCTCATCTTGTCTAGCTCATCAATTAAACATACTCCTTCATTTGCCAAAACCAATGCACCTGCTTCTAAACTCCAACCACCTAAAAACTCATCCTTAACTACTGCAGCAGTCAATCCTGCTCCAGATGCACCTTTTCCGCTAACATATCTTGCCTTAGGTGCTACTACTAATGCTCTTTTCAAAAGTTGACTCTTTCCAGAACCTGGATCTCCAACAAGCAATATATGTATATCTCCTCTTGTTATTACTCCATCTTCCCTCACCTTTCTAACTCCACCAACAAATTGCAACAGAATTGCTTCTTTAATCTCTTCATGACCATATATGCCTGGAGCTATAGAATCTATAGCCTTTTTCATAAAATCCGGATCCTTACTTAATCTAATTATCTTTTCCTCATCCTCTTCAGTTAGCTGAACATCAAGCAAAACTTCTTCTAAAGGCTCAATATTATTCGCTTCTAGAATAATATCAAACTTAACACTAATTCCACCACCTTTTAAAGGTATGGGTTTTTCTCTTAACACACCTATGATCTTAACCTTGTTTCCAGGATTTGTGATCTTATCTCTTTCTGAACTTGTTAGATCGTCCTCAAGCAAAACCTGCAAACGTTTAGGTTGTTCTCCTCCTGTTAATGATTCTGGTGCTTCTTCAATGACTAAACCTTGCGCATCAATGAGCTCTTTTTCAACCAACTTAAATCTTCCTTTTCTGCCACAAGCATTGCAAACCGCAGGTTCCTTAAATTTATTCTCTACCTGAATTACCTTGATTAGATTACCACACGACGGACATTCAAATATAGCACTTTCTGCCATCGGCCTTACATCGGATTTCTGTCTCACAATTCCCTCAAAGTAAAAAAGTTTATTCAAATGAACACTTCTAATATCCTTAATTAGCAATTTCTGACTTTCTGGTAAATTTGTAAATCTAACATTAAATCTTTTCAAGTCCTGACCAACAAATTCCCTTATTGCTGTCTGAGCTGCTTTTATTGTCTCATATGGATTTTCTAGAAGTTCCTCTGAAAGTTCTAGATTAAATTCAGCAATATCTGAAAAAGAAATTACAACAAAGTTCTTTCTCAATCTTAGGTTCTCTAATATCTGAGAATAATAAACTGGATAATTCTGAAAAAAGTCATAAAATATCTTTAATGTGGTTTCAAAATCCATAGCTATGTTTGCAAAAGAATTGGTCTTTTTATTTTTTTTGCTAAAGTTTTAGAAAAATTTAGAAAAAATGAAAAAAGCATAAGAAAAGAGAAGCAAAAAAGCAAAAACAAAAAGTTAAAAAAAGCTAAAAAAAGTTTAATAATATGTTTCCTCTTCCTCTTTCTTCTCTTTTTTCTTTGATGCTCTTATTGTTCCTATCAAGATTCCCAAAACTATTAAAACAACAATTAAAACAATTAATGCAATCTGGAACACTAAAAGAGACTCTTCCTTTGGTTCAACTACTGTGGTCAATGGTATCTCTCTTGTTTCCTCGTCTACTTTTACTAGTAATTGGAACATTTGCTCTCCAACTACATTTTTTGTTGGTGTAATTGAAACAAATACTGTCTTAACTTCTCCACTCTTCAAAACAAAACTTGAAGCTGGACTAATCTTAACACTTCCCCAATTATTTGGAACAACAGCTTCTATCTTGTAAAGGGAATCTTTTGATCCTTCATTCTTGAAGGTAACTGCATATGTAGCTGTTTCTCCTGATTTTATTTGATAGGTTTTGGAACTTAGTGTTATGGTAGTCTTTTTCTCTGTAAGCTGGGGTTGTGTTGTTAAGCATGCACCAGATTCAACTACTGAAATCTTTCCAACAACAAAAGTGGAAACTGTGTTTCTATTATATGAAAGAGACACTTTTACATCATATTCTCCTGGTGCTGCACAGTTAGGAATTGTTAACATTAAATAATCACTGCTTAATATTTCTCCTGATTTTATTAGATCAACATAATCTACTTGATATATCCCTAACCTTGGAACTTCAACAGTAACCTTAACATCTCTTTCATCCTTTTCGCCTAGATTTTCGATTCTAGCTGCAACCAACAAGGAATCTCCTTGCTTCACAACTCTACCAGGAATAAACATTACATTTCTTATTTCCAATAAATTTCGAGCAGTTCCTACATATAATGGAATTTCATAAACACTATCTTTTATTGTGCCAGATCTATCTGCAAAAATAATTCTCAACAAATATCTTCCTGTGTCAAGGATTTGTGGCAATCTTAGATTTAATGTTCTGTGATACATAACCCCACTTTTAATATCAAAGACAGGAGTATTATCTCTTATTTCTCCATATTCATAGCCACTTAAGAATGCATATACTTGCACATTTGAATAGTCTGTATTTGCAGAAAACCAAATATCAATATCCAATTCATTACTTCTTTCTATATATAGTGGCAATGTTGCATCCAATGTGCTATAACCGTTCACTTCTATCTTACTCAATTCCACACCAATACCAAAAACATTATTTGCCATTACCAATACCAATAACAAACCAACTATCAAATTTAGTATTTTTTTCATTTTTTACCACCCCTTAATCATTTTTTTCTGGTTAAAACCTCTCATGTAGTAGTAACATTGAAACACTATCCAAGTATATAAATATTTCTATTTTTGAAACCACTAATCTGTAAAAAAGTAATGAAATTTGGTATGCTTCAATGATATATTTATAAATAAAACCTTTAATTTATTTAATTATTCTTAAAAATTCCCAAAAACCAGAAAAAGAAAAATACAATTAATCTCGAGAATATAACTTGGTCCACTTCAATTTTACTGGATTTCTGCTGAGTTTCAAATGATTTTTTCTACACTTTGAAGAACAAAAGTACAATATTTTTCCATCATTTAATACATACATCAATCCTGTTCCTTTCTGAAATTCTCTTCCACAAAAAGAACATTTCATTCTCACACCTCTTATCTCTTCAAAGGTAAAGCCTCTATTTCTGTATTCCTAAGCATTAAGATATCTCCAATCCTCACAGGTCCTTTAACATTTCTTCTCATGATCTTTCCTTCATCTTTTCCACTTAAAACCTTAACTCTCACTTGGGTAACCTCTCCCCTCATTCCTGTTCTACCAATAATTTCCTCTACTCTTGCGGGAACTGGGCCTTCAAACTCTGCCTTTTTCTCCTCTACAATTCCCTCCATTTTTACTTCTCGTACTTTCTTTTTAGGTGCTCCCATTTTTCACACCTTCTCTAAGTTATTTTGAAAGTGCTTTCAATTGATCCAAAATTACTTTTAATCTCTGCTTTTCTTGTCCTTCATCCACTATAGCAATTGAACTAGTTCCAACATTTAATCCAACTACTGCTCCTAGTTCTGCCTTTGTTCCATACTTCACACAAGGAATTCCTTTTTCCTTACATAATGGCTCTAAATGCATAACTATCTCAGGTGGATTTACATCTTTTGCATAAACTACAAGTTTAGCCTGATCTCGCTCGATTGCCTTTGTTACCTCATTAATGCCCTTCTTAATCTTACCAGTCTTTTTTACACTTTCTATCAAAGATAAAACCTCATTTCCCAATTCGGATGAAATTTCCATACCATCACCTCATATCATTGGATCACTCAATCATGACCTTTTTTCCTATACATTGCCCTGGTAATCCTTTTTCAAAAATTGCTCTAACATTTCCAGAATTACCATGTGGAGCTTTAATAACTCCTACTATCTGCTTTCCTGTTTTTGTAACATACACTACCTTCTTACCTACTAAACTTCTTGCAAGTTCTCTCGTAGTTATATCCTTTAGATGAATAATAATTTGATTAGTATATTGAACATGCTTCCCTCTTCTGTAATGCACTACAACTCCTTCCATAGATTCACCTCTTTTTGGAAAAATGCTTACTTTATAAATATTTACTGTCTTAAGATTTCTTTTGATCTCTTAATTTTCCTTTTGTCCACTCATCAAAACGTTTTATTCTCAATGGCACAACTCCCTTTTCAAATTCAATTCTAGCTAATCGCACTGGATCATAATTCACACTTCTCAATGTTTCTTCATCAAATTCTATCATAAAAGGTGCATTTAACTCTAATTGAAACGCTCTAGCAGATATTATTCTTGCCCTCTCAAATCTTGTCAACTTTTTAAAAAAGTCCTCTCTAACTAACTTATTCATAATTTCACCTCAATAAAGCATATTTTTCTTTAATCATTTTTCGCAATTCATTACCCTTCTTAAATGCAATATTAACACATTCTTTAACTTCTTCGATTGTAAATGATCCAATTCCTCCCTTTTGCAAAGCCACTATTGTTTGATCATCAATTGTAGTAATACTCAACCTACATTCTGCATGCTCTAAATCATATAAACTTGGATTTATCATCAGATAATTTTTATACTTGTACACTGTTACAGTAATAGGGATATTTAGAAGATTAAGTCTTTTATCTGAAAATTTTCCATAAACAATCTTATCATTTTCAATAATGGGAAATTTTGTATTTAATAAAGCTAAAACTGCACCAAATGAAGATATATCAAATAAACAACCTGCAGTGTTCAAAGGCACGATGTCAACAATTACTGTCCAAACCTTTTCACCAGCAGAAATCACTAAGGAAGAAGTATCTATGCATTTTGATTCTCTTATTGCTCGATCAGTTACTCTGGCAAGTTCTATTGCATCTATTGAGGGTGGTCCAAATTCATATTTTTCAGAGCCCAATGGAACTAAATTAGCGTCAACAATTAGATTTCCCTCTTCAGGCGTATCTTCAAAAGGCTGACCTATCTCTAATTTAACACCCACTAAAACCTCTGTATTCCCAAACCTTACTCTAACAGAACCCTCTGAAGTTGATGAAAAATTTTCTTGAACTTCAATATCACCATAATCCAATAAAGGTAAACCATCCAGTTTAATACCTGCAGCATAATACTTATCAGGATATTGATCATTACTTGATTTCATTCTTCCACCCCCTCATAATAAGATAGAAGTGCCTTTTTCTGAACTTCATAAATCTTAGAGATTGCACTTTCTAGTTTTTTATCTAAAAGAGTAAAAAGCATATCCTTTGTTATATGTCCATCTCCTTGAAGTAAAACAATTTCTTTGTTTGAGGGAATAACTGCAAAAGGAATATCTGCCACAATACCATCATAACTTTCTTCCTCATAATTTAAATCCACAACTAACTTGTCCTCTACTCTTCCCATAGCAACAGCGCAAACTAAATCCCTCATAGAAAGACCTGCTGAAGCTAACGCTAAACTAGCAGCATTTAAAGCCACACATCTACTTCCTGCATCTGTCTCAAAAAGAGCAATAAAAACATCTACCACTGAATTTGGAAATTCATCCAAAATAACAACACGATTTAAAGCATTTTCTATAACTTTAGATAATTCCTGTGCTCTTCTATTTGGTACTGGCTTCACTCTACCCCCAATCCCCGAAAAAGGCATCATCCAATATGTTACTCTTAACAACCCTTTTTCAGAATCTTGCAAGAATTTTGGGAAAAGTTTTCTAGGACCATAAACTGCTGCAAACGCTGCTGTTTTACCCATTCTAAAATAAGCTGAACCATCTGCATTTTTTATAACATGAATTTTAGCTTCTATTGGCCTTAATTCATCCCAATCTCTTCCATCTATCCTTTTTTCATACATGATATCACCTTAAATTGAGTATTTTTTTATTTGATCAATATTCCAGTTCTTTGCTTCACTAAGAAATTTATCTACTCTTTCAGTCAACCCCGAGGTATGACTATATTTGTCAACCATCTCAATTATTTTCAAAAAAATTAACTCTTCCTTCACAGAACCCTGCATCCAAACCAATCCATTCAATCCAATATAAAAATTCAATGCAAGGTATTTCTTGATTGTTTTAATCATGCTTCCTTGTTTTCCAATCAATCGCGGAATCTTTTGTGTATTAAACTTGATTATTCTTCCGCCAACCAATTTTTTTAACTCATAATTCTCATCCTTCATTGAAAGATCTATTAGAAAAGTAGGACTCACTCTTATTATCTTCACAAGAATGTAATCTCCTATCGCCAGATATCTTGAAAGATCTTCATCTTTAGCAACATAATCATTGGTCATATCTTTTAACGCCAACATTGCTTCATATGGAGAATTTATATCTACTAACCAACCCCTTGGGACTATATCAATAACTTTTCCTATAACAACATCTCCTTCTTTTGGAAAATATTTCCCAGCTAAAGGTACTATCTTTATAACATTTTTAGAAATACTAAGTAAACCTAATTTTGATGAATATATCTTATCACCTTGTCTGTAAGTTCCTGAAGAAGGAACATAATCTAAACCATCTGCAATTAATGTCCCTGGAACAACTAATTTTTTTGGATCTACATATAAAGCCATAACAATCACCTTCCAAAAATAAAACGAAAAATATGAAATATTCTAAAAAGGAAAAAAGAAGGATTTAAAAGTATTTTGCTATAGGACTACTGAGTTAAATCCTTTATCTCTGCTGATCCCTGAGTTAATTTAGAAATCTGTGAGATTAATTCAAGATATTTGCCTGCCGTCACTTCAAGCTCAAAGGAAAGAGAACCATCCTGTAACCAATCTTCCTTCAATATTTTTGCAAATCTTTTTACAAGACCTACTGATTTAGATGCATAAGCCGATGGAATTCTCATAAACAATTTTTTTGTTTCCAATTTAATAGGCAAAACAAATCTAATCTTAGAGATTGCTTCATCAAAATTATCTTTTACAGATCTATTAGGGTTTATGTTAACTTTTGCTTCATCTAATGCTCTCTCAATTACATCAATGGGAATTGGTAATTTGGTTTTTGCATCTATCGCATTTTCGTGAATCATAGTTATTACTTCTTTTCTCATTTGTTCTGCTCTCTTTCTCAGAAATTCTGCTGTAAGTTCAAGCTCACCTTCCCTGAGAATAATCTCTGCTACTTTTTCTACATCTGTTGTTCCAAATGTCTCTTGAAGTCCAGAGGCTCTATCCCCTTTCTTAACATCCTTGAAAATATCATATGATAACAAGATATCTCTAATCGGAATATTCTTACCATTTCTGAACTCTAAAGCTTTTTCAGGATCCACATGAATTTCAAAGATTTTTCCATTTCTCTTAAGACGTGCAATATGAAATTTAGCCTTATCCTCCTTAGCAAAATGAATAGTCACTCTTTCACCTCATATCATGTATGTAAAGAATAAAATAAAAAATATAAAAAATTTGTGAATTGTCCTATTTCAGAAGTTTTTTTATTTCATCTTGCTGCAAAGTAATTATCTTTTTATCTTTGGTAACACCTTTTATGATAATTCTCTCATAGGATAGATTCTCTACTCCCTCTTTTAAGCAATTTATACCCAGTTTCAAAGCTTCTTCAAATGAAAGATTTTCTTTGTAATTTTTATGCAAAAAATCCATCATTTTTTCTTCTCCAGCACCAATTGCTACTGCATAATATGGAAAATATATTCCAACAGGATCTGTGCAAAATAATCTTGGAGATGAATCAAAACCTGCAATAATTAAAGATACTCCAAATGGCCTATGACCTCCTACCTGTGTATAAACTTGTTGAATATCTGAAACCTCTTTAACAAGCTCCAAAACATCAATATGTGATTGATAAACTAGTCTATGCTGCATAGCTTTAATCCTTGCATAGTCCATTAATATTCTAGCATCACTTATTATTCCTGCCGCAGAAGCAATTATATGATCATCAATCTCGTATATCTTTTCTACAGCCTCTTTTATTATTAATGGATCTAAAATTCTCTTATCTGCAACAATCAAAGCTCCATCTTTATATATAATACCTATGGTTGAACTTCCTTGTTTAACTGTCTTTTTTGCATATTCTACCTGAAGCAATCTACCATCTGGACTAAACATAGTTGGTGCTCGATCATATTCAACTGGATCCACCATTTTCTATACCTCCTCAATTTATCACAATTTCTATGCATTAAGAAAACCACTAATTTAAAAAGATTTTGAAAAAAAAAAGAAAAAGAAGTTTTTAAGGTGATCTTTTTTACGTACCTATACACTATACCCTTTAAGATTAACTTCTCATGGAATTATAGTCATAAGTCCTTGCTAGATTTCAATCCATCTATCATATATATTTATCTCGATTTATCTTCTTCCACTCCTGAATCACTCGGCTCAGGCAAGCATACCCCCCCACCTGAAGGAGGAGTCGGAGTTGAAGGAGTTGATCCTGATTTATAATAATCTGGATTTATTACTGTAATTTGCGTAGAAAGTTCTCCTTTTGCAACATAGGTAAAGTCCAACTCAAATACTCCCATTAAAGTATATGGTTCTGAAGAAATATTACTTTTTGCAGAATCTGTAAGTTTAAGATAACAGTGAATTCTTGCAGTGTTTCCTGAAAAATAAACCTCTTTACTATTTTTTAAATCCTTCAAATTGGAAGATGTATCTGCATCATAATATGTTGGATAATAACAGATACTATCTTCTTTAAATTTGTTGCTGTCAAAAGAAATTGATAAAAGTATTCCTTCCTTGGCCTTTTTGTTTTTGTCTTTCAAATGATTAATAAGGTTTTGGGTTCCAGCAACTGGATAAAGCCTTTCTGAATTATCTACCTTTCCTAAAATAATTTCCATCTTTACAGTATCTGTAGCTTGTGTTTCAAAAGTTGCACTTTTTATTTCGATGTGTGAAAACGTTGATGTAACCTGTGCAGAGGTCTTTACTCCACATAATCCTTTCTTATTTGGGTCATAAGATAATGAAATATCTCCAACACAGAATTGAACTTGTGCATTTCCATTATAAAGATATGCGTATTCCATTTGTAGTGTTCTTATAGTAGAATAATCAGATAAAAAAGTACTAGTTACTATAATATTCTCTAAGTAATCGGATGTTCTACTCTTATTATTAATAGATACACTTTTACTCGATGAAGAAAATACACCATCACTTATTAAACTTATATTAAAATCTTTGACATCTAATTCTCCTAAATTTTCCACAAAAAAGGGAATAGAAATTTTGCCTTCTCCTGCATAAACTGGATTTGGAACTGCACCCAAAGTTACTCTGAGAGGAGTTTTTGAAGAAGTTCTTTGAGAAGATCTCATAAATCCACCAATATCTCCTCCTTCACATCCAACAAAAATTAACAGACTCAATGCAATTAACAAAAAGTATATTTTTGAATCTTTCATTTTTTTCACCCTTTATTGTTTAGGAATTATCTCCACTGAAACAGGCAAATATTCTGTAACCGTGTAAGATATATTAAAAGTTATTGTATTTAACTTATCTGTGACACCGATAGAACTTTTTTGAATCGTTAGTATAAAGTCTACTGTCATTTTATTATCTAAGAGCTCAAAACTATTAATTGTGTGTGAGTATCCTGACTCTTTTTTCACCACGGTCTTTCCAATAAATGTTGCTTCAACATTATTCCAACCATTTAAGTTAACGGTAATTGTTAAAGGACTTAATCTTACATCTGAATAAGGATTTATTATTGTATAAGAAACCTTATACTTCATATATTCATTAGTATCAATAAGTAACTCCACTGTCGGCTGAGAAATTTGTAAATATCCTGCTGAAACCCTATGCTCTTTTACATTACCTGAGCAAGTAGGATCTGCCAAAGAATAGCAAAACCAAGTTGTAGCTTTTGTCTCATACCCAAAGGATGATTGAAGATAGAAAGAATACTTCATAGGATTATAAACAGTCTTAGTAACATTAAGTCTCTTAGAAAATTCTTGCGAGATCATGTCAGGATTTATATTTTTCTGAACTTGCACATTATTAAGAATATTGTCCCCATCAACCTTTACAACATCTGTTGATAAACCAAACAGTGTCAAATTCCAATTTTTCATATCACAATCCCCATTATTTCTAACAAATCCTTGAATAGTAAATTCCTCGTTAGGCATTACTTTAGGTGGAGCCACAGTAACAAAATACTGAACTGGCTTTCCAGAGGATTGTCCTACAAAACTCTGAGAACCAACATCACATGCAACTAAAAATAATAATAGAGCCATAAAGAATCCGAAAAAAATGCGTTTCATTGTTTTTCACCTTCCATTCACAAATTATTGAAATAACCTTATGTCTTAATAATATTTAAATGTTTCGATTTTTGCACTAATTTTATTCAAAATACAAAAATATTTATAAATACTCTATCTTTCTTTTTAACATATGGCAAAAAAACCAAAACTTTATTTGCCTAGTGGTGGAGGATTAGTAAGATATACTGAAGAATCTGAGGGTAAGATCGTTTTAACACCAAAACAAATAATGATTATCATAGGAATTATAATATTAATAGAGGTCATTCTTCATTTGCTGGTAAAATTTTAAAAAATGATCAATCCTCGAGATTTACAAAAAGCAATGCAAAGAATGGGAATGAATCTGCAGGAGATAGAAGCTAAAGAGGTAATTATTCTAAAAAAAGACAATACTCAAATAAAAATAAAAAATCCGTCTGTATCAAAGATCAGCATCTCTGGACAAACCATATTTCAAATTGCTGGAGTTGAAGAGTTTATAAACTTCACAGAAGAAGACATAAAACTTGTAATGGAACAAACAAATTGTAGTGAAGAAGATGCAATTGATGCATTAAAGCAGGCAAATGGGGATCTTGCAAAAGCAATTCTTTCAATAAAAAAATCTTAAGATTCTTTCAATCTTTGAACCATTAATATAAAAGTTTTGCTTTCTGCTTCCAAAAAATTCAAAATATTTTTTGATATTCTAACTCTATATTCTAAAATCTTTTCAACCAATTCTCTTAATATTTGAATATATATTATGTTATTATCTTTTACAAGAAGTGCCTTCAAAAAAAGATATCTTAGCTCCTCAAATTGTAAATCAAAAAGATTTTGTTTCTGCTTTTCTAAACAATCTACAAAATCATCATAAATCCTCTTTAGCTCCGAATCTAATATAGGTAAATTTGTCATAGATCAACTACAAGCTCATTACTTATCAATTTAAAAACTTTGTTTCCCTTTTTGTAAAAAATTGTAGCTGGAGAAAATATTGTTCTACCAAAGAGTTGAAACTTAAATCTGACAGTATATGAAATTATATTTTCTTCATACTTATCAACATCAGTTAATTTCCATTTTAACACTAAGCCCTCGTGAGTCTTATAAACTTCGGGCTTGAAAATTCCCTTATCTACATATTCACATGCTAAAGGTAATTTTTCCTTAACAACTACCTCATCCCATCTTCTTCGAGATCTGTTCTTTACGCTTATCTCAAAAGCAAGATATAGAAAACCATCCTTAATATATGATTTTACAAGATTTTTTGATACTACAAAAGGTGCTCTAAGCAGGAAGTAGAGAATAATTACAATAAGAACAATTGCAATAGTAAAAAGGATCTTAGTATAATATGGTCGATAGTTAATATTTAATACGTAAAATCTTTCTGAATATGGTGGGATAGTTTCATCTACTATGATTGTAGAATTTATAAGGGTTGCATTCCCATCAACATACCTCAAGAATCTTCCCACTGGAATCTTCTTGTAGAATCTTAAGGGAACATTGCCCTGGTTAATGAGATGAATTGTATAGTTTTTTTCTAAAATAAAAAAGTTCCATAACCTCTTCTCTTTGAAATCATAAATATCTTGTCCTTTTTCTATTGGTAATATTTCAAATTCAAGAGATTTTGAAAAAACTTCATTTTCATATTTTATTACTACAAAAATCGTGGACTTTCTTGGAGTAATTTTTTCAGGAATCTTAAAAGATAATACATCTAAAATTTTATAATCTGAAGGACTAGCTTCTTTAGTCCTGGGTTTAAGGTTATAATTTTTAACAACTGAATAAAAATCGTTTTTTATAGTAACCTCAACAATTCCAACATTTCTTGGATTTTTATTTTCCAAATAAATATCAAAAAATACTGTTTCATTAGGATAATATTTTGTCTTAGAAATTGATGTATCAACCTTAACAAGTAGAGGATATTCTTCTTGAACTACTGGTTTTGTTAAAACAAAAATTCTTAAGGGAATAATTTCTTCATAGGTTTCATTTTTTAACGTCAAACTAAAAACATATGTTTTTGGCTCAACCTTCATGGGCTTTAAGAAAATGAAGAATTCATCTCCTTCCTTAAAAGGATGTGGCGAAAAATACACTGAAACAGGATCTGTATAAAAGAACCATTCAAAGGTATAAACAGAAACATCTACTGTATAAGTTCCATTCTGTAGCACGGTTATCTTAAACTGGGCAGTCTCATTCTCATAGATTCGATCCTTTATTGGTTCAATTTTTGCTATCTTTGTTTCAGCGTAACTAGCTAATGGAAGTACACTAAAAACCAAAAACACAAATAAAAGTAAATTGCTATTTTTCATATTCTGTACAGAATGGAGAAAAATATTTAAATATTTTTCCAAAATCATATGAATCTCCCCAATTTTTTCTTGAAATCTTCAATAAGTTCTACTTTTTCAGGATCTTGATCGTTTTTTATGGCTAAATGAAAAGCAATCCACATTCCAATGTGAATCAAACTTAATATTCTCTGAAAAAATGATGAACCTTTAAAGTTTAACAAAAGTGTTTTTACATTCAATTTTTTCATCTCCTCTTGAAAGATATACATCCTTTTCTTGATTCTGTAATGATCCTCTTCATCCTGAAGAAGTATTACATAAAAATTCTTACTTGAAATAAATCCCATCATTTCATTATGATTCTGTTCTGAAAAAACATTTGCAAAACAATGGCTCTTACTGCACTCATTGATTAAGGCTTTCCAAATTACCGGCACTGAAGAAAGCATATTACTAGCATAAATAATAGGAATACCATCAATTTTCTCTACTATCTTTTTAGCGTAATTTTCATGTGTACTCCACTTTATTTCTCTTATTTTTTCAATCTCTTCATCAATTCCTAGATCGAAGATTGAATTTAAAACTGATAATTCCGCAAACAAGAAGTAACCAATTGCTAATCTTGGCTGAAAGTTATTTGGCAAAAAGATGATTGGCAAATTATATTTTTTTGCTAAATCCACCAATATTCCTCCAGTTGAAATTACTATTGGTTTCAACTGTCTAATATAGGCATCTCTCAAAACAGAAACTGTCTCTTCAGTATTTCCTGAATAACTCTGCACAAAAACAAGATATTTCTTATTCACAAAAGATGGCAATTTATAGTCTCTTACTATAAACACAGGAAGTTTAAAGTGCTTATATTCTAAATAATTTTTGAGAATTTCACCACTTAAAGCACTACCTCCCATTCCTGCAATTACTATTCCCTCTACATCTCTTCCAGAGATTTTAAGCACAGGAGTATCAATCAATGTGCATTGTGAGGGAAAATTCTCAATCTGTTGACGAGCATTTTGAATACTCATTGTTTCACCAAATAGAAATAGTCCTTAAAGTTTTTAAATTTTCTTATTTTTGAAAAAAATTAATCTACTTAATAGTGAATTATTTGTGTAATCATTATGTAATAATTAAAAATACAAAAAATTTATAAAGATGTTCAAATTACTACAACGTAGTAAAAACAAGGTGAAAAATATGGACCCCTTCGATGAAAATAATACTCAAAACGAAACTGATGTTGAGGAAATTGAAACAAAAATTCCTATTGACAAAGAAGTCTTAAAGAGTATAAGTAAGGAATTTGATCTAAATATCTATGAAACTACTGTTTGGCTAACTCTTTTATCAAAAAAGGTACTTACTGCTGCAGAGATTTGTACTCTCTCTGGAGTTCCAAGATCAAGAACATATGATATACTTGAAAGCTTAGAAAAGAAAGGCTTTATTATGCTAATCCCTGGAAGACCATTAAAATACAGAGCTCTTAACCCTGAACAAGTTATAGAAAGACTCAAAATGGATGTGTACGAGGAACTTAGACAAAAGCTGGAGATTCTTGATTCTATAAAAGATTCCCATTTCCTAAAAAGGTTAGAAGAACTTTATAATTCAAAACAAGAAATTAGTGAAATCACAAAAATAAATGAAACCTTAAGTGATTTAGCAATCTATGAAAAAATAAGAGAAAGTCTAAAAAACGCAAACAAGAGCATAAAAATCGCACTAAATCGAGAACAGATATATGATTTAATGGACTATACAGGAGGAACATTATACACTACATTGAAAAGAGATTTAGATGTAAAAGTAATTGTTAACGGTTCTCAAGATTCTGTTCTTGACAGATTTTTCGGAGAAAAAAATGTAATCTACACCGAAAATATGAAATTCAATGGAATAATAATCGATGACAGAGAATGCCTTTTTTTCCTAGATAAAAGATTAGGAATTTGGATAAACACAGAGTTTGTTGGAAACAGTTTCGGAAAAATATTTGATTTTATCTGGGAAAAAGAAATTCAAAAAGAGAACAGTATGATTTATGAAGAAAAATAATTTTCTGTATTTCTTCTTTTTTCTATTTATTTTTGCTATTTACTAGAAATAATATTTAAAAATTCTTCTAATCTTTGACCTACTATTAGAGGAGTCTCATTCCTAACAAAATCTTTTCCATAAAAATAAATTGAAGATTCGTTTCTTAAGCCGAAAACTGAAGCAAACGTAACGGGTATGGAGATTACAAAAAAATAATCATTCTTCTTAACAAAATCTTCCAAAGCATATCCTTGCAAAACATCATTTTCATTGTTAAATTCATACACAAATATAATGGGATAAATATAAAAATAATCCGAACAGTGTTTATTTAACGTCTCTATAAGGTGGAATAAATTTATCTGTACTGTATAAAAGTCGTACTGTAGAATCCTGAAAACATCTTTGTGAAACTTTGCTAATGTTCCATAACCTTCCAAAGTTTTTCCATATCTTGTCAAAACCTCTTTGTACTCTTGTAATGTTCTGTAGAATGAATAGCAATAATCTGTAGAGTTATAAAACACATTTCTAAACATAAAAATCAACTCAAAACTTTCTCGATTAACTTCATCAAGATTCACTTGAATGAGCATTTTTGAAACTCTCTGAGAATCCATCAAGGAATTTATTGCATATCCTAAAGAAAATACTAAGATCGTAGTAAGAAGCGCATCTATACATATTAACTTAAACCTACTCATTTGAAACCTCCTCGAGAACTGATTTTATAATCTCTTTAGATGTAATATTTTCAAATTTAAATTGATAATTAACAATTATTGTTGGAGTAATGTTTACGTTATAATACTTTTCTAAAAATGTATAGACTTCTGAAAAACCTTTCTGTACTGCAAATATCTTGATTTCAGGGACTTCGCTAACTAGTGAATCCAATATTTGTCCTTGAATCAAGGATTCATTATTCAAACTCCAGAAATAAAGGATGATATTTTTCTTTCTATTACAAACCTCCAAGAATGTTTTATACATCAAGTAAAGTCTAATTTGATAAAGATGATATCTTTCCTTGAGAAGATAATAGTATTCACCTTTCATGTTTTTTTCATCCATTGTCTGTAAAGTTCTACCCAACGCAGATACTTCATTTTCAAACTCATTTATCAATGATGAAGCAATAGAACAGTTAAAAAGTGAGGAATAATAAAAAGAAAGTTGTAAATTCAAGATATCATTTTTTAAGGATGCAGATTTGAGCATTAATGCAATTTTTTCACTATTCAATATATTGGAATTGTAACCAAAATAAAAACCAAAAAGAAAAAAGATAAATGCAACTGATAAATATCTAAAGTAAATAAAAAATTCTCCATTTAATCTTTTTTTCATCTTGTTATTTTTTTTCATATTTTTCTCACCAAGATTTTTGCTTCTTTTTCAATAACAAGATAGTTGCATGAATCCACTGAGCAAATGTAAAATATGGATAAAGGTATAGATATATAAGACAACCTATAAATGTTTTGATATTGAAAGACTCATCACTAAAAAACAGCGATTTAATTATTGTATACAAAAAGATTAGAAAAAGAACTATTAATGGGATGGTTATAAAATAATTAGTGTCAAAAATAAACTCTTCAAGGGTTTGAATAGAGAACCATTTGATTGTTTGAGGAGCAAATATGAGTTTAAAAATAAACCTTCTCATTTCTTGAAACATCTTGTAAAGAATCAAAGATATTGCCAAAAAAAGAACAAAAGGAGCAACAACAGTAACTGGAATATAAAATAATCCAAAAGCTCCATGTTCCCTTGAAAAAATAAGATCCCTATGCTTAATCATGGTTTCTATAAAACCTCTATACCATCTCAATCTCTGCTTCCACCAAGATTTAAAATTCAAAGGAACATCAGTATAAACTACACTCTCTGTTGACATTTCTATTTTGTAATGTCTCTTTACAATTTTCATTGCAACTTCAAAATCTTCAGTAATACTTGTTTCATCAAAACCATTTACTTCTTTTAAAACTTCAGTTCTATACACACTTAAAACGCCTGGTGTAACATTTAAAAAATTCGCATATGCAAACAATTTCCTATAAAGTGCCATTATCAAATATTCAATATTCTGAGCAAATCCCAAAAGTCCATAAGGATTTTTTACTTTCACCACTGAAATAACTGCCCCTATGTGTTTCTTTAATTTTCCAGATTCATCAAAAAAATATTTTATATTGTTCTTTAATGAGTTTCTCTCCAATACAGAATCTGCATCGACACAGGCAAAGAAAAAAGTATTTGTATTTTTAAGAGCATCATTAAGTGCCTTTGCTTTACCTTCATTACTCTCCTTGTGAATAACTTTCAGATTTTTTCTAAATTTTGGGTGTTTTTTAATAAATTCTAAAATCTTTTGTTTTGTCCTATCTCTTGAGCCATCATTAACAACAAAAACTCTTAATTTATCTAAATCATAGTCCAATGAAAAAATAGATGAAAGGGTTCTATAAATTGTATTTTCCTCATTGTATGCAGGCACAACGATAGTAATAGGCTTTAATGGTACTTCTCTCTTTCTTTCTTGCAATTCAAGAGAGATTAAGTAAAATAACCAAACAAAACCAAGGAATAGAGAAATAAAAATCACTACCAAAGTTAAATAATAAACAATATTCATCTGCAAAAAGAATAACACTATGTTTAAAAATTTTTATTTAAAAATTTCAATCTTTACCTATAACTCTCCAAACTCTTCATAATTCTGCAGAATACCCCTTCGACGCAAATAACTTATCTGGGTAGCTGTGTATTTGAAAATAACATCTCCTCGCTCATCCTTCATGTTTTCCCATGGTTTTACCAGGACAAGATCTCCTTCTCTAACCCAAAGATATCTTTTCAAACTGCCCGGAATTCTACAGATTCTTGTTTTATTATCAAAACATCTAACTCTTAATCTACTGCCTCCAAGTCTCTGTTCTACAATTCCAAAAACCTCTCCTTCTTGCGGAATCCTAGTTCTTCTAATCTCTATTGCCTCCTGATCATCTTCTCTTTTTTCTTGTTCGTCTTCCTTCATTCTTTCACGCCCACAATTTTACACAAAACAGTCAGTTACAGTTCATATATGTTTCAACATATAGTTGTACAGCAGCTATAACAAAATATATGCAAAGACATAACCAAAACAAATATATAGTGGAACTAATTTTAAAAATCCGTCAATGTTTAAAAAGATTTCGTTAAGTTAAAAATGGAAAACAAAAAGAGCATAGAAGAGGAATTTGAAGAGCTAACTAAAATATGGAATCAATTTCTAGAAATGATGAAAAATAATTGGATTTTTGATCCCTGGTTAAGAAACAAAACTTGTCAAGACCTAATTGAAGAACTAAGATCTGAAATATATGAATTTGAAATTGAAACAAATATCCAAAATAAAAACAAGGAAATGGGAGATATATTGTGGGATGTATTTAACTTAATGTATGTCTATTGCAAGGAGAATAATGTCTCTACTTCCACACCACTAAAAGAGATTATTGAAAAAATGAAAAAAAGAAAACCGTACATTTTTGAAAAAAGATTCGTAAATCTTGAAGAAGCAAAGAGAATATGGATTGAAACAAAAAAACAGGAAGAAAATGAAAAATAAAAAAAATGTGAATAGGAAAAGCTTGGGAATTGCGTTAGCCAGTGGTGGAGCAAGGGGAGGAGCTCATGTAGGAGCATTAAAAAGATTGCTTGAGGAAAACATACAAATAGATGAAATTGTTGGATGTAGTATTGGAAGTATTGTAGGTGCTTATTTTTGTGCGGGAAAATTTGAAAAACTAACAGATTATATTGAAAATTTCAATACGAGAAGTTTTATGAAACTTCTTGATCCAAAAATAAGAGGAACACATGGACTTATTCTTGGAGAAAAGATTAAAGAAATGCTACGAAAAGATTTGGGAGATCTTAAATTTAGCGATTTAAAGATAAAATTAAAAATAGTTTCAACAAATTTCATAACTGGAAAAAAGATAGTATTCGAAAGAGGATCTGTAATTGAAGCAATCCGAGCCAGTATATCGATTCCATTTATTTTTGAACCTGCTAATTACAAAAATCTTATTCTTGTTGATGGTGGTCTCTTAGATCCTTTACCAATTGAATTGTTAGATAGTGATTTCAAACTTGGAATTTGCTTAAGTTATATTAATCCTAAAGAATCATTTAACAGCAAAATAAGAATTATTCAAAGAACCCTAGTTATAATGGAAAAAGCAATCATCGAAGAAAAAATTAAAAACCTAGCAAAAGAAAACAAGCTTAACAATGTGCTCATAATAACTCCAAAAGTATCTGCCGGTCATCCTTTTGATTTTGACACATTAAAGGATTCTTATATTAAGGGATATATGGAAATGAGTAAAAAAATAAAGTTACTTAAAAAGCTTCTCGGTGAGAATAATGAAAAAATGTAGAAAACTGAAGGAAGAAGAAAACATACTAAACCTTGTAATTGGAGAAAGTTATCTTGGAAAGATTGATAATGAATACATCGTTTTAAACAAAAAAATAAAAATTCCAAAAAAGAGATTAAATTTTGATTTTGAAAACTATAAAGATGATTTTGTTGTAGTAAAGATAAAGAAAATAATAATGCCTAACGAAATTATTGCTGATTGCGATTCTATTCAAGATTATGTGATAGAAGAAATCTCCTCATCGGAAGCTGAAATCTGCGATATTAATAATATAGATGAAACATATATTCAGAAAATTGTGTGGATTGAAGGAATAATTGAAAAGAAAATTCAAACAAGTGGTCCATTATTGTTAAGAGTAAAAGACAAAACTGGAAGCATAATCTTAAAGATTTTTTCAAATGGAAATAGATACACAAATCTAAAAGAAGGAGATGGAATCAGAGCAAAGATTCGAATAACATTATATGATAATCAAATCGAAGGCGAAATTTTAGAATTAAAAAAGATAAACTATGACTTAGAAAAGGTAAATCAAAAAATAATTGAAAATGCGAAGACTAGTAGAGAGCAGTTCAGCATTGAATCAGAGGTTTATAAAAGAATGCTTCCTCTTTTTGTCAATGCTGCATTTGAAATAAAAAAAGCAATATATGAGGAAAGACCAATTCTTATGAGACATCATGCAGATTGTGATGGATATAGCGGTGCATTAGCCTTAGAAGTATCTATAATTCAAATGATGAAAGAGATTCACAGGGATGAAAAAAAAATTTGGACTCATTATTCAAGAATCCCTATGAAAACTCCGTTCTATGATTATAGCGAATGCACAAAAGATATTGCTTTTTTTATAGATGAAAGCCTAAGATTTGGGAATAAAGAGCCTTTGGTAATATGTATTGATTTTGGAAGTTCAATAGAGAGTTTGTTATCCTACAAAAAACTAAAACTATTCGATTGCAAAATAATTGTAATAGATCATCATCTTTCTTGCTTTGAAGAATTTGAAAAAATAAAAGCTAACGTTGATATTCTTATTAACCCTCACTTATTTAATGGAAATGAAAAAATCACGGCTGGAATGTTAAGTTATGAATTAAGTTTGTTCATAAGAGAACACAATCTTAAACATCTTCCTATCATTTCTGGATTTGGAGACAGAAGTGATTCAAATGAATTTCATCAATATTGCAAAAGTTACTCTGAAGAGGATCTGAATTTTTATAAGAAATTATCAGAAGTAATTGATTTTGAAAGTTATCACTTAAGAAATATTGAAGGTAGAGGATACATAAATGGTCTATTCACAGATCAAAAATTGCAGAAAAAGATGGTAGAAGTAATTTATCCACACTTAGAAGAGATGTGGAGAGAATATGAAGTAATCATTGAAAAAAACAAAAAAATAGTGAAAGAAAACCCCTTAGTAGTAGTTTTAGAGAATATCAATATCATTAATGATTTTCCAAGCCCGGGAAAGATCACTGGGTTCGCTAAAGATCTTCTAAAAAAAGAATTAAAAAAGGATAATGTTGTGATACTATATGTATATGATGAAGGAATTGTTTTGAGAAGTGAGATTTTAGATCTAAAACTTCAAGAAAGAATTAAGTATTTGCAAAATAAGTATCCTGAATTTTTAATAGAAGGAGGAGGACACTCAAAAGCAGGGAGCATAAGATTTCTTAAATTGGGAAAAGAAAAAATATTACAAGAAGTTCTTAATTGGTTCTAATGCCTTTTCTCAATTTAAATCTACTTCCTTAATGGACTCAAAAATTAAATCTAAGAATTTATATGTATTTAACTTATTTTCAAGTTTAACAACTTCATCTAAAGCTGCACGTGTAACAGGATGATCATGCAAAAGTATACATTTCTTTTCTGATTTAATATTTATAACATCATGAATTCTCAAAAACTTTGAATAATTTATTATCTCTTCTTTATCATAACAAATTAGTGGACGTAAAACCAAATAATCCGTTATCTTTGAGATACAGATCATATTTTGAAGGGTTTGACTTGCAACCTGAGAAAGATTTTCACCAGTAATCAAAAGCTCTGCACCAATTCTTTTAGCCAATTTAGAAGACAAATAAAACATGCCTCTTTTACAAATTAAACATCCATATTTTAATTCTCTATTATTCATTTGGTTAAAAACATATTCAAAAAACTTAAAATAAGGCACATAGAATAGCTTCATGCTAAGACAAAATTTTCTTAGTCTTTTAGCAAGTATTATTAGTTTTGAATAAAAAAACTCGTCATCTAAGGTATCAAAAAAAATAGAATCTACTGCAATTCCTCTGCGCATTGCAAGAATTCCTGCCACAGAACTATCAATTCCTCCTGAAAGTAATAACAATCCTTTACCTGCAGTATTTATTGGCAAACCACCCAAATGCTGAATTTTCTCATCAAAAACCAGTGCATATTTTGGTTGGATTTCTATGAAAATCTTTCTTGAATAATTATGAAAAGAAAACACAATATTCCTCTCAGGAAATTCTCTTTCTATTCTTGAACAGATCTCCTTTCCTAACTCTGGACTTTGCATAGAAAATGACTTATCTGATCTCTTTACATCTATCATAACAACACAATTCTTAATATCCTTTTCCAAAATCACTTGCTTTACACATTCAAAAATTGAATCTATGTTTTTTTCACAAACATAACAACAACTTGTAGATTTAATGCCTGCAACAAAAAAAAGCTCTTCCTGAATTTTCTTGAGATCTTCTCCAAAAATATATATTCTATTTCTATCCTTTTCAATTTTAAAATCCAAATTTGAAAATATCAAGTGATTTCTTATGTCATCTAATAAAGATTTTTCAAAAAAATCTCTGTTTTTTCCTTTCAGTGTTAATTCTCCAAATCTAACTACTACGCATTTGTTTTGAGTTTTCATTTTTTTCTTGACGATCAAATAAAGTAAAATAAAGTTTTACATTTGGATTTTTGTTTTTTTCACATTTCTCATTTAAACATATGTGATAATTTTCCTTTCCAACTTTAATACTGACTAACTTAAATCCACACTCACAATTTTTCTTAAGAATTCTCTGAAGACCTCCACCAATAAATATCCTATAACCGCAATTAGTGCAAGAAACAAATTTTCTATTCTTCCCTTGTTTCACTATTAACTCTTTTCCACAGTGCCAACACGTACCTATTGAAAAATTAGAAGAAACATAACTATTCAAGGAATCTAAAAGTTCTTTACCTATCTCTATTTGTTTTTTCTTAAAATCATCCATAATTTCTACAAGATTTGCCTTGACATTTTCTAGCACTTCCTTTTCATCCGTCTCATTATTAATATTATCCATTTTTTCTTCTAACTCTCTCGTCATCTTTTCATCTAAGATTTTTGGTACATAATTAGATAATGTCTTGACTATGGATTTTCCTAAATCTGTAACAATTATTGGATCTGAGTGAATGTACTTTCTCTGATATAGTGTTTGAATTATCTGTGCTCTAGTAGCCTTTGTTCCGAGATTTCTTTTTTCAAGCTCTCTAATCAAAGAGGCTTGAGTATATCGAGCAGGTGGTTTTGTTTTAGATTTCCTTAAATTAATCTTTACGACATCTGCAAACTCATCCAACCTAGCAAATACCTCTTCAATATCAACAAATGGATAAATTTCTAACCAAGATTTTTTAATGATTCTCTGAAAACTTCCCTTAAACTTGAAATCTCCAATTAATGCATCAAAAGTAACTACTTCTTTTTCTGCTGGTTCATAAAAAGTAGATAAAAATCTCCTCACAATCAAACTATATAAATTCCACTCTCTTGGTTCTAACTTTGAAGGAAAAATACCAGTAGGATATATTGCAGGATGTGCTGGATCTGTTTTTTTCCCATTGTGGGGTCTTAATTGTTTTTGAAGCAGAAATCTTGCAGATGCAAATTGCTCATGCTTTGTTAGAGAATCTATTATTCTGGAAAATTGGATTCTTGGATCAAGTACTTGAGATGATGTTCTTGGATAGGAAATGTATGAAGATAAATATAGTTTTTGAGCAATTTCTAATGTTTCTTGAGGTTTAATCCTATAAATTCTGTATGCTTCTGTTTGCAAAGTTGTTAGATCAAAAGGAACAGGAGGATTTAGTTTTTCAATATCTTTTTTAACATTCAATATTCTTGCAGTTTTCTCATTTTTTATTTTTTCATATATCAATTTTGCCTCTTTTTCATCCTCAATCCTCTCATTCTCAAAAATAACTTCAAAGTCTAGATCTGTTTTTAATATGGCTGAAAGCTTATAAAATATTTTAGGAACAAAACTTTCAATCTCTTTTTCTCTATTAACCAAAATATTCAATGCTGGACCCTGAACTCTTCCTGTTGATAATATTAACCTCTTTCCTGCTAGAGTAGTAGAATTCATTAAAGCTCTAGAGAGATTAATACCATAATACCAATCAACAATATGCCTAGTTTCACCTGCAAGAGCATTTTTAAGATCTATTGTCGGTAACTTATTAAAGTAAGACTCTCTCAACTCTTGTGGAGTTAAAGTTGAAAATTTCATTCTATATGCATTTTTTCTGTTTCCAATAAATCTTAGAATATTATAACCTATAACCTCTCCTTCTATATCATAATCTGTTGCTATTGTAACATAATCAACTTTCTTAAGCAACATTTCTAAAAGATCAATATAATCCTTTGTATATTTTGCACTCTTTTCAACTTCATATATCTTTTTCCAAACTATGTCAAAAACAGGAAATTGAGAAGAATTTATTTGCTCATCTAAAGTAAATAAATGACCTACAGCAGAAGCAACATAAATATTGTGATTATTAAGAACTAATTCATAATATGGAACAGATTTATACCTCAAAACCTTGTAATTCTGACTTAGCGCTGAAGCTATCTTCTTAGCTGCAGCTGGTTTTTCAGCAATTATTAGTTCTGTTGGCATCATGCTTTTTGTTTTTTTAAGTATTTAAAAGTTTTTTGAAATTTTTTAGAAAATTATTTAAAATTTTTCAAAAATAAATGTAATAAATTATGAAAAAGAAAAAAAGACAAAAAACCCATAAAAAGGATTTGAGAGTTTCAAAAACTCCAAATTGGATAATAGAGGCGGTATTTTTTCTAATTCTATTATTCATCTATCAATATCAATTTCCTTATGTAGGAGAAGACTTTAAAGTGTATATCTTGAATGGCGAATATTTGTTAAATAAATTCTTAAACACGTCTTATGGCAATTCGTGGTATTTCGAGCCAAATCGAGCTTATGTTGTTCCTCTTTTCTTTTCAGTTATTGAAGGTCTCTTATTTTTATTTTCAAAAAATATATTTCTTGTGAGAAATATTGCAATTTTTATCTTTATTTTGAGTAATCTTCTTTTTTTTGTGTATTCCCTGAGAAAGTTTTGTGAGGGGTTCAAAATAAACAAGATCATTTTTTTTGTTTTTATGGCAAATCCGTTCTTTATACAATATGCTTTAAGAGAAGGAACTGAACTATTGCATTTAAGCGTTTTAATGATAGCGTTCTCAAATCTAATAAAAGCAAAGCAAAGTGGTTTTTGGTTTGGATTGTCTTCTATGATAAGATTTGAATCCATCCTGTATTTGATATTCATTATTTTTCCTATATTCTCAAAAGATAAGTTAAATAAAAAAATAAAAAGAATAGTAAAGGATTTGATTGGTGCTTTAATTCCACTAACTATTTTTGGAATTATTACTGGAGTTTTTTATGCGTTACCCTTCCAACCCCTGATTGATTCCTATTTCTTCAATATCTATCTTCATGATTATCTTTTTGAACCTTTAAGAGTAAAACATTTTGAAAGTGTTTTAATTTTTTTGATTCCTAGCATTTTGATTTTTGCATACTCTTTGTTCTATGACAGGAAAAATTTTCAAAAAAATATGCTAATCGGATCTCTTTTGATCTTTATTGTCTTAAGATTTGCCTACACACCAATAAAGATAGAAAGATATCTCTTTCTCATTGTACTTCCTTGCTCATATTTCCTTACTAATGCTCTTGAAAAGATTTTTTATAATTTAGAAAATAAATTCTTGATATATGTGAAATATGTAATTTTATTGGTTATATTTTTAGTTAGTTTTGTAATTGGAGTAAAAATGCTAAATAATTACACATCATACCAACAGTTTGAAGAAAATATCCTTAAGGATGCAATCTCTAACATTAATCCAAATCAAGCACTTGAAACAAATTATCACATTTCTATGATTTTTCTTACTCAAAATCTGGAATTAAATATGAGAATTTTTCCTATGCTAAGACACCTAAATTTTTCAGAAACTCTAAATTGTTATAATGTTTTATTAGTTTATCCTAAACAAATGCCTGACTGGAAAGAAGAGTATTGGAATATAACTGAAAGATTTAAAGAATTGAATCCTGAAGAATTTTTTATATTAAAGAAGGATCATTACATCTATCTTGAAAAATTGAATGATAAGATGAATTGCCCTTATGAAAAAACATGGAACTATTTTGTAATAGATATTTTAAGAAAGAGAGTAGATATCTCATATTATGAAATGTTGAAGAAGATAGCATAATTTAATACTTAAAAAAACATTTATAAAATTGCTTTTATTTTCATACCTTGAATGGACTTTGAAAGTTTAGTAGACTCTTTCGAAAATACTAATTCTGAATTAAAGAGGGCGGAACATTCAATTTACGTTAGCTTAAAATACACAAGAACTCAGGACATCCTAGAAACTATTATTGAAAGACTATGTAATACATTATCCAATTTGATCGATTTTTTGATAATGCTAAAAAGAGAAGAGCCTTTTCCTAAAAGTAAGCGAATTGAAATATTCTTACAACTTTATGAAAAAAACTTTGCTGAAACAATTGTTAGATATTACAATCTTCTCAAAATTGTTAAGAAAAGCAAAAAGATAATAGTAAATCAATACAGAAGACACATGAAGATGGTTGTGGAAATTGAACCTCTTGTCTTTTATATTGTAGATATTGATTCTGTTATTGAAAATTATAAAATGATAAAAAGTTTTGTTGACGAAGCACACAAAATGTTCATAGAAGTCTATTCTAAAATGACACAAAAGGAATCATTTGACTAATCCCTTTGAAACCCAATAATGCAATTCCTTTTCTTCTTTCATTCCTTCTTTCAACAAGTTTATGAGATATGGAAGAGAAAAAGAGTAAACATATACGAGACTAATTATGATAGGATCTGGAAGTATTAAACCTAAAGAATTTCTTAAAATATTAGAAATCGTGGAAATTATAAAAACATTGATAAATGCTATTGTGGGAAAAAATATGGAAATTAAAACATAATGTTCTGGATCTAACATCCTAATATCTTTGAGAACTATCAAAAGCAAAAATCCAAAACTCAATGCTATTAAAATTACTAAGAAATAAATCAATGCAATTGGAAGTGTAATTAAAAAAAGAATAATTGCTGCAGTCAAAAGAAAATTTGTAATTATTATAACAAGAAGGGAAAGCCAATATATTATAATCAATGTCAAACGCTTGGAATCTTGAGTTTTCTGATAATATTCTACAACTCTGCTTATATCTTCATCACTCCATCCTCTTTCTTTCAGATCCTTTATCAAAGATTCTACGCTTTTTTTTGCCATAATTGTTAAGATTTTAGGCTTTTCAATTTATAAATTTTTTTAAGTGAAACAACAAGAAAAATTTAAAACCTTGCGGGGGGAGGGATTTGAACCCACGAACCCACTATGGGACTAGATTCCTCATAGTGGAATTGCTGCATCATTGATCAGCACTCAAATATCTTGAGTCTAGCGCCTTTGACCAAGCTCGGCCACCCCCGCAAAACCAATAATATGATTTGGTTTTTATTTATAAAAGTTTCTTTGAAAGATAAAATCAATAACAAGCAATAAAAACATAACTTTTATAAATAAACTTTCTTTAACGTTTTTTACTCCAAATCACTCAAAATGGGCTGGTAGTCTAGAGGCTATGACGTCGCCCTGACGTGGCGAAGGTCGCAGGTTCAAATCCTGCCCAGCCCAGTATTTCCTTGCAAATTCTTTTGGAAATCATCCTCTCTTATAGGGAATGATAAAAATTAAGGTCCAACACAAAATCATTAAAAAATTCTAAACATAAAACATATAAAGAAGAAAACACTCTTATGTGAAAAATGAAACTTAGAACTATTGCTATAATCTTAGTACTATTGGGAATTATATTGATCATTACCAACAGAAACTATGATTTAAGCGAGGAAAAGGGCAGAATACAATTAATTAAAGACATTGGCTCTTGGTTTTTGCAAATTGGAAAAAACGTTTATGATGTAACCATTTACGCAATAAAAAAACCCTGGTTACCAGAAAATGTCAGCATAAATAAAACTATTGAAACCACCAAAGAATTGATTGAAAAAAAGAACATCTTGAATCAAACAGAGAATCTAACAAATATCAATAATAATTATTCTATAAATTCAGAAATTGATTCTACAAAATAAATCAAAAATGGTGAAAGAATGAGCTATTGGAAAGAAATAAATCTGAAAACGATAAGTTCTTTAACAAAAAAGAGATTTGCGAGATTTAGCAAAGGAGAATTTGAAAAAGAGCCGATTACTTTCAATGAAAGCAAGAACAAGATAACGATAAAAACTGGGCCATTTGACTGGCACGAGCTGCTCGAAATTGCTTGCAAATTAAATCCCGTTGTACAATGTGAAGGAAAATACATATCCTCTTCTGAATTGCCATTGAATGGAAAATATAATAAAACAAAAAAGGTTTATGAATATGAAATAAAAGGACAATTCAACATCAGTGAAATCTTAGATATGCATGGCTATTTCTTGGGAAAGATGAAAAATGATTTATTTGAACTAAAAACAAAAAAATCACTTCCTAAGCCATCTGAATTGAAAGATGATTTTGCAAGATTGGATGTTTCAAACAGTGAAAAAACCAAGGAAATTATTTGTGATATCTTTCAGATAGAACCCCAAAAATTAAAAGGTATGATCAAGTATAAAATATTTGTTGAATCGATTGAATTACCTACAAATCTTAATGATCCTTTGATAAGAGAAAAGGCAAAGAGAACAGGTAAAATTGAAAGAGAAATTCTCCTTGAAAAGGAAAAAAGGGAAATTTTAGAATTTGAAATTTAGATAAAAAAATGTACTTTTCTCTCTGTGTATTTTCATTCTAACCCCTTAAATCTTAAATGTAACTTTTTGTTTGGTTTTTTCTCTTTTATTAGTGAAACATAAAAAATAAAAAGAATAAAATTATTGTATTTTTTATCATGACATACAATCAAGCACTAGTAGATCAAATAAAAAGTTGGTTTCAACAAGGTTATACTGAGTATCAAATAACGCAATCCCTTAAAGGACAGGGATTCACAGATAAAGACATTCAAGAAATGATTTCTATGGCAAGAACAGGATTAAATGTTTCTCAAATCACTGAAGAGATCAAAGATTACATAGAAAAAACAGTAGAAACGCTTATTGAAGAAAAGTGGACAGACATTGAAAAAATGGTTGAAGAACTTAACAAATGGAAAAATGAAATAAATCAAAAGTACATTGAAATGGATACAAAAATTCAAGATCTCAAGGAATCTTTTAAAAATCTTCAGAACAGTGTAATCGGTAAAATTGGAGAATACGATGATCACCTTATAAAGATAGGAAGTAATGTAAAAGCAGTAGAAAAGGTTTTTCAAAAAATCATTCCACAATTTGTTGAAAATGTTAATCAGTTAAATATGATTGTAGAAAAGCTTAGAGAACAAGTAATTGATGAAGATAAATCAGAGTCTGAAAACCTCGAAAGTTAAGTAGTGAGGAGCGTTACTTACATTCACGCACAAGGTACTATTTAGAAAAAATGCTTCTCCACTCAATTCATGAATATGCCCACAAAAAAGATACTGAGGTTCATACTTTTCTACAAAATCTCGAACATGAACGTTCCCTATATGTTTCCATTTCTTATATCCTGTTTCATCTCTTTCAATTATGCCTTCAAACTTTTCTTTTTGAGGATCAAAAGGAACTTTAAGGATATCTAAAAAAGTAAGATAAGGTGGAACATGAGTTAACAAAATATCAATATTATAAGCATAGGAAGATAGCCTTTTTTCTAAATCCTCAAGATTAGGATAATTTAAATCATATCCTCCACCTGGAGATCCACCAACAACTACTCCAAAAAACTCAATAATCTTGTTATTTAGATAGATAAGATTTGAAAAATTTCTTTTTCTCAAAATCTTTTCAATAGTCTCTGAAATTGCATAATTAGTAAATGAGATTCCATCAAATTCCTCATGATTTCCATGCAAAAAAACAAAAGGAATTCTCAAGGAATTAAAATACTCCAACATTTCTTCTAAATTCTTGCCATGATCTGTGAAATCACCTATATGAAAAATAGCATCTATTTCAAAAGAGTGCTGCAATTTTTTTCCATGTGTATCGCCGACAACAAAAATAGTTTTTGTACCTCTATTATAGAATCTATTTATATTAACATGCTTATAATCACTTTTATCTTCAAATTCTTGCATCTTTTCTTGAGAAACGAATCCCTTTTTAAAAATGTTTTCTAAAAGAAAAAGAACCAACCACAGGCTCGAAGATCGCACCTGAGGCGATTAGTAACAGCCGGCTGAACAGGTCGCCTATCGGCTCCCTGCTTACACCGCTGTCCTATCAACCCGCTGTTTTAGCGGAGCCTCAAACAGGTCGCTCTTTTCGAGGAGGGTTTCGGGCTTAGATGCTTTCAGCCCTTATCCCTTGGCGCGTGGCTGCCCGGCGATGCCCTGTCGGACAACCGGTATACCAGTGGCGCCCCCTCTTCGTTCCTTTCGTACTAGAAGAAGGTTCCCCTCAGCGACCCAACAGGCCCAGTAGATAGTATACAAACTGCCTCGCAGCGTTTTGAACCCAGCTAACGAACCCTTTTAACGGGTGAACCCCCCTACCCTTGGCTGCTTCTGCACAGCCAGGATAGGATGAGCCGACGGCTATGTAGTAAACCTCGCCGTCGATATCAACTCTCGGGCGAGACGACTCTGTTACCCCCAGAGTAACTTTTCTGTCGTCCCAGAGCCCCATTAAGGGGCATACTGGGGTTCGCTAAGCCCTGCTTTCGCACCTGGATTGCTCGCTGTGCACAATCCAGTCAAGCCAGCTTTTGCCTTTGTACTCTACCCCGACTTTCTGACTCGGGTGAGCTGACCTTTGGACTCTGCTGATATCTTTTCAGCAGAGTACCGCCCCAGTCAAACTGTCCACCTGCCGCTGTCCCTCCGAAGAGGTTAGAATAAGACATCTTGAAGGGTGGTGTTCCACTTTCCTCTCCACGCAGCCTGACGACCACGCTTCGGCGAGTCCCACCTACGCTCTACATCAAAACGTCTTATTCAACAACAGGCTACAGTAAAGTTTCACGGGGTCTTCGCTTCCCACTGGGCCTCCCAGGTCTTTGCACCTGGAAGATATGTTCAGGGGTTTCCTCCCGGGGACAGTGGGGACCTAGTTGGGCCATTCATGCGCGTCGCCATTCAAGCGACAAGGTATTTCGCTACCTTAAGAGAGTCAGAGTTACTCCCGCCCTTTGCAGGGTCTTATCCTCGTTGAACCGAGGGTTCAAGCACCTGCGGTGGGCAGACCTCACCTTCCATACACAACCTTTCGATGTAGCGGAAGGATGTGTTTTTGTTAAACAGTCCGGTCCCCCTTGTCAGTGCCCCCTAAGATCCCTTTTGAAGATCTCAGGGACTCCTTCTTGCGAACGTACGGAGCCAATTTGCCGAGTTCCCTCGAGAGGTTTGCACCCAAACACCTTAGCCTTCTCAGCTAGGAGCACCTGTGCCGGTACTCGGTACGGAGTTGTGGAATCGTTCTAGTTTCCCTTTTCATGGGCTCTAGGCATCAGTGAAACCCTTTCAGGCTCATCACAGTTTAACCTGGTTCTCATCATTACGATACTCCCCAGGTTTATCCTGCTTGACACGTCAGACTAGACGTGTTCACCTAGCCCAAAGCGTCAGGAAACTAGCTTGTGTCA
>JAWBOS010000003.1:0-76094 GCA_038825875.1 Candidatus Woesearchaeota archaeon | reverse complement strand
TACTATATAAATTCCTCCTTTATTTCTTCCTTTATCATCTACAACAAATTTCAACGGTGCATCTTCTTGCTTTAACGACACAAAGTCTCCCATCTCGTTCTCATAACATAAGAATATCTCTCCTCCTTCAGGCACAGATAACAATAACTGGAATGACCTGTTTATTATCTTCATTCCTCTTATCGGATATACCACGCTAACATTCGAGGCATTTGATCGCCTCATTCTTATTACATTAAACATACCCTTCGCCTCTATCTTACCATCCACATTACTCAACACCTCGTCCTTCTCATCTATCACTCCATTACGATTCGTATCTCCCATCAACCTTACCCACACCGTGTATGTCTTAGATTTCTCTCTCTCGTGCATAAATAAATTATTACTAATTAATAACACACTTTCACCACCCTTATCATCACGTACTTTTAAATAGAAAGTTTTTTTCTCATCTGGCGATATTTCTTTTCTCTCCTTCAAATATACGTCTATTCTATCTATCAATTCCAACGTATCTCTTTCTATCTTAAATCCCTTATTATCGGTTGAAAACTGATATTCCGGAAGTATAAAATTTTTACTTTCTTCTTTAGGAATTAAAACAACCTTGTCCTCTCCAGTTAATTCCAATCTCTGGTTTTTATCTTCCCTAGCGATCTCTATAGAAGAAATATATATATAGTTTGATTCAAACCTAACATCACCTAATTCAAACTCTATATGATATGGATACTTAATGTATAATTCAGAAACTGTGTCGTCTCCGTTTACATATATAGGAATATATACATGCCCTATGTCCTCTATGCCCCTAAATGCATGCAATACACCGGAATTAAATTTCACTATCTGCCTGTCCACTAATTTATTCCCATCCAACACATCTATCACAAAATAACCTTCCAATAAATTATCAGTATCTGGATACTTAAATGTCAACTCACCAAATAACGTCTCTCCTATATAAACATTAATCGGATCACTCTCCTGCGGACTATTAACAAATAACCTAAACGATGAAATCCCTGGATAATATGGCAAATTAACCGATGGAACCTCCGCACTTATACCACACTCCAATCCACTATCCGTAGCTTTACAGTAAAACTGCAAATCTTGACTCGAAAACTTCTGCGTTATCTTAAAATTAAACCTCTTTTCAACATCTCCTCCCTGCGTGTTCTTATACCTAACTACTAACTCTCCCAAATTAAATATATATCTATCCGCATTCGTTAACTTATTCCTCAAATCTGAATTCTTCAATACTATCGTCTTCTGCAACCTACTATTCCTACCTACATATCCCTTCTCCACCAATACACTCTTCTGCGTTAATCCACAAAATCTAGGATCCTCATGCATCGATGGATCACAATGAAAGTATAACTCATACTCCATCGGATTAGATCCTGAAAATATCGATAAACCCACAAAATAATAAATATTCACCACCCTACTTAATGCATCATAACCTAAATACCTAGAATACCCTACCGGCGGAATTATCTGCGGCTCCCTCTTCGCTCCTATCTCCATACTCACCTCTCCAAATAAATTCCATATCTCATCCCAACTAAATTGACCAAATATCAACCCCAATCCTAAATAACAAGTCTGATGCCTTATCTTATCTGTCCTAAATGCACTAAACACTATGTTAGCATAATATGCTGAAGTCTGAGACCTAATGTAATTACTTCTCTTACTAATCACTCCAGTTGTGTATTCGTTTATCTGCACCTTCTCTTTACCTATTTCCTGCTTAACAAACCACTTCTCTAACCCACTAAATAACTTCTTAGTAACGTCCAAAATCATATCACAAGCATACACAGCCAATAAAAATTCACAATGCCCCGCTGTATAAATACCTTGCTTAACTCCTTCAAAACACTCCTTCGCTGCTTGTAATATGCTCCTCAAATTCTCTAAATGCCCTCCCACCCCAGGTATGCAACCACACATCACCGACGAAAACAAATTATCTTGCGGACTACCCGTGAAAATCG
Organism: Candidatus Woesearchaeota archaeon; assembly: GCA_038825875.1. GTDB lineage: Archaea > Nanobdellota > Nanobdellia > Woesearchaeales > JAWBMQ01 > JAWBMQ01. Next base: position 74,079 of record JAWBOS010000003.1, on the reverse strand, counting down.
GTTCTCCTGGATTCACTAAATTAGCTAAACATCTATACTCCATGTAAGGATCTGTACCAAAAATATAACAATCTGTTGCACCACCCAAAAAAACATCATTCCTCATCGAGTTAAATATCTCCTGCTCCGAATACCTCCTATCACATCCCTCTACACTCAACTCTACCTTCATCACATCTCCAGAACAATCCGACAATCTATTGTTATCTCTATCATAACAAATCCTACTAACATTACACGCAGTTGATTTAGAATAATCTATTTTTCCGTCATCAGAATTCTCTACGCTACAAGCTCCTGCTCCTAATAAATAACCTGAGATGTTGTGAACTATTTCTGTAACAAAAGCTTTGAAACAAGTTTCGTTGGTTAGGTTAATTTCAACACGAGTAAGAGTTCCTGAACTATCCAAAAATTTAATCGCACAGTCATTACAAAACTTTGCAACTTTCTCAGAATTACTCATACATTCCTTTTTTATATTGTCTAAATTGGAAATGAGACCTTTTTCACAAACTGTTGCAATATTAGTTTTCACTGTTCTTGGATCTAGTATACGATAATACACTTCTTCAGTTCCTGCTCTTATCCATCCTTCTTGAGATGTTGACAATTCCTTCACTAAAACAAAAGATCCCTCAGGGCAGTTTTTTACATATTTTTTTGCTAACTCAGAATTGCATGAAAGTACATAAAATTTCCCTTCCTTATCGCCCTCTACAATGTCTATTCCCTCTGTAGAAATTTTACTCAATCCATCCTCATCCAACATTTTACATTTCTGGGGAACATAACTACATATAACTCTTTCACACACAGCAATCATAGGAATCTTTGCTTGAGACTCTCTTTTAAAGAATGCCTCTTCTAATGTATTCCATAAAACCAATCCTGCACAACTCATTGTTGCAATTCTTTGGGCAGTGTCTACATAAGTCAGAGTTTTGTTCACAATATTTAAAGAAACATTTACAAAACCTATCAACTTATCCATCATTTGAGGATTAAGAATTTTTGAATCAAAGAATGGTGTCTGAATCTCAAAAGAAAGAGGATAAAGATAAATCGAACTAGTAGTTGCTTTTTTATCTTGTCCTAATTGTGGTAACAATCCTGCAATCTGAAGTTTTAAATGCATATTCAAATACTTAGGCAACTTAGTAAAATCAGTTATTGTGGTTCTAACATTCAAATAGACAAAAACAGTTAACTTTCCATTTTCATAATAGGAATACCACTTCTCAATACCAACTGAAAAGGGAATGGATTCTGCTAACTCAGTCGCATCTAAAACAAAATCCACTCCAACCAATGAAGCACTTTCAAAGTTGCTCTTTTGCATCAATTCCATTGTAACAATCACTGGAACACCATGCTTTAAAGTATCGAAAAATAACAGATTTGGTTGATATGAATCTGAGCCTGCAATCAATTCCCAATGCTCTGAAGAGATATAGGAAGTAATAATAAATTTAGTAGCTTTACAGTTCTCTGCTTTGTCACAAGTAAGCAAATAGATATGATTTTTTCTTTTTTCAATTTCCTCAGGACTGGAATCTACTTCTACTGCTTTCAAAACAATTAAACACTTAAAGGATTTTTTGTCAGATTCCAAATCACAAAAGGATGGAGTGAAAATAGTAAAAGATTTTATAAAATCAATAATTGTGTATATATTTGTTTTTTGAGTTTGATCTGTAACAAAATTAATCTGCTTGTTTTCAGAATCATAAGAAATTAGATCTTTTAAATTCACATTTTGACTAGAAAAAAACACATTAAAGAATGATGTTTTTAAATCAAATCTTGAATCCATTGGAAGAAAATTCGTAGCTTTAACAAAAGATAACTCCTCTTTACTTTTTCCCTTTATAATCAAAACAGTACTGTACTTTGTTAATGTTTTCTCAGAACCATAGACCCTTGTCTGATTATGACAAACAAAAAAATCATCTTCACAAATCTCAAATTTTTCCATTTCTGGTGGAGTTGAGTCTATTTCAATGGTAATCCTCTTTGAAACCCTTCTCTTTAAGAACTCATCTTCTAAAACTATTTCACATTCATAATAACCATCATTCAAATTAAGCTGCAAGGAATCTATGAGCTGAAAATCAAACTCTCTTCTTTCAATCTTTTCTGGATCAATCTCTATTTTTTTGCTAGCAATTTGATTTCCATTGTTGTCAAATAAATAAACTGTACCAGGAACATTGACAGTAAAGTTAATGTTAACTGTTGGTTTATAGGTAGTTATTGATGTATCTTTCAATTTTATTTCTGGAGCCTGAGAAAAATAATAGAAATCAATTACATCCTGAATAAATTCAAATGTAGTTGCTGGATCTGGAGATGAAGTTATATAGAGATACACATCATTAAATCCGTCCTTGAGAGAACCTTCTATTTCTGTATATGAATTTTCATTACACTTCACATTTTTACTACCTAATGTTTCCTTGTGTAATAAACTAACATTTCTTTTTACAAAAACATCTACACTTTCAATACCTTCAGCACATTGAACTTTAACCAAAAACTTGATTTTATTTGAATTGGTAAAAACAATATTTAGGGAATCAACTCTATGAAAAGAAACATCATTATCAAAATTAAATGCAAAGTCTGCACTAAAAATTGGATTTACATCTACTGAAAAAACTGATGGTAAAAGCAAAATAAGCATCAAAAAAAACCTCTTCATTCTACTCTCACCTTAATTATATTTTCTTGTTTAAAAACATTTTCCAAAATCATTGTAGAGTAGACTGGAACCTTAAGCTTACTTTTTCCATAACCTTCAGTTTCAAATCTTTCAAAGTAAACACCTTTAACATCATCTTCACTACTTGCATCTGTTCTAAAATAAGTAATCTGTATTGTGTAATTTTCCCTTTCTGGCCTAATTGGCAATGTTGGCAATTTTTCAAATGAATTGTTAATAATATAATCAAAAGATTCCCTAGAATTTGTTATCTTTATGAGTATTTGCTCATCATCAAATAACTTATCAGGTGTTAACAAAATGTAGTCCTTCAAGTCATCTGCATTATAATAATATTCTAAAATTAAATCAGCATCAACATATTTCTCTCCTGCAATCACGATATCTTTATTTACCTTTAATTCTTCCAAATCTGCTGTATATTGATAAGGTTCAAAGTAAAAACCATCAAGCCTTACTAAGAAGATTGGATTATAGCAAACGGGTATTTTGGTAGTCAAAGAGTTCCTTGCCCATTCATCAGGCTCTGCTCTACCAAGATAACAAGTTATATCTGCACATTGGTAATATACATCTGCTTCTGGATATGTGAATCTCTTATTTTTATCAATAGCTTTAGGAATTATTCTAACTTCTATCTCTCCCTCACAACTTTGTAACTCAGTAAGATCTATGTTTTCTAGCTCATACTCATTTGAAGTTGGCAAAAAGAACCCATAGTTAAAGGTAATCAACTCTGTTCTCAGTCCAAAAAGAAATAACTCTTTGGTTTCTGAATTATATAAGGTAACAAGATTTCCTAGATTAACATTATATTTATAATCATAAATCACTAATGGCAAAACAGGAATATAACCAAAATATGGGCTTGAAGAACCCAATCTAAGATTCATAGGCATATATCTATCTCCTGTTGAAGGAGAAACAGAGAAAAAGTAATCATCATCCTGAGAATAGTATGGGGTATACTGAATATTCTTCAATGGTGATTTAATTGGTTGAATTTTAATCTCAATATTAGAATCCATTTCATCAATGGGCAATGAGAAAAATTTACTGTAATACTTACTAAAATCACCAATATAATCCTCAAGTTTTATATTTTTAAATCCTATAAAAGTAATTAAATTGTAGTTAACAAACAATGCAGAAAACAACCTATCTCTTGCTTCAGCAATAGTTGGCAGTTTATTTGAAAAAGAAACATAAACTCCCTTATAAGGAAGATGTGCAGCAATTGTTTCTAATGCAATTTGCTCCAAGAATCGCTCCTTAGCTTGATAGTTTGCAATTGCACTAGCAACCTTGTACATCTTATAAAATGCTGTTTTATGCTCATATGCAAATTCTTCAATTTTTCTTTGCTGTTTCTTATCTGAAACAGAAACTGTTATTGGAACGTTTAAAACTGCTAGCACTCTGTAGTCTGAAAATGTCAAGGATATCTTTGCTTCATCAATATTAATTTGAACCTTGGAAAATAAGGGCAAATCTTCAACACTTTTTAGACAGTAGTTAATTTTTCTAAGAACATCTTTTTCCAATTCATAAACAATATAAGTAAATGGAGGAACAGAAAGTAAGTTATATCTAAAATAATATGGAACCTTAAGATAGCCTAAGGGAATATAGTTATAAACCTTTGATGTATTTACTAAACCACCTTGCAAGGATGCATGAGTCAAGCTAGTAGATACTGCAAGTTTCATACATCCCTGAACATAGGAATAAATTGGTTCTGTTTCAATCTTATAGGTCAGTGTTTCTTCTTCTGTTAATCTCATAGAAACAATATCTCTCCTAAGATAAAGAAATAGAAATAGAGAAATTGCAATAACTAGACCCAAAAAGATAAATATCACAATCTGTGATTTCTTGTTCAGGAAAACCATTAGGATACATTCGATAAAACAATATATAAATCTTATTATCTACTAAATAGGAACTAAAACTATAGGAATAAACTTTAAATACTTCAATAAATACTTTAAACCAATCTAAACTTGCTTAAAAACATCAAAAATGACCATAAAAAATCCCTATCTTGAAAAGCATATAAAAAGAGAATTGTCTTTTATTGATTTAGATCTTCCAAAAACCTTCAATAGAGAAACATTACTTTCCTATCTATTATTTTCCCTTGGAATTGTCACAAAGAGAGATAAAAAAGGAATCAAGGCTAAAATACTTGTCACACTGTTAATGCATAAAAAACCACTAAGCGCTGATGAATTACAATATCTGTGCAAAGAATCAAGAACAACCGTGCTCTTTCACCTTAAAGAATTAATGAAAAGAGGATTAATAGAAAAAAGAATCTCAAAATATATAATTAGAGAACCAAATCTAGGAAAATTGATAAAAAAATTAAGAGAAGATACAAATTTGATATTGGATAAGCTAGAAAGTGTTGCCAAAAAATTAGACGAAATCCCTTTTGAATAGACTATGACTAATATTCTCTCTAAAGAACTGAAAGAATATCTAAAAAAGAAAAATTTTACTCTTTTAAAGTTTCAGGAAGAAAGTATTATTGCAACCCATTCAAGATTAAATACACTAATAATTTCACCTACTGGTACTGGAAAAACCTTTGCCACTTTTGCAGGAATTTTAAATGAACTCCTAGATCTACAAAACAAAAATCTCTTAGAAAACAAAACTTATGCAATATATATTTCTCCATTAAGAGCATTAACATATGATATTGAAAAAAATCTAAATAGTTTGCTAGAATTTTCAGAACAAAAGAATATAAGAATCGGAGTTTGGACATCAGATATAAAAAATAAAAAAAATCTAATATCAGAAAAAGCACACATCCTGTTAACAACACCAGAAAGTTTTGCAATTATTCTTCAAAGCCTAGAATTTTTAGAAATAAACTGGCTTGTCGTAGATGAAATTCATGCAATCTTAGAAAACAAAAGAGCTCCATATCTAAGTCTTTTAATAGATCTTCTAAAAAAATTAAATAAAACTTATTTCTCTACAACATATTTAACTGCAACATATTATATTGATATTGAAAAATATCTTGGCGTAGAAAAAATCATTGAAAATCAAGAAAAAAAGGCAATAGAAACAGAATTTCTTATGACAAAAAGATTTGATTTTCATGAATGTATAGAAAAAATAATAGATATAAAGAAAAAACGTGGTTACAGAACCATACTTATCTTTACAAACACAAGAAATCTGGCAGAATTGATGACAATAGAATTAAGAAAAAGAAATCAGAATGTTGAAATCCACCATAGTTCCTTGTCATACCCTATAAGAAAAGATGTTGAAGATAAACTTAAAAAGGGAGAGGTAGATTTTGTTGTTTCATCCACATCCCTCGAATTAGGAATAGATATTGGCAATATTGATGCTGTAATTCTATTTGGGAGTCCAAAAACAATAACAAAAGCTATTCAAAGAATTGGAAGAAGTGGACATGGATTAGGAAAAATTAGTCGAGGAATTTTTATCCCTATAAATATGAGAGACATGTTAGAGGAACTTGGAATAATCTCTGGGATAAGAAAAGGAATAAGAGAAAAAATAAGTGTTGTAAAAAATCCATATGATGTTTTGGCACATTTTATACTGTTAGTTAGCTTAATCAACAGAAAATCTAAGCTTATTTCAGTGGAAAATATAAAAGAGATAGTCACAAAAAATCCCTTTTTCTACTCTTTTTCATTGACAGAATTTAACAAGATTATCGAGTTCTATGTCAAACTTAATTATATTTCCAATCAAGATTTTCCTGTATGTAATTTGCCAGATTATAAGATACTTCCAAAACTTGGACCAATACCTCATCAAGATGTTTATTCTGTAAAAGAGAAAAATAGAATTATAGGAAGTATTGATGAAGAATTTTACGATTATCTCATTAAAAAGGATGCTTTCTCACTTGGAGGAAAATTCTATGCTGTCAAGGATTTTAATGAAAAAACTATTATTGTAACTGAAACCAATTCAGGGAATATCACTCATTGGTACTCTCAGTACTTACCAATGAGTTTAGAAGTAGGTAATGAAATCATTTCTCTACTAAAAAAGGTTTTGTATATATTTAAGGAGTATGATAAAAGAAAAATCTTTTTAGACATAGAAAAACAAACCATATTTGAAAGAATTAGAGAAGTTATCCCTTTTTTAAGTGATGAGCTATATGATTTCTTTAAAATGATATATCTTTTTTATGAAAATATTTCAACAAACTTGTTAGTTGAGGACTACAAGAATGAAAAACATTATCTCATATTTCACACTTTTCTTGGAAAAAAGATAAATGAATCTCTTAGTAAATTGTTCTCAGCTATGGTAAGTGATAAGGACGTTGAAATAGGAATTGATGATTTATCATTCTATCTATGCGCAGAAAAATTGAATCCTGAGAAGATTTTAAAAGTTAAACAGCTAAGTGACAAAGAAATATATGAGATAATAAAGACAAATGTAGTCAAGACGCTTAGTTTTAGAAAAAACCTAAAAAAATTAGCAAGAAAATTTTACTTTCACTCATATTTCTCAGAAAAATTAGATTTAGAAATAGTAAAAATGGAATCTATAAGAGAATTTTTATACGATGTTCTAGATTTTGAAAACGTGATAAAACTAATAAGAGAAAAGGAAATTGTAATAAGTAAAACCGATGTTCTTTCTCCTTTAAGCATATCTATGTTTGAGAACATATATCAAGACGTGCTTATCCAAACACCTAAATCTGAATTCCTGGAAGAAATGCAAAAGCTACTCATGAACAAGATTTCTCTAAAAATAGCAAAAATTACTTCAAATAGGATTTCTGAGAAAAATAACGATACAATGATGAAATAATTAGAGGATATGTTAAAGGCTTAAAGTTTTGGACAATTGTTGCCAAATACTCTTGATAAGTTTTATTTTTCACTTCTTCAATCGAAAAAATTTTATCAAAAGATATGGATTCATTAATCACATGAGTTATAAAGTTACTTACTTCACGAGCAGAAATAGATCTCTCATGAAAGTATTTTCCTAAGGTTAATACTTCTTCATCTGTCATTCTAACAAGATTCTTCTCATACAAAGAACGAAGTTTTGATTTAATAAGCAAAGCATACTGCTCAGGGCTTGTTGGTCCCAAAACAAAATATCTCTTTTGAGATAATCTAGAACGTAAAGCATTATCTATTCTTTCAGGAGCATTTGTAGTTGAAATGTATAAGGTATTTCCTCTGTAAACAGTTCCAACACCTTCTAATGCATTCATTAGATAATTAAGTAAATCACTATCTGCATGATGAATATTGTCTGTTCTCTGATAAAAAATTGAATCTATATCTTCAATAATTATAAGATTTATAGAATCTAATTTATTTCCTTCGCGGATTATTTTTGCCAGATTGTGCACACTTTCACCATATAAACTACTCTTAATTGTATTATCTATAGAGTAATAGGAAAATGGTTTTTTTGTTTCTCTGCTGAGGTACTTCATCTCTCTAATAGTCGCATTTATTAAACTTGTTTTTCCAGTACCGGGAGGACCTTCTAGCAAAATAGATTTAGGCAAATAATTAAATTCTAACCAAGGATTCTTTTTTACATTAAAATCATAAGCAAATAGGCATCTTATAATTCTTCTAAGTCCCTGCTTCACATCATCGTTTCCTATGATATCCTTCCATAATTGCTCTATCTCCTCGAATGTAGAGTAAGTATCTATTGATTGATTTCCTGCTATTTCATTTGATTTTTGAGATAATTCTTGCATCTTTTGTTTCTCCATTTTTTCTAAAATTGAGGCTTTAAATTTTAATCCCTCTTCAAAGGAAAGTGGAGGAGATTTTTGAATAATCCCATCTAATTTTGAAATTAATTCAATTGAAAGACGATTTTTTGCTGTTCTCTTCAATTTTTCAAAATATTTCTGTGTGTAAAACTTAATCTCTTCAACATTTGTAACATTACAAATTTCTTCATAGTAATATTTTACCACATCTTTTAAAGAATCTTCCACCTTTGAAGATAAATTATACTCTCTAAAACTATCTATAGGTATGTCAAAGGGTTTGAGTGCGAGTGATGAAGATACATAAAGAGTCTCTAAAAAGGTTTTATATGGGTCCTTGCTCGAAAGAATAGTTTCCTTGGAATATTCCAAAGTAGAAAAGAAAGAAAAAACTAAAGCCTCAATCTGGGAAACTTTATACTCTAACCTATACTTCTCAAAAAAAGAAAGAATTTTCTCGTACATTTTTGCTTATGATCTAAGTCTGTTTTCTTTTTCTTCATCTCTATTTTCTTGAACATTTAACCCCCTTTCTTCTAAACTTTTTAAGAATTCTGCAATGTTTGGACTATTATACAATCTCTCCATCAGTCTGTTTTGTTCATCAAATCTCTTCACTACATCCTCCATAACTTTTGAAGAATTTTCTGCTTCTCTAACAACTTGATTAGTTACTTCAACTTCTTTATTTTTCACATTCATCATCTTACCTTCAAGTTCTCTCAATTTTGATGTAAAGTCATATGAGTCCTTAATAACCTCATGGAAGTTTCTCAGATCAAAAGACATGTATAGCGTTTCTAAATTAGATAGTGCTGTTTGAAGAGTAGTTGATGTATTATTCAATGCAACAGAATACTTTTGAAGTACTAGTTGATTAAAATAGATATAATCATAACTTTGCCTAAGATGTTGAATTTGAAACATCAAAGAATCCAATTTTGATAAATTGTTAAACAAAGCCTTTTCTAATCTTCTAAAATAATATGACTTCTGATCTTTATTACTATTCAATAATTTTGAATATTCAAGATACATTTTAGTAGCATCTGCTTTTACTTTCTCCAATTCCTCGTATTTTTCCTCCATATAATCCTCCAAAAATTTTGACTCTTTTTCCATCTTATTGTATTCACTTTCTACAACTTTATAGAGCTGATTACATTTAGATATGTTTTCACTTAACTTCTTTTTTATCTCCTTAAGAATTTCTTCTTTAGACATTGGATTCACTATGTTTTTTACTTTTGCAAGTAATCCTGCATAAGAACCCCAAATTGATCTCATCTCTTTATCTATCTTATTCCACGAATCCGTAACTTCCTTGATCATCCCATCAACTCTTTTAGATTCTGTTCCTGAAAATTCTGCAGCGTTTTTATACTCCATCATAGATGGCATAGAATTCTCGTACTTTTTTATTAACTCATTCAAATTTTCATCCATTTGTCTCACCTAAGTCTTGCAATATGAAAGAGTTAAAATTAATTTTTGTAAAAAAATTGAAAAATTTTTGAAAAGTCTTAAAGAAAATTGAAAGATATTCAAAGACTAAGATTTTTTAGAAAAATTATTCTCTTGGGCAGTATCGAAATATTTGGAATGTGAAAAATGAAATACAGCATCAAAATCATCCTTTAAATAAATTGGCAAATCACAACCTCCAAAATTTGAATTGCCATAAAAAAATACCTCACAGAGATCTTTTATTCTTTCAAAGATAACTGGAGCATAGGATTTTAAACCATCTGGTAATTGAATCAGAATCTTTCTGTATTTATTTTCTTCAACAATTCTTCTTATAGTATCTATCTCTTCCAAGATTGAAGATTTTATTTCCATGTTATATATCCCACAAATATAACCCATTGAGCTGGAGTTTTCTATATAAAGGATTACCTATCATCTTTTCAATCAAAACTTCCGCAACAACCACCTTTGCTTTCATTAAATGCCCACCATAAATTTTTCCCTGAGAATTAGCAACAGTAGTATGTAAGTGAACAAATATATTATCCTCTTTAACAGAAATATTTCCTATTGCAGATACCAACTCATAAGTACCATCTAATTCAATCTCCTTATATCTCTTTTCTTCAAAATCATAGTAAGCTAATACAACATCTTTCACAGCACCAATAACAAAAATAACACCTGTTAAAATCTCTTTTTGCTTGGCAAAATTAACTAATCCTTCAATAAGATCATCCCCTTCGGGCAACCTAAAAAGATAATTTTCTGTGCTCTTGTATAGCATAAAAATAGATAAAATACTTGAAAATAAAAATATTTTGAAACAAAAACAACAAAAATAATAAAAAACATTACCTAATCTTAAGAGTAATGAAACACATAAGTGATCTTCACTTAGCTCCTCTCAAAGGTTTTACAGATGTAGCATTCAGAAGTCTAATTTCTAAAACTGGAAGAATTGTTTGCTACTCTGAAATGATTCATAGCTCAGCAATAATCAGTAAAAAGGTTCCTGAATTCATAATAAACAGAGGCTATTGTAAGGATTTTGGTATTCAATTGTTTGGAAATAGCGAAAAAGAATTAATAAAAAGTGCAAAGATCTTAGAAAAAAAATATGAATGTGATTTTATAAATTTCAATTTTGGTTGTCCTGACAAAAACATTCTAAAAAGTAAAAGTGGAGGTTACTGGTTGAAAGATATAGAAAGGTTAATTAACTTTTCTAAAATGTGCAAAAAAGAGCTGGCAATACCTTTCTCTTTTAAAACAAGATTAGGATACGAAAAATCAATAACATCAGAATTTGTAAAATTGAATGTCGATGAATTAATAGTACATTGTAGAACTGTAAAACAAGGATTTAGTGGAAAAGCAAAATATGAAGACATTTATAAGCTGAAAGAAATAACAAATTTTCCAATCATAGGAAATGGAGATATTTTTCATGCCCAAGATTATTATTCAAAAAAGCGGAATCTTGATGGAATCATGATAGGTAGAGGAGCATTAAGAAATCCTTCAATTTTCAGTGAAATCCAATCAAACAAAAAGATAAGCAAAATAAAACTTTTCTACAATTATCTTGAACTTGCAGAAGAATTTAAAATCGAATTTAAAAGAATTAAACAACTAAGTTACATATTTACAAAAGAAACAAAAAATGCAAAAAAACTCAGAACAGAAATAAACAAATCTAAATCAATAGAAGAAATCAAAAAAATTATCTTGAAAATTGAAGAACAAACTAACACTAACCAATAGTAATTATGACATTAGTTCCTGAAACAGTAAATCTTGCTGTTCCCCCTGAATCCTGTATATTATTACCATCTACCCTTATATTCCCCGCTACTCTCATCGATAATCCTGTATTAGACGGATCTAAATAATAATTCGTATTATCCCTGTCTATAAATTGCACAGCCCTAACATTTCCTGCTACCTCCAACTTATCATTAGCCGTTGTTGTTCCTATCCCTACATTTCCACTTGTCGTTGCTAAGTATGTATCTTGGGTTGTCCTTAATGCGCCTGATACATCTAACCTATAACTTGGACTTGTTGTCCCTATGCCTACATTTCCAGTAGAGCTAATCAAAATTCTGGATGTATTTGCAGTTACTATAGATAACCCTATGCTATCTATAGTTCCAATTCTGACAGGGTTTGAACCAGACAAACCTATAGAACCTACCACTTCAATAGCTTCTCTAGGTGTAGAAGTTCCTACACCAATCCTCAAACCCACAGAAAGATCTCTTGAAACAGATAAAGAATCAGGAAAAGTATAATTTCCAACATAAAGATCTGCACCAAAAACACCAGGTTCAATTTCAGATGCCGGATGAGATTGTTGAATCGAAAAAACTGGAAAAGATAAAAGTATTAAAAACAAAGTAATCCAAACAAGATATGTTTTCATTTAAAAATCCTACCTTTTTTAAATATTTAAATCTTTCTAATTAAATTAAAGTGATAAATCCTCTAAAGAATCACCTAAATGAAAAGTCAAAATGAAAAAAAGAAACCTAGTACTGATCAAAACAGATGCTTAAATGGTTCATTCATCTCTTGCTTAAGTTTTTCCAAGAACTCTCTAAGAGACAAAAATTCTATCTTATCATCTCTAGATCTCACTGCCAATCTTTCCTCGGAATCTTTTTCACCGATTACCAAAATGTAATTAACCTTTTCCAATTCTGCATTTCTCACTTTCTTGTTTATAGTCATTGCTTCAAAATCATACTCCACTCTAAAACCTTCCTTAGCTATCTTTTCGCCAATAGACCTTGCTTTTTCTTGGAATCTATCTGCAACAGTCAATATTTTTATCTGAACTGGATTTAGCCAAAGTGGAAAATTTCCAGCATAATGCTCAATAAGAATTCCTATGAATCTTTCCAAACTACCATAAACAACTCGATGTAACATCACTGGTCTATGATTATAAGTTCCATCACGTCCCATATAAGTTAATTCAAATCTCTGTGGCATATTGAAATCTACTTGAACTGTAGCACATTGCCAAGTTCTCTTTAAAGAATCTCTTATATGAAAATCAATCTTGGGACCATAAAATGCCCCTTCTCCGGGATTAATTTTATAATTTAGATTCATTTCCCTGCACACTTCCTCAAGTGAATTTTCTGCCAAGTCCCATAACTCATCACTTCCAACTCTGCTTTCAGGTCTTGTAGAAATTTCAACGTGATAATCAAATCCAAAAATCTTATAAACTGAATCTATGAGTTTAACAACTTCTTTTATTTCTTTCTTTAAATATTCTGGTTCACAAAAGATATGGGCATCATCTTGAGTAAAAGCCCTAACTCTTAATAATCCATGCAAAACCCCGCTTAACTCATGTCTATGAACTAATCCAATCTCTGCCAATTTAAGAGGAAACTCCTTATAAGATCTTGGTCTAGATTTATAAACTAAAATGCCTCCTGGACAATTCATTGGCTTAATTGCATAAATTTGATCATCTATTGTAGTAAAGTACATATTTTTCTTATAATGATCCCAATGTCCACTTGTATGCCATAGAGATTCATTTAACAGTATGGGTGTAGAAATCTCCTGATAACCTTGACTATAGTGTATTTTTCTCCAGAGATCTAATAGAATATTTCTTAAAATCATTCCTTTGTAATGCCAAAAAACAAAACCAGGCCCTTCATCATGAAAACTAAACAGATCCAATTTTTGTCCTAGAATTCTGTGATCTCTTTTTTTTGCTTCTTCCAAAAAGGTCAAGTAATCTTGAAGTTCTTTTTCGGTGGGAAAAGAAATCCCATAAATTCTTGTAAGCATCTTATTATTAGGATCTCCTCTCCAATAAGCTCCTGCCAGTTTTGTTATCCTTATTGCACCAACATAACTTGTATTTGGTAAATGTGGTCCCTTACACAAATCAAAAAATTCACCCTGAATGTAAATTGTCAAATTTTCTTTGTATTCTTCAATGAGCTCTAATTTATAGGGATTATCTTGAAACAATTTTTTTGCTTCTTCATAACTAATTTCTTTTCTTTGTATTGGCAACTTTTCAGAAATTATTTTCTTCATCTCTTTTTCAATCTTTTCTAAATCCTCCTCTCTAAGCTCTAAATCAATATCATAAAAAAAACCCTCCTCTATTGATGGACCTATTGCTAATTTTGCATTTGGAAACAATCGCTTAACTGCCTGAGCTAAGATATGGCTCGACGTATGCCAAAAAACCTCTTTTCCTTTTTTATCTGCAAAAGTATAAATTCTAAGATTGGAATTATCAACTACAGGCGAAGTCAAATCACACAATTCACCATTCACCTCTGCAACCAATGCATCTTTGTCTTTTTTTATTTCTTTTAAAAACTCTAAGATAGTTTTTGCTTCAGTAACATAAGATTTGCCTTCAAAACTAATCCTCATCCTCCCACCGCTCAAATTCATTGAATTCATTCATTTCAAAAAATTTTTGAGAATAGCTATAATAATAAACATTAAATTCAATATCCTCATTATAAATCCCTAAAGTGATTTTCAACTCATCAAGAATCTTTTTTTCTAGGAACTTATATTTCATATGCAAAATAAGATCAACAGAAATAAGATCTGTTGCATAGATATATGCAACATTAGAATAAGATTCATTATTTATGCTTATAACCCATTTTTCACAAATTGAATCCTTAAATAAGCGATAGAATTTTATCACTGGTTCTGTGTTCTTATTTTGCTTAATCTTGATTTCATCCTTAAAAACCTTTCTTAAAAAAAGATCAAAATCTTTTTCATCTACAAGATATTCATTTACTGTTTCTTTTTCCTTTTTTATTATATGCCACTTCCCATCCACTAATCTTGCTTCAACTATCTTTTTTTCATTTTTTCGTGAATCTACGTATTCAAAAATTTTCAAATCTTTTGCATCTACAACCTTTTTCCATTTAGATTTCATTTGACCATAAAAGAAATCTGGTATAATATAAATATTATGGATGATTTTTTAAAAGGGACTTAAAATTCATTTCTCCTATATCTGAAACCTTTTTTCATTACCTCTTTTTCTTCAATTTTCTTTTCTTCTTCAACTGCCCTTTTTATAAACTCATTTTCCGCTTGCTTCTTTAATTCATCCTTTTTCTTTTTTTCTTCCAATTTCTTCAACAGTTGTTGTTCTTCCTTTCTTTTGTTTTCCATTTTTTTGAGAAAATTCTTCCTATAATTAACTTGTCTAAACTGAATTTTTAAAAATGAAATCAAAATATAGAGAAAAATAATTCCAATGATTACTACAATAAGAAGAATTAAAGAAATGCCAGAAAAAAGGCCTCTCAATTTATCTCCTTTCACAAAAAATCCGGTCAATTCTAAAAGAGATGTGGATTTCCTTTTCAATGAATAATTATCCAAATAATAATCCCCTAAAGATTTATTAATTGCAATCAAGAATTCTTCCTTATCATTATATGAATCTGCTCTGAGATTTGTTAAAAAATCCAAAATATTTTCATCTGATTCCAAGTCATATCTGTATCTAACGTTATTTTCTGTTATAATAAGAGTTGCGTTTGAAATCAATATTGCATCTACTTCATCATTTTCCAACTTAAAATATCTATAATGACCATCTATTGTAAAATTCTTGGCCTTTGGAATAAAGACAAAAGAATTCTTCTGTGTATAATGATTAGTACTAATTTCATATCTAAAAACATAGGGAGGATTAATCACATAATAATATCTTCCAAATGATTCCTTTTTCATATCTTTCCTATAAACACTCTCGTTAGAATAAAATCCTGCATTCTTAACTTTATCATTAATAACATCTAAAAAAGGAAATTCTTCAACTTCATTAACTTTCAGCATAACAAAATTTCCAAACTTATCATAGAAGATAATTGACAAATTTTTATCATAATTCAAACTCATGCCGTTTTTGAAAGGATAAAGTTTATCATAAAAAACTGTATGAGCATCGCCATACAATATTAAGATTTTATCAGGATACTGCAAGAAATATTCTACATTAGGCTTTGAAGAATCTGAAAAAGTTCTACAAATTTTTGAGTCAACTGAATTATTAAAAATATCATAAACTCTAACTTTATAATAGATCTCGCAATTATCGCAATAATCCTCAAATCTTAACTCCTCGTTTTCCTTAAAAATCTTAAAACTTGTCAAATTACATTTTGCTTTATCTACAAAAGAAGTAATCTTCTCTTCATCCTTCATTGAAACAGGAAATGAGCACTTAAACACTTCATAATATTTTATTCCAGTATTATCTTCAGATTTACTCCATGAAATTTGAACAACATTATTACTAGCAGTAGTACAATTAAGCTCTACCGGTTTTGGTGGTTGAAAATCAGGAAACAAAATTGAGATTGTTCTTTTTCTTTTTCCGCAAAGAGAAGTGTATTGATAAAACGTAAAATCCCTCAAAGATCCTTGCAATCCTGAAATTTCCGTAATAATATTCCCATTTAGCACAAAAGTATCATTTGATAATATTCTACAAATTGCATTGTTTGAATCTTTTTCATCTGGAAAACATTTAATTTCATATGTGGAAAAATTATCCTGTAGAATGGTAAAGTTTAAGGATTCGTTTGCTATCTTTGAATAAACTACAACAATACTTCCTACAATATCACTTGCCTTTATATATCCACAGTAAACGCCATCTTCCTTAACATCATCACATCCTTTACCAATATCATTTAATACTCCTATTCTCGTATTGTTAGAGTAAACATAAATTTCTGGAACAACATCTCCGCTCATAATTTTATTTGAAGCCAATATTTTAATTTCTGCATTAATTGAATAATTGCTCAAACTCTTATTGTTATAATCACACAGAGATATCAACTCAGCACTCACAGAAAACATAAAAAAAATCAAAATTCCAAAAATTAAAGCTTTATTGGTGTATTTCATCTTCAGATTTTTTTACCAGATCTAATTTTTTCATAGTGTTATAATAAATCTTATAGCTATCTGATTCCTTAAATGCCTTTAACACAGCAGGAGGCAATTTTTTAATCAATGAATTTGCTATTCTAAAAGCCTGTCTTATCTCTTCATAATCCAAATCAAGCGTTTTCTTTTCTGGAATTTCAATCATATCTTGTTTTCTTACAAAAAGTTTTCTTATTTGAGAAAAAAAGCATTTTTTTGCAACTCTTTCTTTTCTGAATTCATCAGAAGAAACTGCCATGTTTTCTATTTCTTCAATCATCTCATCCGCATCCTTTATTTCTGGAGAAATTTCCAATTTTCTTACCTTTGGTTTTATTAATCCTCTAATCTTATCAAGAATTGAAAGCTTAGGAACTTGTTCTCTTTTTTCATCGGTCTTTTTTTCTTCTTTATCTTTTGGTCTGATCTTTTTTATCCTTTCTCTATATCCATAAATCTCTCTTCTTTTTCGAAGATAATTTTCTAATTCCTCGCGAGATATTGCCATATCCTCACCTTACGATTTTCAATGTATTCGTTTTTCAATATACCTAAAAAGTATAATAATATAGACAAAAATAAACAGATATTCAAATATAAAAATTTTTGCTTTTTCAAATAATCCTGTCACTTAAAGGTAACAAACCATCTGACCTTATGTCCCTTATCTGTATCTCCTGATCATTTAAACTCATTAATTTTTTTATGCTAAAGTTTTGATTCTTAACCTTTCTTAGCTCAGATAGATCATATTTCTTTCTCTTAAGAATCCAAAAAGATGTTTTATAAAACAAATCCCTTTCTCTTCTTATTTCTGATAATTTGCTAAAAAAAGTACTCTTGGTAAATTTTTTCCAATACTTCAAAAGACGCAACAATAACTTTAAAATTTCATTATGATACTGCTCAGTAATTTGAAAATTACCTGAGTAGGGCAGAAAAGGAGAAAATAATATTGGATCATGAAGTGAAAGTAACATTATCAGATTTCTGTTCTTTCTCAGTTCCCTCAACTTTGAAACTAATTTTTTGTATTCTGTTTTTTCTCTATTGAAATATGGTTTTTCTGAAAAAGATAAACTGCCTTTAGGAAGAAATAAACTATTGATATATTCAATATCCTGACTATGACACCTATAAAGGATAGTATAAATTTTGGTTAAAGATTTAATAGTTAACAAGTACTGTGTCTCATACTGGGAAATAAGATTAACCAATTCTTGATCTGAAATCTTTGAAAGTGCTATCCTTGACTCTGTAGAATATGAATGAAAGTTTTCAAAAATTGTCAAAAACTCTTTGAAGAACTCATCAACAGAAAAGTTTAACTGATTAAGATAGGAAAAAGGAAATGGATTGGTTATCATTAAGTATTCATTGATAAAGAGATATAAAAAGTTTTCTTAAATAGCAAAAATTTATAAAGAAAACATTATACCTTATACTCTAATTATTTGCTAGGGGCTGTAGGGTAGCCTGGTTATCCTTCGGGCTTTGGGAGCCTGAGACCCCGGTTCGAATCCGGGCAGCCCCAGATTACAGGTGACAAATATGGTCAAAGAAATCAAAGGAAAACCGTCTAAAAGATTCGGAGCAAGATATGGTTTAAGGATAAGAAAGAGAGTAGACGAAGTAGAAAGATTATCAAGAAAAACATATAGATGTCCATACTGTGGAAAAATAGCAGTGAAAAGAGTTGCAGTGGGAATCTGGCAATGCAAAAGCTGTAATTCTAAATTCACAGGATACGCTTATTCTGTGGAAGAAATGAAAGTATAAGAGGTGAAAGCTAATGGCATACGTATGCTTCAAATGCAAAAGAGAAGTAGATCCGCAATACCTAAAAAGAAAAGTTCAATGCCCATACTGTGGAAGCAAAATCTTTTTTAAAAGTAGAATACATCCAACTAAAATAAAGGCAGAATAAAAATGTACACTGTAACAATTGATTATAAAGATAAGAAATTAAATAAAATCATAAAGTTGGCACTCTATCAAGGAAAAAGAAGTACATCTCAATTAGAAGAAAATAGAGTAATTGTTTCTGCAAAGGATGCAACTGCATTGCGTGCTAACTTAGATGGAATCATTAAAGCATTAAAAATTTATGAAATAACACAAAAATTTTTGAAAAATGAATGATCTCGAAACTTTAATGCATCAGATTCAAGCAATTGAGATTCAGATAAATGAAATTGATGGAGTCCTGGAAGAAATAAAAGATAAAGAAGAGGTTTACGAGCTAATTTCAAATTTCCTAATAAAAAAACCTAAAAAGGAAATTGAAGAAAAATTAATTGAAAAAAAAGAGATGCTTGCTTTTAAATTACAATCTTTAAAAAAGAAATTAAACGAACTAAAAAGTAAGGGTGATGGAAAATGAAACCTTCTGAAATCATTGATTTTATTGATTTTCTCTTAACGGATTCTGGAACTCAAACAACTGTTAGAGAAACGTTAAGGGAAATAAAAAAAATTCTTGGAGAAAAGGGAAAGGACATCGGAATTCAAGCAGATAAATGCATTACCCTGCTCGAAGAGCTCGATGAGGATCCAAATATAGAACCATACACACGAACTAATCTGTGGAACTTAGTGAGTATGTTGGAAAAACTAAAAGAATAATATTTTCTCTTTTGATTTTATTTTCAAATTATTTTTATTTTTCCTGAAAACTTCATCTAATAGGCTATGGCAACCACTTTTCAGGCATAGACAATTTTTCTGGTAAATACGTATCTATAACATAATTTAAACCATGGCTTGCGAGAGCTTGCTGTTCTGCTCTTTTTTTCATACCTTTTAACAAAAGTAACTCCTGTTGCCATTCTTGATGGTGCTTAACAAAAGGATCATTTTTAAGACCATCATCTATTCTCTTTATATCTACATCCTTTAAGGGATGTGTGGGTAAAGCATAATCCTTAATATCTCTTGCAGTGATACCTATAAACTTTGCTTGTGGAACTGAAAAGAACCTGTTAATGTGAGCTGCATTACCAGAGCCAACTTTCAGCGTTCTATAAATATTTAACCATCCATAGGGATCTCCATCAGTAAAAACAACTACTGGAATTTTAAATTCATCAGACAATCTTCTTATGAATCTTCTTGTTGCTCTTGTTGGCACTCCTCCCATATTTATTAAAATTGAATTAGACTTTTTCCAAAAACCATGTTTTGCCAAACGTTGAAACATACCATGTGTTTCTATAGCAATCACAAATTCTGCATTAGTTTGAAATTTCAAATGTTCAACAGATACAGGAATACTATATGCTCCAGAACCAAACTTTGTACAGTCTATTTCTAATCTTTTGCCCTCTGAATCCTTATCAATAACAAGCAACTCTCCTGCAACATCTCCTCCTCTTTCTTCAGGAATAAACCCCAATTGTTCTCTGTTAACCTTAAACATTGCCTCGATATCATCCATAATTGCATCTGATTCAGCCTGCTCCTTAAATCTAGCTTCTCCCCAATTTTTGGATACATAATAAGCCTCTCTTTTTGTTGCTATATCATCAGTCTCAATAAGAATCTTGGATAACTCAATCATCTTTAATGTTTGAGCAAATGTTTTTACAGTATTAACTGATAATTTCCTCTTTTTGATCAAATCTTGCATTTCAAAATAACCTTGCTTTTCATCATAATATACATTCTGCAAATTTCTTTGAGGCACTTCTAATTCAGGAGGTTCTAGTTTTGTGATTCTATCATAAATTCTAAATGCTAAATCCTTTATCTTTTTTAATACATCCTCCATAGTGTATTGCAAGAATGTATAGTTTTAAAATTTTTCTTATCTCAACAAGTTCATTTTTTCTTTGACTTTTTCTTTGATTGCTTGGATTGCAGCACTAAGATATGTTCTTACATTATAATCTCCAGGTTTTTCTTTGAAATAGTTTTCAAGAGAAGCACTAAAGGCCATCCTTAACTCTGTATCAAAATTGATCTTACAAATTCCCTCTTTAATTGCTCTTCTTATTTGTTCATCAGGAATACCTGAACCACCATGCATAACTAGAGGTATATTTACTTTCCTTCTTATTTCTTTAAGAACAGAAAAATTCAATTGTGGATTAGAGACAGTATAAATTCCATGAGCATTTCCAATCGCTATCGCCAAAAAATCAATTCCTGTTGTATTAACAAAATCCTCTACTAAATTTGGATCTGTAAATTCTGTAATTTTTTCACTTGCTTTGGGAATTGGACCAAGTTCGCCCTCAACAGGAACATCTAATTGATGTGCTAAAGTTGCAACAGTTTTGGTTATTTGAACATTCTGAGAATATGGTAAATGTGATCCATCTATCATTACACTCGTCCATCCAAATTTCAAAGCATTAAGAACATACTTCAAATCCTTTCCATGATCTAAATGTAAAACTACTCTAACATCGGTTTCTTCTGCCAGATTTCTCACGATCGAAGACAATACTTTAAAACCAGCATAATCGATTGCGTTTTGAGTTGTTTGCACAATCACATCCTGTTTCATTTCCTCTGCTGCTAATATAATTGCTTTTGCAAATTCAAAATTATTGATATTAAATGCACCAATAGCTATTTTCTTTACCTTTGCTTGATTCAAAAGTTCTTTTGAAGTAACCAACATCTTCACACCTTTTTTGAATACATCTGAAAGAAGAAGGGATAATGCTCTTTAAGTTCAAAAATTAACTCATCTACTCCAATTATTCCAAACTCACATACAATTCCATCAATAAGATCCTTATCTACCATTTCAAACGCATAATTTAAAATTTCCACGTTTTTTGGACAATCTGGCCAAACCTCATATGGACTTCGGATTTCAATTTTTTCTGGATTAAAGAATGTTAATGGATCAAACTTCCAGGAGTCTGTAACAGTATAAACTTCTACTCCGTACAATTGAGCTATCTCAGCAAACATTTCGGTACCTATCTTATTCACAATCTTTCCTTGAGCGGTTATTGCATCACATCCAAACAAGAAAAGATCTGCATTTTTTAAAGCAATTCTTGCTGCAGAATCTACAAAATGTGTAACTTTTATATTGTAATCTGCCAATTCCTTAGCTGTAATTCTTCCTTGATAAAGAGGTCTTGTTTCAGTATTGTAAACCTCAAATCTTATTCCCTTATCGTATGCTTTTTTGAGTAATTTTACAACAGTAGAGCTATGGCAATGAGTAAATACAATCATACCATTTTTTATTAGATTTGATCCAATTTCTGCTATTTTTTCTTCGCTTTCTCTAAAATGATTCATAATCTCCTGACATGCTAACTCAAAATCCTTTTTCAACAAGAAGAGATCTTCATCATCCTTAATAATTGACCATACATAATTAAGAACATTTCTAAGCAAAGGCTCTGTAGGTCTTGCAGATTCTAGAATTGTTTTCATTTCAAACACTTTATTTTTTAATTCTTCAGATGAATATCCTAAAGAAACAGCTTCAAAAAAAGCATTTCTTAGTGCAATTAGCCCAGATTCTGCGATATTTTGAGCCCCTTGAATTTTTAACTGTTTAATCTCCTCTACAGTCTTAAAAAAAGCCTCAAATACCATTTGTAAAAAAACAAAATAGAATCAAAGAAGAAAATTATTTGATTTGTTTTTCAACTTTTTTAAGTTCCTTCTCAACCTTTAGTTCCTCTTCATAAATCTTTTCAACGATTTTCTCCATATGCAACTCAATATTAGCAATAGATCTCTCCATAATTATTAAAACTCTCAACACATACATTATTGCTAACAAAGCTGCTAATACCACTATTAACAAAATTTGATTTATATCAATTCCAACCATAGTATTCACCTCTTAAGAACATAACACGAATTCATATATAAGTTTTTGTAACTTTTTTAAAGTAATAACGATAATTTAAAAATATTTATAAATTACAATTAATCACCAATAAGTAATTATTATTTTCAAGATTAATTAGCTTAATTTAACACATGAAAAACAAAAATGAAAAGTAACAAACAATCTCAAGGAAAGGGAATAATTAGAGCTACCTTAGCTACAATAGGAATACTTTCAACAATTCATCTCTGTTCTAAAATACCGCCTGAAGAACTTAAGAGAAAAATGAATGAATCCTATGAATGGTTTTTAGATAGAGGATCTAAAATTGTTGCTCCTTTTTCAGAGAAGCTTGACAAAACTTATGATCAAATTAAAAAACATTTTGAAAAAGCAAATCAAGATTTTAAAAATTTTATTAATGAACTACTAGAAAAATTTTTCCACGATAAAAAATTATTTCCTGAAATAAAAGAACCAAATGAACCTTTAAGTAAAACCTACACTTTGGAAGATATAGCCAATAATTCTCAAGAATCCTCGCTGTTAAAGAAATATTTCATTCAAACCTCTGATGTGGAAGAATTCCAAAAGAAGTATTCTATCTTTTTGGGAGATTATTTCTTAGATGAAGTAAAGTGGTTATATGAAGAAGTAAAGTCATATGAAAAAAGACTTTTAGGATATGAAAAAGGAATAGACTTAAGGATGAGATTGCTAAACCAATACTATGATCATATTTTCAAAAAATGTGTTCAATACAATATTCCACTTCCTGCAGCAATTGGAATTATGCTTTATGAAACTGATGGAACCATAAAATCAGTAAACAAGCAATCAAATGATAAAGGAATATATCAAATAAGCCTCAGTACTGCATGGTTAATGGGAATGAAAGTAACAAATGATGTAGAAGAAAGATTTCATCCAGAGAAAAGTATAGACTCAGCACTCCAATATCTACGAAGATTAAACAACAGACTATATAGATGGGATCTAACTGTTTTAGCTTATCATCTTGGTGAAAATAAGGTAAAAAGGATGATTTCAACTCATCTAAAAACCTTTTACAAAGAAAATATTAATCCTGAAAACATAAACGCGGAAATTATAAAGAAATATGATATAAAATTAATAGATCTAATCAAAGATTTAACTCTTCAAGAAACGTATCCTGAATTCAAAAATAGCGGGAAAAAATATATAATTGGTTGTATTTCTTGGCATGAAATTATTCCAAGATATCTAGAGAAAAAATATGAAAAAACTATATATTCCCATTATTTCTTAGAAAAACCAACATCCTGGGAAGAGTTATCAAAAAAATATGGCATTGATTCGCATATCTTAAAAGAACATAATCCTCACATTCTCAATAAGCAAAAAGTTCCCGCAGAAACATATTTAAAAGTTCCAATTGAAAAAGTTAAGGTTTCTCTAAAAGAACAGATAGAATCATCAGAAAAGGAATACTCCGAAGCCATTAAAAACAACTATATCTATTGATCTTTTTTCATTCATTATTCAATATAATCATACCAATTATTATATAACTCTCAACTTTAAACAAAAATTTTTAAAGGAAAATCTTTTCTTTCTAAATGTGGTGGAATTATGGATATTATTCATACAAGAATCGAAAAATTAAACAAATTAAGAGAGCTAGGAATAAATCCCTATCCCTATAAATTTGTAAAAACA
The DNA here is from genome assembly GCA_038825875.1 of Candidatus Woesearchaeota archaeon. Lineage (GTDB taxonomy): Archaea > Nanobdellota > Nanobdellia > Woesearchaeales > JAWBMQ01 > JAWBMQ01. Next base: position 49,632 of record JAWBOS010000003.1, on the reverse strand, counting down.
AAAAACAATGCTCAAATCAAAAACGAATTTAAGGAAATTGAAAGTAATAAGATCACAGAACAAACAGAATCTGTTGCAGGTAGAATAATGCTATTTAGAGAGATGGGAAAAATTACTTTTGTTACTATAAGAGATGAGTTTGCAGATTTACAAATTGTATTTAAAAAAGATTCAACCACAAACTATGATCTTCTAAAATATCTAGACCTCGGAGATTGGATAGGCGTTCATGGAAATGTAGGAAAAACAAAAACAGGAGAAATAAGTATTTTCGCTAAAAGTTTCGAGATTCTATGCAAATCTACAAGACCTCTACCAGAGAAGTATCACTCTCTCACAGATGAGGAATTGAAATACAGGAAAAGATATTTAGATTTAATAATGAATTGGCCCACAAGAGAAAATTTCAAAATAAGACATGAAGTAATCCGCATGACTAGGGAATTTTTATATGAAAGGGGTTTTATTGAGTTAGAAACGCCAATTCTTCAACCAGTTTATGGAGGAGCAAACGCACGACCATTCACGACTCACTTCAATGCGCTCGATTGCGATTTTTACCTGAAAATTTCCCCAGAGTTATATTTAAAAAGACTTATAATTGGTGGTTATGAAAAGGTATTTGAGATTACAAAAAACTTTAGAAATGAAGGCTATGACACAAGACATAGTCCTGAATTTACAATGATAGAATGGTACATGGCATATGCTGATTACTATGATATGATGAACATGATCGAAGAATTGTTCAAAAAGATTGTTCTGAAAATAAAAGGAACTTATAAATTCAAATACTTAGATTATGAGCTTGATTTCAGTAAATTTGAAAGGATTACCATGAAAGATGCAATAAAAAAGTATGCAAAAATAGACATAGACAAAATGACAGATCAGGAATTGCGGGAATTACTCCAAGAGAAAGATGTATTTTTAGACATAGATACTCCAAGAGGTGTTTTAATTAATGAAGTATTTGAAAACTTTGTAGAAGAACATTTAATTCAACCAACAATTGTAATGGACTATCCAAAAGAGGTTTCTCCCCTAACAAAGGTTCACAGAAAAGATCCTACCTTAGTCGAAAGATTTGAATTGTTTATTGCAGGAAGAGAGATAGCAAACGCATATTCAGAACTGAATGATCCTCTTGATCAAAAGCAGAGATTTTTAGAACAAGAAGAAAATAGAAAAAAAGGCGATGAAGAAGCAATGCCTTTAGATTATGACTTTTTAGAAGCAATTGAAACAGGAATGCCTCCTACTGGTGGTTTGGGATTTGGAATAGATAGACTTGTGATGATCCTTATTAACACAGACTCAATAAAAGATGCTATTCCATTCCCACCCATAAAACCTGAAAAAAGAGAATAAAAAATGATAAAATACAATGAGAATGAAATTTATCTCGAACCTGATGAACTCAAAATTTACTTTACTTTATTAAACAAACAAGAATTAGAAAAGCTAAAGGAATACTATATTTTGGCAGATAATGATTTAAAGGATTCAAAAAGACATTCAGGAGCCCCAACAATTTGTCATTCTCTTGCTGTTAGTAAAATCGTCCATGATTTAAATTCAGATCCTCAAACAATATACTCTGCACTTTTACATCACTGTAGTCAAAAATTGATAGAAAGTATAAAAAATAAGGATCCTGAAGTTTATGAATTACTTCAGCTTTTACACGAAAAAAACGATTTAAAAAAGAGAGCAGAAGACTATAATTATTCTCTAAATCTTAAAAGAACTCTACTAATAGCTGGCTTAAAGGATTTCAGAACGCTCATAATATGGTTAGCAAATAGGGTTCATAATTTGAAAACAATTCAATACTTACCACAGGAAAGACAAATCCAAATAGCAAAGGAAACCCTAGAGATTTATGCTCCTATAGCACACAAATTAGGAATTAATGCTCTAAAAGTCAGTTTAGAAGACATCCCACTAAAGATTCTATATCCTGAAGTTTATGAAAAAATAAACAAAGACATAAACCAAAGATATAAAGAGGCAGATGTTTTGCTAAAAGAATTGCATAATATCCTCTTAAACCTTTTTCCTCAACACAGAATTGAAGGAAGAATAAAGCATCTTTATAGTGTATTGAAAAAATTAGAAGAGAGTGGAAAAAAATTAGATGAAATTTATGACTTTATTGCATTAAGGATAATAACAAAAACTGTGGAAGAGTGTTATTTAGCAATGGAAATTATGAAGGATAAATTTGAAGAAATACCTGGAAGATTTAAGGATTACATTCAACATCCAAAGCCTAATGGTTATAAAAGTTTGCACAATTGTTTTTACTACAAGGGAAAACCTTTTGAGATTCAGATCAGAACAGAGGATATGCATTATTTTGCAGAATATGGTGTAGCCGCCCACTGGAAATATAAAAATATAGAAGCAGATAAACTAGATAAATTTTTCTTTTGGAATAAACAAATCATTTCCATTCTTCCCATATTAAGTAATAAGCCTAAATTTTCCGCATTTGAAGAAAAAATTTTCGTTTTCACCCCAAAAGGTGATCCTATTGAACTTCCAAAAGGTGGAACTGCTTTAGATTTTGCATTTAAGGTTCACACAGATATTGGAATTCATGCTCAATATGCAAAGATAAATGGACAAAAAATGCCACTAAATACAGAACTAAAATCAGGAGACATTGTAGAAATCGTTACAAGTCCAAAACCTCAAATAAATGAAAAGTGGTTATCTATTGTTAAAAGTAACAGTGTAAAATCAATGATAAGAGGAATACTAGGAATGAGCAAAAAAAGCAAGAAGGAAGAAACTTCAGTAGCCATCAAAAAACTAATAGACCATAACAAGGATTTGAAGATTGCTGGTTGTTGCAGTAATATCAAATATGGAGAACCAATAGTTCTTGTTCACACAAAAACTGGTGAAGTTGTTCACAGAGAAAATTGTCAAAACATACTTCCAATCTTCAAAAAAGAACCATTAAAATGGAAACAAAGATTTTCAAAAATATACATCTATGGTAAGGATGAAGATGGAATTCTCTTAAAGATACTTTCAAAGATAAGAGAAAAAGTAAAGTTACAAGCTGTGGATGCTTCTGCAGAAAGTGGACGATTTAAAATAATTCTAAAAACAAATCATCTATCTGAAAATGAAGAAAAAGAAATAAGTAAAGAGATAAGAAGTGTTTCAAAAAACATAAATACTGTTGAAATTAAGGATTCTTTTGATTAAGTTGTTCTAGATCTTTTAAAATTCCTGGAACATGTGCTTTTCCAACGATTACAAGTATAGTTTCTGATGAGTTTAACAAATTCTTAAGCTTCTTTGCCATGTACCTATTTCTTTCCTCTAGCAATGGTGTATAGAGTTCAGGATATCTTTTTCTCATCAAATCCAAAACCTTTTCTATTTCATCATAAGATAAATCCAAAAAATCATCTACCAAAAATTTTATCTTTTCTCCCCTAAGAAAATCTTTGATAACTTTAATAAAAAATCTAAATGTGATGTGTTTTCTTAATCTTTTCAAAGTAAAAGACATTGGTTGATCAATCAGATAAATTGGCAAATTCTCAGTTATACATTTTTTAACTGCAAGTTTCATATCTAAAGCAACGTCTGTTCCTATTTTTTTAGCTAAATCGTACTGAATCTTTGCCAAAAAATATACAATTATATCCATAATTGAAAAAACTCTAAAAAGTGTTGGTTTTTGGTCTGAAACTAAAGCAACAAATCTTCCAAGATCAAGTTCTAAAGCAACTGCATCAATTTTATAATTATCAAAGATTCTATTTATTATATGATATCCTTTTTTAGATACATGCGAAGAACCGAAAAAAATTAGATTCTTATACTTCAAAATATAATTTTCAAAATTTTCGTTTTCCATTTTTCATAAAAAATAAAAAATAATTGATTTTATAAAAGTATGCTAAAGATGGTTGAAAATATTATAGAATTTTCAAAAGAAAATCCAAAGCTTGCAATAATGGAATTAAAAGAACTCACAAAAGACTTTGTGATTTACAATAACTTAGCACTTACAAAATATCCCATTTCTACTCAAAATTTAAACAAATCTGGCTATTTAAGAAAAACATATCAAGTAATTTACAAAAATACCTGTGAAAAATTTGTTTCAGAGTTCCAAGAATTCGAGAAAATTCCACAAAGGTTTTATTTGAAAGAAATGACAAAAGAAGTGCCAAAAGAATTGAAAATAAGCTTAGGTAGATTATGCGAAAATAATGGAAAACTGGTAGATTTTAGAGGAGAACAAATAAATCTTTTTCTTATAAATGAACAAGTTTATCTTGCAAAACAGATCTGGAAAGCAGATATTGATTATATCAATTACAGAAATTCCATAGTGCTGGTAAATTCAGCTACATTATTAGATGTTAAGATTGCTCGATCTATGCTATTACTATCAAGAATAAATGAGAATGATATAATCCTCGATCCTTTTTGTGGAGCCGGTGGAATTCTTATTGAAGGCTGCAGATTATATAAAAATCAATTCTATGGAAGCGATTTGTTTCATATTATGCTTAGAAAAGCAAGATTGAATCTTATCTGGTTTAGATGCAAAAATGCAACTGTACTGTGGGAAAATGCTCTAAATTGTCAAAAACTAGTAAAAAAATTTGGAATAACTAAGATAATCACTGACTTCCCATATGGTTTTAGATCAAAAATAAGAGAAAATCTTCCACAATTAATTGAATCAGTTCTTTCCTGTAGATTAAGGACTGCTATGCTAATAATTGACAAAAAAGAGATAGATGAAACAATAAGAGAGATATGCAAAAAATATCATCTAAAAATAGAAAATTCTATAAACATTCCTGTAAACAGAAATTTCTCCAGAAAACTGTACGTTATTGACAAAGAATCAGAATTTTGAGTTAATAATGTTATAAATTTCCTCATTTCTCAAAGGAGATTTTATAGCAGTGTTACAAAAATGTGTTCTTGTTGCATTTGTAAGATGTAAAACTTCACTAATCTTTGGAATTTTTTTAATATAACCAAATTTTGAAGCTGTGTGTAAATCTAGAAATCCTACCTTTTCATACTCCATTAATAGCAATTCCAATAATTTTTTTGTTTCTGTACTAATATCTAAATCAAATGCAAGCATTCTTTCAATCAAATCCTTTATGCAAAGATTTCCAATATAAATTGGCCCATATCCATTGCCAAGAATTACATTTCTAAATTCATCCAGGGAATAGTACTGATGCAAATTTAGAATTTCATCTGTAGTCTTTTTGTCATTTATAACCTGAAAAAATACTCTAAAATAATGATCCTTATAATATGCAAGTTTAACAATAAGCGCTTTATCATATTGACTAGCTATCATCTGGCACTTCCGTATCAAAGTTCTCAATCCCATCTCATGCATCATTTCATTCTTCATTGGATTGCTCCAATACTTTCTTTTTGTTACTTTAGGATATGTACCAGTTAACGCTGCAGTATCTGTTGAAGTAACTGCTATATAGGAATTATTTTTTGCATATCTAATTGCAATATCCAAATAAGGATTAGGAGTTCCAAAGGGATCAATATCTACAAAATCATATTTATACTTATATTTTAAAATAAGTTCATCAAAAGCCAAATTTTCAACTGTTGCATTTAAATTATTCATCTCTAAATTCTTTTTTATAACTTCACAACAGATTGGAGAAATGTCGTTAAGTATTACATTTACGCCTTCACATAACAATCTAAGTCCTCTAACTCCTGAAGCTGAGAATCCATCTAAAAATAGAAATTCTTTCTCATTTTTTAATGAATCTGTGCTTAATATACTTTTAACAAATAAAATTGTAATATCTCTATTTGTTCTCATAACAGGATTATAAAATACTTCCAAATTTGCACTTATCTTGCCAGAAGATGCATAAAAGCTTATTTTTCCCTCTTGAAATAGTTTTAAGCTGCCCTTATCTCTCATAATTTTGAAAAAGCATAAAAATATTTAAAGTTTGTTTGTATTCAAGGATTGATGACATTTAATGAGAAAAAATCAATAATCGATGAATTAAAAAAATACATCTGTAAAAATCTAATAGGTAAGCAGGTAACAATAAGATTCAATAACACAGAATACACAGGGATTATAATAAATGAAACAAAGAACAGCTTTGTTATGGCATTTAATGATCAAAAACAAAGAAAAACCTTTATAAAGAGAGCTATTGAGATAAAAATAGATAAGGAATTTTTACCTGGCAAATATTTTATAGGTACTTTAGAAAAAAGGTTAATGTCTGTGATATATTGCAAAGAGAATCCTTTAGTAGACTAACTAAAAATAAAATATTTAAAAAGAAGAGATCTATCTATTTCCAATGCTAGCCGAAAAATACAGACCAAAAAGCTCAAAAGAGATAATTGAGCAAAAGATTTCTGAAGTAATAGAACTCATAAAGAAAAATCAAAAGATCATAATATATGGCCCTCCTGGTGTAGGAAAAACAAGTTGTGTTTATGCAATAGCAAGTGATCTAAATTATGAAGTAATAGAAATCAATGCAAGTGATGAAAGAAGCAAAAGCGAACTAGAAAAGTACATTCCTGCAGTAAAGCAAAAATCAATATTTGGCAGAAATAAAATCATTTTAATCGATGAAATTGATGGAATAAGTAATACCGATTACGGCGCTATAGAGGGGATAAAAAGAATAATCAAAGAATCAATATTTCCAGTAGTATTAACAGCAAACGACATCTGGGACAAAAGATTCAAAGAGCTAAGAAGCTTATGCAAAGTTGTAGAATTTAATCATATTAACAAAAGAAAAATTTTTCAACAATTAAAAAAAATCACTCAGCTGGAAAACATACAGATCTCTGATGAAATTCTTGAAGAAATTGCAGATGGTGCAAAGGGGGATCTTAGAGCCGCATTAAATGATCTAAACGCAATACTATACTCTCAAAACAAATCGCTAGAACCCTTAGGTAGAGAACTTGAGAAAAAGATAGTAAACGCAATACTTACAATAATTTACAAAAACACTTACAATGATCTATCTATGGCATTTTCTAATGTAGAATTGGAACCCGAAGAAATACTCTATTGGGTTGAACACAGTATTTGGAATGCAAATTTTAGTTACATCTCAATACAAGAAATGCTAAAAAATATACAAAATGCAAACTACCTACTTCTTGAATTGAAAAAAAACGAATACTGGAGAATGCTTGTTTACATATTCTTTTATTTGTCAGTAATGGTTGGAAAAAGTAAAAAAGAAACAGCAACAAACTTCAAAATTACTGCACCAAACATCTATATTCATAAGTGGAATGCTTCAAATAAACAAGCAATAAAGAATGCATTGATCGAAAAGATTTCAAAAATTACACATGCAAATCGTGAAGATATTCTAATGATTTTTGATAGATATATTGAAATAATCAAAAATTCCGAAACAATTAGAGAATTACTTGAGATTGATGATAATTTATACAACAACCTAATTTCATTAAAAGAAAAGGTGGAAGAATGACATCTGAAAATGAAAAAAAGGTGTTAGAAAGACTGATTGCTTTTATGCGAGATAGAGGATTAATTTATGGACCTAGTCCTGAAATATATGGGGGATTTGCTGGTTTTTACACATATGGCCCACTTGGAAAAAGACTGAAAAATTCAATAGAAAATTTCCTAAGAAAATACTATTATAGGTACGACTTTTGGGAAGTTGAACTTCCTACGATAATGCCTGCTATTGTTTGGAAAGCTTCTGGACATTTAGATCGATTCAAAGATCCGGTTATAACATGTAAAAACTGCAAAGGTGAATTTAGAGCAGATAACTTAATTGAGGAACAGTTAGACAAAAAAGTAAATACTATTGAAGAAATGAAATCACTAATAAAACAACTTAAATGTCCTTCATGCAATGGTAGTTTTGATGAAAAGATTGAGATGAAAAGTCTAATGATTGAAGCAAAAGTTGCAAATTCTGAAGCTTATTGCAGACCAGAAACTGCTACTACAACATATCTTCCATTCATTTACTACTACAACTTTTTTAGAAAAAAGCTTCCTTTTGGAATATTTCAAACAGGTAAAGCTTATAGAAATGAAATAAATCCAAGACAACACATCTTGAGATGTAGAGAGTTTACACAATTCGAGTGTCAACTTTTTATATTTGAAAACCAAAAAAACATGTTTCAAGAAAAATTAAAAGAATTCCAATTTGAAATGAACTTAATTGATGAAAAAGACAGAACATACAGATTATCTCCTTACTCAGCTTGGAATAAGAATCTATTCAAAAACAATGCATATCTATATTGTATAGCATTAACCTACAAAAGTTTTCTAGACTTAGGATTTTCACCAGAAAAGATTAGACTAAGGCAGCACAAGCAAGATGAAAAAGCATTTTATGCACTTGACGCTTGGGATGCAGAAATTCTACTTCCTTCTTTTGGCTGGAAAGAAGTATGTGGAATACATGACAGAAGCAATTATGACTTAACTCAACACTCAAAATTTAGCAATCAATCCTTAACAGCTTTTAACGAAGAAACGCAAAAACAAGAGATTCCTCATATCCTTGAAATAGCATATGGAATTGATCGAATAATATTTGCAATGATTAGTAACTGCTATGAGGAACTTGAAAAGGAAGAGGGAAAGAGTACACTAAGGTTGCCTAAACATATTGCTCCAATTCCTGTTGCAGTATTACCATTATTGAGAAAACCTGAACTCATACAAAAGGCATTTGAAATAAAAAGTCTATTAGAAAAACAGTACGATGTATTTTATGACGAAACAGGATCCATCGGAAGAAGGTATTTAAGATGTAATTTACTTGGAATTCCTTATGTTATAACAATTGACTTTCAAACCTTAGAAGACAGTTCAGTAACAATCAGAGACAGAGACAGTGAAAAACAAATAAGGGTAAAAAAGGATGAACTTTTACCAGTTTTAGAGGAACTTTTTGGGGAAAAAACAATCGAAGATTTTAAGGATAAACTTATAAAGGAATAAACATTCTAAATGATTATAAAATCATTAAAGAAAAATAAAAAAGGTGAAAAAATGTCTGAAAATCAAATAATAACAGAACAAATAAAAATACTACCTGAAGATTTGCAAAAAAAAGTAATGGAAAACAAAACAACTGTTGAAGAATTTATCAATTGGGTGAAAAAAGAATTCAAAGAAACACTGATTGGAGTTTCCATAATTCCAAAAGAATTTTCAATTTTAGAAAATGAAGAAGATAAGAAAAGTGATAAGATTCATTTGTTCACTCTTTTAGATGATTCAAAAACAGAAGATATTGCAAAACTAAAACTTGAAGCAATAAAGAAATGTATTGAATTTTCGCAACAAAAAGAGATAAAACCAGAAATAATGTTGCTTTCTGAGTTATGGCAAAATTGTTTTGATTCTAATTTTGAGGTTTTGAAGATATTTTCATTAGGTTACAATGTATATGATAGAGGGCTGTTTTGTGCAATAAAAGTGTCAGAAGTGCACAAAATTCTTGTTCTAGAAAAATTTGAGAAATATGTTGTTGCTTATGTATTAGCAGGATCCACTGTAAGAGGAGAAGCAACTCCTACAAGTGATGTAGATGTATTTGTAGTAATTGATGATACTGATGTAAAGAGAATGACAAGAGTAGAATTAAGAGAAAAATTGAGAGCTATAATTTTAGAATCTGGATTTATTGCAAAAGAAAAAACAGGAGTAAAAAATGATTTAAACATACAAGTTTACTTATTAACAGAATTTTGGGATAGTCTAAGACAAGCAAATCCAGTAATATATACATTCCTCAGAGATGGAATCCCCTTGTATGATCGTGGAATTTTCATGCCGTGGAAGCAATTATTAAAGATGGGCATGATTCAACCAAGTCCTGAAGCCGTAGAGAGATTATTTGAAACAGGAGAACGAATAATTGAAGATGTAAAAAACAAAGTAAAAGAACTAATAATAGAAGATTTATATTATGCAGTTCTTACTCCATCACAAGCAGCTCTTATGAAATATGGAATTGCAATTCCGCCTCCTAAAGGAACTCCCACATTATTCAGAAGCATTTTCATAGAAAAGGAAAACATGATTGAAGAAAAATATGCAAAAATATTAGAAGATGCAATAAAAGTAAGAAAAGAAATTGAACATGGAACTGTAAAAGAATTAAAACCTGAGGATTTGGCAAAATATTACAAAAATGCTGAAGATTTTATCAAAAGAATAAAGAAACTATTCAATGAAATCGAAGAAAGAAAAGAGAGAGAAATCATTGTAAAGATATATGATGATGTAATCACTATTATAAGAGATACCTTAAAGACGGAAGGGATTGAAAAAATAGATGAAAAAGAAATAAGAGATCTATTTAATGAACATCTCATAAAAAGTGGAAAAATTCCTCAAAAATTTTTAAGAATGTTAGACCAAATACTTGAAAGTTATGAAAAATACACAAAAAATGAAAGTGAAAAAATAGATATGAACAAACTCCGTCAAAATGCGACAGAATTCATGAAAGGATTGATAGAATACTTGCAAGCACAGAACTTTAGAAAACTTGAAACATACAAAATAAGATTCAAGGGAAAGAATAAAGTATATGAACTCATTCCAACTGAAAAAGCAAACTATTTGCATGAATATGAAACAAATCTCATACATGTCCTTGACAAAGAAATGAATTTTATTGAAACGATTGAAATAGATAAATTAAATGAAATACTAACAAAGGAGCAATTAAAGAGACTCACTTTAAAGAGGGAACATTTAGAAAAGTTAGAAAAACACTTTAATGAACATTTTGAAATCTTCTTATAAATTATAGAAAATTATAGAAAAACATAAATAGTAAAAGTAAAAACTTATCATTAAAAACCATGGAATTCGAAAACTTAATGTGGACTGAGAAATACAGGCCTTCAAAATTTGAAGAAATTGTAGGCCAAGAAGAAATAATTTCTAAAATAAGATCTTTTGTAGAAAAAAAAGAAATGCCTCATTTATTATTTGCAGGGCCACCTGGAACAGGAAAAACTACTACAGCAATCGTTATAGCAAAACAGCTTTATGGAGAAAATTACAGAGAACACTTTTTAGAGATGAATGCAAGTGATGAAAGAGGAATAGAGGTAATTAGAAGCAAATTAAAGGATTTTGCTAGAAGCAAAAAAAGTCCAAATGTGCCTTTCAAAATTGCATATTTAGATGAAAGTGATGCTCTGACAAGTGCTGCTCAGCAAGCACTGAGACGAATGATGGAGAAATATTCAAATGAAACTAGATTTATTCTAAGTTGCAATTACTTGACCAAGATAATAGATCCAATTCAAAGCAGATGTGCTGTTTTCAAATTCAAAAGATTGCAAAAAGAGGATATTTTTAAGATATTGGACAAGATAGCAAAACATGAAAATTTAAAAATTGATGAAGGTGCTAAAGAAGCATTGTACGAGATTTCTCAAGGGGATTGCAGAAAAGCAGAGAATATTCTTCAATCTTGCAGTGTATTGAAGAAAGAAATAACTAAGGAATTGGTTTATTCCATGGCTTCTTTAATTCTTCCCAATGAGATGAAAGAACTTTTAAACGCAATTGTTAATAGGAACTACTTCAAAGCTCAATCTATTCTTGAATCATTAATTGACAAATATGCTCTAAGTGGTATTGATTTTATTACTCAATTTCAATCTTTCGTATCAAAAGAAACAATTCCCGATGATTTAAAGATAAGAATCATAGAAGAATGTGCACTAGTAGAGGCAAATCTAGTGAATGGGTGCAGTGATTTAGTTCAACTAAAAGGATTTCTTGCTAAGTTGTGTAAAAAGTAGTAAAAGGGATTCTAAGTGATTAAAGTAATTAAATCATATAATTAAAATTACTGAAAAGTGATAACTAACATTTAAAAAAATAGAAGTTTATTTTATATCATGCGATCTAAAACCGTTGAAGATAGAATTATTGAGCTAACAAAAAGATTAGAAAATTATGAAAAGGAAATAGAAGAGGAAAAAAGAATTCTATTAGAACTAGCAAAAGCATTGAAAACAGAATCCGGTCCACCTAAAGAAAATGAAAAACTTTCAGAACTAAAAAAACTAATTTCTTTACATGAAAAAATAAATCAACTCTCTCAATTAAATGCGGATTATGCAAAAACCATTCAAAACCTAAATCAAAAAATAGATGCTTTAAAAAAAGAAATTGATCAGAAAAACAAACTAATCGAAGAACTTCAAAATCTAAAAACTAAACTCTCTGAAGAGATAGAAAAAAAGGACACGGCTTTGAGAAATGTTCAGAATTACATAAACAAAATTGAAGAAGATCAAAAGAGAATAATCTATCAACTAAATCAGGAACTTCAAACAACTCTCTCTACTTTAGAAAAAGAAAAAACTGAAAAAAATGCATCACTTGAAAAACTTAATATTGAAATAGAAAAACTAAAAACAAAAATAACTCTACTAGAAAACGAAAACAAGGAATTGAATCAGCAGATATTAAATCTAAAAATGGAAAAGGAGAAATTAGAAAGTCAAACAAAAGAATTGAAACAAAAACTTATCTCTGAAAGAAATGAGTTCCTCGTTACTCTTGAAGCCGAGAAGAGAACACATGAAATCGAAAAAGAAACAATTCTAAAACAAGTTACAAAGGAATATTTAAACTTGAGAGAAAGAGCTAATTTACTAACAACTACGTTTGAAGAACAATTAGATGTAATTTCAAAATTGTTAGCAAAGAATAAGAGCCAAATAGATCAACTTTATGAAGCAATAAAACAATTAAAGAATGAAAACGATCAAAGAAATTTAGACTTCATTGAAATTGTAGAGGAAATAAAGAATGCATCTAAAATTGTAAGAAGTGCAATAACTGAAGAAGAAGAACTAATGAAAAGTATGCAGAAAAAAATGCCTAAGAAAAGCAAAGTTGAAGAAGTTATTGCGGAAGAATCTAAGATTTAATTTTTTAAATATTCTCTTTTCTTACTTATTCTATATTGTTGATATTTATCTTCCAAAGAAAATTTCAGAGTCTTAAAAATTACAGTATTAACATTACAAGTATCACAAACATCTTTCATGGTATACTTACCACAAGAAGGACAAATCCTTAACTTTCTCATTTTGAAATTAACGAAATTCATTTAACATTCATTTAACATATTCGCTTATCTTAACTTATCTCCCTTAAGAACTTGAACACTGTATTCTATTCCCTTCTTATTCTCAAAATATCTGTTTAATATATTTATTGCTTCATCAATAACTTTATTAGCATCCTTAAAATCTCCTGCTATGACCTCTAGTTCATAATTTCCACCACCAAGATATGAAGCACTTAACTTTGAAAACTTAAATTTTTTAGGATTTATTGATAAAACCTCTTTAAAAGCTTGTTTTATCAACTCTACTCCTTGAGAAGTATAAACCTTTAAGGATATTCTTGCCTTTTTTTCCACAAATTTTGGTTTGATTCTTTCAACAATAACATTCTTCAACAGTGTTGCAACAGTTTTATCTTCAACATAATTAGCTAACTCATCTTCTCCATTAACAATAGAGATAAAAAAATCATAAACAGAACTATACTTATTTTTGATGTTTTCATATATTGAAAGGTATAATTTTTCTGGATCTTTTTTCAATTGATTTGCCACATATTTGACAAGTTCCTCAGCACTATTCTCCTGCCTAATAAATTCTAATTTTCTCCTCATTTCATTTTGAGATACCCTTCTCAACGAAACTATAATGGAGTTATTCTTAGGATCAGTAGATAACACCACACAAACAATTCTTTTTCCTTCTTCAACAAAATCTCTTAGATTCCTAATTCTGCCTGCACTAATTTCAGGTGTCGGAAGAAATGCATCTTTCTTATACTCTAGCAATTCCAAAAAAGCTCCTCCAGATGTAATTGACTTAACTTCACAGTAAACCAATTCTCCTACTTCTGGAAATCCTTTTTTTACGAGGTACATTGTATCTTAATCCAAAACTTCTAAAACTTGACTATTAATAAGCTTTGCTTTTCCTCCAGTAGGTTTAGCTATTGGAGTTTCACAAATTAAACATTTTACATATGTTGAAGATTTATCAAAGATTATTTGTTCATTATTACATTTTGAACATCGAACTTTAACAAATTTTGAAACAGGATTTAACCTTGTTTTCATTTTCCATCACCTCTTTTTAAAAGAGATAATAGAGATATTTTTAAATTTATCTCTTCTCTAACTGTATACCTATGGTTGAGGATCTGAAATTAGCTGTACTTTACAGCAATGGAAAAGATAGTTGTTACAGTACCTTATTAAGCTTATTAAGTGGAAAGGAAATCAAATGCTTAATAACATTAATTCCTGCTGAAGATTCTCTAATGTTTCACAATCCCTTTACAGACAAAATAGAAGAAATAAAGAAATTCTTACCATTCCCAATAATAATTAAAAAATGCACTAATGAAAACGAATTAAGCGTTCTCAAAGAAGTCATTGCAGAATGCATAGAAAAATTTCAAATAAATGGAATCGTAACTGGAGCCATAAACTCAGACTATCAAAGAATGAGAATAAATTTTGTATGTGAAGAATTGAATTTACCTGTATTTAGTTTTCTCTGGAAAAAACCATACAAAACCATTCTTGAAGAAGAAGTTTCATGGTTAAAATTTGTAATAGTAAAGATAATGTGCGAAGGTTTGAAAAAAGATCTTATTGGAAAAATAATCACAAAGGAAGATTTGAAAGAGCTTCTATCTCAAAAAATGTTCAATCCTGTTTTTGAAGGAGGAGAAGCAGAAACATTTACGTTATATGCACCATTTTTTGCGAAGGAAATTAAAATCAAAAATAAAAGAGTACTTGAAATTGACAGATATATTTATTCACTAGATGGCGAATTAGAGTAAAGCGAATTTATTTTATAAACTTCACTCATCAGATTTTCAAATTTTCTTCTATAAATTTCATCATCAAATACTATTTCTCCCTTCACATAGCTTTCCTTTATTTTTCCATCAAAAGAGTATACAATATTTGAAAAAATGTTATCTTTTCTCAATGGTTGAAGTGTAATGTTAGATGCATCTAAAACAATAAAAGTAGCATCGTTTCCTACAACTAATCTATAATCCTTACCAAAAATTTTCCACCCAGCAAATGCACATTTTAACGTATCCCCTGGCAAACAACACTTCGAATCCCAATAATTATGCTTATTCAACAAACTCATCACTTTCATCTCAGTAAACATATTAAAAGAGTTATTACTTGCTGGTCCATCAGTTCCCAGTGCAACAGTTACTCCTGCATTCATAAATTCAACATATGGAAAATGAGCACCAGTTGCTAATTTCATATTTGAGGTTGGATTATGAACAACTATTGAATTTTTCCCCTTTAAAAGATTAATCTCAGATTTAGTAATCCATCCACAATGAGCCAAGATTGAATTTTCCAACAAAGAAAATGAATCTAGGTATTCTAATACATACTTTCCATGCTTATTATAGCAATCATAAACTTCCTTTCTGGTTTCTGCCGCATGAATATTCAACCAAAGATCTCTATATTTTTGAAATCTTAACATAACCAATTCAGAAAAGGAATTTTCTGTAGTGTATATTGCATGAACATTAAAAATTGGCCTTATAAATCTAAAATCTTTTACAAATTCAAGGAATTTATCAAATCTTTTAACTCTTTTATCAAAGTTTGGATCATCAACAAAAGGTGTCCCAAGTGCACAATACATCTTCTCTTCTTCACAAACCTTTGCACTTTCAATTTCATGAAAATATTGATCCACAAATCCCAGGGTTCCAAATCTTTGCATTTCTAAAACAGCAAATCTAGTAGAAATCTCAACAAGTTCTTCTGTAAGCTTTTCTTCAATTTTCCAAACATTTTGTAGCCAATCTTGGAGATGCAAATTATCACTGTATCCTCTTAAAGAATACATTGCTGCATGTGTATGAGCATTAACAAAACCTGGCATTACAATGTTATTTCCCTTACACTCTTTAGATGGAGTTATTTCCTTAATGATTCCGTTTTGAATTAAAATTATACAATTCTCAAGAACAGTATTCTCATCTTGAATCAAAAATCTAGCATGTAACTCCATTGAACAAAGATTTAAAAATTCATAAAATATTTAAATTAGTTTAACTACCATAAAGTAACAACAAATTTAGAAACCTTTCCGAATGTATAACTAAAAAAATAAAAACAAGAACAAAGTAAAAATTAATAAAATAAATCCCGAACGAAAAATCATAAGATAAAATAAAACAAAAATTAAAAATGACCTATTCCCATAACAGAAAAGATCTTGAAAGTCAAATAGATGAAAACTTTTACGAACAGAAGAATGTTTTCTCTCTTATAGTTGATGAAGATGTATTATCTGAAAATTACCAAAATGTTCTCTCTAATGTGATGGATAACTTAAGATACAGAGTCTCTAATCTCTGTGGAATTCCTAAAGAAGAATTAAAAGACTTTGATTTCAGAGATTTAGCAGAAATAGTAGCAAAAACTGAAGCTGCTCAAGAAGATCCAGAACTATGTGAAAATATAAGAAACACATACTTTTATCTAAAAAATTGTTACTCTGCCTATAAAGGTTATCTTCGAATGATATTACCAAAATTAGAAGCATCTCTCCAAGATGTACTAGAGTATGTTCAAAATACTCAACAATCCCGTGAATCATTCCTAAAGAATATTCAAGTATTACCAAAAGCCTATTTTGTTCTCAAAGAAATTAGGAAAATATCAAATTTTCTTCAAAATCACGTCGGAAAACTAGAAATGTTGAGTGTGGACACACAGAGTTCTTTTGAAGATTATCTAAAAAACATAAGAAAAGAGTTGAGCAATAAGAAGTATTGGAAAATTTATAAGAAAGGAATGAAATACTATTTTTGAGTTTAAAAAAATATTTTGTCCAAAAAATTTAAAAAGTGAACTATACTTTTATTCAACACGTAGTTATTTTATTGTCGGGGTCGCATAACCAGGTAGTGCGCTAGCCTGGAGAGCTAGTGCCCGAAAGGGCTTGAGGGTTCAAATCCCTCCCCCGACGCTCTGTCAATCATATTCCAAATTTCTCTTATAAAAAACAAAAAATTTATTAAACAAAAAACATACCCATCCTAAAGTGATAACATGGAAAATCTAAGATTTAGTTATGAAAACCAAAAGTTGTATGAAGATTCAATACTCAGTCCGCTCAAAAAAACCATTAAAAGTGAATTCAATATTCAGAGTGAAGATGTCAAAAGTGAACTAGAAAAAATTATACAATCCGGCAATGAAAAAGCAAAGATAGCCAAAAAAACTTTAATTGCAGTAGAGAATTGTGTTACCTTTATGAGCCTTTGGGATCTGTATGAATCTCTAAAGGTTTACGATAAAAAGAAGATGATAAATTCAATAGTTGGAGCAATTGGTGGTGCGATTACCACTGCAATTACTAAAGAATATTTTGGTTTGACAAGCTTGCTTTTCATTCCAGCAGGGAGTGCTATTGGTTTTATCCAAGCAAGATCCTATAAAAAAAATGATTTCTATAGTAAGTATGGAGAAATGCGACAAGAAGAAATAAACAAAGACTTATTGAATTTAGCAAAGGAAGTAGTAAAAAAAGATAATGAAAGCATTGAAAATTATTTACTAAGAATCGAAACTGTAGCATCTGATGTTGCTAACAAATATCAAAACAAGATAACCGACTGGAAAAGTTTTGCAGACCGACTATTAAAATATTTCTGATAAGAATTTATGAAGATATTTACAAAACGATTACTTGTTTTTCTAAAGTTCAAAAGAAAAATTTATAAATATTTCTAAATAGAGTACCTATAGATGTACAACGGTCTTAGTAATGAAAAAGCAAAAGAACTCTTAAATACCTTTGGCCCTAACGAAATAGAAACAAAAAAGAAAAATACCGCAATTACGATTGTATTAAATCAATTTAAGAGCATTATTCCGTGGATCTTGATTTTTGCTCTTGTTCTTTCAGTAATTTCCAAGAAATTAGCAGAATCAATTGTAATCTTGATAATCATTCTAGTAGTTATTTTACTAGGATTTATTCAAGAATATCGAGCAAATAAAGCTATTGAATCCCTAAGAAAGTTATTAAATCCAAAATGTAAGGTGTACAGAAATGGAAACCTAATTGAAATAGATGCTAGAGATCTTGTTCCAGGAGACTTGATTTACCTTGAAGAAGGAGATAGAATTCCTGCTGACTGCATAATTCTTTCAGAGAAAGAATTAAGAGTTGATGAATCCGTATTAACTGGAGAAAGCATTCCCGTAAAAAAAATTGTAAGTGATAATGCTGAAAAAGTCCTTAGTTTAATACAAAATAATATGTTTGATTTCTCTGTAGAGCCAGAACTCTTTATGGGAACTTTTGTAAAAAGCGGAAATTGTGAAGCAATCGTTGTAAAGACAGGAAAAAACACAGAATTTGGAAAAATAGCTAAATCAATAAAAGAAGATAAAATTGTGATTCTAAACAAGCACATATCTCATATAGTAAAATTACTCATTACTATGGCTTTCGTCTCATGTTTTATCCTAATTACATCTTTTATAATTAATCAAGGATTTTCATATCAAAAATTAATAGAAATAATTGAAATCAGCATTGCTTTTCTTGTAGCATCTATTCCAGAAGGATTACCAATAGTAGTAACATTATCTCTTGCACTAGCTATGAGAAGACTTTACAGAAAGAAGGTATTGGTCAAAAGATTAAGTGTAATTGAAGCATTGGGTTGTGTGAATGTAATATGTACTGATAAGACAGGAACCATTACAAAGAACCAACTAACTGTAGTAAAGACATTTAATGAAAATAAGATCATGCATCTAATTATGTGTGCATGTAACAGTGCAAAACTAAAGAAAGAAGAAAATTCAGAAAGATGGAGTGGTGATGCTGTTGATGTGGCATTAAAGGAGTATTCTGTAGCGAAATTTAATGAATCCTTTTCTATCATAGACATAATCCCATTCAAATCTGAAAATGGATATATGAAAGCATTAGTTGAATTTGAGGGCAAGAGATATGAAATCGTAAAAGGAAATCCAACATTATTACTTGAAAATTCAAAGCATCTTATGAATGGAATATCCTCAAAGGAAGAAGTTTTAGCTACTATTGAAACATTTTCTGATGAAGCATTAAGAGTAATAGGATTTTGCTATCGTGAAACAACAGAGCATAAGCTAAAGGAAGAACTTACTGGTAATTATATATTTGTAGGATTAGCAGGAATGATTGATCCAATAAAAGAGGATGTGAGAGAAGCAATAGAAACTGTTCAAGGTGGTGGAATAGAGGTAAAGATGATTACTGGGGATTATGCTAAAACCGCCTACTCGATAGCAAAACAAGCTGGAATTAAGAATTTGGAAATTTTTACGTGGGATAGAGAGTTAGATGATGCTTCAAAATATGGTATTTTTGCAAGAACAAAACCGTTAAAGAAGCTAGAAATTGTAAAAAGCCTAAAAGAAAAAGATTACATTGTAGCAATGACTGGAGATGGAGTTAATGATGCGCCAGCACTAAGTGAAGCGGACATAGGAATTGCTGTTGGATCTGGTACAGAAGTAGCAAAGGAATCCGCAGATATGATTTTAATAGATAACTCCTTTAGTGCATTTAGAGATGCAGTTAAGGAAGCAAGATTAGTGTTTGCGAATACAAGGAAATATATTTCATATCTATTCATATGCAAAATTCTGGAAATTGGTTTTTTGTTGATCCCTACAATACTCGGATTTCCCACTCCTTTAACAGCTCTTCAAATTCTTTTCTTCAATTTATTTAGTGACGATATTACCTCTATAAATTTGAGTTTATCCAATTTCACAGAAAACACAATGAATTTGAAACCTATCAAGAGAAATGAACCATTAATAACAAAAAAATACATAATTATAATATTAACTCTAGGGCTATATCTGTTATGTTTAAATTTGCTATTATTTTTTTACATGGCACATCAAAATTCTTCGATAGAAAGAATAAGAACTGTAGCTTTTGTTACTATTACTATGTCTGAAATATTTTGTGCTTTTGTATTTGTAGAACTGCACAGAACTACATTTGTTAGTTTCTTAAGCAACAAAAAATTACTTGTTGGAGCAATAGTTGCTTTGATTGGAAGTTTAATTGCTATTTACTTTGAACCTCTTGCTAAGATTTTAGGGAATGCATGGATAGATCCAAAAGAAATCCTTTTTATTTCCTTAATCACAAGCTCGATATTTTTAGTTGGAGATCTAACAAAATGGATAATATCCAAAAAGATCGACAAAAAACCATTTTTGTTTTTTAATAAAGAACTCTAAAAACTTAAAAAACATTAAAAGACAAAGTATGTTTTCTTATATCTTATCTTAGCCTTTTTAGAGTTTTTTTCTTGCATAAATAATGGTTTAAGATATAGATTTGTGAATATATGAAGAACAATGCTTATGAAAAAACATGAAAATATGAAAATAAATGATTTCTCAAAATATGGAAGAGTAAAGACAAGAGCACCAACAATAAAATCAATTTGATCAAAAATTGGCCAATCCTTGCCCTCTCTAATTCCAACTCTTCTCTTAAAAAAACTCTTGACCAAATCTCCAAATAGGGCACCAAAACTCATAAGAAACCCAAACAAAAAAGCATTTTCATAATCATAAATAGATATTTTTTTAATGAACTCAAAATTTTGATATAGGATGGCTTGTAAATATGTAATTATCATACCAAAAAGAATTCCAAAAACCAATCCTCTCCAAGTTTTATGAGTTCCAAAAATAGGTTTACCATTTAGCTTCCTATTAAAATCCACAGGTACGTTCAAAACAGGGAGTTTATATACTAAAACAGGGGTAGAATTTGCTATATAAGCTGGCAAGAGAAACCACATAGATTTTAAGATGTACAAAAAAAATTCTTGAAAAAAAGATATCATTTTCAGTAAGTAAAATATTTAACTTTTAAATGTTT
The DNA here is from genome assembly GCA_038825875.1 of Candidatus Woesearchaeota archaeon. Taxonomy (GTDB): domain Archaea; phylum Nanobdellota; class Nanobdellia; order Woesearchaeales; family JAWBMQ01; genus JAWBMQ01. Next base: position 28,557 of record JAWBOS010000003.1, on the reverse strand, counting down.
TTCCTTAAATATGATCACTCGAAAATCCAGAATCTATAAAAACAATCTTCAAGATTTGGAAAAAAAGAAAGTAACAATCATTGGCTGTGGAGGAACCGGAAGTTGGCTTGCTGAACTATTAGCAAAAGCTGGTATAAATTTGCTATTAGTCGATTATGATATTGTTGAAGAATCAAATCTTGAAAGACAAAACTATTTCTTAGAAGAAATTGGAAAATTAAAAGTGGATTGTTTAAAAAATCGACTAAAAAAGTTCTCAAATATTGAAACTCTTCCAGTAAAGGTAGATTCAACAAACTTAAATGATATCCCTTTTAATGATTTGTGTGTAGATTGCACAGATGATATTAATACAAAAATAGCAATAGCAAGATTTTGCTTAGACAACAGAAGAGATTATTTGTTTACCTCTGTTCAAAAAAATCATGGATTTGTGTACTTATATACTCCTCAAAAATCTTCTATACTTAAAATATACAAAAATAAGATTCCTCAAAAATTAAATGAAGTTGGCGTGATGAATTCTGCAGTGATGTTTTTATCATCATTGGCTGCATCTTTTGTTATAAAATATCTTCTTAATGAACCAATTCCTTCAGAAATCCTTTACTTTAATCTAGAACTGTTAGAATTGACAAGAATAAGAATAAAAGATGAAAACAAAAAATAATCAAGCAAATAACTGAAAAAATAAAGAAAAAACAAAAAACAAGAATAACAAAAGAAAACTTAAAAAAGAAAAGATTGATGTTTATTCCTCTTCCCAATCCTCATCCCAGTCCTCATCTGAATAATCTTCATAATCTTCTTCGTAATCTTCTTCTAAATCTGATTCTTCAAATTCCTCCTCAAATTCCTCATCTTCAAACTCTTCTTTCTTTTTCTTTTTGTTTTTGTCATCGAATTTTGCCATGGTTAGGCAAGTAGGAAAAAAGTGATATATAAAAGTTTCTACTATGAATTTAAAAATAATGACATCTCAAATTACCTTTAAAAATAATTCAAAAAAGAAGAATTTAAATATATAATACTCTATAGTGAATCGAAAGATGTATCTTTTAGACTTTGGCGGAACCTATTTTCGCTTAGCAAAAAAGGAAAAGATTATTGAAAAAATTGAATATAATAAAACATCTATTAAAAAAATAGTTTACCTAATAAATAAATACAGAAGGATCGAGGGAATATCTTATGCAGGTATCGTTTTAAAGGAAGATAAAACGTCCAAATTAGTCTTAATACCAAACAAAAATATTAAGCTAAAAATCAAAAAATCTATTGTCTCTGAAAATGATGCTAATTTAATTGCTCTGGCACATTCCCATGGAAAAGAAACGATTGTTGCACTTATCTTAGGAACTGGAATTGGAGTTGGATGTGTATATCGTGGAACACTTCTTAACGGGAACTTTGGAGAGATTGGACATATAAACACTGGTAAAACTGAACTCGAAAAAGAGCTATTAGAAAAATTCAGAAATGGAAAAAAATTTGAAGACTTAACAAAAAAGGAAGAACAAGAGTTCTTAAGAAAGGTTGCAAAAATCATAGAATGTTTATGGTATATCTTCTTTTTTGACAAATTAGTTTTACATGGGTCTATCGGGTTTTTTGTTTATCAAAGAAGAAAGGAATTAACAAAATACTTAAAAATACAGAAAGAATTCAAAAAACCATTTAAAATAGTCCTCTCTGATGAGAGTGATGTATTTAGAGGTTTAATCAAACTAATTAAATTTAAAAATGATACTAAAGAGTTTAAAACTCCAGAATATCAGAAGTTATGTAGATGAATTTATAGAATTTCCTCTAAACAGTACTTTGATTAAGGGAGACATTGGTAGTGGAAAGAGTACTATTCTTTATGCAATAGAATTTGCACTATTCGGCCTTGTAAATGATCTAACATATCAAAAACTTCTGAGAGTTGGTACAAGCGAAGGTAAAATTGTTTTACATTTTATTCATAATGGCAAAGAAGTAGTCATTGAAAGAACAATTATTAGAAAAAACAAGAATTACGAACAAAAAAATGTAAAAATAGTTGTAAACAATAATGAAACATATCTTTCACCTGTTGAAGCAAAATACTTCATTTTCAAACTTTTAAATTATCCGCTTGAATTTTTGAAAAAAGATTATTTACCACTATTTAGATTTACGATCTACACACCTCAGGAATCCATGAAGGAAATTTTAAGAAGTAAATCTGATGAACGTTTAAGTGTAATTAGAAAAGTTTTTTCAATTGACAAATATGAAATTATGAGAGAGAATCTACGAAAAATAATATTACCATATTTAAGATCTGTTTTAAAGGGAATAACAGAGTCCACTAAAAAATTACCTGAATTAAAAGAAAAGGTTGCCAACAATTCCCTCAAAATTGAAGAATATCAACGAAAATTAAATTCACTGCTGTCCGAACAAATTATATTAAAAGAAAAAATTCAGTCAATCTCAAAAGAATTAGAAAAAACATTAGATGAAGAAACAAAATTCTTAAAGATGAAAATAGAAAAGGATAATCTTCTAGAAAAACAAAGAACTATTGAAAAGGAAATTTTAGAATTAGAAGAAAAGTTAAGTATATCTGAAAATAAGAGGTCAAAAATTGAAGATGAAATAAATAAGTTAAAATTACTAAATGAAAATCTTCATATTGAAAAATCAAAAGAGCTTCTTTTGAAAGACATTGAAGAAAAGGAGAAATTTCTCGAAGAGAAAAAAAATCAAATTTTTGAAACTGAAAAATACATAAAAGAGATCGAAGTTAAGCAAGAATATCTCGAAAAAAGATTATCTGAAGAACCAATAATTAACGAAGAATTGATCAAGCTAAATTCTCAACTTGAAAATGTTTCCGAACTTGAAACAACTCATAAAAAAGAGGAAATGGAACTTGAATCTCTTCAAAATAGACTAAATGAAATAAAAGATCTCTTTTTCCAATCTAAAAATAGAATTAATGAAAAAGAAAAGGTTATAGAAAATATTGAAAATCTTCAAACCTGTCCACTATGCTTACAAAGAATTGATCCTACTCATAAATCAAAAATAAAATCTGAGTTTAATGATTTCATCAATAGTGAAAATGAAAAACTTAAAAAGTTAGAATTTGAAAAGAATGAAATAGAAAATGAAATAGAAAGAAAAAGAAAGAACATAAACAATCTAATACAGCGAATAAACGAATCCAAGATTCTTCTTGCAAAAAAAGAACAACTTGAAAAACAGATACTAGAAATAAAAGAAATAAAAAATGAAATTCAAAAAAACTCATCTCTTTTAGAAAAATATAAAAAAATTTTACAAGTGTTAAAAATGACTGATTTTGATGGAATTAAACAAGAGATCTTGCTTAGTAGAAAAGAACTTGAAAAAATCCAAGAAAAAGAAAAGATAGAAATAAGACTTCAAGAGTTATCAGAACATCTGAAGTATCTATTAAATGAAATGGAATTATCAAAAAAGAAGATTGAGGCTTATAAAAAAGATAAAGAAAATATAATTTCTCAGATAGAAGTATTGGAAAAACTCAATATTGAAGAAACTCTAAATCAAGTGCAACAGACTAAATCTAATTTAAAAAACAGTAAACTTGAATTTGAAGAAAAGGAAAGCAAGGTAATTAGTGAAATAGCGGAGCTAAGAGGAATGATAAAAAATCTGTTTGAATTAAATAGAGACATTATAAATGAAATAAATCGACTCGAAAAAGAAAAAGAAAAGTATGAATTACTTGAAAATTTACTTAGATATTTTGAAACTTTTTTCATGCCGCTAACTGAAAATATTGAAACACATATAAGATTACAAATTTTAAAGGACTTTGATGAACTTTACAGAAAATGGTTTGATAAATTGATAGACAATGAACTACTAATTTCTAGATTAGATGAAGATTTCAGCGTAGTAGTTGAACAAAATGGTTATAATATTGACTTTGAAGATCTTTCTGGTGGAGAGAAAACTGCTTGTTCACTAGCATATAGACTTGCACTCAATGAAACTATTCTTAACTATTTTGGCATAAAGGAAAATATAATAATTCTAGATGAACCTACTGATGGATTTAGCAAAGAACAATTAGAAAAAGTAAGAGACATACTAAAAGAACTTATGTTTTCACAAGTAATAATTGTAAGTCATGAACAGGATATTGAAAGTTTTGTAGATAATATTATTTATGTTGAAAAAAGCAATGGAATAAGTAGAATTAAAAAATAAAAAGTCAAACTCAAATGAAAATATCAGTTAACGAAAAATCTAAAGAATGTAAAAAAGAATTACTTGAGAAAATAGTCAAAATTCTAAAGAAGATTCCAAAAGGTAAGGTAAGTACATACAAAAGTTTAGGAAATTATCTAAACCTATCGCCTCGTTTTGTTGGAAAATTACTTGGGATGAATAAAACTAATGCTCCCTGTTATAAGATAGTAAAAAGCAACGGTGAAATTGGAGGTTATTTCAACTCAACATCTAAAAAAATGTTATCATTAAAAAAGAGAAACCTAAAAAGAGAAGGTATTGGAGTAATAAACAATAAAATTATCAATTTTAAAGAAAGATTCATAGACATAAAAGATATCATGAATGATAAACAAGATAGAAAGAAAATGGAAACAATAAGGAAATAAAAAAAGATGTAAGATCCGAATTACAATTGGCCTTCTACTAATCCCTTTCTATCTCTGATCTGCTTTATTATCTTATCTTGCAATTCTAATGGTAGTAATTCAAACATCTGATCTACTACAAAAAAACTACCCCTTCCTCCTGTTGCAGACCTAAATTCACTACTTAATCCAAATGTTTCTGCCACTGGCAACTTAGCTTGAATCACTGCATGATAATCCCCCTGATCCATTGTTAAAATCATTCCCCTCTTTGAGGATATTAACTTAGTTATTGCTCCTATAAATTCTGGTGGTGCTTCAAATTGCATTATCTGAACTGGTTCGTACAAAACAGGGTCTGCTTGAAGCATTGCTTGTTTTATTGCATCTCTAACCGCAGGATAAACTTGAGCTGGTCCTCTGTGAATTGAATCTTCGTGTAGTACTGCATCAACTAAAACAACTTTTATTCCAAATCCAGGCTCTCTAGCCAATGGTCCTTGTTTCATCACATCTTCAAACATGTCTAATATCATTTCCATAACTTCATCCAAATGAATGATTCCTCTTGTAGCATCTACTAATATATTTGCGTTATTTATTGCTTTTACTCTCTTTGCCTCATCATAACTCATTCCTCCTTTTTGCAATGCATCAATTAAGAATTGATCAAATTTTTTTACCCTTTGATTGGGCAATTCTCTCACAACATCGAGTAATTTGGGTTCTAAAGGTTGAACCTTAATGTAGAATTTATTGTGCTTGTTTGGAGTTTTTCCTTCGACAACTGGTGATTCTTTTCTAACAGTTTCCCTATAAACAACAATTGGTGAAGATGTAACTACATCTACGTTTTTCTCCCTTTTTATACGATTTTCAATCACTTCCAAATGCAACTCTCCCATCCCTGAGATAAGATGTTGTCCAGTTTCCTCATTAATTTCAATTCTTAATGATGGATCTTCTTTATGAACCTGTTTAAGAACTTCTACCAACTTAGGCAAATCTCCAGGTTTTTTTGCTGAGATTGCCTTGGTAACAACTGGTTCAAATATATGTTTTATTTCTTCAAATGGTTGCATTACCTTAGAGGCTACTGTGTCTCCAGCAAAACAATCCTTAACACCTGTAATTCCAACTATATTTCCAGCCAATACCTCATCAACCAATTCTCTCTTTGGTCCGTTGGAAATAAAAACTTGTTGTAATCTATATTTTGGATAGTTAGTTTTTAAGAGAACAACTTCCATACCTGGCCTAAGTCTTCCGCTAAAAAGCCTTCCAGTAATAACTTCTCCAGCATGTGGATCAATAACTATTTTTGTAGCTACAAAAACAGCAGGTCCATTAGGATCACAGCTTATTAAGGCCTTTCCTTCTTCAGTATCCAAATCTCCTTTCCACAAGTGCGGAACTCTATAAGATTGAGCTTCTTTCGGATTTGGAAAATGTCTAATTACAGAATCCAATAATACAACATGCAGAGGAGCTTTATCTCTGAGTATATTTTTTGCTTGTTCCTCTTGAGACAAATAAACATCAATAATTTCCTTAAAAGTTATTTTATTCTTTTGCATGTAAGGCACACTCAATGCCCAATTATGAAATGCAGAACCAAAAACTACAGAACCATCATTAACATTAACTTGCCACTTTTCTTTAAACTCAGGATGTGCATATCTGTAAATTAATTGATTAACTTTTCTAATTATTTCCATGAACCTTTCCTGCATCTTTTCTGGAGTTAATTTAATCTCTCTGATCAACCTATCAACCTTATTTATATAAAGTATTGGTTTAACTCTTTCTCTTAAAGCTTGTCTTAACACAGTTTCTGTTTGTGGCATAGTTCCTTCAACAGCACAACAAACAACAACTGCTCCATCTACAGCACGCATTGCTCTTGTAACGTCTCCTCCAAAATCTACATGTCCTGGAGTATCAATTAAATTAATCAAATAATCCTGTCCTTCAAGTGTATGCAACATAGAGACATTTGCTGCATCAATAGTAATTCCTCTCTCTTTTTCATCTTCATGAAAATCTAGAACACATAACTGACCAGCTAATTCCTTGGAAATCATTCCAGCTCCTGCTATAAGATTATCGCTCAGTGTAGTTTTTCCATGGTCTATATGCGCAATAATTCCCATATTTCTTATCCTTTCTGGCATATTCATAATTTCTTTTATTCTATCAATCATCAATTTTGCCATTTATTCACCTCACAAGGGTTGATTAAAAAATATGCTTTTCATGAACAGATTCGTACTCTATAATTTCTTCAGGTTTGAACCACAAACTAATCTCATATTTAGCATTTTCTAGGCTATCACTTGCATGAATTAAATTCTTAACTGCCATTTTCTTGTTATCTGCATACGCATAACTTACATGCGAAAAATCTCCTCTTATTGTTCCTGGTTGTGCTTTTCTTGGTTCTGTCGGGCCTACTAATTTTCTAACAACTTCTACTGCATGCAATCCCTCTAAAACCAAAGCCAAAACTGGTCCTGAGGTAATGTACTTTTCTATAAATTGATAAAATGGTTTTTCCACATGCTCCCAATAATGCTTTCTTGCAAACTCTTGATCAATCTTTACCATTTTTGCTGCAACAATTTTCAAGCCTACATTTTCAAATCTTTCAATAATTTTTCCAATTAAACCTCTCTCAATTCCATCAGGTTTTATTAAAACCAATGTACGCTCAATCATCTTAATTGTTGAAAATATGTATCCTTTTTAAATATTTTCTTAATCAAATTTAGCAGAAATAAGCAAAAAATAATTAGAAAAGAAAGGATTATCTTGAAGCATCTGCTTGTTTCTCCAATTCTTGCCTTTTCACAATAGCCATACTTTGAGTGTTATTATCATAAGCATTCATAATTTCTTCAGCCAACGTTTGATATATCTTTTTTTTGCTATTAAAAGCTCTCTGATATGCCGACTGAATAAAAAATCTCAATGCCAAATCTATTCTTCTAACAGGACTACAATCAACTGCCTTAGGATATCTTGCTCCACCATATTCAATTGTAGTTATTTCCTCACAAGGTGCTGCATTTTCAATTGCTCTATAAAAAACAACAACAGGATTTTTCTTCTTCTCTTTTTCAATTATCTCAAAAGCTTTCTTTACAATTTTCATTGCTTTCAATTTTTTACCAGCAAAATGCCTTGAAGTAATGAAATGTTTTTTACCCTTATGCCCCGGAATCATTAATTTGTTTATTAATCTCTCAACTGGATTCATATATGCCTTATAAAATCTTATATGTCCCAATCTTCCAAAGCTACTCAGATAGTGCTGAGATTTCAATGAAAGGTAATCTTTTAATCCTGGATCTGTTAGTTCTACTTCATCAATACTCCACTTTCCAAACACTTTGAATGAGTCCATTTTTTCCACCTTATTTTCTTGCCTTTTGTATTTTTCCTTTTCTCAATGCTTCTAAGGATTGATCATTAACCTTTATAACTTTCCATCTAACTCCTGGAACATCCCCCATTGCTCTTCCTTGTTTTCCACCAATACATTCTACTAAAACTTCATCATGTTCATCCACAAAACTAGTAGCTCTATCTCCTGGTAATAGTGCAGTTATAACTTTCTTATTTTTAATTAGTTGAACTTTCACAGCCTTTCTTAAACCGGAACATGGCTGACGAGCCTCAATTTCCACTTTCTGAAGAACAATACCCCTTGCTTGATGCGATCCTTCCAGAGGATCAACTTTTTTCTTAATCTTGAATATTCTCTTAATATATCTTGTATCATTATATCTAAATTTCTTTCTTCTCATAAGTAATTTTTTACCTGCAAAAAAACCATTCGTTTTCTTTCCCATTTTCAATCACCAATGACTTTTGATAAGCACTGCATAACCACTAATTTCATAAATCTTTACTTAACATACACACTCAAATTAGGACCATAATATTGTTTTACTAACTCATTCATTAAATTTAGATTCTTCTTCTGTTTTCCTATGATCTTTGCTTTTTGAAACTTGTCTAATTGAACAACATAAATCACATTATCTTGAATAAATATATCATCAACCTGAATTGGGAGCAAAAAATTTTTTATAAATTTTACTGGATCTTTTGAAAATTCTACAATTTTTATATTTTTCTTTAATCTCTCTCGAATTGTTTTAGCAAAAACTCCTTTTAATCCAACTGCTTTACCCAATTCTCCTTCATCAACAATAAAATATATTACTCCTTCATAATTGAAGCAATCCTTCAACTTTGCATTCGAAACATTCAAAAACACATTTATCGAATTCAAAAGTTCATTATCAATTTTCCTTCTCATATTTCTAATCACTAATTTTTTCTATTTTTTAATTAACTTAAATTTTCGAGTTGATATCTATAACACATTCAACACATTCTCTTTTTAATTTATCAATCTTCAATCACTCAACCTGTTAAGATCCCTATTACATTTATACCGTAAATTTTTTTAAAGTAATTTCCCAGTTGAATATTATTAAGATCTAATTCCACAACTTCTATTCCGCTAAGTTTTGAATAATACTCAATATCCTTTCTTATAAAATCAGGAGCATTATTTGAAATAAATACTATTTTAATCTTTGAATTTTTGAGCAATTTTCTTACTCTATTGAAACCTATTACAACATTCTGCCTATTTTCCTTAAACATGAATTCATCAAATTCTTCTTTGCTCATCCTTTTATTAATCATTTGTTCACCTCAAAAGCATGTATTGGAGCGTTATGAATCAGCCAACATTTAAAAATATTTTGTAATCCTATTAATCTTTTTAATTTTACTTATTTTCCTGCTTTGATTCCTTGTTCTTCTCATCTTGCTTTGATTTAGGATTCGACACAAAGTACACTTGAGATAATGTAGTTCCTACTGCTGGCGGTTGTCCAACAATAACAGCTTCCATTAATCCAATTAATCTTTCTTTTTCTCCAACCAATGCAGCATCAATAAAATGCGTGATTGGTGTTTCAAACGTGGCTCTTGCCAATACACTAGATTTACTTTTCATCAATCCATATCTTGTGATTCCTCTGTATTCACCATATGCCATAAGAACATCAGCTATCAAAGAGATATACCTCAAATCAATATTCAATCCCTGTTCAGAAACTACATTTAAAATCTCTCTAAACAAAAGTTCTCTAGCAGCTTCAACACCCAAATAAGTATAAACTTCATAAATATCATTTGAATACGTTCTATATGGATCTACAAAATCTAACTTTAGCAATTCTCCAAGATTTTGACCAGCTGCTAAAATCATATATTCCTTCTTTCCTTCATATTCTATTTCTTTAGGCAAAACATATTTAATTCCCTTAACTCCACTAATAAAATAGCTTTTGATATTTTCTTTGAACTTATATAAAAACTTAATATCAATATCTTCAGGAAATTTAATAAAAATCATGTTCTTTTCTAAACCCATTTCTATGTTTTTTATGTACTTTTTCAATTTTCCTAGCACCGTTTGAGGTGTCATTTCCAAATCAGCCAATATTTTTGAATTCAAATTAACTCTAACAGAATAGTTCATCAAATCCAATTCTACAGAATCCATTATTTCTTTCAAGGATGTTTCTTTTAATCTTAAAGCTACTGATCTAACATATTCCTTAGTATTGTAAGGAGGAACTAGGTAAATGAAAGTTATTGGGGTTTTTGTAGTTTTTCTACCATCAAATAGTTCAATAATTCTCGGTAAACCCACGGATATGTTTAATTCTGAAACACCTGCTAAGTGAAAGGTATCCAATGTCATCTGAGTTGCTGGTTCTCCAAATGATTGAGCTGTGATCAAACCAATACTATGCCCTGGTTCTAATAATGTAGCAACATAATCCTGATATACTTTCCTAAAGATTTCCTCTACCTTTTCATCACTTATCTTTTTATTTGAAGGTAAATTGGATATAATTTCATCAATGATTTTTTTAGGCAACAAATTTTGATATTTTTCTATTATTTTTTCATACATATTTTCACCTTTTGAGATTTATTGTTGTAAAACCTCATCAATTATTCTTCTTACATTTATGGTACCAGCTTCAGATTTTGAAACATCAATTCCATCATCTCCAAACTTAAACTGAACCACAGTTCCAGTAGAATCTCTTACAGTCAAGTTATAATCCACAACCAAATCTTGGAATGAATTTGCCATCCTTCTATAAAGATAACCGGATTTTGGAGTTGCCATACCTTTACTAATAAGTGAATCTCTACCTGTCATTGCTTGGAAAAAGAATTCCAATGGTTTCATTCCCTTCTTAAAACTTGTTCTAATAAAACCTCTTGCATCTGGAGAAAGATCATCTTTTTTATAGTGAGGTACAACCCTTCCTTTATAACCAACTGTCAATCTTTGTCCTCCAAGTGATTGCTGTCCTACAACACCTGCAATCTGAGAAAGATTAATTATGTTACCCTTTGCACCTGATTTTATCATAAGCAAGCTTTCGTTTATTTTCTTTGAAGCTTCTAAAATCAATTCACCTACCTGATTTCTTGCCCTATTCAACGTAGCTAATATCTTAATCTCTAATGATTCCTGTTCATTTCTTCCAGGAATTAATTCTAATGTCCCTTCACGATACTGCCTAATCAAATCTTCACTTTCTTGATATGCCTTTTGTAGAATTTCTTCTATTTTTGCATAAATATCTTCTGGTAAATCAAAATGTGAAATTGCAGAAGTCAAGCCAAATCTGGTTAGAGTCACAACACCTAAAAGAGTAAGTTTTTCCAAAATTGCAACTGTTTTTTCCTCTCCGTAATCCGCCCACAGTTTTCTAATAAGTAATCCTGATCCACTTGCCAACACTTTTGAATCCAAGAATCCCTGAATAATTCTTCCTTTATCAATAATTAACCATCCCTCCTGTTTCTTACCTAAAGAAGAGACAAATTCTTTTGTAGCGCCTTCAAAATGAAAATCTTCAGGGAATATACATGCATAACATTCCTTTCCGTCTAAAATCTCTCCTTGTGGCAATCTGGAAAAATCTGTTACTCCTGACCTTGCTAAAAGATCAATTATTTCATTTTTTGGTAATTTAAGATATCTAGATAGGAGATAATTTCCTACAATTGCATCCAAGCTTGGACCCACTGCAACTAATCCATTTTTTGGAACTATGAGATTATATGGGATATACAACAGTTCTCGAGCCTCTGCCTGTGCTTCTATTGTCTGTAATACATGGATATTCATCTCATCGCCATCAAAATCTGCGTTATATGGCAAACAAACAGCAGGATTGAGTCTCAAGGTTTTACCCGGCAAAACCCTTACTGTATGTGCCATAATACTCATTCTATGTAAAGTAGGATATCTGTTGAACAAAACTATATCCCCATCCATAAGATGCCTTTCAACAATATAGCCTGGCTTCAATTCTTCAAGTATCATTTCTTTAGTTTCTTCAGTTACTTTCTTTAAAGTACCATCAGGTCTAATCACATAGTTTGCAGATGGATATTTTGGATAATTCTCAATGAATTTTTTTAAATATTGCCAGTTCCATGTAGTAACTCTAACAGGATATGTTAATTCTCTAGCCATAGATTCTGGAATTCCAATCTCTTCCAGGCCAATTCTCGGATCAGGACTTATCACTGAACGTCCCGAAAAATTTACTCTCTTGCCTACCAAATTTTGTCTCATTCTACCTTCTTTTCCTTTTAATCGCTCTACTAGAGATTTCAGTGGCTGCCCTGCTCTATTTCTAGCAGGTGGTAATTGGGGAATAGTATTATCAAAATAAGTTGCCACATGATATTGCAAAAGATCCCACATATCTTCAATAACTGCTTCAGGTACTCCTGCATTAATATTCTCAAACAATCTTTGATTAAATCTCACTATATCACTTAATTTATGTGTTAAATCGTCTTCACTTCTTTCTCCGGTTTCCAAAGTCAGGCTTGGTCTTGTTAATACCGAAGGCACTAACAAAACAGTTAAAACTGTCCACTCAGGTCTTGCATATAAAGGATCTATGCCGTAAAGTATAAGAACATCATCGGGTATTTTTTCTAATCTAGTTCTCACTTCTAAAGGTGTCAATCTTCTATCTCCCTCATAGAAATTATATGGTTTTTCAAGAATAATAGCTGCTCTACTTGCTCCACAGAAATCACAAACATCTCTAAATGTAAGTTGACTTCTAATTCTTTTTGAAAACTCTCTAAATTCAACTGCTCCCAATTTTTCCTTCATCTTTTTTAGTTTTGAGATAGTAGCATTTAAATCCTCTCTAGATAATAACGGCATTCCACAAACAGGACAAGTAGTACTCAACAAAACATATATTAGAGGAACAAATTTTGGATGATAAACTGGTCTTGCCAATTCTATATGTCCTGGATGTCCTGGACAGGTCTTAACACTTCCTCCACAAGTTCTGCATCTTAATCCTGGATCCACAACGCCCATTCTAGGATCGACCAAACCACCATCAACAGGATATCCCTCACTATCATAAAGTTCATGAGTAATTATTTTAACGGCACTCATCTTTCTAATATCTTCTGGAGAAAGCAAAAAGAACTCAATGGAATCCACCAATTTTTCATATACATTTAGATATGTCCTATAGTCATCAAGTGAAAATGTTAAATTTTGATCTTTTTTTACTTCCTCTTGAGGAATTTCATCCTGAGGTTTTCTTAATTTTGATTTTCTAGGCATTTTTTCACCTCTTTTTGAAATATATTTTCACTCTAACTCACGTACTTTGTTTTAATATTTATTTTAGGCCTTATTCCCAAGGCCATTAACTCTTCTAAAAATAATTTAAACGCATAACTTATTGAGATTTTAGATATGTTCAAAGAATCTCCGCAATACTTACAACTTACCCTCTTATTAATTTCATCATAAAAAGCCAAACTTCCACAGCTTTCGCAAACATACACTTCTGTAGAATCTGCACTATATCTTTCATTCACAATCATTGCTGCTCCGTATCCTAACAGTGCATCAAGTTCCATTTCTCCCAATCTAATTCCTCCTCCTTTTCTTCTTCCTTCTGTGGGCTGTCTAGTTAACAATTGTACCTTACCTCTTGCACGAGCTTGGATTTTATTACTAACTACTTGTCTCAATCTGGCATAAAAAATATTTCCCACATAAATTCTTGCCATGATCATTCTTCCAGTTATACCATCATAAAACGTTTCAAGTCCATCATCTCGGAATCCAAGTTTCAGCAATTGATCTCTAAGCTCTTGCTCGCTTTGATTCTCGAAGATAGTTCCATCAATCTGTTCGCCTTTAAGAGCACCAACTTTTCCACCCAACATTTCTAACAGATGTGCAACAGTCATACGAGAAGGAATACCAAAAGGAGTAAACAACAAGTCTGGTACAATTCCTCTTGCAGAAAAAGGCATCTCGTATTCTGGAATAAGCATTCCAATAACTCCTTTCTGTCCATGTCTAGATGAAAATTTATCTCCAATCTCTGGAATCTTATTTTCTCTAACCTTTATCACTACTTTTTTATTGCCTTCTTCACTCTCTGTTACGAAAACAGTATCGACAATTCCCTGCTCTCCTTTTGATAAACTTATTGAAGAATCTCTTTTAGTAACCCCAATAAAAGAATACTGTGCTTGTTCGTTCAAAAATCTTGGAGGAGAAACCTTACCAATAATCACATCACCTTCCTGCACCTCTATACCTGGACTCACAATACCATCTTCTTCCAAAAATCTGTACGCATGTTCACTAATATATCCAACAACATCTTTACTAGGAATTGTAAATTTATCACTTTGGCCACCTGCATATTTTATCTCCTCACCAACAAAAGGCATAAAAAATGTACCTCTCATCAATCCTCTCTGAACTGCTCCTAGATTAAGTATGACCGCATCTTCCATGTTATATCCTTCGTAAGTCATTACCGCAACTACTAAATTCTGCCCAACTGGATGCTTTTGTATATTTATCACTTCATCTCCAAAAGTCTTCACTAATGGAACTTCAGGATTGTGCAAAATAAAAACATCTGGTTCGTTTCTCAAATGGTAATTGGCCATATACAATCCCATTCCTTGTTTCAAGGATTTTATTCCAATAGTATATCTTGCTGTTTGATTATAATTTCCAAAAGGTACACACAAAGAAGTTATACCTAACATAACTAGGGGTGAAATTTCTAAATGTGTATGTTCTGGAGTTAATTCCTCTTCAGAAATTGCTATGTAAGCATTTTCTTCCTCTGATGCATCAAGATACTCAATAATTCCCTGCGCAACTAAATCATCCCATGTCATCTCATTTTGCATCAATTTTTTTAAATGTACTTCAGTTAGCAATGGTTTTCCATTCTTCACAACGATTAATGGTCTTAGCAACCTCCCTTTACTCGTCTCAATCTTAATCTCATCGCTTTCTTCATCATAGTAAATATTTAATGTTGGTGGCAGAACATTTTTTCTTCTATTTTCTCTCACACGTTCAACAAAATCTCTAGGATCTTTAACTGTTCCAATAAATTTTCCGTTTAACCAAACATCTGTCATTTTATCACCATAAAATTTTAATCATAATTTTTGAAACCTTCTTAAGAGGATTCTTTTTTACTCTCGGACATATCAGTAATCTTAACTATACCTTGCATCTTCTTAAGTGATGATTTTATACTTGGATCAAGTAGTTTAAGACCAAAACTTTGCAACACTTCATAAATCTTTGATTCATCGTAATATCTACTAATACTTGACATAAGAGCTAAATTTTTCCTCAATCCCACATTCTTTCCTTCTGGCGTTTCAATCGCGCACAATCTTCCAAAATGTGTTGGATGCAATGCTCTTGCTTTGAAATTTTCCTGATTCGGATCAAGTAATGATGAAACCCTTTGCAAATGTGAAAGAGTTTCAATATAACTCCAATGCATAAATCTTTGACAAACTCCAGTTCTCTCTCCAACCCAATTTCCTGTAGCCATTGCTGAATAGAATCTACTTGTAAACAATTTATCTCTAACTACTGTATTTAGAGGAGGCAATTTTCCTCTCTTAACAATTCTCTGAAAATTATAAAGTATATCTTTAACCAAAATTCTAAAGTTATACCTAAACAAATCCATCAAACTCTCACCGGCAGTTTTTACTCTCTTATTCATATAATGATCTCTATCGTCCTCTGGCAACACACCAGTTGACACTTTAATAAGTTTTGAAACATATCTTGCCAAGTTATATGCCTTTAACTTTCTTTCTTCAGCGGTAACACCTAAATGTGGAAGCAAGAATTGATCAAGTATCTGCTCAATTCTCGGAATTCTTATTTCTACAGGATGAGTCATTCCTAAAATTTTTGATATGTAATCTTTTGCTTCAAAGGAATTCTTAATCTCTGCGTATTCGTACAGATTAATAAAAACTAGATTTGAACCTTCTGGTGTTGGATTTATTGCTTCCATGATCTCAGAATCCTTTTCTAAACCCAAAGCCTTCAAAAGGACAACCACAGGAATTCTTTTTACTCTTGTAAAGGTAACATAAAATATAAGATCATTTCTCTGTTCAATACTTAGAGGAATTCTATATGCCCCATTCTCTGAAAAAATTTTCCCAAAATATGAACCTGTAACTGGATCCTTATTTACCAAAAACTGATTTGGTGCAAGATCCTCTATGTTTATAATAACTTTTTCAGAACCATTAATAATAAAATAACCCCCAACATCATCAGGATCTTCACCCAGCTCAATTAATTCCTCCGGTTTGAGATTATACAATCTACAATACTTTGACTTAACCATAATAGGTAACATTCCTATCTTAACCTCTATAGGTTTCTGTAAAATTTGATTAATTATTGGAATGAACTCCAGATATATTGGAGAAGCATAGGTTATTTCTCGGATGCGTGCTTCATAAGGATATAACTCTCTTATACTTCCATCTGCTTCTGTAATTATGGGTTCTCCAATCCTTATTTTTCCCAACTTTATCTTGTATTCCTCTAAATTTGCTGGAATTATTGTTGGTTCTATTTCGTGTATTTCATCTACAACTTGTTGCATTCCAAAATCAACAAAATCATTAAAAGAATCAATTATTGATTGAATCATTGAGTTCTTTTCAAAATATTTTTTCATTAAGATGCGCGATTTCATTCGACCACACCCCTATAATATTCACACTCACCTGCAATCTTTGATTTTCGAATGATCTTAACAACATCTCCTGGCTTTGCATTAAGGTGCTTTATTGCTGGATCATGAACCTTTATCTTTGGCAAATTATCAAAAGTTATATTATACTCTTCAAACAATTTCTGAATTTCTTCAGGAGTTAACAAAATATGCTGAGGAACTAATTGATGTTTCCAAATTTCTATGGTCCTCGTAGACTCTTCTTTCTTTTCACTCTTTGATTTCTTAGATTTCACCTCTTTCTTTACTTGCGTTTCTTTTTTAGACTCTCTCTTTTTCTCCTTTTTTTGAACAACTTTTTTTTCTGCTTTATCTTTTATTTCAGATTTAGAAGTCTTTTTTTCCTTCTTTTTAATTTTCATTTTCTGAGCACCTCTAAATAAAATATGAAATTATGGAATATAAACTTAAAAATTACAACATTTTAGAGGATTACGAAGTTGGATTTTTTCAAGATCTCTGTAAAAATGTGAATGAATTTTAAATTCTGAGAAGGTTTTATACAGACGTGAAATATTGACAAAGCAAGCATTCATTTTGTTATTCCTTTTTTTAATCTCATTCATATCTCAATGAGTCCGAGGGGATTTGAACCCCCGACCCCTAGGTTAAAAGCCTAGTGCTCTACCAGCCTGAGCTACGGACTCAAAAGCGCTCCGGCCGGGATTTGAACCCGGGTCAGAGGCTCGACAGGCCTCTATGCTAACCGTTACACCACCGGAGCATATTTTTAATAATTTTTGCATACAGTTTCATAGCTACTTCAAGCAAGGGATAACTAAGATTTGGATTAATGAAGGATTTATAAATATTTCTTTTTTCTATTTTTGATCTTTCATTTTCCACTAATTCAATTTTTAAGAAAAAAATCTGAGATAATCTTTTCTACTCTTTCTCTTACAACATCTTTAGAGTCATTGGCATTCACAATAACGTACTGCAAATCCTCATTTTTTCCTATTTCTGCTAAAAATTGTTCTAATGTTTGTTCTTTTCCCCAGATTTTAAACTTTTGTTTTCCTAAGTATATTTCTCTTGATTTTTCAAGCATTTCTCTGGTTTCAAAAAGCGATTTATTATCTCTATCTCTCTCAGTAATTCTATCTAGTGCTGTATTTACATCACAATCCGCGACTAAAACGAGATTTGGAGGATTTTGTATTGCTATTTTATTTCCTTCCAAGGAAAGCACAAAATCTGGAGAGAGTATTTCATCATCTTTCAGAAATTGTGAAAATAATGGTTGATATACTATAGAACTTATAAAGCCTCTCTCTGCTACAACCAATTTTAAATTCTTCAATGCAGGAATTACTAGTCTCTTATAAAGAACTTCCCGAGAAACTGAAAAAGCATAGGCATGTGTTCTAGCATTATATTCCTCTTTACCACGTCTAAGAATTTCTAATCTAATGTCTTTTCCAATTCCAAAATCTGGAGGCTCTTTATAAACAAAAACCTCAAATTCACATAACTCCTCAAAAAGAGGAAAATATGATAATTTCCCCTCCTTTTTTCTCAAATCGTAAACCGTCAAACCCTTCTTCATTAACAAGTTAACTATTGTATCTACAATATATCCTTTTCCTGTTCCATCAATTCCTTCAACCATTATAAATTTAGCTTTTCTATGAATGTTCTGTCTTTCTTTTCCTTCCATCTTCGTGCTTCTTGTAAAAAATCAATATTTTTAAATTATTCTCTATAATTTCTTATGGAAGAATTTTAGAAATTGCACAAAAATTAAATAAAGCATCTATCGCAAAAAATAAAAATCAATTCACTTTTCAGTGGATAAAATGGTAAGATTAGAGAAAGGCTTAAAGAATCTTGTAGTTGGAGTGTCGTTATTACCTACATTATTAGGCATAACCCAAGAAGCAATAGTAGATAGAATTAAAGATAGACCATTAGAAAGAGGCAATGAGATAAGAGTAGAGATTAAGGAAAAGCAACATACCAATACCCTAGAGAGTATAGTGTTAGCAAATCAAATAGATTACTCATATTTAAAAGATGATATAAGAAGATATAAAAGAATTTTGTCAGATGAATATTTTGCAGCTAGTGTGTGGAAGGGAGAAGTTCCTCAAAAGCCAGGGTGGTGGGATAGATGTGATGGAGCTCATACATTTCCATATCATTTACATTTTCTAGGTAAATCGCAGAGGTTGGCAGGAGGTTATGTAGATGAAGGAGCTAAGTACAAGGCAGTAGAGATACCGAGTAAGAAGCCATATTTTGAGACAGCAGGGTTATATGTAGTGATGGAGTTGGATCCGATGATATACATACAAGAGGTAGATAGGCAGCCAGAGAGGATAGATAGGGAAGATTTAATAGCAAGATTGAGGAAGAATTTTAGGGTAGAGGTAATAAATTCAATAGTATTTGAGGATTGGTTAGATGATAAGAGTCTTCAATACAGGCCGAGGATAGAGAGAAATGGTAGATTGGTGTTAAAGGATAGAGATGATTTGATTCAACAGATATACAATAGTGTGAAATTATTAACAAGGGTTAATGATAATGTAGTGTATTATTATTTACTTACATCCTACAAGCATCCATTTTTAAGAGTATTAGGAAATACTATGTTTGCAGACCATATTCAGGTTCACTGTTTTCAAGGATTCGAGAGATTTCTAAATATTCAATAATTATAAATCCTGAATTGGTTTATCATCTAAATCGACTTGCACCATCTGGAAACATATATAGTATGAGATGGTATGACATTGTTTTTGACAAAAATCAAAGGAATAATCCAATAATATACACAAATCCAGCGAGTTATTTGAGTGGAATATTGGATGGTTTAAATTTTGTTACACCATGGAGATTGAGGGCATATGATATGTGGTCAGGGCAGCAGTTTTTCAAGACAGAGAAGGAGGCAGTGGAGATAGTTAAGGGGAATTTTGGTTCTCTAGGTTTAGATCCCAAGGTATTAAATAACTATTATCAGGAGTTGGAGAAGAAATATCCAGGTATAAATGATGCGATAAATGGTTACTTATGGGATTATATTTTTTCTAAGTACTATGATAGGGACAGATTAAGAGGGATGAAATATATCATAGCATCGCAGAATATAATTATCAATCATATGATGGACAAGATATTGGAGTATTTAGACAAGTTTGATTCACCATTTTACAAGATGTTGAACAATCAGGATCCAGAGATCAAGGTTAGAGGTTATTATACGGATGCGGAATCAGCATTTTTGGAGCAGATGATAAAGACAATGAACATGATATTCACGCAAGCAGGGTATAGTGAGAGAGTTAGGAAATATAAGAACTTAAAGCTAGATATGAATGTGTTTCATGAGTTAGGTTTTTGGTTTTCAGCAGAGGAGTATTATTTGAAGTACCTAGAGAAGTTAAAGAACATCTATCGTAGGAGGCCAGATTTGTTAGAGACACCGCAGATGTTATTGGGGTATGAAGGGTTAGACAGGGCATGGAAGGAAGCTATATGGAAGCCCGAGTTTTACGACAAGTTCATGAAAGATTTAGATGAGCATGGATTGATAGATTATCATCGAGAGGATGCATGTTGGCTTGATCGAGAGATCAGATATGCTAAGTAAATCTAGTTAGCTTTTTTCCTAGGTTTTTTTGTGAGTTCTTTTCGCTTGGCTTTTACCTTAACTTTTTTCTTCTACTTTTCTATTTGACTTATGTTAAGATTTGCTTAGCTTTTCTTTTTGCTTGGCTTGACTTTCTTATTCAAAATTCACTTCGTCTTTTTTTTAATGACAAAAGTTAGTTTAAGAAAAAAATTCTGAACAAAACACTAGAAAAAGAATATGACAATAAAAAAACAAGAAATTAAAAAAAAGTTAATTTTACAGCAACTCAATTCCCAATTCCTCTCTAAAAGCAGCCTTAGTTTCCTCTTTCGTTGGTTTTCCAAGGATCCAAGGAGACTTGACTCCTGTAATTATTGTCATAATCATAAGTTGTCCCTTTAATTCATCATCAATTCTTGCTCCAAAGATCACATTTGCATCAGGACTCATGGAGGCAGTAACTAAAGAAACTGCACGATTAACCTCTTCTAGTGTCATGTCTGGACCACCTGCGACGTGAACTAATGCACCTGTAGCTCCCTCATAATTTATATCCAATAGAGGATTGCTTAGTGCTGCTTGAACTGCTTCCTCAACTCTGTTTTTGGTATTAGACATTCCTATTCCAATTGCTGCAACTCCACCATTACTCATAATTGCCTTTACATCTGCGAAATCTAGATTAACCAAACTGGGCTTTGCTATAGTTTCCACAATACCTCTAATCATAGTAGCTATTATCTCATTTGCTACGGCAAATGCCTGCTTTACTGGCAAATTACCTGCAACCTTAACAAGTCTATTATTATCTATTACTATGACAGTGTCGCAGTGCTCTCTTAATTTTCTTAAACCAATTTCTGCCTTATCTATTCTTGCTCTCTCCACATCAAATGGCATTGTAACTGTACCAATAACAATTGCTCCCAAATCTCTTGCAATTCTTGCCACAACAGGAGCACTACCTGTTCCAGTTCCTCCTCCCATACCAGCACATACAAATACCATGTCTGCTCCCTCTAATGCTTTTCTAATTTCGTTCATACTTTCCTTAGCTGCTTCTTCACCCTTTTCAGGAAAACCTCCGCATCCCAAACCGCGTGTTAATTCCCTACCAATCAGAATTTTTGTATGTGCCTCAGTAATTTTCAAATGTTGAGCATCAGTATTGACAGCAATCACTTGAGCTCCATATACTCCTTTTTGGTAGAGCCAATTTACCATATTATTACCAGCCCCACCACATCCTATAACCTTTATAGTTGCCTTATAGGCATCAAATTCATCCAAACCTTGCTCTTGCATAGCTTCTTGGGTTTTTATTGCATTTTGCACTAGGAAATTCATTCTTTTCACCTCATTTTTTTATTCTTTATATTAATCATAAGTACCCTCAACAAATAACAGAATGAGGGTTATTCCGTATTAGAAAAAAGTAATATATAAAGGTTTCTATTTATAATTAAACACAAACAGAAATAACTAATATATAACATCAATTTATAAATTTTTTTATTTTAAAAACTAAAAAAATATTTTGCATTTTTAAGCCATAAAAACTAAAAATTTTAAAGTTTTAAATAGAAATTTTTGAAAAATGAATAGTATACTAAAAAATTCCTTTCAAAAATGAAAAATAATTTTTTTGAAAATTTCAAAAATGAAAATATTTTCCAAAAATGAAAAACAATTTTCAAAAATGAAAAATACACAATATTTATAAATAAAGATATCTTTAGCATATTATGGCCAGTCCTCCCAGTCCTGAAGAAGTACTTATTAAGCTTATAGATCCAAAAATAGTCAATATTCTAAAAATCCTTATAAAAAACACCAACCTAAAAATGAGAATGAGTGAGATATCCTCTGAAAGCAAAGTACCCATTTCCTCTACTCACAGGATCCTTAAAAAATTAGAGAGCCTGGAAATCGTAAAAGTAGAAGAAATAAACAAACTAAAACTTTACTCACTTGCTGAAAACAAAACTTCAGAATTTCTAAGAAGTATAATAAAACTACTTCCTTCAGGGTTGGAATTTTTCTTGAATCAAGTAAAGAACAATCCTAACGTGGAAGAAGTAATTCTTCAAGGTCAGGAAAAGGAAAATTCTGCAAGTCTCATCTTGCTAGGAGAAAATATAGATCTAACATATATAAAGAACATAGCCCAAGAAACGTATAACAAATTCAAATATAATATTCTATACTTGGCATTAACCAAAGATCAATACGAACAGATGAAATCCATTGGTTTATATGGATATAATCAAAAGATTTTGTTCTCGAGAAAAGAAGCTTAAAGCTTAATTCTATTTTGGATTCTTTATAAATAACCCTTGAACTCTCCTGAAAAATTCACTTATTCTTTGCCAAAATCTGGATTTACTTTTATTTTTTTCAACTATTTCAGAATTCATAGAACTGTCCTCTAGAATTGTTTCTACCTCTTTTGGATAATAAACATTTTCTACACTATTGTTACGAATTTCCAAAATATTTTCCTGCAAGTTTAAGCTTTTGTTTAACTGAGTAATATTTGTTGTAGCAGCACTAATAAAAACAAAGTCTTCTTTTAAACACTCGTTTGTTGAAATACAGTTAATTTTTATGGAAAAAATTTGAATTCCTTCAACTGAAAAGTTATAATCAAACAGTAAAAATGGTTTTTCCTTGGAATTCTTTTGACTCTTCAAAACATAGGCTCCTGCAGAAAATAATAACCTTTCAGTTCTGTTTAAGTATGTCTGATTAGATACATTAATTAGAAATTTATCATCAAAAATAATTTCTAAGGAATCATTTGAAAATTTAGTCTTATTGAAAAATTCTAATTCATATCCAAATGTTCTTGGGTAAATACTCAAAAATTTGATGATCTTTGTATCGCTTTTATTTCCAAATACCCATTTTTGCCATAGAAAAATGTCTATTCTAGCAGTACTAAAAAAATCGCCGTTTTCTCTAAACTCCTCTAATTCCCTAAGAAACTCTTGAGATAAAAAATATCTAACATTTTCTTTAAAAATAATCTTCATTACATCGCACGCAATAGAACTCTGCTTAACAACAGCAGTCTTAGAGATATCTAAATCCTTTTCATAATAAGAAGGATAAACACAGACTATTTTAAATTTACAATTTGCTTTAAATGGAAATGAAAGGCTATTATTCAAAATAACCATTCCATTAAATATACTCTCACATAAATCTCCTTGAGGAATAACACTAAAATTTCTTATAATCTTTTCATCACCACAGGAAATTATTAAACTATAATCGCCTGGTTTTAAGCTAATTCTAAATGTTCGTCTTGTAGCAATTTTACTATCTGAAAAACTTCTATACACAGACTTCCCAAAAATATCAAAACCTAAAACCTCTTTTTTAAAAGATTGTGAACAATTCTTATTCACAATTGTGTATACTATGTATTCATCTTCATAAAAGGCCTCATCAATTTCTACATCAAAAGAAGGGTTTGTTTTAAAAGTTTCTTCAACATCATCTAGAACAAACTCTTGCTCATTAATATTGTAGTCAGAACCTGTTTGAGGATTGATTTGTAAGGTTAATTCCTCAAAAATACTTTCTAAGACTGTACTTATGATATGATCTGAAGAATCATTATCAAAACAAATCTCTTGCCTATTTAACTTGTTACTTGAAAACAGATAAACACAACCTTCTTTTGCCGAACTATAAGAAATAAAAGATTCATAGTTCGAATCATTATAGAAAAGAATTATAGAATAATTTGCTTTTGTATTTACTAGTGAACCTGCGTAAAAACTCAAAGATCTCAAGATTCCAATATTTGTAGAATATAAATCCTCTGATCTGATTGATAAATTTTTTGTGTTATTATTTCTCAAATCAACAACAGTTACACTAAGATTCATATTTTCTGGAGCTAAAACAAAAAATCCCTCATTCGATTCATCAAAAGGATTAGGATAAAAAACTATTAAAGGAAAGATAAACAAAAAAGCAAATCCTTTCAAAGATCCTTTTTTCATAGAAAAATGAACCCTAAAATACTTTAATAATATTTTGAGAAGAAAATTGAAAAAATCTCTTTTATTATATCAATTTTTTGAAAATATTACAAAAAAGCTAAGAGAAAGAAAAGGAGGGCGTCTTTAAGACGCCCTCGGGGTTGGGAATTTTTGAGGGGGTTTTTCTAGAAAGAGCATTATTTCTTGAATCTCAGTCCCGGAGGGTTTTTCAATTCCTGAAGCCATAATAAACCAATCTTAATCATTGCCTTGTTGAACTTATCTGATAATTTGTATGTTTTCTTATACATATCATAATCAATCATTCCCATCGATTTCATAGGTGTTAATATTCTATCATAAAACTGTCTCTTATTGTAAGATATGCTCACTTCTTTCTGAGGAAGTTTTACTGTACTCTGAACAGGCTCAATAAGGGTTCCCTCATGCAATCTATTAGCAAACAGAGACATTTCTGATTTGGTTATTTCTCCATTTTCGGATTTCATCATATCAACTAAAATTTTTGCAACCACTGTTTGAGCTTTTGTTGAAAAAACAATTTCATAAATATCTTCTGGCAGATTGTAAATGTCAAATAACATTACCATTAATAAACTACTAGCATAAACTAATATATAAAAGTATCGTTTTTTCATTTATTAATATATCAGTATATATTTATATATACTGAAATTTTCCAAGCGATAGTTTCAAAACAAAAAATATAAATGAGAAAATCCAAAACTAATAAACAATGAATCCAGAAAAAAGCTCTCAATCTGAAGATTTTGAAAAAGAAGATGAGATTCAAATAATAAAATCCTCATCTGGTAAAGGCTCTATTAAAAAAAGGGAAACCAAACAATTCATCTTAGAAAAATCGCAATCAAAAGCTTTCTCAAAGAAATTCACTAAGAAAAAGAATTACCTAATCCTTCTTCTCTTAAATCCGTTTGATCATCCTCTAGTTGATTTGTCATTAAAGAACTCTATGCTTTTGATGTTAGCTTTTCTCTTTTTTCCACTTATTCAACATTATCTTTTAAACTTCTCTAATTATGTAAGTTACTATGAAAAATCTGTCACGCTCTTTTCTAATTTATTAGAGGATACTCTTTTAAAGTACGATACTAAGCAGTTTATAAATCCTAATTTCCAATATTATTCCATACTCCTCTATCCAAAAAATATATTCAGTTTTATTTATCAAAAGGAAATGGACATAAAACTTTTAATTAATACAACAACTTTCATTTTCTTTCTTGTATTTGCTCTTTTGGAGTTTTTATTCAATTATCTTTTAATTGTTTTTTATACTTTTATCTACTTTCTTTTTGCCAGTTTTGTACTTTTTTTAATGCTAAAAGTGCTAAATAAATTTTCTAAAGAAAAGGTAGAGATAAGTTTAAATTCTCTGTTAAGATCATTTACCTTTTCTGGATTTTATCTTTTTGTTCATTACCTATTATTTTTCCATTCTTTTCTCTTTTACTTATCAAGTATGTGCTTTATGATTTGTTTCTTTATAAGTTATCTCAGATTAAACTCTACAATATTATAACTTTTGATTAGTGGTAAAAAAAATTTTTTAAGTATTGACTCGTTTTTTAAATGATGTTTATTAGGTGAATTTATGAAAAATCAAAATCTAAAGTCTTTAAAGTATATAGATTTAACCTATGCTCCTACAAAGAATGATGTTGTTGCATACTACTATTTAGAACCAAATAAAAACTATTCCTTAGAGGAAGTTGCAGATAAGGTTGCTGGTGAAAGCTCCATTGACACATGGACATCCTTTTGGTCATTAGAACCTCAAATATTTGAAAATCTCAAACCCTCAGTATTTGAAATCAATAAGGAAAAATCTACAATAAAAATAGCATATCCCTCTGAACTTTTTGAAGGCACTTCTGTTCCTCAAATTCTTTCTGCATTAGCAGGAAACATATTTGGTATGAAAGCAGTAAAAAATTTAAGGTTAATTGACATTCTATTCCCACAAAAGATTCTAAAACTTTATTCAGGTCCTGCTTTTGGAATAAAGGGAATAAGACAATTGTTAAAAGTTTATGAGAGACCACTGTTAGGAACTATTGTAAAACCCAAAGTAGGTTTAAGTTCAGCAAAACACGCAAAGATCGCCTATGCTGCATGGGTTGGAGGCTTGGACATTGTAAAGGATGACGAAAATCTAACCAGTCAATCATTTAATAGATTTGAAGAAAGAATTGAAAAAACTTTAAATTTAAGAGACAAAGCAGAAAAGGAAACAGGTGAAAAAAAGGTCTATATGGCAAATATCACAGCAGAAACCAAAGAAATGTTAAGGAGAGCAGATTATGTATTCTCTCTTGGAGGAGAATATGTAATGATTGATTTTTTAACTATCGGTTTTGCAGCATTCCAAACCCTAAAAGAACATCTAAATAAAAGACAAGTAATACACGTGCACAGAGCAATGCATGCAGCAATAACAAAGAATCCCAAACACGGGATAAGTATGCAAACCCTTGCAAAACTTGTTAGAATGATTGGTGGAGATCAATTGCATGTTGGAACAATGGGCGAAGGAAAAATGAACAATGAAGAAGATCAATATAGTGTAGAAACTTTGCGATCTAAAGTAACAAAGGAGTGTGATGGATTATTGGCACAGGATTGGAATTTCATAAATCCTGTAATGCCTGTTGCCTCTGGTGGTTTACATCCTGGCAAAATCCCAGAATTAATAAAAAAATTTGGAATTGATGTTGTTTTACAATTCGGTGGAGGTTGTCATGGCCATCCCTCAGGTACAGAAAATGGAGCAAAAGCAATAAGATCTGTGTGTGAAGGCATTATTAAAGGACAAAGTTTAGAAGAAATTGCAAAAAGGAATAAGGATGTAAATCTTGCCTTGAAAAAATTCAGTAGTGAAAAAAGCGAGTGAAAATATGGGAATATTTGATTTTTTTAAAAAAAAGGATGAAGAAATAAATTTGCCTCCTATAAATCCTGAGGATTTCAAAGTTAGTTCTGACACATCATTATCTGAGGAACCAAAAGAACAGTCATCCTTAGATTCTCTAAGAGGAAAGCAAGTAGAGATGTTCTTTTCAAATTATAGTTCCCAAGTAAATAGCGAAATGACTCTATTAAAGAAAGATTTAGAAATTCTCATCGGAAAAATTGAAACACTAAAGGCAATGATAGAAATGCTAGATACTAGATTAAAAAAGATAGAAGAAACCCTTCAATCTCAAAAGGAGAAGAGATTTATCTACTAAAAAAATGTCTGCGAAGCAAACTAAAAAACTCAATAAAAAAGTTCTTAATTTGTTGATCTTAAGTTCTTTTCTTATTCTGTTACTAGATCAATTATTAAAGCATATTTTCATAAAACAAGGTAAATATCTGTTAAACAAAAATTTTGTTTATGGTCTTTCAATAGGTTTTTTAAATCCAACAATAACTGTAACAGTCGTTTTTCTTTTCATACTTTCCACAACAATATTTGGAATTTTAAAAAAGAATGAATTCGTTTTTTTCATTTTTCCTACTATTGTTGCAATTAGCAATGTATTAGACCGATTAATTTACGATGGGGTTATAGATTACATTTACATTCCTATTTTTCCATTTAACATCTTATTTAGTCACTTCAACCTTGCTGATGCATCAATTTCCATATTTATTCTAATATTTATAATTTTTCAGTATAAGAAATAAGATAAAATACCAATTTACCTTAACTCAAATCAATCATAATAGGTTCAGAGATCATTTCTGATGTAGCAATCTTGTTTGTGGCAGATTGAATTTCAGATTCTAAATCAAGAACAGAAACATATTTAATGCACATAGATCTAACTTGATTTGGAGTGAAAGTAAAAGAATCAAACTTAATTTCTCCTGTTAAATCCCCATCAGAACTTCTACCAAAAAAGTAAACTAAAAGTATAGCTTGCTTGTTTTCATCATAAGATTCTTTAATCTTAGAATATAATTTTCTACAAAAATCTATTTCATCACTCACTCGGATTTGTTTTGAAAAAGAGGAAGTTTTGGAACTAAAAAGATACATTAAAAACAACATAACAAAAATTCCTAATGATGCCAAAATAATTGCATTTATTGAAATTTCTGTTCTTTTCATTTTCTTTCTCTTCTAT
>JAWBOS010000002.1:0-79466 GCA_038825875.1 Candidatus Woesearchaeota archaeon | reverse complement strand
GGATGTAATAACATTCTTGTTATAGATGATGGCTCAAAGGATAGAACCTATGAGATAGTGAATTCTTTAAATGTAGCGATTGTTAAGCATAAAATAAATCTGGGAGCAGGAGCAGCGTTAGAAACAGGATTAAAGATAGCTGAATTGATGGATTTCCCAGCAGTAATTGTTTTCGATGGAGACGGGCAACATATGGCCAAAGATATTGATAAGTTCATAGAAAAGCTAAATCAAGGCTATGATGTTGTTTTAGGTTCTAGATTTTTAGAATTAGGAGAAGCGATAGATATTTCCCCAACTAGAAAATTAGTATTAAAATTAGGAAGAATTTATACTTTTTTAATATCAGGGATTTGGTTGACAGATTCACATAATGGTTTTAGAGCATTCACAAAAAGAATATATCCTAAATTTAGATTTAAATTTAGAGACATGACTTACGCTTCAGAATTAATTGATATTATTGCTAAAAATAAAGTTAAAACTTGCGAAGTTCCTGTGACAATAAGGTATTTCAAAAGATCAGATAAACAAACGAGTTTAAATGCAATTCCAATAGGAATTAAGATGATAATTAAAAAGTTGATTTTTTGGTGATAACATGAATCTTAATATACTTATTTTCTTAATAGGTTTGTTTCTTTGGATAGTTACATATTTCAATTACAAATTCAAAAGAATAAAATCAGAGATAGCATTATTAGGTTCTTCTTCTAGTTTAGTTTTGATGTTCTTTTCCATATTCCCACAGTTAGCTTTTCAAATTGCAAAATTTTTTAATGTTTCAAGAGCTACAGATTTGTTCATTTACATAGCGATACCATTTCTTTTTTACATTTTTATTCTTCTTTATGCGAAGGTAAAGGATTTAGAAGATAAAATTGTAAATTTAGCGGAGGAATTAGCAATTGATGATTTTAAAAATAGATATAAATTTAAAATAATTTCAAAAAAGAAACAAAAAGATTCTGCTAAGTATTCTCTCACCGAAAATTTTAAGTAAAAAAATCGTATGAAGAAGTTCTTGATATATGCTCGATTCCTAAATTGTTTTGATTCTTCTTGCTTTTTTATTGAGATTTATTTCTTATAATACAGGAACTCACTTTTAAGATACTAAATGAATTAAAAAATACAAAAATTAACGTGCATTGCAATCTATAACATCAAGTATAAAAAAAGAATTAGTAAAGTTAAGTGATTAATACTTAACAAAAAATCCAAGATAACCAACTCAGAAGAAATCTTAAGCATTCTTAAATAGAAAGTAATCCAATCTTGTAAAAATTTATAAATTTTTGTCATTTTTCTTCAGAACATGGTAAAAGAACGTCAATCAAAATCTTCAAGAAAGGTAAAAAAGGATGTTTCTAAGGTAGATGAAAAAAAGGAATCAAAGAGGATATTCATTAAGGATCTTTCACTTAGAAAAATTTTACATAGTTCAATTTTTTGGTTTTTCTTATTGCTTATTATTTCTCTCTGGGCAAATTGGCATGTAAGAACCTATTTTGTTGACTTAAGAAATGTGGAAGAGAATATTAAATTTAGAATGCCATACCTGGTGAAGGAATCAATAAGACAAGAGTTGCTTAGTAAATATGTTATAAGGCCGTCAGATAGTGATTTAGAAAAGATGGTAAATGAGATTTATAAGCAGAGAATAAAGGATCCAAATTATGAAAAGCAAATAAAACTAGAGATGGAAGATATAGTTGAAAAACAAAAGAGCGAATTCTTAAATGAAAAAGGAGAACCACTAATGGGCGATATTGATAGTTTCTTTTTCTATAGAAGATATAAGAATATTATAGAAAAAGGTCATGTTTGTGATGAAATCATTAACGGAACTTGTTATGATACATTAATGTTAGCACCTTATGGTACACCAACAAGTCCTGATTTTTATACATCAGTAACGGCATTCCTCTATAAGAATTTTGTTAAACCCTTCTCTGATATGTCAGATTATATGTTTTTCTTATATGCTCCAGCAATATATATGCTAATCACAGCAGTAGTTGCTTTTTTGATAGGATACTTTTTCTTTGATTTAAAATCTGGCTTTTTGTTTTCATTGCTGTTAGGGCTAAATACTTTTGTACTTTCAAGATCCATGGGCGGTGCTCCAGATAACGATGCACCCAACTTCTTTTTCTCATTATTAGTGGTATTGTTTGCTTATCTTGCATACAAAAATAGAAAAAATTTAAAGTATTTGATCTTTTATAGTTTTCTTTTTGGTCTTTCAATATATTTATTTTCATTGCAGTGGATTGGTTGGTGGTATATCTTTGATATTGTTTTAATTGCTATTGCATTTAACATTCTTTTTGTTGCAGTTCATAGATATTTAATTACAAGGAAGATTAAATCTGTTTTTTCATCACTCAAATTAGAGTTCCTTTACTTACTTGTTCTTCTTGTTTTCTCTTCTATATTTTTATCTTTTCAGAAAGCAACTATTCTTGATCCTATAAGGAGTGCTTTTTTTGCTACAACACAATTAAAAGGAGTAGGCTATTCTATCTGGCCAAATGTTCATACAACAGTTGCAGAATTAAAACCTGGTTCACTTGATGATGTTTTTTATGCACTATATAATGAGTATTATTTTTCAATATTTTCAAACAATCCATCTCTTGCTAAGATGTATTCTTTCATTTACATAGCATTGCTAATTTTTGGAATATTTACACTTTTATTTATCTCCTTTAGAGATCCAGAAAAAGATTATCATTTTATTTCTATTTTGTGTGTAATTTGGATAGGTGTTATGGGTTATGCTACGCTGAAAGGGATTAGGTTTAATATCTATGTAGTTCCACCATATGCTTTGATTGTATCGATAGGCATTTCATATTTGATTAATTTTTTGAATAAAATTTTGTTTTCTCAAAAGAAAGATTATTATGTATATTTTAGAGTTATATCTTCTGCACTAATAATATTGTTCTTAATTTATCCAATTTGGTCTAATTCAAATTTCCTAGCAATAAATCATCTTCCCATGTACACAGGTGGTTGGGATAGAGCAATGAAGTATATACGTGAAAACACATCTGAAGATGCTATTATAGATTCCTGGTGGGATTTTGGTCATTGGTTTAAAGCAATGGCTAACAGAAGGGTTACTTTTGATGGAGCTAGTCAAAACACACCAATGGCTCATTGGATGGGAAAGGCATTGTTGACAGATGATTATGTACTTTCTGTGAAGATTCTTAGAATGCTTGCTTGTGGAAGTAATCGAGCTTTTGATAGCATAGATAAAAAGCTAAATGATTCTTATAGATCTATTGTTTTACTTTATGAACTTTTAAACTTATCTAAGGATCAAGCAAAGCAAAAATTGTTAGATAATAACTTTAGTGAAAGCGAAGCGAATGAAGTTATAAACTATATTTACTGTGATAATCCTCCAGAAAAGATATTTATAACTTCAGAAGATATGGTTGCTAAAGCAGGAGTTTGGGCTCATTTTGGGGAATGGGATTTCTTTAGAGCAAAGTTATGGAGTGAGTTGAGGACAAAGAATTATAATGAAGCAAAAAATATACTTATAAATACTTATAATCTTTCTATGTCTGAAGCTGCAAAAATTGCAGCAGAAATTGAGCAAATAAAAAGAAGTGCTGATGTTGATGAGGCCGCAAACACATGGATCTCGCCTTGGCCAAGTTACTTAGGAAATGTTTATTCCTGTAGAAGATTAAATCAAACCTTGGAATGTCCCTTAAATTTGGCATTTAATGATGCTAACAATAATCGAATCCTGATTAGATCTTTTGTATTAGATTTACTTAGTAACAATGAGACTGCTTATTATAATTCCCAAATATTAATGCAAAGAGGTAGTTCAGACATAAAATTGTATCCCAAAAGAGTATATCTTGGGAATGATCAAACCCTCTTTTTTGATGATAAAAATACTATAGATTTTGGAGTAATTGTTTTAGGAGACAGAATTATTTTGGCAGATTATCGGTTGGTAAATTCGGTGTTCACAAGATTATTTTACTTTGAAGAATCCCAGAAATATTTTGAAAAGTTATATAAGGATTTTGCAGTTGGAACAGGCAAGGTTATAGTATGGAGAGTAAATTATTCTGCTGTTGATTGAAAAATTTTTGCTTTTTTCTTATTAAATCTGAAAATCTTTCAAAAAATTTTCAAAAAGATTTTTTATGATTAGGACTTTTTCTGATTTTAACAATGAAACTCAAAAGAATAAATTATATAACAAAAGAAGATGTGTTGGGTAAGTTATTTGAAATAACCCAATCAGAAACGTATGACTTTTATTTGAAGTATCATACAAAGCCTAAGAAATTATTGAAGAGATTGGAAGATATTGCATTAAAGGTGCATGTATATGAAAAAATTCCCTATGTAGGTTTTACAGTAGAGCAAAGAGAAGCTAAGGAATTATTGAGATATTACAGATATGAGCGATCTGCATTGGGATTGGATCTCAGGGATACAGAAGCAATCATAACTTCTTTGGATGTGGCACCAGCAGTTCAAGCAGTAGGATGGTTTAGTAGAAAATCTTTGGAAAGAGAGTTAAAGAGTGTAGAGCAGCAATGGAATTTAAGCATGATCGGAGCATATCAAGCTCATAAATTTACTAAAGGAAAGAAAGTGTCTGTTGCAGTGATAGATACAGGGGTAGATTATCATCATCCAGATTTGATAAACAGATTTGAAAAGGTTGTAGGATATAATTTCTTGAATGATAGTCAGGATTGTAGAGATTTCAATGGACATGGAACACATGTAGCAGGCATTGTTGCAGGAAAATATACTGGTGTTGCACCAGAATGTCAACTTTATGCTTTAAAAGTTTTAGATGATGATGGTCAGGGAACTGAGTTTGAGATCATCAGAGCATTGGAGTGGTGTATAGACAATAAAGTAGACATTGCAAATATGAGTCTTGGTTCTTGGTATGGTTCCAATGCTCTGAAAGAAATGTGTCAATTGGCAAGTAAAGATGTTATTTTAGTTGCAGCAGCTGGCAATGATGGGGATGAAATTTATACATTTCCTGCATCTTTTGAAGGGGTGATAAGTGTTTCATCTGTTAATGAGAGGAAGAAGAGGTCATATTTTAGTAATTATAATGATTTAGTGGATATTGCTGCTCCAGGCGAGAGAATTTACTCAACATTTTTAAATGATGATTACGAATATTTTTCAGGGACTAGTATGGCAGCACCCCATGTTAGCGGGGTTTTAGCATTGTATATATCTTTTGCTAAGAAAAAGGATTTTGCAGAGGAAGTTATGAAAGTCTGTGCAGAAAAATTAGATTCTGAAAATGCTAGATTGGAGTTTGGATATGGGTTGGTGAGAATTGATAGAATGTTAGATTTTTTGAGACAAAAAGGTGGAAAGAATGTCCTTAGAGCACTTAGTAGACAGTATACTGGATAATAGGGTATTTGTTTTTAAGCCGTATGAAAAAGAGAAGGAAAAAGAGATATTAGAAACATTTCAGAAAACAGGAATGAAGATATATAAGATTGAGAAATTGGGTATTTACATAGCGAAGATTAGAGATAATCTTACAGAGGAAGAGAAGCAGAATTTAAGAGGTGTTTTAGTTAACTATAAGTCTGTTTGTTTTTACGAGCCATTGCAGAAAGTTTATGCATTAAATAATCAATAACTCGTGAAAACACAAGCAAGAGATTTTGTTAGTTAAGGGTATTTCGCTATTTTTTTCACTTTTTGAACAAGTTAGGATATTCTTTTTTAATTATTAGAAAAGCAATGACAATGATAATTATAGTTCCAATAAAGAAAGGATTTACAAATTCCAAAAAATTGAAAAATTCAGCAATGCTTTCAAGAATCATCATCGTTAGCAGTTTTCCAAAAAAAATGTATACAAAATAATCTAAAAAGAAATAGAGAACAGTTAAAACTATTGCCTTTCCAGTTATCGTTTTGAGGTTTAATCTGGCATTTAAAGCACTTATACTTCCAAATATAATAAAAAATATGAGAATTGCACATCCTAACAAAGTTATTGCTTCATAAAATTTTTGTTTAAATCCGAGATTTAGAAGCATAGTGAATGCAATAAGGATTAGAACAATGATTTTCTTATGCTTCTTGGAAAGTCCTTTGATTGTATCAACTGAATTAAATAAAAGTACATAGAGAATAATGAAAGGAAGTAAAAATCCAAGTATTAGGTCATATACTATGAATGAAGTGAAAGGTCCCATTTAGGTGTATGATATCTCTTGTTTTAAAAATGTTTTTAATTACAAAAAGATTTGTAATTACTGTCAAATGATAACAAAATTTATATATTGCATTCTTTTCCCACATCTAATATGAAAAAAATTCCAGGAGATGGAGAAAAAAATTACTCTAAAATTGGCTTTTATTTGGCATCTGGAGAACATTCTTCACTTGAAAAAAGGATTATAGAAAATTTAAATCAGAATTCTCATAAGATCTACATTCCGGATTCAAATGTTTTCATATTAGATCCTTATTGTATATTTTATCTTTCAGGTAATACAGTTCCTCCAGAACTTTTTGATAAATATTCCGGTTTTGGAAATCTAAAAAAATCAGAACCAAATAACATTGTTGTTCCTTCTATAGTTCTAGAAGAGTTGAATTACATAAAAGATGATCATAAAAATTCAGATTATGTTAGATACATGGCTAGAAGAGCTTTAGACTCAGTTAGATATATTGCAGAGAAAGCAAAAAAGCAAGGGGAGAATCTAAACACAGGAGTAACATTAGAAAATAATGCTAAATTTTTTGTTTACGAGATCTCAGAAAATCAATTTTTGAAATGGATTGAGAATCAAAAAATAATGTCTCCTAATAATGAGAATGATTATAGACTTCTTTTTGCTGCAAATACTATTAAAAATTATGTCCCTAACAAGGATGTGATAATAGTAAGTGAAGATACAGATATTTACACTAAAAGTGTGTTAAAGAATTTGAATATAGACGTACAGTATTATAGGAAAGATAGGATTGAAAGTTATAAAGATGTTTATGATGGAAAAATAATTGTGGAGTTAGATAGTGAGGATTTGTTAAAAAAATACGTGATTAATAGATTCCTCTCATATGAAAGAGAAAAGAATTTTTCTCAACTCTCAATTCCTTTAAGGGAATTTATAAGAGATTTTGATTTAAATGAGAATCTCATCTATCCGAATCAAGTTATAGTTTTCAAAGTCCAAGATATGGATAATTTGATTGAAAAGCATCTCTGTAATGAAATATTCCTATATAACATTGTTTCAGGTGACAAAAATGAGATAATTCCTCCTATACCCTTTTTGAAATATATATCTGAAGTTGTCAATCTTAGAACCAAGGTTCAGAGAGATTTATTTTCTGAAAAGTTTTCAAGTAAGGATGATATAGATCCCACAAGATTGCTTGATTCGCTTTCATCTTTATACTCTAAGATAAGCAAGAAAAGAAAAAACTTATCTGCAAAAGAGATATTTGATAAAATTTTAAAGTGGACAGAGGATATAAAAATCAAGTATTTTGATTCAGATTCTTACTTTACTTCTTTTAAAACAGCTATAGAAAGATCATCTTTTTTTGAGAATACTTATCCCAAATATGAACAAATTCCATATTTCAATCTTCTACTTGATCAATCTATTAAAGTTGTAAGTGTTATAGGTGAGCAGGGAGCAGGTAAGAGTTATCTAGCGTTAGCAGTAGGACTTTACTATGTTTATAAAGGTTATGTAGAGAAGGTTAGTTATTTGCGTCCATTAGAGGAAATAGGTGGAAGGGGTTTTGGATACTTGCCTGGAAGTGAAAAAGAAAAAATGGCTCCCTGGAAAGAAGCAGTTAAAGATAATCTAATAGAAATGTTTTCAGAGGATAGTTTTGATTATGAAGAAAATCAGAGAATTCGAGATTTTGTGAATAATTTAGAAGAAAAGTATGGTATTTTAGAGTATCTTCCACCACAATTTTTGCAGGGAAGAACCTTAAATAGGAGGTTTATTATTGTGGATGAGGGTCAAAATTTTACAAGGGCTATGTTAAGAGTAATTCTAGGAAGAGTTGGGAGAAGCAGCAAAATAGTAATTTTAGGTGATCCTACGCAAATTCCAGCAATAAATTCTAATTTTGACAGGTTATATAGTGGGATTGCTCATGTAGCAAATGCGCTTAAAGATGATCCTATAACTGCCCATTATACCTTCCCATCAAATTTTTCCGAGAGGAGTTATGTTTCAAAGTTGGCATCTCGATTATAGGTGAAGATATTGAAAATTAAAAAATCCATTGCTAGTTTGTTAGAAGAAAGATTGAGAGAATCATCTTTTTTGGAAGTTTCACGTTCGTTGTTGCAGATAATTGCGGAAATGCCACAAAAAAATTATCTTTCATCATACCATTTTTTCAAATCACAGTCAAAGAATTCATACAAAAAGGAAAATGCAATAAAAAAACAATTTATCTCTTATCTTAGAAATAGACTATCTTCAGATTTTGAATATCCTGGCATTGGAGTTGTTTATGAATTCATTGACAGAATGCAAAAATTTAGGAAAGAAAATGTTTTGTTTAACTCTTCAATTGAGGGATGTATTTATAATCTCTTTATTAAAAAACCTGAAGAAGCCTTGACTTTGCTCATTAAATCTTTTTATGACGGATCAAAAAAATATGAAAAATTAAAAGAAGTTAGAAAGCAGGAACAACCTTCTCATTTGGCAAAGGAATATAATTCAATATTAAAAGTTTTGATGTCTCTATGTGATTAAACCTATCAAAGCTGATAAACTTCATAAAAATTTTTAAATTTATACTTATTTTTCTACATATGCTAATAGGAATTGTGGGAAAACCAAATGTGGGTAAGAGTACCTTTTTTAAAGCTTTAACTTTAGCAGATGTTTTAATTGCCAATTATCCTTTTGCTACTATTCAGCCTAATAAAGGATTTGGACATGTTAAAGTTGAATGTGTTGATAAAGAATTTAATGTTCAATGTAATCCAAGATACGGTTATTGTATAGATTCTAAAAGATTTGTGCCCGTGGAAGTTATTGATGTGGCTGGTTTAGTTCCTGGAGCCAGTGAAGGAAAAGGTCTAGGAAATCAGTTCTTAGATGATTTAAGACAAGCAGATGTTTTAATACATGTTGTAGACATTTCTGGCAGTACCAATGCTAATGGCGAACCAGTTCAGATAGGAAGTTATGATCCATTAAATGATGTTGAATTTTTAGAAGAAGAGATAGATCTGTGGATTTTTGGAATAGTCAAGAAAAATTGGGATAAACTTATCAGAACTGCAAAAGCAGAGCACAAACTTCTTTCTGATGCATTATATGAGCAGCTTTCAGGATTAAAATTTTTTAGAAAAGATATTGAAGAAACTCTTAAGGAATATCCAGAGATTGATAAGTGGAATGATGAAATATTATTTAATTTTTTACGTTCTGTAAGAAGGAAATCTAAACCTATAATAATTGCAGCAAATAAGATTGATCTTCCTACAGCAAAACAAAATTTAGTAAGATTGAAAGAGAAATATTCAAATCTTATTGTAATTCCTGTTAGTGCTGAAGCGGAGTTGGTTTTAAAAGAAGCAAATAGACAAGGATTGATAGAATATATTCCAGGAGAAAGTAGTTTTAAGATTTTAAAAGAATTAAATGAACGACAAAAATATGCTTTAAATATGATCAAGGAGAAAATATTAGATACTTATGGTTCAACAGGAGTTCAACAAGTAATAAATACTGCAGTTTTTGATGTTTTAAAGTATATTGCAGTCTTTCCAGGTGGTGTTAATAAACTGGCAGATAAGGATGGTAATATTTTGCCAGATTGTTTTTTACTTCCTCCAGGTTCTACAGCTCTCGATTTCGCACGAACAATACATACAGATCTCGCAAAAAATTTTGTTAAAGCAATCGATGTTAGAACAAAAAAACCACTTGGAAAAGATTACTTATTAAAGCACAGAGATGTAATTGAAATTTATGCAAGCAATTAATTGGCTTTATTTTTTATTTAGCTTTTCCAAAGGCCATGAAGATTGCAATATGCTCTAGATTTAGGATTTTTTAAAGGGATCTTTATTTGATACTCTGGTTTTTGATTAGGTTTTAAGAATTTAATGTGTATCTCATCTTCTCCTAGGATTTCAATCCACTCAATATAGTGTTGTTCAGTCATGGGATGCTCTATACTACCTACTCGTACTTTTGTTTCATTTTCAGATAGTTCTATTACAGGAATATGTTTCTCAAATGCTGCTTCAGTAGTATTTTCTTCTAATTTTTCCATAGGAACATTGCAGCAAACAAGTGTCCCTTTGCCAGGATGTAGAACTTCAACAATATTTCCACAAATCTTACACTTATATATTTCTAAAATGTTTGTCATGATGTCTATTGTAATGTTTGTTTGATTTTTATTTTTTATGAATCTATTCATATCTTAATGCATCTATAGGATTAATTTTGCTAGCTCTTTTTGCAGGAGCATATCCTGAAATCATTCCAGTTATCATTGAGAAAATGATCAATAAAATAGCTTCAATCGGCTTTATTTTTATAAGAAATACAGTTAGATTTAGAACATTTTTTGTCATTTCTTGAGTTAGATATGAGATAAATATAGCTATGATTATGCCTATTATACCTCCAATAAGGCCCAATAGTCCTGATTCAAGTAGAAACATATTCCTTATATCAGAATTTTTTGCACCGGTTGCTTTCATAATTCCTATTTCTTTTGTTCTTTGCAATACTGCAGTGTACATTGTATTTGCTATTCCAATAGAACTTATGATCAAAGAAACCCCAGCAATTAAGACAATAAATGTAGTAATTGATCCAAGAATTGTGTTTATCGTTTTTATTAAATCTGTAGGAGTTAACACAACAAATGATTTTTTACTGTATTTTTTTTCTAATTCTGCAGTAATTTTTTCTTTAATTTCATTTGCATCATATACAGTATCATACACTACAATCATTAAGCTGTAATCCTTTGAATCTGTCATTTTATGCAACTCGTCTCTATTTAACACTAATGCGTTATCTAGCAATTGACTTCCACTTTTGAGAATCCCCGAAACACTAAATGTTTCATTTTCAACAACAATCTTATCATTTACCTTAATTTCCCTAAAAAATCCAGTTTTCGCAAATCTTTGTCCGACAATAATCTTGTTTTTTTGGTTTATACCAGGAAATTTACCTGATGAAAACTGAACATTAAGTTTGTTAAATAAATAATCCAAATCTTGGAAATCATATCCATAAACTGTTTTTGTCATTTTTTGACCTGAAAAGTCTAATTGTAGAGTTGATATCTTAACTCCAATTACCTTTTTTATTCCTTCTATTTTTTGTAATTTTTTTATGTCATTATCTGTAAAGGTTATGCTTTCGATTGTAGGTCCTGAAGCAGAAGAAATTCTAATTATATCAGTTCCTAAACTTAAAATCCTTTCTTCAACAATATTTTTTAGTCCATCTCCCAACAACATAAAAGTATAAACTGCACTAATAGAGACAATGATACCTAGTAAAGTCAAAAATGTGCGAATTCTATGACTCTTTAAACCTTTACATGCAAGTTTTACTTGATCTTTGAATTGCATTTTATTTTCTTATTGCATCTATCGGATTTAATTTAGTGGCAATTTTAGCAGGAGTATAGGCAGATATTAATCCAAATGTTACAGCAAACCCAATAGTTAAGGCAACATCTTTCAATGTAACAATTAATTTGAGTTTATATCCAAACATTTCAAATATTATTGTTGCGGTATATCCTAGTAAATATCCCAGGAACATGCCTATTATTATGCTGAAAATCATTATTATCATGGTTTCAATTATTATTAATGAAAATATATCTGAGTTCTTTGCTCCGATTGCTTTCATTATTCCGATATCCCTTTGTCTTTCATATACAGAAGTAAGGAGAGTGTTTGATATTCCAATACTTCCAACAATTAAAGAGATTGATGCAATTGCTAATATCGCATAATTGATAATATTTAGTAATTCATTAGTTTGTTGCAATAGTGTTTCAGTTGTCAGAAATTCAAATTTTCCGTTTTTTTTCTTGTTAAATTGTGTCTTTATTTTTTCTACTTCCTCCAGATCCTTTACCAAAAATTGCAATATATTTACTCGGTCAATTTGAAAATCATCTTCATGAAGATAAATATTGAAATCATCCTGTGGATTTCCAAATTCTTCCATAAAACCTACTATCTTGAATTTTTTGCCATCAATTGTTATGCTATCTCCAATCTTTAGTGGCTCTTTTAGAATCTTATCTGTGCTATATAGGTATCCTAAAATTGCTTCGCCTTTCTTAGGTGCTCTTCCTTCAGAAAGGGAATATCCAAATTTTTCTAAGTTATTATAGAAGTTGTTATTGCTTATTAGCACTGAAGCGAATATCTTTTGATCCTTTAAATCAATATTACTAAATTTTACATAAATATATGTACATATTTCAACTAAAGGATTGGTTTCTATATACTTACAGTCATCTTTTTTGAGTTGTTTAACGAAAGAACTTTGAAAAATACCACCTGCTGTTCTTGCCATTACAAAAACAGTTTTTGGGCTTATTTTGTTAAATTGTTCTTCTACACTATATCTAAGACTACTTCCTAAGATTAGCAAGGTAAATATCAAAATTAAAGATATTGCTACTCCAATTACAGTTAAGGCTGTTCTTAATTTTTTATTTTTCAGATATTTCCAAGCAATTGTAAAATAATCCTTAAAAATCATATTGAATCTTTTTAATTGTCTAATCTTCCTTATTTCTTCCAAAAAGATAGTATAATAAAGCCCCTAGTGGTAGTGTTATTATAACAACACAAACCCATAGCCATTTCTTTATTTTGTTTTTTCTCGGATTTTGTAGTGCATCTACAAACATAAATATCCAGAAAATACCTATCAATACCAATCCTACCAAGGTTAAATATTGCATTTGCTTGTTCTTTTCTTTTATATTTTCTTGAGGTATGTTTATTTTAACTTCTTTTTCAAAAATTTTCGAATATTGTTTATTGTAATAGTCTCGCCAAGAAATTTCATATCTTAATTTTATCTTTTCTTTGTCTGTTTTTATCTTAAAATCAATGCTGTCGTAATCCGTTGCATCAATACTTCCAAGATAAGAATTTCCAGAAATAATTGTGTAATCTGGACTTTCAAATAATTTTGCATTAATAAATTTGATCGGTGAATTTCCAAGATTAATGACGTTTATACTTAAATCTACACCATCTTTCTTGTAATTTGAATAGATTACATATGAATCTATGTTGCTATCAACGTCTACAACGAGGCCAATAGAAAAACTTTTTGTAAGAATTTGATTATTATTGCCTACCTTATATTTTACATTCAAAGTTCCACGGTAGGTACCAGGATTTATTGAATCTGTAAAAATTTTGTATACAATAATCTTTTCTTCATTTTTCTTTATTTCTCTAAAAGAATATGTGTTTGGACCATCTATGACACTGATTCCATTTGGAAGGATTAATTCAATTTCTACATCCTTAGCTGTAGTAATTCCATCATTTTTTAATATTACTTCTATACTCCCAGATTCTCCAGGCTTTATTTTTTGAGGAACAGTAGTTAAATTGTAGATGTTAAAAACAACTTGTTCATTTTCAACTTTCAGAATCACACTTCTTTCTATAAACGTATTTGGAGATGATGACTTATACAATCTAACCTTTACTTTATAATCTCCACTTCCAGCATTTTCCGTTACTAATACATCAAAATCAATTAGTTGAGCAAAAGAATCCTTCTGATAAGGCATCAAGATGTTTATTATTCTTTTTGAACTACCATAAGTCTTTAAAGGTTCATCTGGCAGTATCTCAACGATAATATCTTCATGATACTTGTTTCCATAATTCATTACTATAAATTTAAGATTTACAATGTCATTTGGTTTTGCAGGCATTGGGTTCTGAGAAACATATTGTAAAAATATGTCTCTTAAAGAACTTTCAAATTTCACATTTTCTTCCGCATAAGTTCCTAAAAACAATAACAACAATAAAACTGTACATCCATAAGCAAACAATGCTCT
Organism: Candidatus Woesearchaeota archaeon; assembly: GCA_038825875.1. Taxonomy (GTDB): domain Archaea; phylum Nanobdellota; class Nanobdellia; order Woesearchaeales; family JAWBMQ01; genus JAWBMQ01. The sequence goes on along the minus strand of JAWBOS010000002.1, from coordinate 65,339 downwards.
TTTTTCTTTTTCTTTTCTCATTTTTTCCACCTCTTAGAGTACATAAGTAAAAATGCTAATAAAATGAGAAATACTTGCAAGTAATACGAATATGTGCCATATCATGTGTCCAAATCTTATTTTTCTGAAGACATAAAAGAAAGTTCCAGCAGTATAAAGAACGCCTCCTATGATAAGCATTAATAATGAAAATTCTGAGAGTTTAAGTATTAATTCCTTAACTAAAAAAATGCACATCCATCCCATCAATACATAAATTCCTGTAGAGATTATTAGGAATTTTTTTACCATGAAAGGTTTTAAAATAATTCCTAAAATTGCAAAAGTCCAAATTATACTTAGCAAAATCCATCCTTTTACAGATCCAATAACTAGCAGAGTAAAGGGCGTGTATGTTCCTGCAATCAATAAATAAATCCCAATGTGATCCAAAATCTCGAAAATGTATTTTGTTTTTTTATGTTGGATTGCATGATACAAAGTTGATGATAAATATAAGAAAATTAAAGTTATACCATAGACTAGAGTAGAAATAATAGCAACAATTCCTTTATTAGAAGAAAAAATTATTAAAAGAATCAATCCAGCAATTGCTAGTATTGTTCCAATTCCATGAGTAATTGAATTAGCAATTTCTTCCAAGCCAGTATGTTTTTCATTATTTTCAAAATCTTTAATTTTCATTTTGAATAAGCTCCAACACATGTCCAATAATTTCCCTTATCTTTTTTATTTCTTTTTCAAATTTAGTTATCTTTTCAGTTCTTTTGTTCACTTTTTCTAGTAGCGTTAAGATTCTGGGCAAATTGTTAAAATATTCTTCTTTCAGTTCTTCGATAATGTTTGTTTTTGATTCTGTGTTTATATCTACATAAATTTTTTTATCGCCAGGTTTTTTTATAGTTACTAAAAATCCATGCTTCTCTTTCAGAGCAAGACTGAGAGAGCTAATGCTATATCCTGTTGCTTTTGAAAGTTCATTTAAACTCAATGGTTTTTGGGAAAAAAGGCATTCCACAAATATGTCTGCCAATAATTTATTTTTACCAGTCTTTTCAAGTTTTTCTCTTATTACACATTTTAGATCTTCTTTTATTTGAATATCTTTTTCCATTTTACGATATCTTTGAATCTTCAATTATTTTGCCATCTATTAATCTTATTAATCTTGTTCCAACTTTTCCATATCTAGGATCATGGGTTACAAATATTATTGTTCTTCCTTCGCTATGAAGTTCTTTTAGTATTTTTATTACTTCATCTCCACTTTTGCTGTCTAAATTTCCTGTAGGTTCATCTGCAAGTATAATTTCTGGATCGTTTGCTAAAGCTCTTGCAATTGCAACTCTTTGCTGTTGTCCGCCAGATAGTTCATTTGGTTTGTGATTTAATCTATCTCCTAGACCTAATCTTTCTAGGATAGTTTTAGCCTTTTTTATTCGATCAATTTCAGGAACATCATGAAAAATCATAGGTAATGTTACATTTTCCAATGCTGTAAAAGTATTTAGCAAGTTGAATTGTTGAAAAACAAAACCAATTGTTTTTCCTCTTAGTTGAGCTAGCTGAGAATCGGTTAGATAATTTATGTCTCTGCCTTTTAACAAAATTTTTCCTTCAGTAGGTCTATCTAAACAGCCGATAAGATTTACAAGTGTAGATTTCCCACTTCCGCTTGGGCCCATGATCACTATAAACTCATTTTTTCCAACATTTAGATTTATACCATCTAATGCAACAACTTTAACTTTACCCAAATCATATACTTTCTTCACATTAATGAGTTGAAGAATATATTCGTTTTTTTGCTCTGTTTTTTTAATTTCTTTATATTTTTCTCCTGGTTTTTTTGTTTGAGTCTTTATCATTTTTTAAAGTAAAAACTGAATGTTTTAAAAAATTGTGGATAGTAATTAAAATAAGCATTAATTTAAAAAATTTGTGAATTTTAAAATTTTTAAAATTTTTTAAAAGAAGTCACTCTTTCACTTTATAATACACTTTTGTTACTTTGTTTCCCCAACTAAAATCCCCGGTTTCCTCTTTTTCAATTCTTTCAAAAATTCCTAGTTGAACACCTTTTTCTAGGTGATAGTAAATCAATCTTTGACTTACTTTTCCAAATCTTTCTACATATTTCTTGGCAAGTTCATATCCATAGCATTCTCCTAATTCAGATAGAATTTGAGCTATTCTTTCTCTCACAATTGATTTAAAAGGTTTCATTTTAAGAAGGTAATTTTATCCTATATAGTCTTGAAATTACAATATTTGATGAGGGATCGGTGTAATTCCAAATTTCCTCTAAAAAAGGATCCAAATCTTCTTTCCAAGGTTTCTCAAAACTTCTGTAATTTTCATAACTTACAAAAATTAAATTAAATCTTCGAACTCTTATATTAGCAGTTCCAGGATCAAACCATGTCTTTCTTTTGAAATATGAAATGTTATAATTTTTTAAAATTTCTTCATATTTCTTTGATTCTACTACTTTTAAGGGATCAAAAGGATGAGGCGGCGTGTGATCATCATAAAATTGATATTCTGAGGAAATCCAATAATAATCCCAATACAAGTAGCTAACATTATATTTTTTTAAAAGTTCGATTTTTTTATTGGTATCGTTTCCATAGAGGATTATTGCAGCATCAATTTCTCTATCAAAAAAAGATTCAAAGGGATTCGCAATATGCATATACCTAAATATAAAACCCTTTCTGCCAGTTAAAGCATTTATAACAAAAATCAATTCCTTTGTAGATAAAAAAACGTCATTCACATTTGTGTTTTCTTTTATCCACTTTTGTAAAGCTATATAGTGTTTTGGAAGTTCATACATTGAGTTTTTAAAAAAGAAATCAGATTTAATTACTGCTTCAGCATTTTTAATTTGAAAGATCATTATTAAAAATATTAAAACATAAAAGAGAGAATAGACTATTTTCTTATCAATTCTTCTATCTATTATTCTTTGAAAAATTTTTTCATGCGTTAAAGAATTTATGAGTTTTATTCCAAAAATACAAAAAATACCAGGGATTAATCCAATTAGTAATGGAAACAGGACTCTATCAGGATCAAGACTTTTTTTGAACAAGGGTTCAGTAATGAAATATGAAAAGCCTAAAAGAAATCCTGTAAGTAAAAGAGTAATCATTATTTTTTCATTACTCAAAAAATTTTCTTTTTTAATTGTTTCTTTAGTTATTTGAAGTAATCCCAGTAGTGATAGGATTGAAATAATTCCGTATAAGAAATTTTGGTATCTCATAAATAGATTTTTTATAGTGTTAAAAAGATACCAAAATCTGTTTTCTAGAGGTGTTAAATCCAAAAAATCTAGTTTATCAAAATTTTCCTTTATTTGAAATTTATATATGAAAATGTGTTTATAGTATATAGGAATTGCAATCAATATTATTAAAGTAACATATATTAAGATACTTTTCAAATCAATTATATTTTTTGGATTGAATTTTTTATGATTGAAGATGAGAACTAAATTTAAAACCCAAAAAGTTAAAAATCTTAGAGAATGGACCCAAGAGATTAAACCAACAACAATAGATGAAAGATAAAAATATTTTCTTTTGTTGGTTTCTAAAAAATGAATCAAAAGAATTAAGGATAATGGTCCCAAAACCCACTCTCCCCAGTTTCTATACGCTAAGTGTAGACCAGGAGGTATTAGTGACGCTGTCAAAAATAGTGCAATCTTTTTGTTTTTTGACAGTTTCAAGAATAAAAAGTAATAAATAATTATTGATAGTAAAGTAATAATTGATGAAGTAAGATACATGGCTTTAAAGGTATCCTTAGTAAATATTTTGAAGAAGCTAGCTACAAGACCATAAAAAGGTAAAAATCCAGGAATAGAATTTGTTACTAGATCGCTATCAAACGGATTTCCACCATTAGAAATATGTTCTATACTTCCTGCCACTCTATAGTAATCTCCTCCATATAATGGAGATGGAAGAGATTTCATATTAAATTGTAAATTTAATGCAAAAATAAAAGATACAATGGCATAGAAAACAAGGAATAAATCTTCCAAGGCTAATTTACTTTTTCTTTTTTCAGGAGTTTTCTTTTTCATTTTGATCGAGGAAATCAATTGGAAATATTTATATTTTTTTGTATTTCTTTTTTGATTTTGACAAAATAATTTATGCCTATGTAGCTCAGCCGGTAGAGCGCGTGCTTGGTAAGCACGAGGTCGGGGGTTCGAATCCCCCCATGGGCTTTCTTATGAAATACTACTACCATTGTTTTTTTTTTTAGTTACAACTTTTTAAAAAGTCTTCAAAAATAAAATATTTTTAAATTATAAAAACTTTTCAAAACATCCATATGAGAATTGCAGATTTAATAACATTAATTAGAATTTTTTTAGGAATTTTGTTTGTTTCTCTAGTACTTATAGACAAGAATTTTTTTAATGTTATTTCAATAATTATTACAATCTTTATAATAATTTCCCTTGATGCTCTGGATGGTTCTGCAAGTAAAAAGTTTGATAAACCTTCAAAATATGGAGCATTTTTTGATATAACTGGTGATAGAATTATAGAGATTCTTTTGATTGTTCCGCCTTCAATTTTAGGGATTTTAAATCCTATTTTTCTGATTTATTATGTTTCCAAAGATTTTTTAGTAGATTATGTCAGATTTGTTCAATATGATATGACAAAAAGCGTGCCATATGCACAATCAAAAAATAAGATAAACAAATTCTTAATTTCTTCAAGATTAATGAGAATTCTTTATGGAGGAGTGTGCAAATTGTCGTTTTATTTTTTAGCATATCTTTCCTTATATATTCCTCGTTTAAGTATATATGCCAACATAGTTGGTTACATTACAATATTTGTCTCTCTGTTAAGGACACTTCCTGTTTTTATTGATTTTTATGAACTTTCAAGAAATCTAAAACGAATTAAAAGGGAGTGAAATGACTCTATTCGGTATAGTAGGAACTAGCTTTATTTTTCTTTCTTTGTTGTTACAATTATTTGATCTTATAAGAAAAAAAGACGCAAAAGCATCTCTAAAATTTTTGTTGTTAAATCTTTTTGGGTCTTTGTTTATTTCTTTTCATACTTTAATTATTCGAGATATTATACTTATTGTTTTTAATATTTTGGCATTTTTCATTGCTATTGTTTCCTTAGCATATGTTTTGAAAACAAAAAAGTATTTCTAAGTTTTGAAAGTTGCATGGTAAAATTTTTTAAGTATCTGATGATTCTATAAGTTTGAACTTAAACATAAAAATATTTATAAATTATTAATACCATTCAATAGAAAATAATAACTACTAAAAAATAGTTTAATGGTGATACCATGAAAAAGAAACAAATACTTTTTGGATGGTTGGTTTTTATTTTTATTATGTTTATTGGTTGTACTACCCAAACAGGTAATCTTATTAAGGAGATAGAATTGAAAAATATCTCAAACGTTTCAGAAAAGAACATAACTCACATTTCTATTGACTTGAACAGATTAAACCTCTCAGAGATTTGTTTTCCAGATGAGGAAACAGTAAAAGAAATATTTGGAAAAGATGTAGATCTAACTTCCATATGTATTTTAAGACGTGTTGAGAATATTACTGAAAAAGAAAATCTTTCATCTGAAGAAGGTGAAATTCGATTAGAAACTAACAAAACAAAAGAGATTATTATTGAAGAAGAAAAAATTCCTGAAATACTAGAAAAAGCAGAATTTGTTAAAACCATAGTGATTAATGAAACAGATATAATTAAATTAAATGTTAGTGCAGTAGATCCCGATGGAGATCCCTTGATTATTACTTTTTCAAAACCACTGGATGAAGATGGTTATTGGGAAACCACATATGGAGATTTTGGAGAGTACATAATTAATATCTCTGTTAGTGATGGTAAAGATGTGGTAACTCAAAAGATTAGATTAATAGTTTTAAAAAAGGATCTACCACCAGAGGTTGAGGTACCTGATAGATTAGTTTTCAAAGAGGGAGATTTCATTAATCTTTCAAAGTATATTAAGGTTAAGGATGTTCATGATGATCCAATAACTATAGATTACATTGGTTGGTTAGATAAACCAGAATATCAGACAACATATGATGATCAAGGAACATACAATATGAAAATAGTGGTTTCAGATGGTACTTATAATGTGACAAAATATTTTGTCATAGAAGTTTTAAATGTAAATAGAAAGCCAATTGTTCAATTATCTTATCCTAAAGTAGTAAGAGGATTGGATGTGGTAAGACTTGAATTAAATGTCACAGATCCAGATGGAGATAATATTACAGTTACTTTTTCTGATCCGTTTGATGAAAATGGAATCTGGAATGTTCCAAAGTTTGCTAATGGGACATATTATTTTAATGTTACAGTTTCTGATGGATATGATGAAGTCATAGAGTTTGGCAAAATTGAGGTTTTAAGATATAACACATTGCCAAAGATCAAACTAGAAAACATGATAATTTCTGAAGATACTTACTTAAACTTTTTAGAGTTCATAGAAGATGAAGAAAATGATGAGATAGTAGTAAATGTATTTGGCGATATAAACAATACGGAGTGGTACTTTGATTATTTTTCAAGTGGAGAATATAATTTTACTATTATTGCATGTGATTATGAAGGATGTACTAACAAAACGCTTACTTTTACAGTTTTAAATAAGAACAGACCACCAATTATTGAGATTAGTGATAAGCATTATATTGAAGAAACACAGAATCTTACATTAACACCTCGAGTGTATGATCTAGATAATGAAACGGTAACTTATGCTTGTTACCTGCAAGAAACCCTATTAGATAACTGTACTTTTGAAACAGATTATGACAGTGCAGGCACATATGAAATACTCATTATTGCTACAGACGGAATTGCAAATAGTAAAAAAACTGTGGAGGTTATTGTTTTAAACAAGAACAGAATACCTTTGGTTTCAGACATAGATGACATAATAGTAAATGAAGGAGAGGTATTAATCTTTGAACCCATAATCTTGCAGGAGTACAAGGCTACAGATTTTCAGACTGAAATATATATATCATCAGTTAAAAATCAAAGAGTTACTATTGTAAAGCCGAAGATTTTTGATCCAGATTTGGATGATATTTCTTGGAAACTTGAAGGTTGGTTAACAAATTCCACCTATGAAATCACATATGAAGATGCAGGGAATTACACTCAGAGATTTATAGTTTCAGATGGAGAAGCACAAATAGTCAAGGAATTTAGAATTATCGTTAAAGATGTTAACAGACCGCCAGTAATCATCGGTATTTCTGTAAGTTAAGATTTATCCATTTATTTTGCTTTTTATTTTGCTTTTTGTTTTACCTTAAGAAATATTTATAAAAAAACCTAGATTCCTCTATTTGTTCGAGGTGGAATGATGGTTATTTTGGATGTTGATGCAACAGAACTCATAGAAAAATTAGTAGAGGAACTCAAAAAGATTGACGATATTAAACCTCCTGAATGGGCAAAATTTGTTAAAACAGGGCATTTTAAGGAAAGACCTCCAGTTAGGGATGATTGGTGGTATGTAAGAGCTGCAGCAATATTAAGAAAAATCTATAAATTAGGTCCTATAGGGGTTGCAAGGTTAAGACGGATTTATGGAGGTAAAAAGAATAGAGGGATGAAAACAGAGCATCATTATCCAGCTTCAGGGAACATCATCAGGAAGATACTACAACAATTGTCAAAGGCTGGTCTTATAGAACAGGTTAATGGCTTGAAAAGGGGTAAGATTGTAACTAAAAAAGGCAAGGAGTTATTAATCAAGGTTGCTGAACAAGTTAAGTGAGGTGAATTTATGGCACGTCACAAAACATTATCGCTCAAGAAAAAACTTGCAAAAGAAAACCGACACACGCGTTGGGCTCCATTATTTGCTGTATTAAGAGTGTTTGGAAAAAGAAGGTTACATCCATATAGAATCACAAGGATAAAGAGAAATTGGAGAATGAGTAGGATTTTTTAGGTGATGACAATGACTCAAATAAAAGAGATCATTTTAAATATTCCTTTACGAAAAGAGTTTCAAAAGGTAGCAAGAACAAAGAGAACCAAAAAGGCAGTAAAAGCATTAAGAGAATATATTGCTAAGAAAACAAGAGTAGATGTTAGTAATGTAAAGATAGGGTTATATATAAACGAGCTTATTTGGGAGAGAGGCATTCAAAAACCGCCTCATCATGTTCAAGTCAAGATTCTTAAAGAAGACAATGTGGTATATGCAGAACATCCTGATTTTTTTGATGATTTTTACAAGTTATTAAAGAAAGAAAAAGAAGAAGCTGCAAAGGAAAAAGAATCTAAGAAAGAAGAATCTAAAGAGGAGAAAAAAGAGAAAAGTGAACTAGAAACACAATCAGAACTTAAAGAGGATGTTTCAGATTTAAAGACATCATCTCAAGATCAAAATAAAGAGCAGATTCAGGAGACTTCAAAAAAAGAGAGAAAGAAAACAAGATCTAGGACTTCAGTGCAAAAAGGCGATGAATAAACAAAAATTTTATAAAGAAAAAGATATTAAGATACCCATTTCATTTTTTGATGAATTATATTCATGCAAAAATTGTGTATCATTTGTCAAAATCCAGCTAAGTATATGATAAAAGGAACTGCAATTTATTATTGTGAGGATTGTGCTAAGGAATTCTTTGAAGATATTTCATATCTTGTTCCAATTTCTGAAGATTCTTCTTTAGAAGTTGACGTTTTTCTTTCAGATAGTTCAAATGATTAGTTTCTGAGTTTCGATTATCTAATTTCAGTTAATTACTTTTTATAGATTTTTTGAATTTTTCCATATTTTTAATGCTTTTTTATTCATTCTTCAATTCTTTGGACATATATTTTCAATTTTCCTTTCTCTTTTTTTCTATTAATTAGTCCCATTTCAGGTATTTCTATGATATTTTGTCTTAATAGCTCTTCTGTGCTTAAGAAAATAGATCTTATAGGATGTTTTATTTCTATCTTCTTTTTTTCAAGAATTGTAGTTTTTTCAAGGGTTATTTTGAGAATAAGATCTAAGTCGTTTATTTCAAAAATAGGATCTACAATTTTTATTTTTCCATAGATTGCTTCATTTAAAAAGTCACGTTCTCTAATTAATACATGTTCATTCTGTTCACATCCAGGAGGTAAATTTATAACAAAGTTTTTTTCAGTTTCTTCAAAACCTTGGTTACATCTACACTTAATCAACTTTCTTCCATTCCCTTTGCAAGATGGACATGTTTCAATTTTGAAAATTTTCAAGTCTTCTGTTTCTATTACTTTTTTTACCTTTCCAGTTCCATTGCAGGTTTCACATTCAAATACGCTAAGAAAATATCTTTTTCCTTCGCAAATAGGACAAGGAACTTTTAGTGAGATTTTTAAAAATTTCTTTGTTCCAAACCACACATCTCTAATTCCAATGGGAATTTCATAAATTCTACATTCATCCAAGTTCTCTACTAGTAGATTGATTAGGTTTTCATAATCAAAATCCCACATCATTAAATATAATTGAAGAAAATGATATATTTATATTTTGTGTGTTAGATTTTTATGATTTTTCATTTGCATGTTGTATTTGTTAGATATGCAATAACAAAAAGAAAAAAATATAAAAAAACGTTCACTTGTAAGTTTTATGGAGGTATTAGTGGTTAAAAGGGAGTCATTATTGAAATCAAGGTTTCAGGGTTTTGTGAAAAAGGAGTTTTTTGATTATATCTCAATAATTTTAAAAGAGTATGAGTTTATTAATCGAGAGGTTGCAGAAAATGACAAAACCTACAAGCAGATTATTCCTTATGCAATAATTAGGAATTCTAATAATGATTTTTTTGTATATAAGAGAGGAAATAAGAACTATAATGAGAAGAGATTAAGTGATAAGTGGAGTCTTGGTGTAGGTGGTCACATTGAGAGAATTGATATTCCCACAGATCATTCAAGAAATATAATTACTGAAAGTGTTTTAAGAGAGATAAGAGAAGAAATAGGTATATCATCTGATTTTTCTTTAGATCTATTGGGATACATCAATGATGATTCTAATGAAGTTGGAAAAGTACATTTTGGAATTGTTTATTTAGTTTCCCTTTTTAGGACAGATATTGAAGTTTGTCAAGATGAGATTCAGGAATTTAAATTTTCATCATTGGAAGAAATAAAAGAGTTGTATGAAAAATTTGAGACCTGGAGTAAATTGATATATGATTTTTTAATTGGTGAAAATCGTGGTTGAGATCGTTTTAGATGCAGGTCCAATAATTTCTTTGCTTCTTTCGGGTAATTTGTTTATTCTTGAAAGATTTAAAAAATATTTTGATGTGGATTGGATAATCCCTAAATATGTAAAATATGAAGTAGTTGATAAAGCATTTCAAACAAAAAGTTATATGTGTGAGGCATTAGAGGTTTTGAATTATATGACAAAAAAAATTATTACCTTAGTAGAAGATGAAAGAACAGAAGTGTTAAGAGAACTTATTATAAATCTTAGTAATAATCTCTTTTTTGTTAATGATAATCCTATTAAAGTTCTTGATTTGGGGGAAGCAGAGGTTTTTGGGCTCATCTTAACTAGAAATGTTGAATTAGCAGTTATAGATGAAATTAGTGCAAGATTATTAATAGAGGATATTGAAAAATTGAGAAAAAGATTTGAAGAAAAATTGCATACTAAGGTTGCTCTCAATGAAGAAAACAAAAAGATTTTGATTGAAAAGTTTAGGAATTTGAAAGTATGTAGATCTGCTGAATTAGTTTTAATAGCCTTTGAAAATGGGTTCTATGATGATTTTAGGAAGATTGATACTACTCTTTATCAAATGAATAATATTGATTCAATTATTTTGGAAAGTTTGCTATGGAAATTAAAAAAGAGTGGATGTGCAATAACTGAGGAGGAAATTTATAATTTGATTAATTATGAGTTGTCAGAGAGAAAACAACAGGGTGAAATAAGATGCAAACAGTAGGGATTATAGTTGGTGGAAATTATAATGAAATCTTAGTTAGACAAAAGTCTTCATATGATATCGAATTAGGAGAATTATTGATTTGTGAAGAAGGTTCAAAAAAATACCTATTAGAGGTTTGTGATATTGTTTACGGAAGTCAGATCTCACAACAGAAGATGGAATTGTTCTCAGGGTTTAATCTAGAAACTGATGAAAAGTCTGATGTTTTTCAGAGAGAGTTGAGATTATATAAATTAGCGGTATGTAAACCAATTCTAATGATAAAAGATGGTAGGCCATATTCTGCTAAGACGATACCTTCTCTTTTTCAATCAGTAAGGTCAATAAATGAACAAGATCTGAAGGGATTGTTTGACAAACAATTAGAGATTGGCTATATTCGCTCAGGTAGTAAGATTCTGCATGAAACCTTGAGAATGGATCCCTATGAAATTTTATCTCATCATGTTTTGATACCTGCTCAAACAGGAAAAGGAAAGTCAAATTTAGTTAAGGTTCTAATATGGAATGCTTTAAAGTTTCCTAAGATCTCATTTTTCATATTAGATCCACATAATGAATATTACTTTGGTTCCTTGAATGAGAAATACGGCTTAAAGGATCACGAAAATAGTCAAAATATTTTGTTTTTTGCATCATCTCAAGATTCAATAAAATTTAGAACTTCTAATGTTTATATGTTAAAGGTATACTTAGATAATATCAAACCCAATCATTTGATAGATATATTAAATCTTAGTGAAGCTCAAGAACAGTTTGCGTTTAGAGTTTATTCTAAGTATAAGAGTGATTGGATTTTACAAGTTTTTAAACTAAATGAGAAAGAAATTGAAGAGTTAGGAGCACAAGATGTTACAGTTAATGCACTAAGAAGAAAATTAGCATTTCTGTTTGATATTGATGTTGACTTTACTTTTAAAAGTGTTTTCAAAAAGAAAGAAAAAGAGGAAAAAGATAGTATAGATATGATTCTCACAGCAATTGAAAGTGGAAAATCCGTAATTTTAGACACATCAAATCTTAGAGTGGAACAGGAATTACTAATTTCTACAATAATTGCCTTCGAGATTTTTAAGAGATTTAGATATTATAAGAATCAGGGTATGTTAGATGAAAAACCACTTGTTACATTTGTATTAGAGGAAGCACGGAGAGTATTGGGAGAAGATTCTAAAAGTAACGTTTTCTCATCAATTGCTCGAGAGGGAAGAAAATTTAAGTTGGGTTTGATTGCAGTTACACAACTTCCTTCTATGATTCCTAGAGAGATTTTAGCAAATATGAACACAAAGGTCATTCTTGGAATTGAAATGGCAAAGGAACGTGAAGTGGTTATTCAATCATCTTCACAAGATATTCAAGAGTTAAGTAAGAGCATAGCAAGTTTAGATAAAGGAGAGGCAATAGTTACAAGTGCATTCCTTAGATTTGCAGTTCCTATTTACATACCTCTTTTTGAAGAACTTGTTAGAAATTACCATAAGCAAACAAATTTTAAGAAAAAAGAAGAAATTTTTGACATGTTATAAATTAATTATTCAATTTCCTCTCTTAATTTTTTTGCAAGTTCTTCAAATTGACTTTTTTCTAGAGTATGTGGTGTCCATTCAAAATGTACATTGTCTTGTTGATTTCTTGGGATTATGTGAATATGGAAGTGATTAATTACTTGGCCAGCAGCAGGATTGTTTGATTGAAGGATATTAATTCCATCAGGTTCAAGTACTGATGCAATAACAGAGCTAATCTTTTTGCAAGCGCTAATTAATGCAATTAGATCTTCTTCATCAATATCTAGAATATTGTTGTAATGCTCTTTTGGAATTACTAAGATATGGCCATAATTGGCAGGTTTTATGTCTAAAAATGCCAAAACTTTTTCATCTTCATAGACTTTATAACTTGGTAATTCACCCTTTACTATTTTACAAAATATACAGTCATTTGTCATAATTTCACCTCACATCTTATATACACATGGCAATCCAAGCAGTTGCATCCCAGATCGCATTACATACATAAATGCAAGTACTAAAAGCATTTTTTCTTCAATATCCTTTGATTTCAAAACATTAACCTTTTCATAAAAATCATTAAATAATTTTGCACACTTTAGGAGGTATTGAGCAAGGATGTGTGGTTTATGAGCTTCTATGGTATCTATTAATATTTTTGGATATAAATAAAGGTGTTTCATAAGTTTTCTTTCACAAGCTTCTTCGAAACTTTTGTATTCTTTTTTTATTCTAATCTCTTTAGATTTTATCTTTTCAATTATGCCGTTTGCTCTTACAAGAGTGTAGTTAAGGTATATTCCAGTGTCTCCATTTATTTTTAACATTACTTCTTCATCAAATACTATATCTTTGTTTCTGTCTTGAGAAAGATCATTAAACTTGATAGCAGATATTGCTAGTTTTCTTGCTGTTTCATCAATATCTTCTTTTACAACATTTTTTTCATTTATTATTTTTTTGACTTTTTCAATAACCTTTTTTATCACATCCTCCATGTATACAACTCTTCCTTCACGTGTACTCATTTTACCTTCTTTTAAGCGATACAATCCAAAGTCTACATGATAAAGTTCAGCATTAATATTTAATAGTTCTGCTATTTTGAAAAGTTGCTTAAAATGTAATTTTTGTTCGCTTCCTACAACATAAATCATTTTATCAAAATTATACATATCTTTTCTCTTTACGAGAGTGCATAAATCGCGAGAGAGGTATATTGTTGTTTGATCACTTTTTAGTATTATTGCCTTTCCAAGATGATATTTTTCTAAATCAACTACCTGAGCACCTTTTGATTCTATTAGAATATTTTTTTCCTGTAGAAGTTTTATAACTTTTTTTAACTCTTTTGAGTTTTCACTTTCGCTTTCATAAGCGTCAAAATCAACCTCTAGTAAGGAATAAATCCTCTTGAATTCTTGGAAACTTATTTCTCTAAAAAGTTTCCAAAGTTTTGTGTTTTCAGGATCATTATTTTCTAATTTTTTAAATTCTTCCCTTGCTTTTTCCTCAATCTGAGGATTTTCTTTTTCGATTTTGTGATATTTTACATATAATCTTACTAGATAGTTTATTCCATTTTTTCTTAGTAGTTCTTCCTTATTTTTCTCAGCCAGGTACTTGTAAGCATATATTAGTTTTCCAAATTGTGTTCCATAATCCCCAAGATAATTTATTCCAATTGTTTTGTAACCTAGATAATTATAAATTCTTTTTAAGGAATCTCCAATTACTGTGCTTCTTAGATGTCCAATGCTAAAAGGCTTGGCAATGTTTGGCGAGGAATATTCTACTATCACTGTTCTACCTTTTCCAATATTCACTTTTCCATAATTCTCTTTTTCTAAGAAAATTGTGTTTAGAGCATGTTTAAAGAGTGCATCATTTTTTATAGTGAAATTTATGTATTTTCCTATCCTTTTTACTTCAAAATCACTATTTTCAAAGCTTTCAATAATCTTTTTTGCACTTTCTTCAAGATTATCAGTAAAATTAGCCAAGGACAATAAAAATATGGCATAATCACAGTAATTTTCATTTCCATACATAACAATTTTTTCAAGTTTTCTAAGATTTTCCTCAGTTTGAGCAATATTCAGACAATCTGCGATTTTTTCTATAATCTTTCCCCTAAAGAAATCGATTTGCAGAATGTTCATGCTTTCACACTCTATTTCATCTTTAATTTTTCTATTTTTGCTTTTTCGCTAATTATTGCTGAATTTCCAGAGGGATCTTCAATTATAATTCTTCCCTTGTTTTCATTCCATAAAATCCTGTTTATCTTTTTTATATTTTCCCACAACTCATTCTTTTCGACATCATCTTCTGAAGATTCTTTTAGGTTCTCTAACATTTCTTTTGCACGCATCAAGAGGCCTTCAATAGTAGTAATATATCCATCACCTCCAGATTCAATTTTAATAATATTATCAATCATTACAGTAGCATTTGAACTTTTTACAACTAATGCATTTAGATCCTTTTCATCTTCAATCTTGAAGGTTATCTTTACTGGATCTTTCTGTTCATCAAATTCTGTGTCAGAGATCTTAAAATTGCAGTCAGGATTTTGACATTCAGCACTAAAGATGTATGTTTTTCCAAAGAAAGGAACGTCAGTACTAATTTCTGTTAATCTCAGCGTATCTTTTAAGCACAGAGGACATCTCTGATTTTCGAGAACTACAGGTTCAGAATATTTGAGATTTGTTTTAGGATCTATCATAAACAATTAAAAAAGAAATAGATTAATAAATTTTTTTTATTTTGTTTCTAGAACTCTTCCTCATCTCTTTGAGGTTTCTCACTATACATTCTCTTGCTTTTGTCTATTTCAGCAAATGATGGAGTAATGATTATCCACTCTTCTCCTACCCCTGCGATATCTCCTCCAAAATTTTCTATTGCAATTTTAAACTTTTGGATTGCTCTTTTTAATTCTACAGGATCTTTTTCTTTTAGATTTTTTATATTTACAAAACAAATAATATATCCCTCTCTAAGATCTGTTAGAATTGGTTTTATATCCTCAAAAGAATTAAGTGAATATGCTCTTACTAGTACTTTTTTTTCCTTATCTTCAATTTCATCTGTAGAAATTTCAAGGTAATCTTCCTCACTTTCTTCTTTTGCCTTTACTCCTATGTTTCTAAATAATGCGTTTTTGAATCCCATTCTAACACCCCTCAATATACATTATTTAAGTTATTTATAAATTTTTTTGTCAAATTATATAACAAACTAAAACCTGTCATTATAAAGTTCTTTTTGGTTTATATTTATTTTGATTTTTTAAATTTTTTGTCTTTTCTATGCTTTTTTCTATTATTGCAAAAAGATAATGCAAATAACCACATATATAAGCACAGAAATGAAATCTGTAATAACTGTTGCAATAGGTCCACTTCCGAAGGCAGGATCAAGATTAAAGTACCTGATGCTTATTGCAATTATTAACTGAATGATTCCACTGCAAAGATCTGTTATTATAGAAGATATTGCAATTATTAAACCCAAGTACGGTTCTCTAAAAAATAGCAAAATTACAATGAGAAGGAGGATATTTATTATTGTTGCTGTCAAAAAGATCACAAGGATTTCTTTCTTAAAGTAATCTTTAATTCTTAATTTTTTTCCCCAAAGAGCGATATCCCTTATGAATATTGTTTGGGTTTGAGTTCCAATTGAATCACTAAGATAAACAATTACGGGAATAAATGTTGTAATAATAAAGTATTTTGATAGGAGGTTTTCAAAATTTATTATGAGAGAGGCCATAAAAAAGCAGCCTATCAATCCTATCAGTAACCATGGAATTCTTACTTTTATTGCAGAATTTAAAGGAATATCCAAATTTGATTTATACTCTAAGTGAGATTTATTTACTCCAGCAAGATGAAGTAGATCTTCTTTAAGATTTTTGTTTATTACTGAAAGAATTGTTTTAGATGCTACAACACCAAGTAACTTGTTATTTTCAAGAATTGGTATCTGTGTAAGTCCATTCTTTATTGAAAGTTCTGCAATTTTTTCTAAGGAGTCCGATAATGTTCCATGCACTATTTTTGTTTCCATAACGTCTTTTACCTTTGTTTCTTTCGCAAGATTGAAAAGATCCTTAATGCTGATATATCCTATTAATTTTTCTTCGTTGTTTATCACATAAATGTAATCAACAGCATCAAAGATTGGACTACTTTGTTCTAATAAAGATATAACATCATTTATAGAACAAGATTCATCAACAACAGGAATACTTTTTATAATATACTTTTCAAGATGATTTTTTCGATGATTTTTCATTTTAATTTGCTTGTGTAGTATTCTAGCTCATTAAAACTTTTTCCAGCACGAGTATTTCTTTCTAATTCTTTAAGTATTAATTCTTCTCTTTCTTTTGTTAATGTTATTCCTTCACTATTTGAATTAATCCCATTATTTTTCTGAATCCTTGTTCCAAACTCTAATTTTATGTTTAGTTCATCGGAAACACTCTTTGTAGAAAGACCTATGTCTCTTCCTCGATTTACTGTAAAATAAATAATTCCGAATAATGTGCTAATCACAAAAATTCCAAAGATAAGGATCAAAAAGTGAAGCTTAATTTTGCTGTTCTGAGTTTCAAATATTGTTGGATCTATTTCCTTTGAAACGGTTTCCTTATTTTCCAAAAAAGAAAACGCATTCTCAATTGTTTTTTCATCCCATCCTACAGAAATGAGTGAGGCTTTAATTTGTTCTTTTGAGTACCCTAAAGATATGCAATTCTTGATATAATTCAAAAGTTTTGGGTCAATTTCGAGCATTTTTTATATTATTTTGAATTTGTAATATAAAAATTTTTTCACAACTTATCAACAATTTTATAAAAGATTTCTAACTTTCTTATGAAAATGACTTCACAAAATCCCCAAATTAAACTTATAAAGGATAGAGTTAGAGATTCTTTAAGGATGTACAATACTTTGACAAAAGCTATAGATCCAATTAGACCTCATGATAATAGATTGGACATGTTTGTTTGTGGTCCTACAGTTTATGATTTTTCTCATGTTGGTCATGGGCGCTCCTATACGTTCTATGATACCTTTGTTAAATTTCTAAGAGCTTTAGGTATTTCAGTATTTTATTTACAGAACATTACAGATATAGATGATAAAATAATAAATAGAGCAAGAGAAATGGGAATTTCTTGGAAAGAACTTTCGATAACATATGAACAATACTATAAAGAGGATATGGCAAAAATGCATGTTAATTCTGTAAATCTTTATGCTAGAGCTACAGAGCATATTCCTGAAATTATCTGGCAAGTAAAAACATTGATGGAGAAGGGATATGCATATGAGATTTCAGATGGAATCTATTTTGATGTTTCAAAATTTCCAGAGTATGGCAAACTTTCAGGTCAAGAATTAAAGGATTTGAAGCCAGGTGCACGGTTGGAGTTAAAGGATGAAAAAAGGACTCCGTATGACTTTGTGCTGTGGAAATTCAGAAAACCCAATGAACCTTTTTGGGATTCAGAGATAGGGCAAGGTAGACCAGGTTGGCATATAGAGGATACAGCTATTGCCCAGAGATATCATGGGTTTCAATATGACATTCATGGCGGAGGAATAGATCTGATTTTTCCTCATCATGAAAGCGAAATTGCTCAGATGGAAGCAATATCAGGTATAAAACCATTTGTAAAACATTGGATTCACAATGGTTTTTTAACTATAAACAATGAAAAGATGTCAAAATCGCTCGGAAACTTTTTTACTTTAAGAGATGTATTCAAGAAATATGATCCTCTTGTAGTGAGGTATTTTTATCTTCAGACCCATTATCGTGCTCCATTAGAGTTTTCTTTTGATCTTTTGGATTCTGCAAAAAATCGACTAGAAGATCTGCAAAGAAGTGCAAAATTGTTGCTTAATGCAGTAGAAAAGAAAAAAGATCCAGATCTTGAGAAACAGCTTTTACAGGTTTATGAGGATTTTTTAATGGGTTTGGCTGATGATTTTAATATTTCAAAATCAAATTCTGCTATAAGTCGATTTTTCAGTATAGTTAACTCAAAAGTAATTCCAGAAGAAATAGAAGTTAACTTATCGAAAGAAATTCTTTTGGAGATAAATTCTATATTGGATATTTTTGATTTTTCTCAAAAGACAGATTTTATCTTTAAATTAATTGATGATATTGTCCAGATAAGAAATGAGATCCGAAAAGAGAAGCAATATAGATATAGTGATATGATAAGGGATTGTTTGAAGAATTATGGTATTGAGATATTGGACAATAAGGATGAAAGTAAGTGGGTTTTAAAATGATATCAAATCATTTAATGTGATTTTATATTTTTTGAATTCTTTTTGTGGCATTTCTATGAGGTATCTCCCTTTAAATTTAAAAAAAGATATAAAAGGGTATAATTTCTTTATCTTAATAACTTTCTTGTTTTCGTCAAGAACGATTGCATAAATCGGAAAAAATACAAACCACATGTGAATTTTAACTTCACGGGTTTTTTTAAAATCAAATATCAAAGTTTTCGGTTTAGAAAACATTAATCCTTTAATCCATTTCCATAAATTATCTGCAATTTCATAGGATAAAATTCTAACTTTTCTAACTTTTTGCATTTTTAGAGTAATAGAATAATAATCCAAAAGTTAAAGCTATTAAGACAAGGTAGAGTATAATTTGGATTATAGGAAATTTTTCTCTAATAATCTTTATCTCATATAGGTTATAGAAACAATTTTTTGGCAATTGATCTCTAGCATAAGAGTTATATTCTACACTTTTTCTCATTTTATAATCACTATCAACACAGATCTTATTTATTGTTTTATTGTAAAACCATATCATAGGGATTTCTACTTCATCATACCATACTCTCTTTATCCACACTATGTCACAAATTATCTCTTTTTCCAGAATCTTGCAATTTTTGTTTTCTAATCCATATATTTGATCTATTGCAGTATCAAATTTATAAATCAACTTTTCTTTTACTATAAGTTCCACATTTACAGTGTTATCATAATTTGATTTTTCTTCAACAGGAATTGATTGAGCAAAACAATTCAATGCAAATAATATAGCCATTAAAAGCCAATAAATTTTTGTATTTTTCATGTTTTCACAATGTTTTAAAGATAAAGTTAAGGATGATCAGAACGACTAATAAGATAGAAGGTAAGATAATTAATTTAAATTCTATCTTATATGGTTTTTTTAGGAACAGATAAATTAACCATTTTCCAATTTTTGCCGAGAAGTGCGATAAAAGCATGAAGTACTTAATGAATATCAAGTTAAGAACAAGATATGCAATGGCAATTGAGACATTTTCATTTGCTAACATAAGCGGTAGAGCAGATCCATTTGCGATTCCAACAAACGGAACAAAGGAGAACAAAGGCAGTACAAAAAGAGTGCCAAGTAGTAATACAAGTAGATAATTGACAAGATATCCTCTAAAAACTTCATATCCAAATAAATCCTTCTCTAAGGAATATGGAATTGTTAGTTGTGAGGAAAATGCTTGAGTATTGGTGAGATCAAATAACACAATTGTATATCCTACTAAATAAGATATCATGAATACTATAGACACAATCTTAAAATCATTATCTTCAAGATATGTTTCTTTGAGATATCTTATGTATTTCGATATGAATTCATTTTTTTGTTTTTTCTTCATTTAGCAATTTAGCACATTTTTATTTATATATTTTTTGTGTTTTTCTTGCTATTTTATTTGCTCTTTTATCTAAAACTTTAAAAATCTAATTGAACATTAAAATTTCATGGATGAAGAAAAAGTACTTAATGAAATAGAAGACTTATTAAGAAATGGGTATTCTGATGATCAAATAAGAAAAAAGATAAGCTATGTAAGTAACGATTTGATTGAGGTTGCAAAGGCACGAATTTTAGCGAAGAGTAAAAACTATTCAGTTCCAATATGGAGCGATGTTGAAGGAATGAGGTATTCTACTAATGAGATAGTAGCGAAGTACAGAGCAGAAAGGTTGAAGCCAAGCTCTGTAGCAGATATCTCTTGTGGAATAGGAATACAATTAATTCATTTTGCTCGATATGCTAGCATTGCCATAGGAGTTGATATAGATCCTAAAAAAATAGAATATGCAAAGAGAAATGCACAGAATTATGGTTTGAATCATATCAGGTTTATAGTTGGTGATTCTCTTTCTGAAGAAATTATATCAAAAATCAATGTAGAAGTTATTTTTTCAGATCCTGCCAGGGATGCATTTGCAAGAGAAAGGAAATTAGAAGATCTCAAGCCAAACCCTCTAATGGTATATGAAAAATATCATTATAAAACAGAGAAATTTGTTTTTGATTTACCTCCACAAATAGAAAGGAAAAAAATTCCCTGGAAAGGGGAGTTTGAGTACATAGAGCTTAATAATGAAATTAATAGATTAACCTTCTATTCTCAGGCTCTTTCATTATCTGAAAGGACTGCAGTAATTCTTCCAAAAAATATAGTTATTCGTGACAATCCAAAATTGAGGAATATTGTGGAAGAAACAGATAAAATTAAAAAGTTCTTATATGAAATTCCAATATCGGTTGTTTATGCAGATTTAATAAATGAGTTTTTTCATTTGTTTGATAAAAAATTGTATTTGCTTAAGATTGATCAAAAAAGAACATTTTCAACAAGTGATTATTTGATTTCTTCAGATTATTTTAGAGAAACCTATGAAGTGAAAGCTGTTTTTTCTTTTTCAATAGATCTGATAAATAGATATCTTAAGGAGAATAATTATGGTAAAGCTATAATAAAATTTTCAATACCCTCTGAAAATTATTGGTCTCTTAGGAAAAGATTGGAATCAGATTTAAAAGGAGACAGAATTGCATATATAACCAAATTTCAGGATATGGCTGTAGTGATGGAAAGGATTAGACGATTTTAAGGTATTTTTAGCATCAATCCAGAATTTTATATCTCTTAGGTCTAAATTCATATATGTCTCCACTTTCTAGAAGTTTGAACAAAATTTCATCTAGATCATCAAAAGGATACTTTTCTAAGAGTGCATTGTAATCTGCTCCGGATCCATCGTCGTTTTCTTTTATTATGCTAAGCAATTTATTTTTTTTCTCAATTTCTTCTTCAAATCTCTTTGTTTTTTCTTTTATAAAATCAAATCCTTTTTCAGGATCCTCAACTTTTATTTCCTCTACTGCTTCTATTTTGCTTTTTATCAAATTATTCTCTATTTTCAATTGATCTGGCTGAACTGATTCTGGTTTTTCAATTATTTCCTTATTTTTAACCTTCATTCTCTCTAATACTTCAAGCCATTCATCACTTTCAATTTTTTTGATTATTTCTCCACTAATGTATTTTTTTCCAAATTCTCTAACTTTTCCTATTACTAATATCATATCCCCAACATCAATTTCTTCGAGAATTGGAAAATTTTCAAATACTCTTACTTCAATGTTTGATGTGCCATCATCAATCAAAATAGAGGTATATGTTGTTTCAAACTTATTTATTATTACTCCATAAACCAGAACTCTTACGATGTTTTTTCCATTTATTACTATGCAATTTGGCTCATTCTCAGAAGAAACAAAAGGAGCTTCAAGTATTTCCCTAATTTTTAGAATTTCAAGATGTTGTTGAATCATATCATTCGAACGATTCTATTTAGTTAAATATTTTTTGTTTTCTTCTTTTAAATTTATAAGGAATTTTTCTATTTCTTGAAAATATTCTTTTGGATCTGAATATGTTCTTTTTATTTTTTCTAGATCTTGAATAAATTTGCTCATTCTTTTATCTTTTTCCTTTGTGTTTATGTGATCTACAATTGTATGTCCAATAAACATTCCTAGGACTCCGTAAAGACAAGGAAACATTATAAAATTCAAATAATTTGTTAAGGCAAACGGATCAAAGATATAATAACTCCAAGCTATTCCTGCTGCAACTCCCAAACCCCCGCTTAATCCTAATATTTTCCTCTCTTTGCTTTCATTAATCTTTTCTGTAGCATCTATTTTTTTAAGGCAATCATATATCAATGTCTCTATATTTTTTTTCTTTTCTTCGCTAAGTATTTCTTCTTGAGAGATATTAGAATAGCTTCTTAAGACATCATCAATATATGTCTTTTTTAAATTTCCCAGTTCCAAGTTATATGGAATCATGTTACTATTAGAAAGTTGTAACTAATTTATAAAATTTATCTTTAGGCATCTCAACTTTCTGATTTTTTATTTTTTGATATCTATTGTTGAAATTTTGAGAGCGCTGGGGGTGGGATTTGAACCCACAAGCCCGAAAGGGCACCTGCTTAGCAGGCAGGCGCACTACCAGGTTATGCGACCCCAGCAACCAGTCATTTCACAATCTATTGTTCATTCTTTAATTTTTCTTTCTTACTATTCCAATATTTCGGAATAATAAATACTATTTATATGTTTTTCTTAAGGAATTTTTTAAAGATGTCTTCAATTTCATTTAACTTATTTGAATCTATTATTCCTTGTTTAATTTCTTTTCCTCCGCCTTTTACCAATTTTTTACTAGCTAACTCATTATATAGATTTTCATCACCCACAAATACAAATTGATTTTTATCATTTATTATTAGCACATTTTTTTGATCACTCTTTTCACATAATTTTCTTAGTAATTCGATATCTTCATCTATTCTCAGAACACCAGGTTTTAGTGTTATCTTCAATTTTTCAATTAATTCCTTTTCTATTTTTTCCTTTTCTTTTTTGTACTCTTTCCACAGAGAAAAAATATTTTCAATTAATTCAAAAAGATTATTAGCATTTACTTTCTTGCTTATTTTATATTTTTCTTGAATTTCTAACATTTCCTTACAAAATCTTTTTATTGTATTTTCCAAATCCTCAATTCCACAACTTAGTAATTCTGAGGCATTTTTTAATTCATCATAAATTTCTAGGCCCTTTTTAATAGGAATTCTATCTTTCAAAAAATCTTTAGTGATTTCTAAAATATTATTAGCTATTTTCTCGGATTCTTGCGCAATTTTTTGGCATGCTTTTCCAGCAACGAATTCAAATCTTATAATCCCATCTTGTGGTTTTTTAACATCCAAAATTTTGAACTCTCCTATTTCTCCTGTATAATCTAGATGAGTCCCGCCACAGGCTTCAACATCTAAAATATTTCCATCTTCTTTAATGATTTTTACAATTCTTAATTCTTTGCCAGGAACGGCGCCTCCTTGATATATTCTGAAACCATATTTTTCTTCAGCAAGATTTCTTTTTTCAATGGTTTTTTCAACTTTCAGATTTCTTTTAATATACTCCCTTACCCTTTCTTCAATAACTTTTATTTCATCCTTTGTTAACATCTTATGATGTGTTAAGTCTAATTTTGCCTTATCGAGCGATTTCGCAGCAGAATGTTGCCAAATATGTGTTCCATAGATTTCTGTTACAACACCATTAAGAAGATGTGTTGCTGTGTGATGTTGGGATAATTGTAATCTCTTTTCAAAATCGATTATTCCTATGAACTCTTTTCCTTCCAAATCAATTTCTTCGTTGATTACTAAAACGATTGCTCGATTATTCTTTATTACGTCAACTATAGTATATTCTTTGCCATTTAAAATAATTGATCCATTGTCATTGAGTTGTCCTCCAGAGGTTGGATAAAAAGCACTTTCTTCAGGAATTGCATATGTTTTTTTATCATAAATTGTACTCCAAATGAACTTACTTTTGAATTTGCAAAGCTTATAATTTTCAAAATATATTGGCTTTGTTTCTAGATCAGGGATTTCAAACGGTAATTCTTTTTTTGTAGAAAATTCACTGGATTGCTGATTTAGTTGTTGAAGTTTTTTGTAAAAATCATCAGGAACACTAAATCCATGTTCTTTTAGATGTTGAGGAGTAATGCCATAACTTTGATAAAGAGTTATCATTGTGTCAACATCTATTTTTTCTAACTTGGCAAAAATTTCAGAGTGTTTTTTCTTTAATTCTTGGTATTTTTTTATTTCTTCATCTATTATTTCTTTTACTTCCTCCAAATTTTCTCCTAATTCGGGATATTGGGGTTTTAGTTCCTCTGCATGGATCTCAAATAATTTTAGAAAATCAAAATTAGGAAGTGTTTCGTAAAAGGAATATGCTCTTCTAAAAATTAATCTTAAGTTATATCCCCCTCCAATATTGCTTGGTAATTTTCCATCTACTATTGCAAATAATAAACTTCTTGTGTGTTCTGCAATACTGTATACTTTTTGACTATGAAGAACTTTTTCTTTCAATTCGTCAACATTAGAATCTAATTTTTTTGCAACATACTGCCAAACTTCGTTAAGATTTTCAGATTCATCTGCATTTAGAAGGGGAGCATACTTCAAGAAAGATGCTTTTAATTTAAAATCTAAATCATTTCCAATGTTTTTTAAAATATATCTTATTGTTTTTTGAAAAGTTGTATCATATGCAGTTGGAGTGCCCTTACTAAACCAAGCCATTCTTTCCTGGCCAGCACCCATATCTAGTACCCTTAATTTTAAAGGTTTAAGAGTGTTATTTTTTATTTCATACATAGTATAAACTTGATTTCCTAATTCTAATCCTCTGCTAAAGAATTCTAAGCTAGCACCTCCATTTCCTCCACCAGCCCAAGCATCTTCATGGTACGTTATCTCATGTTCGGGGATTTTCATTCCATGTGTTAACCATTCATGAATATCTCTAAAGTATTGCTCTTGATTATATTTTTCAGGAGGAAAAAATGCATGTTGCCCGATCATTACAAATCCCGTGAAATGAGACCCTGTTAAGCCTACATTATCAATGTCATTAAATCTTAGGCAAGGCTGTGGAATAACTAAGGGATTAGCTGGCGGATCTATTTCACCAGATACCACATATGGTTGAAAAGCAGCAATACTAGCAATAGTAAATTCTAAAGTAGGATTCCATCTTGCGACAACGGGATATCTCTTGATGGATTTATAGCCTCTTTTTTCAAAGAATTTAGCAAATTCTTCCCATAATTCTGTATATTCCATCTCCTTTTTTGCAGGAGTATTTCCAATAAATAAAAAGCCATCAATGCACTTACTATCTCCACAGATTTCTTTGTCAGGATCGCTAGTCCAGAAGAATCTTCCACACTTTTTGCACTGTTTTCTTGTGAATTTTAATTCATTTTTTAGAAAATTTAGAGGGTAAAATTTTTCAGGATTTTTGCTTGCCTCTAATCTCATTATTTCCTTTATTTCCTTGTCATTCATGGTTTGATTTTATACTTATGGTGTTTTATTAATTTTTTGATTGAAATGCATATAATCTTAAGTTCAAGAAAAATAATAAAAATTCCTCAAATATAAAACTCAGCATACAAAAATATAAAAATACACTTTAATCATAATAGTTTTCTCTACCTCTTAAAAAATTCTTTGACTTCTTTTCTAAGAGCCAAATCCAATAAAATAAGTATATTTATGACAATTAATGCAGTTACACTTAAAATGGCTGTTGTGTTTTTAAGAATTAATGTAATTATCAAGCCAGGCACTCCTGATATTAGTCCCAATACCACAAGGATCATTGTTATAATTCTAGCATAATTTTTACCCTTTAGTAAGCCTATTCCTATAATAATGCTTAAAACACCAAGAACCAAAAGAATTATCGCTCCATAGTTGCCTAATGCTGTCAATATAGGGCCACCCTCTTCGGTAGAGAGAGTTGGTGCAATTAGTTTTCCTGTTATTAAAAATAATAATGCTAATCCCAAATAAATTATGCTAACTATTATATTCAATACTCCTAGTAAAGTTATCTCTACAGGTCTTTTTTTCATCTTTGGTTTAGGAGTATCAGTAAATAAACCAGTACTACTAGAGTATTGAGGTTTGTTCATGTTATCTTATCCTATGATATTTTTTGTTTATAAATTTTTTGTAGTTTCTATGAGTGAGTCTTTATAACTTAATTTTTTAGAATATTTTTCTAGGAAAAAAGAAACAAAAGAAGAAACAAAAGGGAAAAATCAACTTTTTTTAGCTTGCATATTAATTTCATAACGATTATTCTGTTCTTTCTATTGTTTGCTTGTAAAAAATTCTTTGACTTCTTTTCTAAAAGTAAAATCCCAGAATATTAGACCATTAATTATTATGGTAACTAATAGATTTACAAGGCTCATTATTTCCGTTGCACCAGATACTATCATGAATATTAACGGCAATACTGAGAAAACGAGTCCTAGGCAGGAAAATATTATTACAAGAATTCTTGCCCAAGACTTTCCTTTTAATAATGCAATACCTACCGCAATATTTAGGATTCCAACTATTACTATAAGTATACCTGTTATTGCTATAACACCTCCTAATAATCCACCTAATCCCCCCATTTCTCCTCCTAAAAAAATACTACTTACCAATCCACCTAATAGCAAAGTTAATAAAAATACTAGTATTGAAAAAACACCAAAAATAATGTATAAAACTGCTACTAACGTTACATCCCAAGGTCTTTTTTTCATTGGTTTTATTTGTTCTTCTGGCATAAAAATCACCTGATTTTTTTAATTCATTGCCTTTGTTTTTTTAAATATAAAAATTTTTTGTTTATAATTCACTAATTAGAAAGTGAGGTTTTGCATCTATCACTTTAGTAATAACCCACTCTCCAAGAGATATTTTAGTTGATTTAATTACAATAGGCTTATAGTAATCATTTCTTCCAACAAGATTTTGCTTGTTTTTTTCATCAATAAGCACTTTGCAATATTTTCCGATCCAAATTTTATTTCTTTCAAATTCCACTTCATTGCATTTCATGGTAAGTATTCTAGATCTTTTCTTTACTTCTTTGCCCATCAATTCCTTTACGTTCCATAGAATGGTTTTTGGTCTTTTTCCAAATCTGGAGATATTTACAACATCAGGTTTGATTATTTCAATAAGTTTCAGAGTTTCTTCAAAGTTTTCTTGTGTTTCACTGGGAAAACCAACCATTATGTCAGTAGCTATTGAAAAAAGAGGATCATATTCTCTTATTTTTTGAACTAATTCAACAAATTCTTCAACAGAATAATATCTATTCATTTCTCTTAGAATTTTATTGCTTCCAGTTTGGACAGGAATGTGTAAAAACTTGAAAAACTTATCTGAAAATTGAAGTAACATGTCATCAAGAAATAGTTTTAGATGATTGGGATTGCCCATTCCAATTCTTACTTTAAAGTCTGAATTGATTTTGTTTATTTCCTTCATTAGTTCTACGATATTAGTCCCAATATCAAAACCATAGCAAAAAGAGTCTTGACTAGATAACCAGATTTCTTTTATTCCTTTTTTAACAGCAAGCTTAATTCTTTCAATTATTTTTTCAGGTGGATAACTTCTTAGGTTTCCTCTTGCTATTTTAGTAATGCAGTAAGTGCAATTTCCTAAGCATCCTCTGCTGATGGGTATTATTTCAATTACTTTATTATGAAAACATTTTTCAATACTGCTCAACTTTTCATATTTATTATTTAGAAATTTTACAATTCTATTTTCATTTGTTGCGTCAATCGCTTCATTTATTCTTTCTAAATCTTCAGTTCCTAATAAAGAAAGATTTTTGAAGTACTCAGGCATAGTTTGTGCTAAGCATCCACATACAATAACTTTTTTACTTAAATTTTCTAATTCCTTTATTATTCTTAACATATGGATTTCAGTAGGTTTTTTTACAGCACAGGTATTTACAATTACAATTTCTGCGTTTTTTGGATTTTTTACAAGTCTCAGATCTTTTTTTTGTTTGATTCTTTCTTTTATTAGATGTTTCATAATTTCAGAATCCGCTTGATTTAAACTACATCCAAACGTTAGGATTGCAATTCTTTTCATTTTTTATTCCTTATACCAGTTTATTATTCTATTTATTAGATAATCTAAATGTTTTTTCTTTGATAAGAGGTATTTGTCATGATCTAACTCGTATTCATTTAACATCGTTGAGAAATGCAAACCACCAAGGAATTTAGGTACAATTACATATGTAGATCCTTCTTTGTATAATCTTAAACTTTCATCTAAATCATTTGCAACCGTAACTATGGTACAATCGGGATTATAATTCTTAAAATTATTTACTATTCGTAAATTTGTCTCAATATCAGAAACACTAGAAAATACAAGTTTTACCTTTTTTAGATCTATATTTTCAAGTATTGTAAAATCATTTATGTCTCCGTAAATACAATTATATCCCATTTTTTTCAGTTTTTTGATAACTTCAGGATTATGATCAATTATCAGAAATTGTATGTTTTTATTTCTCAATACAGGCAATAAATCTACAGCGGTTCTGTTGCATCCTATGATAAGTACATCATAATATTCTTGTGATTTTATAGATTTTTCATCTATTTTTGCAATATATGATTTCTTTGAAAATTTTTTAATCGTTTTCTCAAGCAAAAAATAAATCTTTTGAGAATATAGTATCAGATATGTTGAACCAATAAAGGTAATTATTCCTATTGTTGTGGATAGAGGTAACAAATCAGCACGAATATGTCCTAAAGAAATTCCCATTGCTATTAGGATTAGTGAGAATTCACTTATTTGAGCAACCGTTAAACCAGCGTATAATCCCGTTCTCAAAGTATATCTCATTAAACGCATAATTAGAATCACGATTAATGGATTTCCTAAAAGGATAAACAAGGACATTACCGTTACAAAGTCTAGGTTTTTAGCAACATTATTAAAGTTTATTTGTGTTCCTAATAAAATAAAAAATAGAATTAAGAAAAAGTCTCTTAATGTTTTTACCTTTGAGATTATTTCTCGGCTATAGGGGACAGAAGATAAGGCAATTCCTGCAATTAATGCACCAGCTTCTATTGAAAAATTAAAAAGACTGAAAAGAGAAGCTACACTAATACACCATGTGATTGAAAACAATAACAATGTTTCGCTTGATTTGGCAAAAACATCCAGAAGACGTGAAAGGAAATATCTGGTAAATAAAAAAATTCCTCCAAAGATCCACAGACCATTAAATAGAAAGTTTATAAGATTATTCCAAAAATTTTCTCCAGTTTTAATACTCGATAGAAAGATTAACAAAATAATAGCTATTAAATCTTGAACAATTAAGAAACCAATAGAAATTCTTCCATGTAATGTATCAATTTCGTTTTTTTCGCTTAAAAGTTTCATAATGATGATAGTACTACTAAAGGAATATGCAACACTAAGATATATTGCTTCTAACAAAGTAAATCTTCTGAATATAAGAATTATTAGAGTTCCGATTAGTGTAGTAAAAAGTACTTGTCCAATTCCTGTAAAAATTGCTACCTTACCATAATTTTTTGTCTCTTTTGGATTAAGAGTGATTCCTACAAGAAAAAGTAGCATAACTACTCCTAATTGTGATAAAATAGAAATTGTTTCAGGATGTTTTATCAAATTTAACAACATTGGTCCACAAATGATTCCGCTTAACAAATAACCAATGATTGGAGGTTGTTTTAGAAATTTGATTATAATGGTTACTAAACTGGTTAAAATAAGTAGTTTTGCCAACTCAAAAAAAGTTTGTTCTATCATGGTGTAATTTTGGTTCAAATATTTTGATTTAATTTCTTAATTTTTTCTTAATCTAATTTCAATACATACCACATACGTAATCTTTAGGTTCCAATTTTTAAATTTTTTTAACTTTTTAAATATACATCTTTGAACTATGGGTAGAAGAAGGGTTAAATTGCCGGAGGGGGGATTTGAACCCTCGACCTCCACGTTTCTCAGCGCCACAGAGCTTCATCACTGTTCAGAGCTCATTTCCTATGAGCGTGGCGCTCTACCGCTGAGCTACTCCGGCACTTCTAAATCTTGGTTTTTTCAAAATTATATAAATATTTTGTCTTCATTTTGCTACTTTACAAAACATTTTAATACTTTTATTTCTTATCTTTATCATATGAATTATAGTGATGTAGTTAAATACCTTGAAAAGATTAATGCTACTTCGAAGAATCTTGAAAAGATTTATTTTATTGCAAAGTTAATAAAATCCTGCGATTTTGATGACTTACCTTACTTGATGTTGTTTCTACAAGGTTTAGTATTTAAGGAGACAGAGCAAAGGGATTTGGGAATTTCAGTAAATCTTATTCTTAGGTTAATTTCAATCTTATCTGGCTTGAAAGAAGAAAAAATTGTGGAAATTTGGAAAAGGGAAGGGGATGTTGGAAATGTAGCATATAATATACTTTCAAAGGTAAAGCAAAAAACCCTATTCCCAATTCAGAAATCGCTTACACTTAAGAAAATGTACTCCCTTTTTGAGAAAATTTCACAAGAAGAGGGAGAAGGTAGTATTGAAAGAAAACTATCCTATCTAAAGGAACTTTATTTCTTATGTGATCCATTAGAGAGTAAATATTTAACAAGACTAATATTAGGTCAACTTCGTTTAGGATTTGCAGAAGGTTTACTTATTGATGCATTGACATTTGCATTTCTTCCAAAGGATATAAATAAAGTAAAAAAATGCTCAAAATGTAACGCAATAACTCTGGATTATGATTATTGTTTTGAATGTAAAAATTCAGATCTTTTGCCCATAACAGTTCCAGTTTCAAAGATATCTGAATTTGATTTAGAAAATTTACCGAGGGAGTTCTTTAATTTAGAATTTATCGATGATGATAAAAAGGTTTTATCTGAACTTGTTGAGGAGAAATATAATTACTGTAATGATCTTGGAAAAGTGGCTCAAGCGCTTTTTTTAGCAAAAGAAAACCCACAAATATTTAATTCAATAAACATATCTTTGTTTATTCCAGTTAGATCCATGTTATTTGTTAAAGTGAATTCAGCAAAGGAAGGGTTAGAAGTAGTTGGAGTGCCTGCAGCAGTAGAATTTAAGTATGATGGTTTTAGAGTTCAGGCACATGTTGAAAATTTGAATTCTGAAGGAAAAATTAAGTTATTTACAAGGAATTTGGAAGAGGTAACAGACAAGTTTCCTGAGGTCGTAAATGAATTGAGAAAATTGAGGATTAACTGTATCTTAGATGGCGAAGTAGTAGGATATATAGATGATAAACCGGTTCCATTTCAGAATATTAGTCAGAGAATTATGAGAAAGTATAAGATTCAGGAGCATGTTTTTAAGGTTCCAGTGAAGTATCATGTTTTTGATATATTGTTTTTACATGGTCAATCCCTAGTAAAAAAATCTTTTGGAGAAAGAAGAAACATTTTATTACTTATTTTCTCATCTTTTAAAAGTGATATTTGCTTATTAGCAGATCAGATTATTGCAAATAATGAAGAAGATGTTATTGAAATGTTTGATAAAGCAATTCGAAATGGTCATGAAGGTGTAATGATAAAAGCATTATCTACACCGTACAAACCCGGCAAAAGAGTTGGATATGGAGTAAAATTGAAAGGTGTCTTAGATGCTTTGGATCTAGTCATAGTAAGAGCAGAATATGGAGAAGGTAAGAGAAGTAGATGGTTAAGTAGTTACTATGTTGCATGTAGAGATGGAGAAAGGTTACTAGAAGTTGGAAAAGTTTCTTCAGGTTTAAAAGAAAGAACAGAAGAAGGGATCACTTATGAAGAGATGACAAACCTTTTAAAGCCCCTAATAGTTTCGGAATCGGGCAAGATAGTAGAAGTTGCTCCCAAGATAGTTGTTTCTGTTATCTATGAAGAAATTCAGGAATCAGATTCATATTCTTCGGGTTATGCATTGCGTTTTCCAAGAATATTAAGTTTGAGGGAAAAACCAGTCGAGGAAATTTCAACGCTTGAAGAAATAAAAGAGATTTTTAAAAAACAAAGAAATAGAGAATAAAAAACAAAAAAATTTTTGATTTTTTTGGGATTTCTTTAGTTTTCTACTATCTTTTCATAGTACTCCTTTGCTCTAATATCTGTTATTACTGTTTTGTGAATCACATATTTTCCATCTTTACTTTTTGTTATTTTTGTTTCAATTATGGGCATATTTAAGAGTTGCTTTATTTTTGTTTCAGGTAGATCTTCGATTTCCATTTGATCACCTGTAGAAGTAAAATTAGCTTGTTTAAAATTTGTTTTGATTATTTTTTTGGAATTTTTTCAAAAGGGTTTATGGATTTTCAAAAAATTTACTTTTATTCTTTTGTTTTATTTAAATGCTTGTTTGGTCAATAAAAGAAAAATCTTCTTATCTTATATTTTAAATTTTTTCCAGATATCAATTCTAATAGACTTCTTTTGAGCCTTGTGGGATGAAAATAAAAAGCTAAAAATGCAAATTTTTTTAATAATTCAATCACAAACGGATTTATGTTTGAGATTACTTTGCTATTACCGAGATAATAGTTTTCAAAAGAATCAACATTATATCTTATTCCTAATTCAGTTCCAGGTAATGGAGTTAACACACTAAACGTTGCCAAATCTAAGTCGCTGTTGGCAGTAGTAATTATTTCATTTAATACATCCTTTATCTTTAGGTTTGGATATCCCAACATAAAGAATCCAAAGCAGAGAATATTGTGATTTTTTGTGAGTTTAATAGTATCATATACTTTTTTATTTGAAATTTTCTTGTTTAGGAAATTAGATCTTATGTTTTCGTTCCAAGTTTCAATTCCATATCTTATTTCAACACAATTAGCTTTTGCTAAAAGTTTTATTTTTTCCTCATCAATTGTGTCACATCTACTATTGCAAATCCATTTAAATTCAATACCTTCTCTTTTCAATTCGTTTAGCATATTACAAAAATTTCTTAGATGAGAATAATTTGCTGTTAGATTATCGTCATGAGCCATGAATGCATCTATTTTGTATTTTTGATTTAATTCAATAAGTTCTTTTTTTATTATTTCTATAGGTATGTACTTAATCTTTTCTCCAAAAATTTTCTTTAAAGTAGGTTGACAAAAAGAACAGTTAAAACCGCAGGATCTTGAGGTTATGATGCTTATTCCTCTTCTTTTAGGGAAGTAATCCATATATGGCCAATTTTTTATATGTTCTTCAAGATCAGTGATCAGATCAAATTTTCTTGAGACAAAGTCAATTTTATCATAATTCTTTTTAGGGGTTAAGATTATTTTTCCATCAACTTGATATAGAATATTCTCTATTTTTTTCAACTCAGGGCAATTTAAAAGTTCCTCTGTTTTAACAATTTCTTTTTTTATCATTAACTTCACTATCTTTTTCAATGGAATCTCTCCTTCGCCGATTACTACTATATCGCAGAATTCCAAGCATGGTTGAGGAATTATTGTTGGTCCAGGCCCACCGATTATTTTTATAGACTTAATTTGTTTTATTTCTTCTTTTATTTTCTTTGGCAATTTTTGTAAGTTTAGTCCATTGACAGAGAAGCAAATCAAATCATAATGCCCACCATATTTTCTGAATTTTTCAAAAGAGGAATATAATTTTATTTCTACTTTCTTATTGATTTTTTCTAGCAGATAAGAAGCCAAATACAAATTGCTGCTTATTTCTCCAAATTTAATGCTTTCATTTAAATCGACAAAAGCAATTCTCATATTTTTTAGATTCATCTCTATTAAACTTTTTCTTTTTTAAATTTTTTCCCAATACAAGAAGAGTAAAAATTTTGGTTTATTTTTCAGAACTTGTTTTTGATTTCATTATCTTTTCGAGTTCTTTTAGAATCTGCTCTTTTGACAATTTTTCAACATTTTTTATTACTTGAGGTAATGGTTCAAGATGTTCAATGTTCACTTTTTTATTTCTTGTAAAGCCATCTACAATTACGAAATTGTCATCTATTTTCTGAGTTATTACACAAATTTTTCCTGAATCTCTTCCTGCTATTTTAACGCACACCCTTCCAATGTCCATCATTTCATTCACCTCTAGCTTCAGTTATTATTTTTCTTCTACTGCATTTCGAACAGAGATTTCCACCATATTTTCTTTCTACAGTTTTTTCTGATTTAGATAATTTTTTTACGTTTCTAGGAATGCCTGATAAAGGTTTCTTACAAATAGCACATCTTGCTACTTTTGGTTTTTTCTTTTCAAAGTGTGTTGTTGTCCTTCCGCCAGGGGTTCGTTTACTTACTTTTCTTAAAGATCTTGATTTAAAATGATGAGGTTGCATGGTAGATTATGGATTTTTGTTTTCTTTAAAAATCTTTCTAAGGTTTAATGATTTAATCCTTTATTGGCATTCGCACTAGGTCTTATCTTTTCTGCTCCTTTTCCCTTTCTTCTAAGACCCCTTGCTTTTCTTCCTGCACTTGTTAATCCTCTAAAGACTCGTCCTCTTTGTTTTGCTATTTGTGATAGCTGTTTATCAGCTAAAACCGCAGGGTTTGTTCTATCTACTAAAATTACTTCATACCATTTGTACATACCATTTTCACCAACCCAATAGCTATTTACAACCTCACAATTTTTGTATTTTCTAGCTGCTCTTTGTTCAGCGATTACCTGATGGTTTAACTCGATTACTTCATACCATCTGTATGCTTTTGGTCTTCTTCCACCGCTTCTGTGTTCACGCATTCTTCTCTTTTTTTCTACTCTTACTCTTACGAGAATTACTCCTGGTTTTGGTTTCCAACCAAGTGCTCTTGCTCTATCTAGTCTTGTAGGTCTTTCTATTCTCACAATAGAATTTTCTTTTGACCATTCAGTTAATCTTTTCATATACAATTCTTTTAGGTTCTTTTTTGGTCTTTTCCAGAGTTGTGCAATATACTTGTAAACGCCCATGGTTTCACCATTTTATTCGGAAGCCCCTTTTGTAGGGAGCATCTCCACATCTAATTCATGGGAGTAGTATTTCATTTATAAATTGTTTTATTCTACCCACAGATCTATCAAAATTTTGCAGTAATTCTTACTCTAATTAGAGAAATTGTAAAATGCCCAAAAAACAAAAAGAAAAGTTATGCAATTACTTTAGCTTTTTTAACGATTTTCTTTTCAACAACTTTAGTGGTTCCCTTCAATTTTGCTAGGCAACTATCACAGTAGAGTTTGTTTTGATGAGCGTTTTCTATTTTCTGGTTGCAGATAATGCATCTCTTAACAATCTTGTGTTTCTTTATTTTTATCCAACCCTCAACCGTTTTAATCCCCCTCAAAAATTCCAGATTTATTTATAAATGGAGGTTTCTTTTATTTATAAATATTGTTGTATTTTACTATAACTGTTCATCTTTTTCTTCTTTTTCTTTTATCAAAAGCAGTGATTTTGCAACCATAAAGTTATCTTCTGTTTTTGTTTCATAGAAGATTTTGTTTTCTTCAACCTTGAGAGAGATATATCTAAGTAATATTTTTCTCTGAAAATTATCAAAGTATTGTGAAAATAGATTTAAGAAATCCTTATACTTTTCTCGGCTTTTTTCTAATTCGGAATCAAAGAGATTGTTGTTGCTTCTAAGATCTATGGTTACATAGTCTTCTGAATGTATGAAAGGCACATACGTCTTTAAGAACAATACTAGAACATTTTCCAATAAGAATTCTTGTGGAACTACTTTTTTTAAAACATTACTTACTTCTCGATTCCATATTTTTTTGAAATAAAAACTTACATATTTTCTTACAAGATCTTTTGGGAGATGATGTATTGCTTTTATAGGATCATTTTCAATTAAGGCAGTAGCAGCTTTTCTAAAAAAATCCTTTTTTATCACATCTAAT
Source organism: Candidatus Woesearchaeota archaeon (assembly GCA_038825875.1). Lineage (GTDB taxonomy): Archaea > Nanobdellota > Nanobdellia > Woesearchaeales > JAWBMQ01 > JAWBMQ01. The sequence goes on along the minus strand of JAWBOS010000002.1, from coordinate 29,085 downwards.
TTGGATGTATCTTTTTGTACAATACTCTTTATTAGTAAATCTTTTGATTTACCTTTTTTGTAAAAATCCCTTACTACACATCTAAAAATTCCTTCAACAAATTTTTCTATTGAGGAATCGAATTTAAATAATACTGCTGATGAAACATATCTATCTTTATATTCATCAACAAAATAATTTATCGCATAATTTAGTGCATTTTTCTCTGTTTCAGTTAAAGACATTGGTAAATTTATAATTCCCTTGAAGCTTATGATTTCTTCAGGATATTGATGATTAAGTAAATTCAAATATGCATAAGGAATTCTGATTTTTTTTGGGAATTGTTGAGAATCTTTTATTATCAAATGTTGAACTTTTTCAAATTTTCCTTGAAATCTTGTCAGTAAATGCACTTTTTTCTCATCTATTTTAAGTTCCTTAGAGAGTTCAGAAATAAGATCTTCACTTTTTGTATATTTTGATTTGCATAAGTAAACAATTGCGGGTTTTTTTGAATATTTAGCATTCTCAATGATTGTTAGCATTTTTTTTGTGAAAGAGTTAATTATTAATAAATTTAATCTTAAACGATTTTGAATAATTGCTATTGTTGTAATTATTAAGATTTTTTGAATTATGTGAAGAGATTCTTAGAATGCACTTAACTTAGAGATGTATAAATAGATTTGAATTTAAATAGAATAGATTATAGGTTGTATCTGATAAAAAACATTATTGTTCCAGAAACCAAGGGAATCATGATGTTATCATCTAGGATTTGATCTTCAATCTTAATCTCAAAAAGTTCTAGGATTATAGCTGAAATTACTCCAAAGAATGCAAGAAAAGGACTAACAAAAAATGATGCTGTTAGTAAAGAAGCAAGAAATGATATTAAAAAACCGAACAAGGATTTTCCTTTTTTTAGTGAGAATTTAGGATAAGGACAAATCGCTGAAAAAATTTCTGAGAGAGAATCTCCAAAGGTTAGGATCATAATACTTGCCAATGCAATATCTTTTGGGAATAGTCGAGTAGCAAGTAAGATTCCTATTAAAAACATGATAAAACCCTTACCAGGAAATTTATTCTCATTGGGTTTTTGAAGAACATTAAGTAGTTCTCGAAGAATAGGCAATGGCTTGTACTTATGAATAAAACTTATGATTGATGAGAGAATCAGAAGGTAAAATACATGAATTGATGAGATAAGATTTAAGTAAAAAAGAATAGAAAAAAAGCATCCAAACAATATGTGAATTATTTTTCTAATAATTTTCATTTCTAAGATACACACTTAATGTTATTTAAAATCTTCTATACTTGTTAATTATGTCAATTAGATCAACATGAGTTAAAAAGATCTTTCTACAACAATATCTATCTATGCCCAATTCATCTAAAACATTTTTTGGGCTTCTTCCCTTTGCTGTTTCTTCTTGATAAATTCTCCACAAGTGATTGATTGGTTTTCCACAACTGTAACATCGAATTGGAAACATCATGTTTTTCCCTCCTAAGATAACAAAAATAAAGTTATCTTATCCTGAACCCTTTCCATAGCTTTTCTGTCTCTTTGCTCTTGCCTTACTTGCTCCCCATGGCTTTCTTGGTTCTCTGAATCTTACATCAGATACAAGTAAATGCTTATCATATTCACTAAATTTCTTTTTTAGTTGATTGTCTTTGAAATATCCTATCAATGCTTTGCCAATTGCAGTTCTTGCAGCCTGTGCTTTTGAAGAGATCCCGCCGCCATGTACATTTACGTATATATCTACCTTTTTTGCTAAATCTCCAGATAGCAACAATGGCTCTTTGAGCAATTCTACCACATAAGGATTTCCAAATTGTTCTAGAGGAACATTATTTATGTAAACTTTTCCAGAACCTTCTTTTATAACAGCTCTTGCTATTGAAGTCTTTCTTTTACCAACATAAATCATTCTATTCACCTCTATAGCCTATTCTTTTGCAGATTTCCTTTAATGAGATTGCAGTGTAATTTCTATCATATTTAGCATTATTTATTTCAGTAAAATGAGTATTCTTAAATTCTTCAGGAACTGATATATAGCACTTTAATCTCTTAAATGCCTCTCGACCTCTATTTGTTTTCCAAGGTAACATTCCTCTTATTGTTCTTTTAACCAAAAAATCAGGTCTTCTTGAGACAAAGGGTCCTTTATATGGATCACCTCTATGGATCATATTTAGGTATTTCTCAAATGCAATTTTTGGTTTTTTCTTAACTAGGATTTTTTCGCAGTTTACAATAACTACATTTTCTCCAAGAAGAAGTTGTTTAGCAACAAAGCTACACAGTCTTCCAAGGATTTTGTTTTCACCATTAATAATGATCATATATCTCACCTCATCCGATAATTCTGTAATCCGTAGTTGGGTTTTTATTTAAAAATTCCTTCAGAGTTATTGCTTTTCCCTTCTTTTCTTCAATTTTTAATTTTGCAGACTTTGAGAATGAAAAAGCAACCACAGTTAAATTCTTATTTAACAGTCCTCCTCCCAAAACTTTTCCAGGTACAATTACTTTTTCATCTTCTTTACAGATTTTATCTAACTTAGATACATTTACTATTCTCTCATTTCTTGTAGGCTTTTGCAGTTCTTCCATAATTCTTTTCCAAAAACCTTTCTGAGTTTTAAGATATAGATCTTTTAATTTGTTTATTAATTCCTGTTTTACAGGATTGGATTTTACTTTTGTATATTTTCTTTGGTTCATAAAGATCACCCACTATTAGCGCCTAATGGCTCGCGGGTTAAGTTTTAAATTAAACCTACAACAAGGAAAATTGATCTATTTTTAAATATATTGTTTTTTCAGTTTTTCTCCAAGATTGTTTACTTTATTTCTGTAATTAATTGCCTGTTTTCTGTAAACTACCTAAGAATGTCTCAATCTTGTCTCCTTCTAACCAAAGATCAATCATTTTTTTTCTCTTATTATTTAAAAAATCTTGAAAGTATTTTAGAGAAAGCCATCTATTAAGCAACTCACTGTAAACAAAGAAATCTGAATCAGTAATCACAGTAGTAATATAACTATCAATAGGGGAGATAAGTTGATATGATGGAATTTTCACATCCTTTCCCAAAATTCCATAAAAAGAACCAGTCTGAGGCTCTACCATTGGTTTTTGAAATAGGTATTCTATGTCACTGATTTCTTGAATTTCTTTTTCTGTTAAAGCAACCACACAGTGTCCTACAAATTCTTCACTATTTAAATCATACATTCTACCACATACAATGATCATCTTATCCTCAGTTAGATCTTTTTGCACAGATCTTTCCATGTACCATTTCTTAGGAAAATCTAGCCAATAAATCTCATTTTTAGAATATTTTTCAGGATCTATTTCATAAGTTTCAGAAATGATTTTCTTTCCTTGACAAAGTGTTTTAGCATAGTTATACTGAGCTTTAAAAATCAGAGCAAAATCTTCACAATCGCCTCCACCATTTAGAATGAATTCTTCTAGTGATAATAGTTTGTCTGTTTCATTTTCAGAGAGATATTTTAAATTGAAGTATTCTGTGTTTATTAACCAAAAACAACCTAATTTAATTCTGCATTCATTACTTACTCTTACGCATCTTTGATTTATCTTTTGTTTTATTTCTTCAACTTTTTCTTTTGCTTTTTTATTTTGAATATTTGCAGAAGAGAGATCTGCATTTTGATTGTACCATTCAATACTTTTTTTGATTTCTTCAAAATATTCGTCTATGAGAGTTACTCCCTCTTGGACATCTTTTTTAATTTCATAAAGGGATTTTTTCAAACTGGAGATTTCAGTTTCAAGATATGTGCTTTTATTCTTTAAAAATGTGTACTCTTGATAAAGATCATCGTATGTTTGTTTTAGACTGCTTAGATTTCTTTGATATTCTTTGTATAGGTTTTCAAAGTGTCTTTTTTCAATACTGCATTGAGTTAGTTCATTTGTTATTCTTAAAAGATCTTCCTTTATAGAGGTATAATTTTTTTCTAGTTCTTTTATTGTTATTTGCGTTTTCAGGAATTTGTTTCTTAGAATCACATTTACAAAGATTAGACCAACCATAAGTAAGATAAATAAAAAGCAAACCACTGCAACAACAACGGAAATTGCATTCTTCTTCATTTTTGGGTTTAATAAAGATTTGTTATGTTAATTACTTTTTTAGAATTAATAAATTTTTTTGATATTTTTAACTTTAAGGTTTGACAAACCAAAAAATTTAAATTTATTTGTAATTGCCAATCCCTATGGAATGCAAAAATCAGATCAATTTACAAAGATGTAAATGTACATACTCTCCTTGTTCTAGAAAAGGTATTTGTTGTGAATGTCTTGCATATCATTTAAAACATCGTCAATTACCAGCTTGTTGTTTTCCAGAAGATGTAGAAAAAACATATGATAGATCTTTTGAAAAATTTGCTGAGTTAGTGTTAAGGAGGAAAATATGAAAGAGATTATTTTTGAGACAACTGAAAGGAATCAACTTTTAAACATTACAAAGGAAGTTGAGAAAGCTATCAAAACAGCACCCTTTTCTAAAGGTATTGTATTTTTGTTTGTTCCTCACACTACTTGTAGCTTGACTATAAATGAAGGCACAGATCCAAACATAACAAAAGATATAGTAAATTTTTTCAATTCTTTAGTCAAAGAAGGAGTTTGGAGGCATGATGTTATTGATAATAATGGGGCAGCACATATAAAATCAACTTTATTAGAAAAGTATCTATTGATCCCTTATGAAGATTTTGCTCTAAAACTAGGAACTTGGCAAAATATTTTTCTATGCGAATTTGATGGTCCAAGAAAGAGAAAGATTTTAATTTCATTCATTGAGACAAAATAAAATGCATTTCTTATTCCTAGTTAAATTTTATTCCTAATTTTTAAAATCTTTAGATTGATTTTTCTGAAAAAAATCCTTTCTCCTTGCTTCTAGAAGTAGATTCTCTTTTCCCATAAATTCTGCAGCAGTGAGAATTTTAACTCCAATATTTTTAAACTTCTCAAAGAATTCTTGATAATTCATATCTCTTAGTAAATGGTGGTCAATAATAGCAGTTTTTACTCTTGTTTTGTTAACTAATTCGTTCATAAATTTCTCACAGAAGGAAAAATCTATTTTTTTAAGATAAGTAGGAGGACCAGACATAAAAACGATGTCAGGATCAAATCTTACTAGTTCTTGTAAAGCATCTTCATTTAGCATTTGTATGTCAGATCCATGCACAAAGGTTTTTTGATCATAAATTGCAGTCATCAATACATAGCCTAATTTAGAATTCTTATTTCCATGCCACACAGGTTTTGAAAATTCCAAATTATCAAATCTTTTTGAATCAGCCATGATAATTTCCTTTGTAAGGTTTGAAAGTATCTTATTGCACACATAACCTCTTTTCTTTTGAGAGAAATTTATATTCTTCTCAAAATTTTTGATAAAAACTCTTTTGTTTTGGAATATCTTGTAGAATTCAGCATCGTTAAAAAAAGGCATATGATCAAAATGAAAATGAGTTATAGCAAAATTTTCAACTTCTTTTGCAGCTTTTATAATTTTTAATCTTCCATTTTCAAAAGCCTTTATTTCTAAAGGAGTAGGATCAAGTCCATATCTTCCAATTCCCAAAGCAATTCCTGGATCTATTAGTATAGAGAATTCTTTAGTTTTAACTAAAGTAGCCATGCTTCTTACAGAAAATGAATCTGAAGATAGTATGTCTATTTTCATAATTAATATGATGCGGGGGAAGGGATTTGAACCCTCGAACCCACTAAGGGACAGGATCTTAAGTCCTGCGCCTTTGACCAGCCTTGGCGACCCCCGCAATGTTAAACTTTTAATTTATGTTTTTAGTATTCCAAATCTTTGATATACTAGCTATTTATAAAATTTTTCAAAGCTTTGTGCTCTTTGACTGTTTCTTCTTGATTTTTTTAAGAAAACTTTTATATAAGAAATATCTTTTTTATTATTTTGATGAGAAAAAAACTAAACATTTTTTTGGGGCAGTATGTGATTCTTGGCTTCATATTTGGCTTGTTTTTTTCTTTATTTTTTCAATCCTCTACAGTAATTTTGGGAACTTCTTTGCATCTCTTAACAGGTAACATAGTAAAGCAAAGAGCCATTTATACTATAAATTACAAGTGCTATCCTTTTTATGATGAAGAGGAATTTAGATACTATCTCTGTAAGAATTTATCTGAATTTGAATTTAAATTTCTTGAGTCCAGAGGAGTCCAAATAAAAAAAGAAAATGATTTTTATTTGATTTCCTTTAAGGAGATTCCTGAATATTGGAGATAAAACATTGCTAATATGAAAAAAACTTATCGGTTTTATGTTTCAGGGCACGTTCAGGGAGTGAACTATAGGAGTTTCGTTAAGAAGATAGCAGAAAAATATAACTTAACAGGATACGTAAAAAATTTACCAGACGGCCGAGTAGAGGTAGTTGTGAATCTTGATGAATCTATGCTTACCCAATTTATACTAAAGTTATATGAAGGTTCGCCTTTTTCAAAAGTAAGAGATGTAAAGTATGAAGAAATACAAGAACAGGATTTTTATGACTTCAAGATTTACTAAAAAAATTTTATAAAGATAACCTATATTCTTTATCTACTATGGTTCAGGAATTAAAACTAAAGGTTGCAGAGGCATTGCAAGATGATGTTAATAAAGGCATAGTTAGAATAGATTCTGCATTATTACACGATTTAGGAGCAAAGCCTGGAGACTTTTTGGAAATCACAGGAAACAGATCAACAGTAGCAATTGCTGAGAGAGCGTATCCTGGAGATATTGGTTTGAACATAATTCGAATGGATGGTTTGATTAGAAAGAATGCAAAAACAACTATTGGGGATTTTGTTACAGTGAAGATTGCAGAAGTAAAGGAAGCAGAAACAGTAGTAATAGGTCCTGTTAATAATGAATCTTCTGTACAGTATCCTATGAGTTTGTTAAAAAATGGTTTAGTTGGGAAAGCAGTTATCAAAGGAGATCTTGTAGGACTTGGAGGCATAAGGAGAAGATTTTTTTCTGATTCTCCCACAGAGGAATTTTTTGCTATAGTCACTCAAGACTTATCTTTTGGTTTATCGGGTATTAGATTTAAAGTTTTAAAAACAGTTCCAAATGGGCCGGTAGTAATTACAGAACAGACTCATATAATCTATAATCCTGAAGAGATGCCAGAAGAGGAGAAGGTAGGTATAACTTATGAAGACATAGGTGGTTTGAGAGAAGAGGTTCAAAAGGTTAGAGAAATGATAGAATTGCCATTAAAGCATCCAGAAATATTTAAGAGATTGGGAGTAGAGCCACCTAAAGGAATACTTCTCTACGGTCCTCCTGGTACTGGAAAAACCTTGCTTGCTAAAGCAGTTGCAAATGAAACAAATGCATCATTTTTTGTTATAAATGGTCCTGAAATTATGTCCAAGTATTATGGACAATCAGAGGCAAATCTTCGTAAAATTTTTGAGGAAGCAGAGAAAAACGCTCCAAGTATAATTTTTATAGATGAAATCGATGCAATTGCACCAAAGAGAGAAGAGATTAAGGGGGAAGTTGAGAGAAGGGTTGTTGCACAATTACTAACATTAATGGACGGATTAAAGAGCAGAGGAAAAGTGGTTGTTATTGCAGCAACTAACTTAATAAATGAAGTAGATCCAGCACTAAGGCGTCCAGGAAGATTTGATAGAGAAATCGAGATACCAGTTCCTAATTTTGAGGGAAGAAAAGAAATTTTGAAGATACATACAAGAAGTATGCCATTGCAAGCAGAGCTAAATGAAATGCTTATTTTAAATGTTCTTAAGGAGGAAAACATATCTCAGGAAGAGATTCAGAAGATATCTAAGATGACATTTGAGAACAAGTTAGAATACATTAAAAAGACATATCCTAAAGCATTTGAAAAGATGAACGATAAAGGAAGAGAGTTGTTACTTGAAAAATTGGCAGATGTAACTTATGGTTATGTGGGTGCTGATCTTGCAGCTTTATGTAAGGAAGCAGCTATGATAAGATTAAGAAAGTTATTACCTGATTTAGAAGAAGTGAAAGACGAGAACGTGCCCGAGCATATATTAGAAAAACTTCAAGTAGGCTTAGATGATTTCTTTGAAGCTTTGAAAGTTGTTAAGCCGAGTGCAATGCGAGAGGTTTTGATAGAGATTCCCAAAATCACTTGGGAAGATGTTGGAGGTCTAGAAGAAGTGAAACAGAAACTAATAGAAGTTGTGGAATGGCCATTGAAGCATCCAGAGATATTTTCAAGATTAGGTGTTGATGCTCCTAGAGGAGTGTTGCTTTATGGTCCTCCTGGAACAGGTAAAACTCTTCTTGCTAAGGCAATTGCAAATGAAGCAAAGGCTAATTTCATATCTATAAAAGGGCCAGAGTTGTTGAGTAAATGGGTTGGAGAAAGTGAAAGAGCAATAAGAAAGATCTTTTCCAAAGCAAGACAGACCTGTCCTTCAATAGTTTTTATAGATGAGATTGATTCAATTGCTCCAAGAAGAGGATCTGGGATTCACTCAGCTATTGAATCTGTTGTTAATCAATTGTTGACAGAAATAGATGGGATTCAGGATTTGAGAGGAGTTATAGTTATGGCAGCTACAAACAGGCCAGATATTGTGGATCCTGCTCTTTTAAGGCCAGGCAGATTTGATAGATTGATTTATGTTCCTCCACCTGATTTTAAGACAAGACTTTCTATTTTAAAAGTGCATACAAAGAATGTGCCGTTAAAAGACGTTGATTTGGAAGAGATTGCAAAAAAGACAGAGAACTATAGTGGTGCTGATTTGGCAACATTGGTTAAGGAGGCTGTTGTGTGTGCATTAAGAGAGGACATAAATGCATCAGTCATTACTTCAAAGCATTTTGAAAAGGCATTAGAGATAGTAAAGCCATCTCTTACCAAAGAAATAATAAATTACTTTGAAAAACTCAGAGAAACGCTCAGAGAGAGATCTGTGCAAATAGAATCTCCAATATATTATGGATAGGTTTTGGTGAATTCTATGAACGAATTAGAACGAATGAAATTAAAGAGTATTGTTGAAGAGTTAAAAAAGTATTCAGCACAGCATACAGAATTTGTTTCAGTTTACGTTCCAGCAGATTATTCAATTAATAAGATTAAGGAACATTTGTTTCAGGAAAGAAATACAGCAAGTAATATAAAGTCAGCAGTTACAAGAAAGAATGTTATTGATGCTTTAGAAAAAATGCTTCAATTCTTAAAAAATTACAACGAAACTCCAAAGAATGGATTAGCTATCTTTTCTGGAAACATTGCTTCTCAAGAGGGAAAAAGTGATGTGCGTGTGTGGGCTATAGAACCTCCATTGCCAATTAATTTTAGAATTTACAGATGTGATAAAAATTTTCTAACAGAACCACTTGAAGAGATGTGCAAAGACACTACAAAATATGGTCTTGTGGTTTTGGATAGAAGAGAGATAACGATCGGAATGTTGATTGGAAAGTCAATTCAAGTTTTGAGACAACTTACATCAGATATTCCAGGAAAAGCAAGAGCAGGTGGACAATCAGCACAAAGATTTGCTAGGCTTAGAGAAGGGGCACTGCTACAGTTTTTCAAGGAGGGAGCAGAAGCAATGAAGAATGTATTTCTTCCACAGTTATCAGAAATTAAGGGAATTATTTTAGGAGGTCCAGGACCAACAAAGTATGATTTCTACAATACTGCAGGAATAAATGATCAAATAAAACAAAAAATAATTGCAATTAAAGATATTACTTACACTGATGAATCAGGACTAGAGGAATTGGTTAGTGTTAGTGAAGATGTGCTGAAGGGAGAAGAGTTGATTAGAGAAAAACAGGCAATAAACGAATTTTTGACTTTTGTTGCAAAAACTCCAGAAAAGGTTGAGTACTCTTTTGAAAATGTTTTGCAAAGATTAACAGAAGGAAGAGTTGAAAAACTTCTATTATTAGAGGATATGGAGAAAGAAAGATTAGATTCCTTATTAGAAACTTCAAAGTATAGTAATCCTGAAATTATTCCAATTTCGCCAGAGTTAAGAGAAAGTCATATTTTGAGAAAATTTGGCGGTGTTGTTGCTTTATTAAGATACTAAAAATAAACAATTCCAAAAATGGTAAAAATAATTATAGACACAAATTTTTTATTTCTTCCATTTGAAAAAAAGTTAGATATCTTCTCGATTCTTGAAAGATCCTTTCATTATAAAATTGCGATTCTAAGCTCTACGATTCAGGAAATAGAAGCAATTAAAAATGATAGAACTCAAAAACTTAAAACAAGGGTAAATGCAAAAATATTGTTAGAAATAATTAAAAGGAAGAATATTGAAGTCATAGAAACGCAAGAGAAATATGTTGATAGAGCAATAATTGAAATAGTCTCAAGAGATCCAAAAGCATATATTGTTGCTACAGGTGATAAGGAACTCAGAAAAAAATTGCAAGAAATAGGGATTCTAGGATTAATTTATCTTAGAAAGAACTCAGTTCTAGAATTTTATGATTTATGCCAGGGTACTGCTAAAATTTTATAATTCTGATAAAAGCATAAATTTTTCAAATTCTTGGACGAGATTCTTTTAGCTTTTCGGATAAACTTAATAAAAACAAGAACAAACCCACACTTAGCAATGTTGTTTCAAATTTGTTAAATTCTTTACTTTGACTAAGTAATAAAATAAATATTCCCAAAGCAATGAAGAATACACTTACTCCTAAGGGGCTGTCCCACGCCTCTTTTTCAAGAAGATTTACCATACACATCACCTCTTATCTTTTTTACAAGTGAAAAAACAAAACCTTTTACATATCTAACCATTAAAATTACTAAGCCAATAATTAAAGCGTATTTAGTTATCTTTTGAAGATCAAGCTTTATGATGTAGTATATCAAAATGATCCATAATGCTATCATTATTGTTAATTCAATTAAAATTCTTGCGATTCTTTTTCGCTTACTTTTTTCTTCTTTTCTTTTCACTTTTTTCTCCTCCTGAAGTGATTTCAGTTTTAGTTTTCTTTTTGATAAGTTTTTTGAGATTATTATAATTTCTAACTATTACATATATTGCTAGCATTATTATTAATTCTATTTGGTTTATAGTTAGTGAAAAATAGAGTCTTGGCAAAGATTTAAAATATTCTAGGAAAAATCTTCCTATTGCATACATTCCGCATCCAACATCTATAAGTAAATATTGATATTTTCCTTCTTCATAGTGCTTTAGGACTTTTGTTTTGAAAAGGACTAACAGAATTATGAATATTACAAAATAATATGCACTTTCGTAAAGTTGCACGGGATGTCTACAATAATCGCCTTCAAAAAAGACCACGCAAAATGGCAAATTGCTAGGAGTTCCATAAAATTCCTTGTTTAGAAAATTTGCTATTCTTCCAACCGCAACTCCAAACATTAGAATCATGAAGAATATACTAAAGGTATAAGGTAATGAGAATTTTTCTTTTTTTACATATTTATAGAACAAAAATGCGAAAAATGTTCCAATAAATCCGCCAATTGCACTAAAGCCCGAAAATATATGTGATAATATGTAATTCAAATCTATTACTCTCCAACCAAAAAGAATATCATTTAAGAAAAACAATAGTTTTGAGAATAAAACAATAAAGAGAAGAAGAACAATAATGAATTCATCCTCGTCTTGGATTTTTGTTACTTTTTTATACTTTTTGAATAAGAAGAGAGTTAAAAAAAAGGTTAAAACCCAAGCTAAGCCATAATATCTTATTTCAAGATCTCCAATTCTAAAGGCAACAGGACTGAGGTTATGATAAAACATAATCAATTATATAGGAAAATAAAAAACTTTAAAAATACTGCTAATTTCACATCATTTGATCTTATAAATATTAAAAGACAGAATTTTGCTTTTAAATATCTAGTGGTGTGGAATATGAATAAAGAGAAATCATTAAACAATATAGGTATTTCAGTGTTAAATCCTCCTAAAAAGGTTTGTCAAGATGTGAATTGTCCTTTTCATGGTAGAATAAAAATTCATGGTAGAATAATGGAAGGTATTGTTGTGTCTATGAAAAGCAGAAGAACTGCCAGGATTGAATGGGAGGAGGTAATTAGAGTAAGGAAATATGAAAGAGCATATAAGATTAAAAGAAATATGTTGGTTCACAAACCTGATTGCATTGATGTTTCCATTGGAGATGTTGTGAGGGTAGGAGAAACAAGACCCATAAGCAAGTTAAAGACATTTGTTATATTTGATGTCATCAAGAGAAATGAATAGGTGAAATTATGAAAGGAGTTCCTGCAAGAATAACAAAAGGTATCCAGCATCATACAGTACTTAATGTTTGCGACAATTCAGGTGCTAAAAAGATCAAGGTTTTTACCATAGTGGGTGCAAAGACAAGAAAGGGTAGATATCCTGCAGGAGGAGTTGGAGATTTGGTTATGGCATCAGTTATTGAAGGTTCCGCAGAAATGAGGAAACAAGTTGTTTATGCTGTTATAGTTCGTCAAAAGAAGGAATATAGAAGAAGGAATGGTGTCAGAATTAGTTTTGAGGATAATGCAGCAGTTGTATTAAAAGATGAAGATGGAAATCCTAAAGGAACAAGAATTAAGGGGCCAATTGCAAAGGAAGCAGCAGAGAGATGGCCATTTGTAGCAAAGCTTAGTAACATTATCGTATGATAGCTATGAAATAAAGATGAGGTGAACTTCATGCCTTTACGGTTTAAGATCATCAAAAGGAAAAAGTGGTCAAACAAGTGGAAAAGTTCAAAAGATCCATCAAAACAAAGGAAATATAGATTTAATGCTCCTTTACATATCAAGAAAAATTTTTTGCATGTTCATCTTTCAAAGGAATTAAGAAAAAAGTATAATAAAAGAGCAATAACTCCTAGAAAAGGTGATAAGGTAAAAATTCTAAGAGGAGAGCACAAGGGTAAGGTGGGAGAAATAGAAAGGATTAGTATAAAGGATGTGAAGATTTATCTTAAGAATTTTAAGATGAAGAAAAAGGATGGTACTGAAATTCCTATTCCTTTTGAACCTTCAAAATTAATGATCACAGAAATAAATACTGAGCATAAGGACAGATTCAAAGAATTGAAAGGTTCAGAAAAAAATCAGGAAGAGCAGGAAAAAGAATAAAGGTGAGATAAATGAAATTACATTTAAAGAGGTTTGCTGCACCGAAAACCTGGAAGATAAAGGTTAGAGAAAAGGTTTGGATAGTTAGGCCTAAACCCACAGGATGTTCGTTAAGGTATACTCTTCCGATAGTTTATATCATAAGAGACATATTAAAACTTGCAAAAACACGTAAAGAAGTTAGGTATATGATTAATTCAAAGCAAATTTATCTAAATGGTAAGGTAATAAAAGATGATAAACAAGGATGTTCATTATTTGATGTAATTTACGTCCAACCATACAATAGGCATTACAGAATAATAATGCACAAGAAAAAACTAGATTTATTAGAGATAAAAGAATCAGAAAGTAAGATAAGTATTGCAAAAGTTGTTAAAAAAACAGTCCTTCCCAAAAGGCATGCTAAGAAGGAAAATGCAAATTATATTCAAATAAATTTGAGTAATGGAAAAAATTTTCTTACTAATGATAACTCTATAAAAACAGGTTGTGGTGTGATATTTAACTTTTTTGATAATAAGATAGTCTCTGTTATTCCATTAGAAATTAAGAGCTTGGTGTATATTGAAAAGGGTTCACACGAGGGCGAAATTGGTACTGTTGTAGAAATGGATGAAGATGAATGTATTGTGGAAATTCAAGGAAAGAGAAGAAGATTAAAGAAATCATATTTATTGCCCGTTGGAAAGGAAAAATCATTGATTACTTTAACAAAGTAAAGAGGTGTAGCAGATGAATAAATCAAATCCTATGAGAAGAATTCGCATTGAGAAAGTGACAGTTCATTTTGGAGCAGGTAGTGATCAATCTAAACTAGAGAAGGGAATTGAAATCTTTAAAATGCTTTTTAATAAAAATCCTGTTAAAACCCATGCAAAAAGAAGAATTCAAGGATGGGGGATTCGACCGGGTTTGCCTATTGGATTAAAATTAACTTTTAGAGGAAAAGAGGCACAAGAGGTGTTGAAGAGATTGTTTTTGGCAATTAATAATAGACTATCTAGGAGTTCTTTTGACAGAGAAGGAAATTTTGGGTTTGGAATAAAAGAATATATTGATGTTCCTGGTTCAAAGTATAGACCTGAGTTAGGTCTTTTGGGTTTTGAGGTATTTGTTACTTTGGAAAGACCGGGATATAGAATTAAAAGAAGAAAAATTGAAAAGAAGCGAAGGATTCCCTTGAGACATAGAATAACGGTCGAAGAAGCTATGGAATTTGTTAAAAATAACTTTGGAATTGAGATTGTTGATGAATCTTAGGTGAGAAGATGCCAATAAGTACTTGGGAAAATCTTTTGAAGCAGGTAGGAAATAAGTCAGGAAAACTTAAGAAGGTGTTAAAGCATAATGCAAAAAAGCAAAGAAAATGTGGAAAAACAACTTCAAAGTGTATAATCTGTGGTAACAGTCATGGTCTAATAAGACAATATGATTTACATATTTGTAGAAAATGTTTTAGAGAAGTTGCTGAAGAATTAGGATTTATTAATTACTCTTGAGGTGATCAAATGCAAAATGATCCAATCTCTGATGCACTGTCAAAAATATTAAATGCAGAGAAAAGCGGTAAGGGCCAGGTAATTATTAAGCCGGTTTCAAAATTACTTATGAAAATCTTGGATCTTTTACAAACAAATAGATATGTTGGATCCTATCAGGTAATTGAAGATTCTAAAGGGAGATATATTATTTTAAATCTTGTTCATGCTATTAATCATATTCAGGCAATTAAGCCAAGATTTCCTGTAAAATTAGAGGATTATGAAAAGTACGAAAAAAGATTCTTGCCTGCTAATGATTTTGGAATTATCATCGTTTCAACCAATCAGGGTCTTATGACTCATGTTGAAGCAAAACAGAAAAGATTGGGTGGTAAATTAATTGCATATTGTTATTAAGGATGTGATACTATGAAAAGGGATTTTGTTGAAGAAATAAAGCTACCAGAAAAAGTGAAAGCTACTTTAAATGGTAGTGAATTAATAATTGAGGGACCAAAAGGAAGGAATAGCAGAGTTTTTGATTACAAAAATGTGAAGTTGACTCTTGAAGATAATAAATTGACTTTAAAAGTTGAGAATGGAAACAAAAGAGATAAATGTATGTTCTATACTTATCTTGCACATATTAAAAATATGATTAAGGGTGTAACTGAAGGTTTTACGTACAAAATGAAAATAATTTCTGGGCATTTTCCTATATCAGTTTCAATTTCCGGAGATGAGTTTATTGTAAAAAATCTGTTTGGTGAAAAGAAACCACGAAAATTAAAATTGTATCCTGATGTTAAGGTTAAGGTTGAGGGAGAGTATGTTGTGTTGGAAGGGATAAATAAAGAAAGAGTTGGTCAACAAGCGGCAAACATTGAGCAACTTTGTAGGATTACAACCCGTGACAGAAGAATCTTTTTTGATGGTATCTATATTGTTGAAAAATCTGGTAAGTCTGTTTAATCACGAGGTGAATTCATGAGGATCTCAAAAGAAAAAATAAGTTCCCTGTTAGCAATAAAGAAGCGTTTAAAGAGATTTAAGTTTATAAGACATTGCGCTCATAAACAAGAAAGATTATCAGATTCCTGGAGACGTCCTAGAAGAAAGTCATCTCTTATGAGAGTACAGATAAAGGGAAAGCCCTTACTTGTAAAAATAGGTTATAGGACTCCTAAGTTGTTGAGAAATAAAACAGAAGATGGTAAAAATATTGTTAGGGTTTGTAGGTTAGAAGATTTAAAGGGCTTGGATCCAAAGAAGGATGCAATTATTGTTGCAAGAGTGGGAAAAAAGAATAAGATCAAAATCCTCCAGTATTGTTTTGAAAATAAGTTTGATGTTTTAAATCATGATTCAACACATCTTGAAAGGTACTTAAAGTTTAAGGAAGATAAAGAAAAGAAATCTGAAAAGAAGGAGAATGATCAAGATAAGGAAAAAGTTAGTTCACAAGCAGAACAATCGACAGAAAGAAAAGATCAAAAGGAAGATTCAAAAGAGTTATCTGGTACTGAACAGAAAGAGCAATCTTCAAAGAAGAGTGTAAAAAGAAAGTCAAAGGATGAGTAAGGTGAAACCATGGATCTATCATTACAAAAAAAATTGTCTGCAAAATTGTTAAAATGCTCATACAAGAGGATACTTTTTAATCCTGAGAGACTTCAGGATATTTCAGCAGCGATTACTAAGGAAGATATAAGGAAATTGATTAATGAAGGTGCCATTATTAAGGTTCAAAAGAAGGGAGTTTCAAGAAGCAGAGCAAAGAAATTGCATATTCAAAAGAAAAAGGGAAGAAGAAGTGGTAAGGGTACAAGAAAAGGAAAGAAGTACGCAAGGATGGGAGGAAAAAAGAGAGTTTGGATTAATCGTGTTCGTGCTCAAAGAGATTACATAAAGAAACTTAAAAAAGATAAGTTGATAGATAATAAAACCTATAAGAGAATTTATCGTTTGGTCAAAGGTGGATTTTTCAGATCAAAAAAGCACATACATATTTATTTGGAAGATAATAACTTACTAATAAAGAAGGGTGAATGAAATGGCTACATCATCACGATATGTTGTTCAATATCGTAGAAGAAGAGAAGGAAAAACAAATTATAGAAAGAGATTGAAACTTTTGAAATCCAGAAAAATAAGATTAGTGATCAGAAAAACCAATACTTCAATTATTTCGCAACTTGTGCAATACAAACCTGAAGGAGATTTTGTAATTTATGGAAACACATCTAAAGTTTTAAAGGATTATGGCTGGAACCATTCTTTTAAATGTTTGCCTGCTGCATATCTCTTTGGACTTTATATGGGAAAAAAGATCAAAGGTTTGAAAATTAATGACTTAGTTATAGATTTAGGATTGCATCCATCTACAAAAGGAGGAAGGATTTATGCTTTTTTGAAAGGAGTTATTGATGCAGGAGTTTCTTTGAATGTTGATAGTGATATGTTTCCTGCAGAAGAGAGATTGATTGGAATGCACATAGATGAAAATCTTAAAAATGATGTTGAAAAAGTAAAAAAAGCAATACTTAGCTAAAGGGTGATAGAATGAGTGAAAACGAAAAAATTGTTGAGCCTGAAGAGAATGAGGTTCAGGAAAAGAATGATTTGGAATCCCAAGAGAATCAATGGATCCCCAAAACAGAATTAGGTAGAAAAGTAAAAAATGGCGAAATTACCTCACTTTCTCAGATCCTGGATAATGGAATAAGGATTCTTGAACCGGAGATTGTTGATTTTCTGGAACCAAATCTTAAAACTGAATTTATTTTGATAGGGCAAGCAAAAGGAAAATTTGGTGGAGGAAGAAGGATTATATTTAAGAAAGTTCAGCATAAATCTGGAGAAGGTAATAAGGAAAATTATGTAGCAATGGCTGTCGTAGGAAATGAGAAGGGGATAATTGGTTTTGGAGAGGGAAAAGCAAGGGATAACAGAGTTGCACGAGAAAAAGCAATTCGAAATGCTAAACTTAATTTAATTAGAATTCCTTTTGGATGTGGTTCTTGGGAATGCAATTGTGGTGGTGTTCACAGCATTCCTTTCGCAGTCTCAGGAAAGTGTAGCAGCTCTACAATTTATCTTTATCCAGCTCCTAAGGGAAGTGGATTGGTTGTAGATAGAGAAGTGGCAAAAATTCTTAAACTAGCAGGTTTTAAAGATGTTAGAGGAAAAATCTATGGATCATCCAGAAAGAAGATAAATGTTGTAAAGGCTACGTTTAATGCTTTATTAAAGCTTTCTCAACTAAGGCTTCACTCAAAGTATGCCTCAAAGATAAAATATTTGTAAGGTGATCTAGATGGCAGAAGAAAATAAATATTTAGCAGCTATTTGGATAAGAGGTACAATAAAGGCAAATCAGGAAATCAAGGATACAATTAAAATGTTAGGTTTTAAAGCAAAGAATAACTGTTTGATTCTTGAGAATACACCTTCTAATCAAGGAATGTTGAAAAAACTTAAGGATTATATAACATGGGGAGAGGTAGACAATGATGTTATTGAACTTTTAAAAAAGAAGAGAAAAAATTTGCTTGATGGGAATAAGAAAATGCTTTTTTCTTTACATCCACCGATTAAAGGTTTTGAGAAAGGAGGAATCAAAAAATCTTTTTCACAGAAAGGATCTTTGGGTTATAGAGGGAAAGAGATAAATCATCTTATTAGAAGAATGATTGAGTTATTTTAGGGTGAAATCATGCCAAGAAAACCAAAAAAAGTAACAAAATTGAGAGGAAGCAGGTATCATGCGCATGGTTATAGCAATAGAACTCGCGGAGCAGGTAATAGAGGTGGACGAGGTAATGCCGGAAGTGGTAAAAGAGCAGATCATAAAAAACCCACATATATAAATCAAAAAAGGCAATTTGGAAAGCATGGTTTTAAATCTGTCTTACAAAAATATCATAAAAAAGAGATAAATTATATTAATCTATCTCAACTTGAGGAATTCGCAGATTATTATCTTCAGAAGGGCATTTTCGAAAGAAAAGAAGGTTTTATTGTTGCAGATTTGACAAAGTTGGGTATAGATAAGCTTTTAGGAAAGGGAGAAGTCATTCAGAAATGGAAAATTAAGGTGAATTCAGCAAGTGAAAATGCAATTCAAAAGATTACATCCAAAGGAGGTTTAGTAGAAGTTGAATCTTAATTATGTGGAAAAACTCAAAGAAAAAAATTTAAAATAGCTCTTTTAGACAGTATATTTTAAGGGTTATTTAAATGTGAAAATTGTAGGTGCATCCTTATTGGTGAGAGTAAATGAGTTTGATTGATTATATTCCAACTGTAAAGAAACCAACCGAAAAGAGATTATCTCTTAAAACTCGATTGGGATGGACATTAGCAGTCTTAATTGCTTTTTATTTACTTTCTGCAATTCCTCTTTTTGGATTAAGTGAGAATCTCTTAATTCAAGCAAAGGAATTGGCAATTCTTTTGGGTGCTCAATTTGGTACATTGACCACTTTAGGAATTGGGCCCATTGTTACTGCATCAATTATCATTCAACTTTTGGCAGGAGCAAAAATTATTTCACTGGATTTATCAAAAGAAGAGGATAAGAGAAAATATGAGCGTTTGCAAAGGATGTTAACATTGGTTATGATAGTTGTTGAGGGAGCAGCTTATGTATTTTTTGGGGCATTGAGACCTTCGCAGGATTTACCACCATCAACATATCTTCTATTTCAGTTTTTGATATTTATTCAATTAGCAATTGGTTCTCTTTTGATTATGCTTATGGATGATCTATGTACTTTATGGGGTATTGGATCAGGAATAAGTTTATTTATTGTTGCAGGGGTTGCACATCAAGCATTTACAAAGATTTTCAATGTATTTCCATATCAAGCAGAAGTACCAAGTGGTGTTATTCCCCTTTTTTTATATTCATTTGCCAATCAAGAGTATTTTGGAGAGGCTATTTTGGGCTTGATAAGTCTTTTAGTTACGATTGTTTTATTCCTCATTGTGGTTTATGTTCAAGCAATTAGAGTAGAAATCCCTCTCACTTTTACTTCAGTTAGAGGTCTTACTTTTAAGTGGCCAATTAACTTTTTATACACTAGTAACATTCCAGTAATTCTTGTGGCAGCGATGTTTGCCAATGTTCAGTTGTTTGGCAGAGTCTTTGCATCAGCAGGGTTTCCAATTCTTGGATCCTTTGATGAATCAGGTTATCCAAAAGATGGATTAGTTAAGTACATGAGTTCTCCTCATTCATTGATAATACTTCTATTTACAAAGTCAATTACGCTTGATCATGTGATTACAGCAATAGTGTATACTCTCTTAATGGTTGCATTCGCAACTTTATTTGGTTATTTATGGGTTCAGGTTAGTGGAATGAGTGCAAAGGATTTGGCAAAGCAGATCTCAAATTCAAATCTAGCAAGGCCAGGTTATAGAAATGATCCAAGAATTTTAGAAAGATTGCTTAATAGATATATTCCTTATCTTACAATTTTAGGGTCTATGACTGTTGGTTTGTTGGCTGCAATTTCAGATATTTTTGGTGCCTTAGTTTCAGGTACAGGATTGCTTTTAAGTGTTATGATCCTTTACAGATTTGCACAGGATTTAACTAGGCAATATGCTGAGGAATTACCTGTTATAGGTAAACTATTAAAGGGTTGAAAAATGTTTGATATTATCCTTTCTTGGAATCCTTTGGTTGTGATCTTTTTTCTTTCTTTGATTTATTCACTTTTTACTGTTTTGATATATCGTTTATTTATGGATCTTGATTCTTTGAGAAAGATAAAGAAAGAGATGGATGAACTCAGAAAAAGAATGAATTCAACAAAGGATATTCGTGAAAGAGAAAAGATTGTTTCTAAAACTTTAGAGCTTTCCTTGGAGTACAATAAAAAGACAATGGTGAGTTTGCTATATACCACAATTCCGGCAATTCTTATTTTTGGAGTAATAATTAATCATTACACTTATGAGCCGTTAAGAGTTGGAGTTCCATTTAACATTTCAATTTACACTCGGTTGGCATCAGACATTAAGGTTCATCAAATGATAACTGAGTACGTTGATATGATCAATGTTTATAACTATCCTGGTGAATCAAAGATAACTTATGAATTAAGACCTAAGAAACAAGGATTGTTCAATTTTGAATTTACAATCGGTAATAAGACATATTCAAAAGATTTTTTAGTTACGGATTTGTATAAAGTCACTTCTCAGAAAAAGGAGATAAATGATGGCACAGTTAATCGTATTGAGATTGAATACAAGCCATTAGTTATCTTTCCATATAAGATTTTTGGTTTTCAACCAGGCAGATTATTTTTTTATATTTTATTTTCTGTAATCCTTAATATCCTCTTTAGAAGACTTTTTGATTTACCATAAGTTTAATTTTTTCCACAATATTTTTATACTCTCTTAATCTTCTATTTTATGATGGCAAATAAAAGAGAAAAAAGAAATAAGAATATAGATGATATTTTGGATCTTTCAAATACTGAAAAGGATTTTCTAAAAGATATTGTTATGAGTGTTAAGGTGCTCACAAATGTTCTACAAAAAGCAATATCTGAAAAAAATCAGTCCTATTTAGAAAGAATTGCTGCAGTTAGGGTAGATAAGGAGTCATATGATTCTTTTATCAAACAATTAAACAATCATTTGTTAGAAGTTATGCAAAAGGGAGAATCGTTTTATGAGAATTTAATTAATATTGCTAAAGATTCGGGTTATTACAAAAATTTGGCTAAAGACTTAAATGAATTTAGATATGCTCTTATGGAGCAAGGATTTTATCATGATGACGTAATGAAGCTACTAGGGATTTATCTTTCACATACTTTAGCAGTTAAGACTAAGGAAAATTACTTAAAAGAACTCATAGATTCTTATTCAGATTTAGAACCATATGATTAATGTGATTTATGATTTTCTTTGATTTTTTGATTTGCTTTAGAATCGGCCATCTAATTCATATCCACATGAACATTTAGTCTTAATTTTTCCATTTATTCTGTCAATTAAAAGATTCTTGCATTTAGGACAATAAGTGTTAGTGTATTTTTGAATAAAAACATTTCCTATATAGACGAAATCAAGATATTTTGTTGCGAGATAATATAAGTTTTCTAGGGTCTCGATAGGAGTTGGTTTTAAATTAGAAAAATTTCTCATCGGAAAAAATCTAGAAATATGCAAGGGTGTTTTAAATTCTTTTAATATGCTAAAAATCTTTTCTGCTTTTTCAGGTGTATCATTTATCCCAGGAATTACAAGATATGTAACTTCTACCCAAACATTATTATTTTTTAATGTTTTTATTGTTTCAACTACTACATTCATGTTTCCTTTACATAGTTCTTGATAAAAATTTTCATCTCCTTTTAAATCTATGTTTGCACCATCTAGAAAAGGTATTAATTCTTCTAATGGTTTCTTTTCTATAAATCCATTACTTACTATTACATTCTTCAATTTCCTTTGCTTTGCAATTCTTGAACAATTTATCATAAATTCATAAAAAACTGTTGGTTCATTATAGGTATATGCTATAGAATCTAAACCATAATGAATGGCAATTTCAACAATATTTTCTTCAGTATAGTCCAATTTTTCTGTCAAATTTCTGCTTATTTCAAAATTCTGACAAAATGGGCAGTCAAAATTACATCCATTTGCACCAATGGACAAAATTTTTGAAAAAGGATAGAAATGATATAAAGGTTTTTTCTCAATGGGATCAATTGCAATGCTACTAATTCTGTCGTTTAGAGTGTATAGTGTTCCGTCAATATTTTTTCTTACTAAACAAAAACCAGTCTTGTTTGGTAATATTATACAATGCTTAGGACATAGCTCACACATAACCTTATTATTTTCTAACTTTTTGTAAAACAATGCTTCTTTCATCTTAATCTTTATTTTTTGAACTCAAAAAGACTTCTCTGTTGGCCCTTGAAAATGCTATCAAAATCCTTATTTACAAATTTTAATATTTGATTTGCAACAGGTTTGATTTGCTTTTCAATATAATGTTCATAGTCAATGCTAGATGTTATTTTTTCAACAGGTTGCGGACCGTTTATTGTCATTATGTACTTAATTACAGGAGTTTCGACTTGATCAAGCATTCTTGCAGCTTTTACGTGTGGAGGTGTAGTTTTGGTATATTCATCTATATCTTTTCTTAAACTTTTTCTGTAAATTAATTTTTCATCAAACTTTCCATTCTTTAATTTTTGAACAAGTTCTCTTAGATAATCTTCAATATTTTCATTATGGAACAATTTCCAAATAAGAGTAGTTTGAACTTCTTTTGCGAGATCAGTCCAATCACTTCTAATTCCCTCAAGTCCAGTGATTTCAAGCTCTTCTTTATTGTCTTTATTTATTATTAATCCAGCATATCTTTTTTTTGCACTTCCCCCAAGTCTCGATTCAGGTAAGATTAATTTTACATATGACTTTTCATATTCGATCATTAGTTTACTTTCAACACCATAATTTTTTTGGCACCATTCTTTGAAAAATTCATTGATGTTTTTTTCTTCAATTTCTCCTATTTTTTTTGCTTCGTCTAATGTTCTTGAAAACGTTTTTACAAAGATTGAATCAGTGTCTCCATAGATTACTTCAAATCCACGATCGTTTTCAAATGATGCAGCAGTTTTGATAATTAATCTGCCAAAAGAGGTAATTGCGTCTGCTACCAATGGATTAAAGAACCTACATGAAGGATTTGCTAATACACCATAAAAAGAGTTCATAATAATTTTAATGGCTTGACTTTCTAATTTCCTGTTATTTTTAATTGCGATTTCTCTTTTTTTGAACAATTCTTCAATAATCTCTGGAAGAATTCCTTTTTCTCTTCCAAATCTTGCGCCATTAGGCGCAGTAAGATCTCCTTTTTCAAATTCTAGGGGATCAATGTTAAATGTTCTTATTATGCTAGGATATAGACTCTTAAAATCATAAACATTTACAAACTCATAAATACCAGGCTTGGGTTCCATGACATAACCACCAGAAATAGGTCTTTCTTTTTCAGCATATTTTGCGTTGTAAACGGCAATACCTCTTTCTCTTGCTTTTCTCAAGTATAAAGAATCAAGAGCAACAACAGATGAAAAAACCTTTTTTAGAGGCAATCCTGTGTTTTTTACTCTTTCAATCTGTAACTCGATAAGATCATATTTCTCAAGAATCTTAAAAACTAGCTCACAGTCATTTATGTTGTATTCTATTAACTTTCTAAGGTTTTCGTTATAAAGTCTTTCAATATTTTTGTTTTTATTTTCCAATCCGATATCAATCTTTCCTTCTCCAATCAGTTCTTTTGCTACGTAATCCAAGTTATATTCCTCTAATTTTAGAAAAGAATTACTTACTACTTCAATTCCATCCCAAATAACCGTTCCAAATATATTTCCTTCTGAAGTTTTTATAAAATCAGTATATATTTTTAATTGTAACTCATCTCTTTTATTTCCTAATGGTTCTCCAAAATCAAGTTTTATTCCATATTTTTTTCCTTTATCAATTAACATCTTTAAATCAAAATCAATAAAGTTCCAACCAGTTAAGATATCTGGTTGCCTTATTTTTAAAATTTGCACAATCTTTTGAATAAGTTCTCTTTCATTCTCTACTAGAGTAATAGAATCATTCTTTAAATCCTCATTATTGTTTTTGACTACTAAACAATCAATTAACTTCTCCCTTTCTATTCTTTCCCTGCCATTATAAAAATATTTTTTAGTTATTATTGTTGCTATTTTTATTTCATCTTTTACAGTTTCAATATCCATTACTGAAACTACAATTGGTAAAAGAAGGTCAAATTCAATTCTTTCAACATAGTTGTTTTTGAATTTTATAAAATGCTTTATATTTTTGTCAATAAGATATCTGTATATTAATCTTATATCACTTTCAAAAGTTTCAATGTTATTTTTATTAAGAATATCTCGAAGTTCTTTCAGTTCTTGTGGATTTTTGAATGTTATTTTAATTAAGTTTTCATTTTTTGGAGATTTTAAACTTGATGCTTCAATAGTTTTGCTTATTCCATTTTTTTCAGACAAATCCCTTATTAATTCACTATCACTTTCCTTTGCAAAAAAGTAAGGAAGAAATTCTTCTTTAATTAGTTTTTTTTCTCCATTTTCAGTTCTTACTGCAAGATAAATATAACTTTTTTCATTTTCAATCGCGTAATCAATATCAATTATTTGGGCAATTTCCATAGTTTAGCGAATGGAAAATAAAAATATAAACATTTATATAAACATTTTCAAATGTTTATTTTTAAAGGAATTCTGTTTTTTAAGATAAACTTTTATAAATAGTAATCTCCTTTTTTAATCAGATGAAATCAAAATCTTACTTTTCAAGAGTTAAAGATAGAGTAAACATCTTAAAAAGGAAATTTTTTGAAAGATTACGAAAAATTGCGCCAGTTATTATTCAACAGCAGAGAAATGTAGATTTTCTTATTGTTTATAACCCTTATTCTGGAAGTCAAGTTAGTAGAGAGAAAGGTAGAGAAATATTTAATTTTTTAAGAGAAAAGGGATTTACATGTTTAGTTACTCAAACCCATCCAAAAAAAGACTATCTCCCGAAAAAAGTTAATGCCAAGTTTATTCTTGCTTTGGGTGGTGACGGAACCGTTCATAGAATTGTAAATGAGATGATTAAAAGGGAATTGGATTCTTTTCTAGTTGCATTCCCCTATGGAGTAGGAAATGATTTTGCTACATCACAAGGTTTTAGTGCATATACTTTTAAAAAGTTTGTTTCAAAATATGAAAAATTTATCAAAGAAGGGAAATTAGATAAGATTCCTTTCAAAAGAATTGATGTTGGTAAACTTGAGTATTCTATAAAAGGTAAACCACAGGTGGTTTATTTTGTTAATGTTGCAGGAATCAATTCATTTGATACGGAAGTATTGAAGAACATATACAATCTGTACAAAAGAAAAGCATATACCTCTGAAGAGTACCTATTTCCACTTCTTCAGAGTGTTTTTTCATTTAAACCATTAGAGTATAAGGTAGAATATAAGAGAAGATACAAAGAAAAATCATTCAAAAGCAAAACAGGAGGATTTTTAGTGTATAATAACTCGTTTTGTGCTGGTGGTAATTTGAATCTTCCGGAAGCAAAAATTGATGATGGATATCTAAATATAATCTTATTTAAACCTATTCCTAAATGGAATATTCCAAGAATTGCATATGGAATTATAAAGCATTATATTTTTGAGAGATTAAATTATGAAGTTTTTAAGGAAGTAGATCCTTTTAAAGAATACTTTAAGAATCCAAAAGTAAAACATGGAGATGTTATTAGAGATTGTTTCAAGGAATTGGTTGTTTCTCCAGTTTATATTTTTCAATGTGATGGGGAATTATATAATGTTCAGTGCGATAAAATGCGAATTACAGTGCTAGAGAAAGTTATTAAAATTCCAAATCGAGAAGAAGAGATAAGTGTGAAAGAATGATTGCTTTAAAAGATAAGCCTCTAAAAGAGGTTATTTTAAGAAGATATGAGAAACCATCAGTTGAAATAGGTGATAGAGAGTTAATAAGGAAATTCTGTCTCTCGTTGGGTTTGTTGCAGCCAGGAGATAAAAGAGATATTATTGTAGATATTTTACATGTTTTATTGTTAGCAAAAGAGCCTTTGTCTATTTCTGAAATAAAACAAAAGTGTGCAGAGTCTAGAAAATCGCACAATCTTTCTATAAAAGGTTTGGCAGAATCTAATCTGAGAAGGCAATTGAAAAGACTTAAAGATTTGTATTTAATTGAAAAAATAGGAAATGCATATTACATGACCGAAAATCTATCTTTAGAAGAAATTTTGAACTCCAAAATTAAAGTATTTCTTGTAGATCATATCTTTGAAAGAATTGTTGAATACGCTAGATGTTTGGATTCTATTAAGAAAAATGTATGAGCCACGAGAAGATTCATATTTTTTAATGGAAGTTTCAAAAAATTATGCAAAAGGCAAGGTTTTAGATATGTGTACAGGAACAGGAATTGTTGGTAACGCACTTTTAAATTTGAACTCAGTAAAAGAAGTCCTTTTTGTTGACATAGACAAGGAAAGTATTGAATTTTGTAAAAGAACTATAAAAAGTGAAAAGGCAAGATTTCTAGTAAGTGATCTCTTTGACAATATTGATCCACAGGAAAAATTTGATACTATAACTATAAATCCTCCATATTTACCAGGTAATTATGAAGAGGATCGGGAGATTTATGCTGGGAAGAATGGTTATGAATTTATTTTAAAATTTTTAGAATCTTCTGTAGATTTTCTAGAAGAAGATGGTAAAATTATTTTATTAATTTCAGAACTCTCTAAACCCAAAGTAATAAAGGAAAAGATAAATTCTTTGCTTTTGGAAATTGAGCACGAATTTAGTAAAAGTTTATTTTTTGAAATGCACTATGTTTATGTGATTAAGAAAAAATCCATTAGAAAGGAATTGGAGAAAAAGATAAATCAATTTAAGTATTATACTTCAGGTTGGCATAGCTATATTTATTCAGGTATTTTTAACAATATAAAAGTTGCAGTAAAGATTTTCAAGGAAAAATCCAATTGGGAGAAAGAAATAAATTACTTGATTAGGTTGCAAAAATATGAATTTGTGGTTAAAGTTTTAGATTATGGTGAAAATTACATAATAGAAGAATTCATTGACGGAATTTCATTTGATAAAATTTGCAAGATGTTTGATAATAAGGAAATTTCTGAAGATGTTTTTAGGAATTATTTAAGGAAATTATTAGAAATTGCATATCTGTTGGATTGTGAAAATGTTAAGAAAGAAGAATTTACAAGACCCTATAAGAATGTCTTTTTAGTTAATGGAAAATTTAAGCTAATTGATTTTGAAAGAGCAAAAGAAAAAGTTGGAAATATAAATCAATTTGTAAGCTTTTTGATTAATAGGTATGGATGTTTGGTTAGAATGAAAAGTGAAGAAATAAAATGTTTGTTGAAAAGGTATAAGATTGAGAGAAATTTGAATTTAATAATGGACATCATATGAAAAAAAATATAAAGGAAGTTATGGATTTTTTTGATATGAAAAGAAAAGCGTTGTTTTTAGCGGCATTGACCCCAGGAGGATTAGAACGTGTCTTTTATAACTTATATAAGATTCTTAATATTGACAATTTTATAGTTTTAGATGAAAGACATAATTTTTTTGCGGTTCCAGAAGATAAGATTTTAGGTTTGCATTCTTATTATCCTAAAGATTTTTGGGGGCAAGTTAAGGTTGTTTTAAGTACATTTTGGAATTTAAGAAAGATTAAGCGAAAATATGACTTTTCTGTTTGCATAAGTGGACATGAACCCTGCAATTTACTAAATGTTTTAACAAGAAAAAATGAAAAAGTTATTCTAACTTTTCATGGTAACTATACAATGCATATTTTAAAGAATCCCTTGCATGTTAATGCAAGATTTTCAAAACTAAAGATTGCAATAATTAAATGGATTATTAAAACATTCTATAATAAAGCAGATGCTATTGTCGTGGTTTCAAAAAACATAGAGGAAGATTTTATTAAGAATTGGGGTATAAAAAAAGAAAAAATTAGAGTTATTTATAATCCAATTTTTTTTAATGAGATAAAAACTAAATCTAGGGAAGATCTCGGGAAATATGAAAAACTATTTTCAAATTACAATGTTATTATAAACATAGGAAGAATTTACAATCCCAAAGGTCAATGGTATTTATTGAAGTTTTTGAAAGTTTTAAAGAAAAAGCATAATAATTTGAAGTTAGTGATCTTGGGAGATGGGGAGCTGAAAGAATTCTTAGTTGAATTTGGTAAGAGATTAGGTTTAAAGGTATATGATTATTCAAAAGATGAATACAATGAGAGTTATGATGCATATTTTTTAGGTTTTCAAGAAAATCCTTTTAAATTTATATCAAGAAGTAAGTTGTTTTTATTTCCTTCTTTTTTTGAAGGCTTACCGATGGTACTAGTAGAGGCATTAGCAGCAGGAGCGGTGATAATAAGTTCAGATTGTCGTTCAGGGCCTAGAGAGATTTTAGCACCGGATACAGATTTTAATTATGAAACAAAAGATGTAGAATTTGCGAAGTATGGAATTTTAATGCCAGTGTTAGATATCAACAATAAAGAAGCGAATTTAGAATTAAGTGAAGCAGAAAAAAAATGGGTAGAAGTAATAGATAGAATGTTAAGAGATGAAAAATTGAGAGAAAAATATATAAAGTTAAGCAACCAAAGAGCAAAAGATTTTGATATTGTTAACATTAAGAAAGAATGGGAGACGTTATTTGAGGAATTAGAGGGGAAAAGATAATTATATCTCAGAAAAATATTTTGAAATATT
>JAWBOS010000001.1:0-100345 GCA_038825875.1 Candidatus Woesearchaeota archaeon | reverse complement strand
CTAATCGTTAACAAGAAGTTCATGTTCTTGCTCCCTGAGGCAAGATTTGAAATTATTGATGCTATTTTAAAAGAAGCAGAAAATTTATTCAACAATTCAGATTATAAATCCAACCTTATTCTTCAACTATGTGCAATGAAAGCAATTCTTGAGATTATTGAATTTGTATTAGATTATAAAGATTAAATAATACTTAAACTTTAAGTACTACCAGTTTCGTCTTGCTTTTGGGATGTAGTTGTAGAAAGTCTTGGATTTGATAAAAATACATCCCAGGAAAAAACCACGGAATCTTACTAAATAATATCCATTCTCTAAATCGATCAATTCTTTATCAAACTTTAATTTTTGCAAAATGTTTTCATCTGCCTCTAGAATCCTTTTAGTTGCGGTCTTTCCTATTAACTGTGAACCTTCTACACTGAGACGAATTCCATCATTCATAATCTGACCAAAATATAATCCTGCATTCCTTACGTTAAATTTAGACAAATCAACAATTCTTACATCCTTTGAGACTAAGTAAATCTTATCGTTCTTTGTTAAGTACATCAAATCATCACACCAAAATGAGCTTCCAAAGTAGTTGTTTATTTCTGAAAGGATTCGTTCTTTGTCTTTTTTCTTTAAAAATTTCATCTTAAGATTTGTATAAGGTTTTCTTTTTAAAAAATTATTTTTTTCATTTTTGTGTGAGATTATGAAACAAAAGGATTTGCAAATAATCTCACTTCTAAGAAAAAACTCAAGAGAAAGTTTGGTTAATTTAAGTAAAACCACAGGCGTTCCAGTTAGCACAATATTTGAGAAATTGAAAACTAATTTCTACGATATCATTGATAGATATACACTGTTAATAGATTTTCAAAAAATAAACCTACCTATTCATGTATTCGTATTCTTTAAAGTTGCAAGAGAACAAAAAAATGATTTTCAAAAATCTATGAAGATGAATCCATTTTTAAATTCCCTTTACAAGATAAACAATGGTTTTGATTTTTTGTGTGAATTTTTTGTTCCATCCATAAGTTTTCTAGATAATTTAATTGATGAAGTTATTCAGAAATACAATGTTATAGATGTTAAAGTTGAATACATAACTGAAACGTTAGATAGAGAACACATTTTAATGGATCAAACATCTATAGAACTTTTAGAATCTATGAATGTGTTTAGGTTTGATTAAGCAAAAAACTCACTTAAATTTTTCTGATTATTTTTCTGAATTTTAAATATAGAAGCAATTCTAAGATTCACTAGTTCAAGGCTTTCTCTTAGATATGCACTAGTCCCGTATTTTCTAGCCATGTTGAGTGCTGGTTCAAGATATTTTGTTACAGCACCCTCTGAAACAGTAAAAACCAATTTTCCTCCACACTTAACACAAACTCCCTTCAAAGGCACCCTGCGATAGATCTCATTACAATTTACACATCTGAATGTTTGAATACTGAATTTCCTTAAATTTCCCTTAATATCTTTCATGAAGTGTTTGTCAATTATTAATTCAGCAACATCTTTTGCATTTACACCACATAACTTTTCTGCTAGGTCCATTTGCATCTGTAACTTTTCTAACATACTTGGCAATACTTTGTAGGAAGAAATTGGCACACCAAGGTTTATATTTTCAGTGTCATGAGTGAATCCAAAATTTTCATACTGTTTTGGAGTATTTAAACGATCCTTCAATTGTTCAATCTTGACTTCAGAAGGCATTTTACATTGCAAGGTTGCATAGTAAAAGTCTAAACTATAACTTGATGCTGTGTCCATGCCCAATACCATGTCATCTACTTCAGCAGGTTTAATGTTCAATGTTAAGACTAATGGTGCGTCCATTGTTCTAGCTCCTCTAGCATCAGGTAAGTATTCCCTAGAAAAGTTTAAAAATGCATCTAATAATAACATTATTCCTCCTTCATCTCCATCACAATCTCTTCTAAGAGCTGCATGAAACAAAGGATGAGCAATCAAACCTTGAATCTTAGCAAATCCAATTATTCTTCCAATAGTACCAGCAGATGTATGAGGAGCTAATCCAATTACTAACTTTCCTATTAGATCTTCTCTTCTAGAAACATTATAATATGGTTCTAGATTATATACTTTAGAAAGTTCTTCATCCACAAATTTGCACACCCTTATTAGAAATTCATCAGCACATTCAATTCCAGGAATATCTGCTGATAATATAATGTCCAATGGCTTTAGTTCAACTATCTGATCAGGATTCGTGAGTTCATTTCCATATATATCCTTCATATAACCTAATTCTCTTAATTTTTCAATTGTTACACCTATTAATTCTTTAGGCTTGAAATGTGTTAATGGAATTTCAGAAGCATCAAATCTAATTGTTCCATCTTTGTTAACATTTAAATCATGTTTTGCTCTAAGGAATCCCTTAACTAATAATTCTGGGATATGATGCTTATTGCTTGTTCCTCTAACTCCCTTAATCAAATCAGGTACTCTATCATTAAGAATATTTTTTGCATGTTCAAAATAATGCCTTACATCTAAGGTTATTTCTCTAAATCTCTTACAATTATGTTCGCAAGGTTTTTCTATAGTACCACAAATATTGCAGAAATAAACTTCCTTTGTCTTTTCTCCACAAACTTCACATTTTGGATAAATAGTTTCTTTATTGCATTTCTCACAGAAATAAATTGCAAATTCAGCAGTTATTTTTCCTTTTTCCAAAGCATTGTTTAAACTTCTTGTTTTTCCACCTTCATCTCCAACTGGGAATAAAACATGTGGACTTCCTCTCATAGTTCTACCTTTTGCTTTCTCAGGTCTTCCCATTCTTGCTCCAACAAAGGTTCCAGCGGTATCTCTTATGTCCAATTTTGAGATTTTTCTTATTAGAGTGAGAGAATCTTCATTTGAATCGGATATTGTTTTTATGATAGATTCTAGAATAGATTCATTGTATTTGCGAGTTTCTGTATCTTCTTGGAATGGATCATCCTCAAATTTCAAATTAAATATTTTTGCTATAACATAACTAATTTCCTTTTCTAAAACTATTTGATTTTCTTTTACAATGTGTTCAATTCCTAATTTTTCTAAGATTGTTTTTATTTTTTCATTCAATGGAATTTTTAGGTTTTCTCTTAGAATTCTACTCTTCTTAAGAGATTCGCAAAAGTAAGATAAATCTTCCTTGGAAATAAGTTTCCAGAAAGGAACAAATTTTGGATGCAAGGGAATGTTATATTTTTCACACCAGTTTAATGCATCAAATGCCTTTATTTTTTCCTTATTTCTTATTGGATCTTGAAGTTGATCTAAAAGAGTCCGATCTAAGGAATTCATATCTATACCACTTTCTTTTAGGGTTTTTTCTACTTCCAATTTCCACCATTCCTCTACAAAAGCACTAGGAACAAGTCTTGCATTATTCTCAGAGAAATCACCATAATTAAAAAGTATGTCTCCAAGATAAAGTATCTTTTCAATTTGGGATTTTAATTCTATCGCTTGGTTTACAGTTTTTATTTTTACTACTGAGCCATCTTTAAGTCTTACAATTGGTCCTTCTATAGATGTGCAGGATGTTACAGAAGCAGCTTTTCCTGGCCTCTCTACCTTTAATTGGGTTGCATTTGCAATAAATTCATTCAATACAATTTGTGTTGCAGGATTTATAGAACATGCACTATACCCTGATGCTCTACTTCTTCCATAGCGCAATCTGAAACCTCCAGGTTGTAATGGATAACTCAAAATAGGCCTGCCAGAAACGACGTCGTGCAAATAAGCATAATTCGGCAAAATTTGATTTGATTCTTCTGATTTTTCTTGAGAATGCGATTTTATTCTCTCTTGCAACTTAACAAATTCATCTATGAATTGCCATTCTTCCAAGTTAAATGCTTTTCCCCATTTGGCTAGTCTTTTTAGCAATTTTGGAGCTTTTAAAGCAATCATAGTTAGTACCAAAACCATACCTCCTCGAATACGATTAGTTTTTACTCTTGGAAGATCTTTGTAATTACTAACTTCATAAGTTTCTGTGGGATCTCCATCTAATTCAATTGGAATGTTCCTTATTAGAAATTCAATTTCCTCAGCTGTGGGAT
This sequence comes from Candidatus Woesearchaeota archaeon, assembly GCA_038825875.1. GTDB lineage: Archaea > Nanobdellota > Nanobdellia > Woesearchaeales > JAWBMQ01 > JAWBMQ01. The sequence continues at coordinate 96,251 of JAWBOS010000001.1, read as the reverse complement.
GATATTGTAATGTTGTAACCTTTTCTGCATAATCATTTACCTCTATGATATATCTTTTAATTTCTTCTTCTGTTGGGTCATATGGATATAGTTGCATTGCTTTTCTTACATAATCTGCAATTATAACACACACTGCAGCGGCCGTACCTCCTGCTCCTCTTACAGGACCTGCAAATTTTATAGCTAAATAATCTTTGCCATCTCTCCTTTTTTTAATGTTTACTTCTGTTATTCCTTCCAGAGGAGCTGCAACAATTCCAAGAGTTATGTATGCAAAACCTGTTCTTATCCCTGCAATTATGCATTCCTCAACAGTTTCAAATCTACAGAATTTTTGAAGTGCAACTTCCTTTGCTATTTCTAATGCTACTCTCCAATCTAATGGTTCATATTGCTTTTCTAGTTCTTGAATTCTTTGAATCACTCCAGATCCTACTAATTGAGGATGAGAAGCAGACATCAAACCTTCAACTCTTTCTGCCATATTTCTTGCTAATTTTATTTCTACATCAGGAACTGGGTCTAGGCCCTTGCTTCTTGCAATTTTGGCTAAATTATACGCTTTTATTGCTTCAGTTTCTAAATTTTTGAAATACTCTTCCATTTCAGGACTTATGTCGGTCATTTTTATTAGATTCATCTTAAGAGGAAATATTCCTCTAGATTTAAACAATCATCTTTTGAAACTCGAATGGTTTTACATTCTTGATTTAGATCTAGATTTCTGGCATTTATACATTTTATATCTTTTTTGAATTTTATTACTATTATCGGCTCAAAACCCATTTTATTGGCAAAGAGTATAAGATCTTGAATTTGGTTTTTATCTAAGTAAATGAAATCTTCCTTTGTTTTTTTTGCTTCTATTGCAAAAAGATCATTTAATTTAGCAATTATATCACAACTTGGTTTTCTTATTGCTCCACTTCCTGCAACTCTAATTGCTCCTCCATTATTTTTCCAAAAAAAATCAATGATTTCTCTTTCAAATGCTATTCCTATACTTTTTCTGTTAAAAGATCTCATATATGAAGGTATATATCATCATCCATTAATAAATTTTCTTATTCATTTGTGAAAAATTTTTAGTAAAAGCAGGAAAAGATTGTGAATATTGTATTATTAGAGTAAAGGGATTTGTGTAGTTAAGGAAGAAAGAAAGATTATGAAGAATGAGAGCGCCCCCGGCCGGATTCGAACCGGCGACCTCACGGTTAACAGCCGTGCGCTATACCGCTAAGCTACGGAGGCAATAATTTTTTGTTCAGAATTTGTATTTATAAATGTTTTTGTCAGAATGTTGAACATTTGTATTTTTACTATGTCTTTTTAGATATTATTTCATAAATTTTTTATATGGTTTTGTGATTTAGGTATATTTTGATATGGAGGGACCAGGAGTTTTTTTGATTCGAGAAAAGTTATCATTCTTAAAAGGAAAAAAGATAATAGCTGTTGGTGGAAATACTAAGCAAAACAAAACACTGTTGATTGGAAAGACAGTTAAAGATGTCAAATCTATTGGTAAAAGATTGATTTTTGAGTTTGATGATGTTTATTTAATTATTCATTTTTTGATGTATGGTTCTTATAGCATAAATGAAAGAATTGAACATAAAAAAGAAAGGTTAAGCTTAAAATTTGAAAATTATGAACTCGACTTTTACAATTGCTCTGTAAAAATTGTTAAGGCCCTTAATTTAGACGAAACTGTTGATGTTATGAGCGAAAAGTTTGATGTGTTTAAAGCTAAAGAAAAGATAAAATCTTACGATGGTTTAATAACAGATATTCTTCTAGATCAAAGTGTTTTTGCAGGTGTAGGAAATATAATCAAGAATGAAGCACTATTTAGAGCTAAAGTGCATCCGTTGAAACTTGCAAAAGACTTAAGTGAAGAGGAAATAGATAAATTAATTGATGAAACACTCAAATTTTCTAGAATCTTTTATGAATGTAGAAAGAGAGGAATTATGCTGAAGAGAGAACTAAAAATTTATGGGAAAAAAATATGCTCTGAGTGCGGAGAGGAAATAATTGTTAAAAAATTAGGAGAGTCCAATCGAAGAACTTACTATTGCAATAATTGCCAAAAATTGTAAAATTTTTAAGAATAACCAAATGTTTCATATTTATTACTTTTAATAAAAAAATTCAAAACACATGCATGACATAGTTAAAATAAATTCTAATTTCAAATCCAAGAATTGATAGGAACAGCCTACAAAAAGATTATCCTAGTTTTCTCACTTCTTCTTCGAATTTTTGGATTTTTTTGTGAGTTCGATTGAGTTTTTCATTGCACTTTTCAATTATCAGTTTAAAACCATCGAAATCTGTAAGAATCTTTCCATCAACCTTTAATGGCATTTCAACATGTTCGGTAGAAATTAATTCAACAATCTTTCTTTTTAGTGAGATTAACCCACCTCTCTTAAAACCAACTTTTTTGGCAAGAATCAATAGCAAATGTGCATCTTTCAAAGTTTTGCATGCAACATGAAGTATTGCTGCATCCATTCTAAGCCAGAGTTCATCATCAATTTTATTTATTAATTGCCAAAGTTCATTTGATTTTTCACTGCTAATGCATTCGTGAGTTGAAAAGTACCATATATTTTCATGCTTTTTTCCTTTTAAAGAAGAACTAGTTATCATTATTCTTCCAGAACAAGAAGATGTAGTGTAATAATTTGGTAAATTATTTATCAAGTTTAACAGGTTTAAAATTGGTTCGTCAATCGAGCCTTTTCTGGATCTATCAAATCCACTCAATAACTTTTCTATGACTTTCTTTTTTCTTTCTTCAAAAATGTCCATACAATTTAGAAATTTTTGCTTTTTTTAAAAATTTTCAAGGAAGATTGGGAATTATAGGAATATAACCTAAGAATAACAAATAGATCTGTTGTTTATAGATATCGTTTTTATTAAAACTGAATAATGATTAAACAAATCGAAACATTTATATATTGTGATGTGTTTACTATCAAATAAGGGGTTTAAAATCTATAAGAGGGATAAATATGATTGTTAAAGACGAATTCTTAACTCAAGTTCGCAGATATTTTGGCCTAAATTTATATGAAGCCAAAATATGGTTAGCATTGCTAACTCGAGGTGTCGCTACTGCAGGAGAATTGAGCGATATCGCAAATGTTCCTAGATCCAGAGCTTATGATGTTTTGCAAAGTTTGGAAAAGAAAGGATTTGTGATAAATAAATTAGGTAAGCCTATAAAGTATATCGCAATACCACCAAAAGAAGTAGTAGAAAGAGTAAAGAAAAACCTGCAAAAAGAGGCAGAAGAAAGATTGAATAGATTGGAAAAAGTAAAAGAAAGCGATCTGATGAATGAACTAGTTTCTTTGCACAGTGATGGAGTTGAATTAGTGGATACCTCTGAATTGGCAGGTTCTTTGAGAGGAAGACATAATCTATACAATCACATAGAATTAACTATCAGAGGAGCTGAAAAATCAATAGTTATAGTAACCTCTTCAGATGGATTAATAAGAGAAGTTGATTTCTTAAAGCCAACATTTGAAAAATTACATAAAAGAGGTGTTGAAATTAGAATCGCAGCACCAATAAATAAGAATTGCAAAAAAGCTGTTGAACAGATAAAGGATATTGCAGAAGTTAGAGATTTAAAACATTTCAAGGCAAGATTTATAATAATTGATTCAAGAGAATTGATATTTATGCTATTGGACGATGAAAAGGTTCATCCAAGTTATGATGTAGGAATATGGTTAAACTCAGAATACTTTGCAAATGCATTACAAGCTTTGTTTGATAGGGTATGGCAGGAATTGCCATCTGCTGAAGAAGTTTTAAAAAGTGCAGAGTAAGAATCACCTTGTTAATACTTTTATTTCTTTTTCTTCGATAAGTATTGTGTGTTCAAATTGAGTTACGATTGAGTTTGAAACGTTTCTTAAGGGTTTGTATTCAATAACGTTACCATTTCTTATAAGATTTCCAAGGCATCTTTCAATATCTTCAAATTTAAAATCTTTTAATAACCATCTCTTTGCAAATGGCAAAGTCTTATAATTCTCTTTTATGTAATCTCTTAAATCTCTTGTTTTTGAATCGCGAATTGGTATATCCTTTACATACTGAAATATTTTTGCTTTTCCTGATTCCTTTACTTGACTATCCTCTTTTGTGATAAATGGTTCAATTGCTATAACTGTTCCCGATTTTAAAATTTCTCTTGTATTGGTAGGATAATTGGGAATGGTAGGTTTTGAGTGAATATTATATTTTTCAAGTCCATGCCCACTTAGGTTAGTTATAACTCCTAATTTATGTTTTTTTACACATTCATAGATTGCAAGAGAGATCTTGTTAATTTCAAATGTTTTCTTTTCGCATATTTCTCTAATGCCAGTTTCTAATGCATCTACATTTGCATTAATCAAATCTGAGTATTTATCTGTAAGATCAATTGTTATTGCTGAATCACCAATATAACCATCTATCTGTGCTCCAACATCAACTTTTATCACTCCTTCAAGAATCCTATCATCATTTATATCTGCAGTATCATGAGCAGCAACTTCATTCATGGAAATATTTATTGGAAATGCAGGGTTATAGAGTTTTTCCATTTTTTCGCAAACATCTAAAATACTCACTCCATTTTCTATGATTTTCTTTGCTTTTTCGATAATTTCCTTGGTGATTTTTCCAGCTTTTATCCATGAGTCTAAATTCTGAATCATACAATCATCTAGTGTGAAAAACTATTTAAATTTTATTCATCATATTTTACTTATGCTAGAGGAAGAATTTTTAAAAAAAACACCAGAGGGACTTATATATGTTTCAAAAACATTAATTACTGAACATATTTTTGATCCAGAATTGTTAGAGTTTTATGATTATACACGAATAATCATGTTAGACAAGGAAAAATATGAAAAATTAAAGAATGATTCTAATTATCAAAAGTTTTCTATATTCTTTGGTTCAGAAAAATTAACTGAAGGAAAGATTAAGGTTTTGTCACTGAAAAATTTTCCAATGGCAAAATGTATAGAAAAAGGCCATGTTGTTTATGATTTGGAACTTAGTGATGATTCTGATTCTCTTCACGTAAGAAGATCAAATTTTAATCAAGTTTATGCAAAACAATTTCAGGAAAGAAATATAATATTGGGAATATCATTTGATAATTTGTTCTTAAATGATTTGATTATAGGAAGAATAAAGCAAAATCTAATTATTGCTAGACAATATAAAATTCCTGTGTTGCTTTCACTTTTTCACACTAAGCATATTTTTGGGTGGTACGAAGCTATGCAGTTCTTAAGAAGTCTTTTTTGAAATTTTTGGAAAATAATCTGAATCCATAATTACAGTATCGTTTTTAACAGCTAACCCTCTTGAAGAGTTTATGATTTGTTCAAAACTCATTTGAGCAATGCCTACACAAATTAACTCATTCTTTAATGTGAATACAGCAACTGATTCGTTTAATCTGATATCATTTGTCATTTTTACAATTCCTGGCACAAAGAGATGATTTCCATGTGTGAGATAATAAACCACATCATCTTTTACCCATATCTTTGGTAAGTGTTGGACCATGAATTCAACAGGAAGAATTATTCTTTTTAATAAGCTAGGATTATTTTCATTTTTGTAAAAAAATATTGCATCTTTCAAATCATGAAGTGTTACTGCAAATTTTTCATCAAATAACCCTACCTTTGTTCTTCTCAATTGAACCATGTGGGCTTTTGTGCCTAATGCAATCCCAAAATCATGACATAATTTTCTTATGTATGTTCCCTTTTCAACGCCAACCCTAAAAAGAACATCTTTTTCAATTATTTCAATAAAATTCCAATAATAGATTTCTCTTACTCTTTTTTCCCTTTTTACAGACGCTTTTACAGGAGGTATCTGCTCAATTTTACCAATAAAGGATTGTTTTGTCTTTTCAAGTGATTCTTTGGCTACATAAGAGTGTAAATGCATAATTCCAACATACTCTTTTCTTGCATTTAGTAGATACTTGAGTAATCTTGTTCCTTTTCCTAAAGCAATAGGTAATACTCCACTCACCTTAGGATCTAAAGTTCCAGAGTGTCCACATTTTACATTTAGTAGATCTCTTACAAAGGATGAAACTTGATGAGATGTAGGACCCTCTGGCTTATCTATTATGATAATGCCCGAGTTTAGAAGTTCTTCTACACTTCTTTCATCAGGATACTTTCCTAAATTTGGTAATTCCTTAGATTTTACAAAAATTTCACGATTTATACGCAACAATTCGTTTTCTAAAAGCATGACGAGAGAAGACATGAGAATTTAATAACTTTTTTGTATTTACCAGTCAATAGTAACATTTATATATTTGGTGATTTTTCCACATGATCAAGAGGTGAACTTATGCTAGTGTTTAATGAAAAAAAACTAAGAAAAAGCTTTGCAAAGATAAAATATGACATATATGCTCTTGATAAGAAAATTGATGTAAAATACGAGGATCTAAAAAAATCAGTAGACAATTTAGAAAAATTGCTTAACTCAAGAATTGACATGGTTTTGGAATTGATCAACAAGAAATACAAGATAAAAACAAAGACCAAAAGAAAATAAGATTTTTTTATCCTATTAGATACACAATTTCAAAATATTTATAATTGTTTTCTTCTTTAAAAATATGAATGAAACCATCTCATAGATTAGCAATTGTATTACTTTCAAGTTTTGTTATTTTTATTGTTGTCCTCTATATTTATCATTTATCCTCCAGAGAATTGAAAATTCTTAAGTATGAATCGTTTGAGATAGTGATTCAGAGAGAAAGAGAAAATATAATAAATCCCAGCAAATTAAGGGTTAGCGATAGAGGCTTTATTTATGTAAAGAATATAACAGGATTCCATAAGGATATCTCTGGAAGAGCAGAACTTAGAGCTATGATTACAATCTACACAGCTGATGGAATTAAGGTATACTCAAAACTTGTTTTTTTGCCACCATATCCAGTTACATCAGAAAATCAGATACTACTTTTAAAAGTTCCTTTTGATCTGCAATTTAGGCCATCACCAGGAATATATGTTCTAAAATTAGCACTGATAGACATAGCAACTGAACAAATGTTTGAAAAAGAAACTATCATTATGATTGAATGAATGATTGAATGAGAAGTAAAAACATTTTTAAATTCACTTTCTTTCACTTTTTTATGGCAGTCTTTCAAAAGATAAAGGATTTTTTGTACAACTCAAGAATAGTTTTAAATGTAACTACTAAACCAACAAAGGAAGAATTTAAAAAAATTGCTATTATCTCAGGAGCTGGATTACTTATTATAGGTGCAGTTGGTTATTTGCTTAGTTTGATCCTATCTTTGATTATTTGAGGTGTAAAAATGCCCATATTTGCTGTTAGAACTACTTCCGGAAGAGAGGAACAAGTTATAGATTTCATAGTTGCTAATGTGGAAAAAAAGAATTTACCTGTTTATAGTATTGTTTATGGACATGGAATGAAAGGATATATCTTTGTAGAGGCAAAGGATAGATTTAGCGTTGAAACAGCAATATTTGGAGTACCGTATGCCAGAGGAGTTCTAAAAAAAACTGTAAGTTTGAAGGATATTGAACCTATGATTATGCCTGAAAAAGTTGAATATAATATCATAAAAAACGATATTGTTGAAATAATAGCTAAACCCTTCAAGGGAGAAAAAGGAAAAGTTAAGAGAGTAGATCTTGAAAAAGGACAGGTTATTGTAGAGCTACTAAATGCTATTGCACCTTTGCCAATAACACTATCAATTGATAATGTTCGCCTTGTGAGAAGAGAATCCTCAACAGAAGTTGTTGAAGAGGGAAAAAGAGAATAAAAGGTGATTAAAAATGCCAAAAGAAACTGTAAAGATTGTTATTGAAGGAGGAAAGGCAACGGCAGGGCCTCCATTAGGGCCAGCATTAGGACCTTTAGGAGTAAATGTTGGACTTGTTGTAAAAACTATAAATGAAAAAACAGCAGATTTTAAGGGTATGCAGGTTCCAGTGACTGTTATTGTAGATACCCAAACCAAGGAATTCGAGATAAAAATAGGAACACCTGCAACGTCCTCATTGATAAAAAAGGAGTTAAATATTGAAACCGCAGCACACAATCCCTCAAAAGAAGTTGTTGGTAATTTAACTATTCAGCAAGTTATAAAGATAGCCAATATGAAACAAGATAATTTGAGTGGAAAAACCATTAAAGAAAGAGTAAAGGAAATTGCAGGAACATGCGTAAGCATGGGAGTCAATATTGAGGGAAAATCTGCAAAAGAATTCATTCATGAAGTAAATCAGGGTAAGTATGATAACATATTAAAAGAATAATTTTTATTTTTCTTTTAATTTTCAATCATATGAATGATTTTTTTGTGAGTATTGCTGGTCAAAACGAAGAAGAACGAACCTTTAATTCTTTTGTAATTGCTCAAAGATCTAATCTTGTCGAGTTTTATTGTGATTTTCCTATTACTCCATTTTTCTATAAAATAGATAGTAAAAATGCAAGAATTCTTTTTGCTTCAAAAGTGAATTTTCTCAATTCTAATTTTTTTGGAAACGATTTGTATAACGCTGAAGTTTTTCATTTTAGGAATAACAATACTTTTGATGTTAAAAATTTGAATGAAGGAGATGTTTTTATAGGAAATCCTTTTTTTACATATCTGTTTGATTTAAATACACAACATTTACAAAGAAATCTTAAGAAGGAATTTGCTAATTTACAAACTTATGAATCTCTTGAAGAGGCGAAAAAAATATTAAAATCAACATTGATAAAAATTTTTTCAGAATTAAAATCAAAAATAAAGGAATGTGTAATACTTTTTTCTGGAGGATTGGATAGTTCTCTAATTGCTTTGATGCTTAAAGAAATTAATCCTAAACTAATAACTTTGGGTGTGAAAGGTTTTAAGAGTGATGATATACAAAAGGCTAAGGATGTCGCAGATTTTCTAAATTTAAAACTCGAAATATTAGAAGTTGAACTAAAAGATATTGAAAATGCAATTCCTGAAATAATTCCTATTATAGGAAGTTTTGGTACTGTTAAAGTAGAAGTTGGATTAGTTAGTTACTTGATTTATAAGTTAAAAAATATAAGAAATGCCATAGTTCTATCAGGCTTGGGATCCGAAGAACTTTTTGCAGGGTATGAAAGGCACTTGGTAAATCCTGAATTAGAGTGCTGGTCAGGAACATTTAATATGATTCATCGAGATGTTTATAGGGACTATAGTATTGCAAAATACTTTAACAATAATATAGTTATTCCACTTTTTGATAAGGAATTAATTAAAGTAGCATTGGGAATAAAGAATTACAAGATCTATGAAAACGAAAAGAAGTATATTCTTAGAATAGTAGCTGAGGAATTGGGATTAGGAAAATTCGCTTTCAGAAAAAAGAAAGCAGCACAATATGGTTCTGCAATTTCTAAAGCTCTTAAGAAAATTTCTAAAAGAAATGGATTTGAGAGGAAAGAGGAATATCTCCATAAAATAGCAACAAGTTGTAACTCTTGAGTTTCAAAAAACCTTTATAAATATAAAAATTTATTTCTTTTTGGGGTGATAAAAGTGGAATCCAATCTAAGTTCTGATTTTGAAGAGCTTAAAAAGCAATTTGCGCTAATTAAAGATAAAATGCAATTTATCTTTGGGGATTCTGTAAAGAGATATATTGAATTTTATGATAAGCTTTTTTCAACCCTGGATTCAGAAATGAACAAATTAAAGGATTTAGAACAGAAATTAGAAAAGGTAAAGGCCAATATTCCATTATTAAAAGAAGAAAAGGAAAAAATAATGAGAGATATTAGTGATGTTGACTCAACGTTAAACACCATTATGAAATCCTTAGGGGGTGAGTTAAATGAGTAAGATCCTAAAAATAGTAGATGGAAACTCATCAAAATCGCAGAATCAGAAAATCCAGAAAAAGAAATCAAAAGCTAAGGATGTACAAGTAGAAAAAAAGATTCAAAAAAATGTAGAGGTTTCAAAACCTTTCCTTTATCTTGCTAATGTAAAGTCATTAGAGGAAGAGTGTAATCTTCTAAAGGATAGAATAGGAATGCTTATAACTAAAGAATACAAAAGAATACAATTAAAAAAGGATAACTACACCAAAGAGCTCGAAAAGATTCAAATTTCAATGGATGTTCTCTCAAAAAAAGAGGAACTGTTACACTCTTTTTTAGACGAGTTAGGAAATTTTCATTCAATGTTAGAAAATTTTGTAATTCTACTTAAGAAAAGAAAAGAGGAATTAACAGAGACACTTAGCTTGTACAATGTTAGACATGATGAACTCAATGAAGAGGTCAAAATTTTAAAGGAGACACTAGAAAAGAAAAAGAAAGCATTAGAAAAGATACAGAAACAGATAGCTGAAATACAAGGATTAGTTGCAGAAACTTTTAATTATGTCGAAAAATTAGAAACAGAACAAGACAAAACAACAGTGGAACTTGAAAAAACAATGGAATCAATGAAAGATCAAGACCTGGAAAATGAAAGTTTTGATTTGGAAAAGGAAAAGATAACCGACAAGGAGATTGAAGAAATTTTAAAGGGATTAGAGATGAATAAAGAGGAATCCATTCCTGAAAAAACAGAAGTTCAAAAGACAGAAGCTGTTGAAGAAAAGAAAGATTATCGCGAATTAGAAGAATTACTTAAGCAATTGGAGTCTCCACAATATGAGGTTGCTGAAGTTAAACCTGCTGAGAAAAAAGAAGGATTTTTTTCGAGATTGTTCAAAAGAAAAAAGCAAGAGCAAGTTGCTGAAAAAAAAGAAGAACCTGAAAAAACAGAAGTAAAAGAGGAATTACCAATAGAAAAAAAGATGGACGATCTTTTAAAATCAACGCAAACATTAAAGCAAGAGTTAAAGGAAGCAGGCAAAACAGAAAATTGTCCAATATGTAATACTCCAAAAAGAGATGGTGCAAAGTTTTGCCATGTTTGTGGCTATAAATTTGAAAATTCCTAAAAATGAAGTGTCCTATTTGTTTAATGAATGTTGAACCTAGCGATAACTTTTGTCCTCATTGTGGTTATAATTTAAAAAAAGATCTTTTGATCAAGAAGATCCAAGAATATAAGAAAAAAAAACAAGAAACCCTTCAAAAAACTAAAGAAGAAAATAAGGAATTAGAAAGTAAAATTGATACGAACATACCTAAAAACTTAAAAGAAGAAAAAGAAGTTAAAAAGGAAAATGAAAAGGAAAATGAAAAATCGAATTTAAAGATTGAGTTAGATAAACTTCATGCAGAACTAGATAATTTAGAGCAAGAAAAAAAAAGAGTTTTAGATGAAATTGATCATTTAAGAACTACGGTCAATAATTTAAAAAAGAGAAGAACTGATTTAGAACAAGAATTGGCGCAATTGGAGAGAAAAAAGGAGGAAATTCAGAGGAGAGAGAGTATGCTTGATAAAAAAGAAATAGAATTGACAGAAAAGGAACAGGCATTGAATCAAAAATATTTAGAACTTTTACAATTTGAGAATGAACTTATAGAAAAAAAGAAAAAACTCGAAGAAAATGAGTTAAGTGTTTTTTTAGCTACACAGTTAAAGGATTCTTCAAAACTTGTTGCTGAACAAGTTGTTCAAGATTTAAAGAACAATGCGACAGTTTCAGAAACGAATAAGAAAGAATATGAAATAATTCAATTAATTGATTTTGCAAGGGAATTTTTAAACAAAGGAATGATTGATGCAGCAATACATGTTTACAAAAAAATAGAAGAACTGTATTATGCATATATTCATGATCTACCTCGTGAAACTATTCAAAAATTGCATCTAAAAATCATTGAATTATATGATGATATCAATATAAAACTTGCTGAGTTGAAACATGGAAAATAAAACAATTGATGAGGAATTAGAAAGAATAAAAAAAGTTATGGATGAAATAGAAAAAGAACTTTTGCATAATGTTCCTGAAAACAATAGCTTGCAAACTAAAGAGTCTGATGAATTAACTGAAGATGAGAAAGAAGAAAAAAATTTAGATAGTGATCTAAAAGCAAAATTAGATAAAACAACATACCAAGATGAAGTTAAAAAGGAACAAATTAAATTACCAGAGGATTATGATGTATATTCTCTTTCTCAAATGGTGGATGAGTTCCTACAAAATGATAATACAGAGGTATTGTTGAAGAAAAAGATTAATCAATTAATCATTGAAAATCGTCTTCTCAAAGAAAAGATGGATCTTATAGTTTCAGAAATGAAGTTAAAAGAAGACAATTTGAATAAACAGTTTAACCGATTTTTAGAATCATTAAAAGATTATTATCAGAAAGTTGATGAATTAAAGATGAAGGATGAGCAGTTGAATCAATTAGAGAATAAGTTGAAGGTTAAGGAGGAAATAATTCAACAAAAATTAGCATTAAAGGAAAAAGAATTAGTAGAATTAAAAAATTTGTTGATGAGTAAAGTAAATGAATTAAAAGAAAGAGAATTAAAAATAAAGGAGCTTGAAAAAATAAATAATGAGAAATCTAAGGTTTTAGTTAGTTTGAAAACAGATTTAGATACATTAAATGAATCTCTGAAAAAGAAAGAACTGGAACTTGAACAGAGAGAAAAGGAATTACAACAGTTACAAATGTCATTTATGAAAGAAAAACGAGAATTTGATGATATGCAAAATGTAAAAATGAAAGAAATAAAAAAGAAAGAAAACGAATTAAAGTTTAAGGAACAAATGCTTAAAGATAAAGAGAATTATCTAAAAGATGTTGAGAAAAATTTACAAACAGAGAGATCTTTCTTAGAAAGTAGTTTGGTAGAAATTAACAAGAAGGCAGAAGAATTGAAACATAAGGAAAAACTTTTGAAAAACCAATTCCTTATAATATTGCAAAGATTAAAGGCTGATTTTGAAAATGCAAAATTAATGCATCAAAAAGAAATTTCTGAGGAAGAATTGAATAAGACAATTCAAAATATAGATGAACTAATAAACTCAGTTTCAAAGTTATAGCGGATTAACTATGACAATATGGGAAGACATAGAAAAAAAATTCAGAGAATTGGAAGAGTTTGATATATTTCAAAATATGAATATTTCTGAAAAACAAATTCCCGATATTTCTTATTCTAGAAAATTTTTGGAAGAGAAGATTAAGCTTGAGAGAGAATTATCTGAGTTAAGAAATATATATGAAGAAAAGTTGAGGTTTTTGAAAGAAGAACTTAATCAACTTAGAGAAAAAAAGGTACTGGAAATTGAACTGTTGAACAAAGAAATAAGTGATCTTAAAAATCAACAAACAGAATTAAAGACAGAGATCGAGGTATATAAAAAAGAAATAGAAGAACTAAAGAAAATAAGAGAACAACTTAATGTTGAAAAAGTTTCAATAGAAAATGAAAGCCAGCAGTTAAAAAGAGACTTGGAGGATTTGAAAATAAAAAGTTCTAAAGAAAAAGAAGAAATAGCTAAACTTGAGAAAGAGAGTGATGAAAAGAAGAAAATACTTTCAGAATTAGATAATTCTGTTAATCAGATGAAAAATAAAAAAGAGATTTTAGAGAAAGAAATTGCAGCATTGGAAGAGGAGAAAGAGATGCATTTAAAGTCGTTTTCGCTTCTTAAAGAGGAGTATTCACATTTAATTGGAGAAATTTCGGAATTAAAGAATGAGAAGCAGAGACTATTAGCTATGATAGAAGAGATGTTAAAAGAAAAGAAAAAGCAAGAAGAGGAGATGTTGGTTTTAAAGGAAAACGTGAAATCAATTGTTGAGGAACAGAGAAAGAAAGAGGAGGAAATAAATAAATCTAGAGAAGAGCTTTTGAAGTTAAAGAGTGCGATTAATAGTTTTAGAACAGCAATAGAAGATAATAAGAAAGAGATTCAATTATTGATGCAAGAGAAGGAAAAGATTAAGGAAGAGAAAAGATTGCTGGAAGAGGAATTAAAGAACAAGCAATCTGAAATTTCAAAGACCGAGGAATCAATTAAGATTTTGCAAGAAGAGATTAAGAAAAAAAGTGAAGAAATAGATCAATATAATAAACAATTGAATGAGATTAAAGTTAAGTTTGATGATCAATCTAATAAATTAAATAATTTAATAAGTGAAAAACAAAGAATTGAACAAACAATTAAGAAGTTAATAGAGGCAAGATATAAAGTTTTAAACGAAGTTAAAGAGATCCTTAAATTGAAGGGTATAATTTCCGAAGATGAAAGTATAAATAACAAAAAGGAGGTTTATACTGCTTTTAACTCACAAAATTTCAGAAATGAACCTATTCTAAGAGAATATGAGGATTTGAAGAAAAAACACGAAACACTGAAAAATCAGATAGAGACTTTAGAATTGACTGTCAAAAAGATGGAAGAAGAAAGATCGGATTTAGATAATAAAATAGCCTCTAGAAAGGATGTTTTATCAAAAATTCAAAGTGAAATTGAAAATTTGCAAAACCTTAAGATTCAACTATATAGGGAAATTGATCAACTAAGAAATGAAAAAAACGCCTATGAAGAAAAATATCAAAAATTATTAGAAGATTGCAATGAAAAAGAGAGAGTAATTAGAGATTATGAGGTAAAAATAGATAACCTTAAGCAATCATATGAGGATTGGGCTAGAAAGATTGCAAGTTTGGAGATTCAATTAAAGAAAGAACAAGAGACATTAAATAATCTAAAATATGAAAGAGATAATCTTCAAGAAATTGTGATACAAAAAAAGGATCTTATTCTAAAGATGCAGTCAGAAATAGACGAGTTGATTAGACAAAAGAAGCAGTATGAGTTAAAACTTTCAGATATAAAAAGGAACTTTGAAGTTCTGAACCTGAAATATTCAGAAATTTCTAGAGATATAGGTGAAAAAGAACTTATGTTAAGAGATTTAGAAGAAAAAACTCAAGAAATGCAATTACAGCAAGATCAGTTAAAAAGTAAGAATTTGGATTTGGAAGATCAGATCAGGCAAAAAAACAGTCTGATTCTAGAACTTGAAAACGATATAAAGAGATTAGAAAAAATGAAATCGGAATATGAACAAGAGATTCAAAAAATGAAAATTCAAAAAATGAAAAATATTTTGCCATCAGATATTGAAAGAGAAATCCAAGAGAAAAAGCAAATTTTAGAAACTCTTGAAAAATCCATCTCTGAAAAAAGAAGAGCAATAGAAGATGAAGCAAGGAGGATAGCAGATTTAACCAAAGAAAAATTAAATATCCAAGCAAAGGTTAATGAGTTAATTAAAAAAAGATATTTCTTATTGAATGAGATCAAAGATATTTTGAAAGTAAAGAAAGAATTGTTTCCAGAGCATCAGAGAAGAATTGAAGAAATTGAAAAACATCAGCAAGAGTATACAGATAAAAAAATAGAGAATCAAGAAATAAAACAAGAAAAAGATTTAAAATTAGAAAAAGATTTTGAGAAAAAAGATGAATTTACAAAAGAAGAGCAACCAGAAGAAATTAAAAAATTCTATAGAGGATTTGATAAGGTATTAGATGTTAATCGTGTTGTTTTCGAAGAAAAAAATCAAGAAACAAATCAGAATCAAGAGAAGAATAAAAAAGAAGATAAAAAGAAAAAATCACAAGATCCGCTGGATGTTTTATTCTCCTTTCTAAACTCTCAGTAAAACCTCTAAGATAAGAAAACTAATGAAAATTGGAAAGTATCGAATAATTGAAATCATAACATAGTTTAGGGTTTCTTTTGTAGAGAATTTTGAGTTTGTTGTAAATTGGGTTTTTGGATGATTTTTAGAAATAAGATAATAGGTTTCAAGTAAACTTAATAGAATCACAAGAAGACATAACATTAGCATTAATATGTAAAAATATGAGTTTGAGTATACAAAAGTAGCATACATAAGAGAAATCAATGGAATTAGAAAGGAGTAGAGAGGAAAGAATTTATAGAATTGTGGATCCTTGTCTAGGATTAGAGAATCTTTGATTTTTGAAATCTGATAGAATGAAAGAGATAAATATGTGAAAACTACTGCAAAAATTTCTATCTTTCTGACAGCATAAAGAATCAGTGCACAAGCAGAAATGTTTAACAAAGCAAGAAATGTAAATACTATCTTTTTAAGATTCATTTCTTCTGGTGTTTCTACCGCAATCTTTGTTCCAATTATACTTGATAACCATCCAAACAGTCCGCTTAAGAGGAGATCCATTACTCTATCTTAATCAAAAGATATTTAAAAATTTAACTATTCCTGGTTAGAAATGGATTATCATGATTTGATTAGAATAGAGAACAAGATTCTTCCTACGGTTAGAATAGGAAAACATGGTTTAACACTGGCTATAATTAATGATGTAAAAAAACAACTTGATTTAAAGGGATTAGTGAAAGTTAAAGTACTAAAAAACTTTTATGGAGAATTTTGTGAAGCTGAAGAAAAAAGAAAAATTTTAAAAGATCTGGCTGAAAAGCTTAAAGAAAGTACAAAATCAGAGATTGTTTGTATAAAAGGAAATACTATATTGCTATATAATAAGGCTGCAAAACAATTTAAACCAACCTTTAAGGGAATTTGATTTTTTAATTATATTTTATAAATCTCTTTTTTGAAAGTTGCATTATACCATACTGACAACAATTCTCTAAAAGTTTTGATATATGATTTATAGTTTACTTTTGAGCCTGGCTTATAATTCCAAATTACAGGGACTTCAAAATAATTTATGTTGTTTATTTTTGCTATTTTTAGTAATTCAAAATCATAACCAAAACGATTGATTGTTATCTTTTCAAATATCTTCTTCGCAGTTTTTGTTTTAAACAACTTGAAACCACATTGAGAATCCCTTACACCAAGATTTAAGAATAGATTGATTATAATAATTGAGAGATAACTCAATACCTTTCTGTCTGGTTTATTCTTAACTTCATCTGTTTTTATCCATCTACTACCAATGACAATATCATAATGACAAATGTATTTTTCAAGTTTGTAGAACTCTTCAATAGGAGTTGAAAGATCAAAATCACTTACTAAAACTAGTTCAGTTTTAACATGCATAATTCCCTGCTTTACAGTATATCCTTTTCCGAAATTTTTTTCTCTTTTAATTATTTCAATAGGAAGTTGGTTTTGTTTTGATTCATGAAGCAACAATGTTTCTGTGTTATCTGAGCATCCATCCAAGATGAAAAGAATAGTAATATTTCTTTTGCCTTTTTCTTTATTGTAAAATCTTGATAATTCCTTGATGGTATTTTTTACGTGCATTGATTCGTTATAGGTGGGAATTAATATTGTTAGTGATGGTTTTTTTATAATATTTTCACCTTGTTTTAATCTAAACTAAAAAGCCCCAGGGGGGATTCGAACCCCCGACCTGTTGCTTACGAGGCAACCGCTCTACCAGCTGAGCTACTGAGGCAAACCTATTTTATTTTTAGTTTTTATTTTTAGTTTTTGGGTATTTATAAGTAAGAAAAGTTCTTTTTTAAATTTTATTTTTGAGGAGAGAAAATTGGAAAGAATTTATAATTTAACTTTAATTGTGGTCTTTGCTCCACATGCCTTACAGGTTAAAGTTCCATATGCTCCATTGCTTATGATTATCGTGTCTGGGCTTTTGCACACTGGACAAATCACAAATTCTTCAAGATATTGTAAGACAACTTTGTCAAGCTCATTCAATAAAACCTTTCTGTTTAGTACCCCAAATTTTGGTAACAATTGTCCAGGTGTTGCATATTTTTTCATAAAATATTTCAATAGGTGTTCAGGATCTCGATTTAGTATTTTTGCAATTTGACGAATATTTCTAATGATGGTTTTATTTCCTTCAATTTCAGCTTCAACTTTTGGTATCTTAAGTCTCATAGAAGCCTCTTCAACTTCAGGCAATTGTGTGTATGCTTTATCAAGTAATCTTAGATAATCTGATTCCATTTCGTTGCTGGATTACCTGTTCTTTTAAATATTTTTTGGAAACTTGGTTGTCAACTTTAAATTTACTTTCAATGTGTGGTCTTAAGGTAATATTTATTAATTTAAATTTTTATTTCTTATTAACTTATGCTCATATGAATTTAGTCTATAATTCCAAGTGTTGGTCGATTTGGAATATTAAAAATCATTTTTACATTACTAGAACAGGTTATGAACCTGTCGTTCAAGAAGAGATTAGTGAATATAATGCACACAATTATGCAGAGCCACATTTAACTATTGTGTTTGATGTTTCTCACGATTGTTTTCTAAATTGCACTTATTGCTTTGTAAAACGATTAGATACTTTGAATGAGACAAGAAAAGAGTACAAATTAACAGATGAAACAATTAATAAGTTATCTTCATTTGTTGAAAGTCTGAAAAAACCCGTTGTTCTTATATTCCATGGCGCTGAACCACTTACAAACAAAGATGGAATTAGAAAAACTATAGAGGTTTTTGAATCAAGAAACTTGAAAAATGTTAGATTTGAAATTCAGACCTCTGGTTATGGATTGGATGAAGAATTTTCCATATTTTTGCATAAAAAGAACGTTTCAATTGGTCTAAGTTTTGATGGGTTTGGTGAGAATTGTGCCAGAAATCCTAATTATGCAATTCAAGCAATGAATGTTCTTGAAAAATTAAAAATTCCCTTTGGAATTATTTACTTAATTAATACTACTAACGATTCTAAAATCTTTGAAGATTTCAAAAAACTGTTGAACTATAAGATGTTTAAAGGAGTGCTTTATAATATTGTGGAAACAGATAATCTTTCTTTGCTACCTGATTTAAAAAATGTGAGGAGGAATGTCGAATTACTAATTGATTACTATCTAAGAAAAAGATTGAGTATAACATTAGATCCTGTTAGATTATATGCTGAAAGAATACTGGGGATGACTGGTTCTTTGTGTTATGATGAAAACTGCGGAGCATTTAAGTGGATTATAGGATTCTCTATGGATGGAAAAATATACGGATGTGATAGTGTTATTGGATTAGAGGATTTTTTAATGAATTCTGAGGATTTTCAAGATAATAGAAAGAAGATTTTAAACCTTTCAAAGAAAATCTCAGATACTTTGGGATGTGAGACTTGTAAATTTAATTATATATGCAGACATCCTTGTGTTGGAAAAGCATATTTGTTTTCCTTTAAATCTTTGAAACACTCTTGTGAATATAATAAGATTTGGTTAGAGATTTTTTTTGAGTATGTAACAAGAAATCCTGCTTTGTTGTTTTACTTTTCAAAAACATTTTTTAAGAAATATGAACATAGTGATTTATTTTATAAAACTCCAAAAAGAATATCTTGAAAATGAAAGATTCAAGTTTGTTAGAAATAAAAAATGAAAACATTGTAGATATTGTTAATCAGATTGCCTTTAGATTCAGATCTTGCTTTTTTCATGAAAAACCAAAAATTGAGATAATAGAGAAGAATGATAAGTTTTATTTGACTAAAATTGATGATAAGGAATACTTTGATTTAAACGATAGATTGAAGTATCATCTTGTTCCCAAGAATTTTGAATTTAAACCCAGATTAGAAATTGTAAAAATGAATCTAGATTATTATTTTTATCGATTTTTAGCAAATTATACCTCTGAAATTTCTAAAATGTTTCAATCTTATTTGAATTTTCTTACTTATTATCATCTCTATATCCTAGTTTATCATTCATTAGAGAAGGAAATTTTGAATGCAAATTTAGATTCTTCTTTTTTTGATACACCTCTTTTCTCCTTTAGATGGGTTTTTTATGCATTGCCACGTCATTATCTGTTTTTGGATCAGTCGAAAATTTCAAAAAACACAAAAAAGATATTGAGATTTCGAAAAAAGAAATTGAAAGAAAATTTGAATTATTATTACCTTTTTTCTTTTGTTGATTACAATAGATTTTATTTGGATTGTTATTATGATATTACAAGACTTTTCCTAGAAATTTTTGAAAGAAAAAAAATTTCTGCAGAAGAATTAAGAAAAATCCTTTTGAATTTAGAACCACCTGAAAATATATATGTTCAAGACCCCATAATCAACTGCAAGTATTACAACAATGCATTCTATTTTATGTTACCAGATAATGATTTTGATTCAAAACTTTCTTATTTTATAACAATAAGCAGATATTTTAGATTACCTTATTTTAAGGTTAGTGATGTTATTGAGAATTATCCCTCTCTTAGTCCTACAATATTAAGGATTCAAGAAGAAATAGTATGTGAGAAAAATGATACTTAAAGGATCTGTAGTCGTAAAACCCCATAATAATATTATTGAAGGTATTGCATATGTTGATCCATTTTGTGAAAATTTGCCCAATCATCCTAGTGAGAAAATTTTGATTTGTAAAAGAGTTAATTTGGATTATATTGAAAAAATTTTACAGTTTAAGTGTGTAGTTACATCTTTTGGGGGATTGTTGAGTCATGCTTCAATTATTTTTAGAGAACTTAATTTTCCATCAATAGTTGGCGTTGAGAATGCTGATACAGTAATTAAAACAGGTGATAAATTAGTTATTAATTTTGAAGATGGAACAATTCAAGTTCACGAAGGAGGTGAATAAGAATGGAATTGACAAATTTTGTGAATGGAACCAATTCCCATCCCAATTGGGATGACTGGGGCCAAAATAATGGAGGTTGGATAAATGACGGATGGGATGATAGATGGTGTTGTGATAGATCAAGCATAGAGTGATATTTAACACAATTTAATTTAAAATAGAATCAGAAGATATTGTTATATTTAAAAAAATTTAAAAATCCCTAATAATTTCTAACATCATTATGGGAACAAATGCTAACAACATAGAACAAAACTATTATGTTGAGTCTCTTATTCAGGAAAACAAGTTTCTTAGACAAACCGTTGAATCTTTAAGAAGACAATTAAACGAATTGATGAAACCACCTATGATGGTGTGTGAAGTTGTTTCTGTAAATGGTAATAATGCAACTATCAGGATCCCAAATGGAAACTATTTTTATGTTTCAATTGTGAATCCGTCTTTACAGATTAGAGCAGGAGATATGGTTTTAGTTGATAGAAATAATCTAAATATCCTCGATAAAATAGATGTTGGTTTTGAAATGAATGTGGAATCTTTTATTATTTTAGAAAAACCTAAAGTCACTTGGAATGATATCGGAGGATTAGATGAGGTTATACAAGAAGTGAGAGAAGTATTAGAATTACCATTGAAAAATCCCGACATATTTAGGAAGATCGGAATTGAACCACCAAAAGGCGTTTTGCTTTATGGTCCTCCTGGTACGGGAAAAACTCTAATTGCTAAAGCAGTTGCTAATCATACAGATGCTGTTTTTATAGAGATTGTAGCATCAGAATTAGTACAAAAATTTATTGGTGATGGAGCAAAGATGGTTAAAAATGTATTTGAATTGGCTAGAAAAAAAGCCCCTGCAATTGTTTTTATAGATGAAATTGATGCAATTGCTGCAAAAAGAATTGAGTTGGGAACATCTGGTGAAAGAGAGGTTCAAAGAACTTTTATGCAATTACTTGCAGAGATGGATGGATTTAATTCATTGGACAATGTTAAAATTGTAGCTGCTACGAACAGATTAGATATACTTGATCCAGCAATTCTTAGACCTGGTAGATTTAGTAGAATTATTGAAGTTGGTTTACCAAAAATGAAGGAACAAGTATTGTCAATATTACTAATCCATACTAGAAATATGAAATTAAAGAAAGTTGATTTAGAAGCTATTGCAGAAAAACTGTTAGGATTTAGTGGCGCAGAAATAAAAGCAGTATGTACAGAAGCAGGATATTTTGCAATAAGAGAAAACAGATCTTATGTTAATACAGGTGATTTTCTGAAAGCTATCGACAAAATAAAGAAAAAGAAAGAAGAAAATATTGCTGGAAATATGTTTGGATAACTTTTTTATTTTAGCTCAAAAACAATAGAAACTCCATATCTTACAGTTTGTTCTGCAGGACTTATCTGTGGAATGTCCTTTTCATAGGAAGAGATTGCTTCGTATCTGAAAATTGGAACATATGCTTCAGATGGACTTATTTCTAAAATTTTTCCTAGTTTTGTGTTTGATGCTATTGCTATGGCTTCTGCTCGATTTCTTGCATTCTCTATTGCCTCTTTCAATAAATTTGCCTTTATTTCTTGTAATTTTTGTTGAGAAATCTGATAACTAATGTATTCTATTCTATTTGCTCCATTTTCAATTCCTGTTTTTATTATTGTGCCCATTTCTTCAGGTAATGAAGTTACCTTTATTGTGTTTCTAACTTTGTAACCTGTTTCAATAAATTCCTCTTTTTCCTTGTCCCATTTCTGAATTCTTTCAAGATTATATTGTGTTGTTTCAACTTTGTAGTTAGATAATGCTCTTAAAACTTTATTGTTTATTTTTGTGTTTTCTTCAATTGCTAGATTTGGATTTTCACTTTCTGTTTCAATGACAAAAACTACAATCCCTTCATCTGGCAAAACCTTTTTTTCTACAGTTTCATATAGGTTTACTTTTTTTATTTCTTTTCTTTGCGTTTGACCAAAATAATAGCCTGCAAAGAGGCATATCAAAACAACACATACTACAACCCAAACATTTCCAATAGTGCTTTTTTCATATTTTCTTGGTACATCCATGATTACACCTCAATATTTTTTAACTTTTTATATCTGGAATATTTCCATATAATCAAGATAATTAACGAGATTAGAGAAATAATAAACAGTACAAAGGTGATTTTTTCAAGTATTAAAGGTATATTTTGACTTACTGATGGTTCTCTTACTGAAAATGATTCTACTAAAACTCTTTTCACTTCTTGCTTTTGTATTGTTTTGTTGGGTAAAAAGTTCAGTATTGTCCAGAAAGTTCCCAACATTGCTGAAATGAAAATATTTGAATAAATATCAACTAAAGAGAGATTTCTTAGTAGTCTTTTACCTTCTAAAGTTAATTGGTAGTATTTCCATTTTCTGTCAGTTTCTTCTCTTTCAATCAAATGTTTTTCTTCTAAAATCCTTAGATGCTCAAGTACCGAAGGCTTTGCAATAGATAACAATTCACTTAGTTCAGTTAATGTTCTGGGTTTTATAGCAATCAATTTTAAAATTTTTAATTTGGTGCTCGAGAGTTCACTTTTTTGCTTTAATTCATACTCTGATTTCATATCAGGTAAAAAGTGTAATATTATTTAAAAATTAGGTGTTTTTGTTAGGATTTATGGTCTTTTATTAAACCTTTGCTTACTCAATATAGCTTAAAATCCAATACAAATTCTTAAATTTAGAAAACTTTTAAAAATAAATCCTTTTTCCAATCTTTACGTGTAACTCTTTAAACTTTAATTTTCCTTTGGTGATACCATGGCTCAAAAAAGAAGTACTTCGGATTTAATGCTCAAGTGGAAGAAGAAGAAATGGTTTCCAGTAAAATGTAAGGAAATCTTTGGAGAACAAATTATTGGAGAGGTTCTTTCTGAGGAGGTTCAACAACTCATCGGCAGGACACTCACTCTAAATCTCATGACATTAACAGGAGATCCTAGAAAACAAACATATAACCTTAAATTTAAGATAACCTCTACAGAGGGAAATTCTGCAATCGCAATGATTGTGGGTATGAATATGCTAGAAGCAATGGTAAAAAAATTGGTCAGAAAGAGAAGAAGCAAAATTGACGATTCTTTTTTAATAAAAACTTCAGATAATAGGTTGTTGCGATGTAAACCTCTAATTGTTACAGTTTCAAAGGTTAGTAATTCAGTAAAATCAGAACTAAGAAAATTAACAAGATACTTAATTTATGACTATGCTAAAAAGACAACCTATGTTGATTTTGTAAATGATATTATAAAAGAGAAATTGCAAAACGAATTAAAAAAGCCTTTGAACAAAATCACAGCAATCGAAACTTTTAAAATTAGGGTTTTTAAATTGCTTGAAAATCCTACAAATAGAGATCATGTGCTTTTTTCTAAATTTGAGAGTGAAGTTAATAATTATACCCCTAAAGTGTCTTTAAAAAGTAACACTCAAGAAAGCCAGTGATTAGGAATTAATTCTTTTCTTTTTTCTATTTTTACTTAAGAAAATTTATAAATTTTTGTGTTGTTATATAGAAGAGGGATAATATGGCTCCTACTTATAATAATATCGATGAGGAATTGTTAAAATATGTAGAAAACCAAAAAACAAGGATTAAGATTATTGGTGTTGGAGGTGCAGGAAATAATACAGTTGAAAGAATCTATCGAGAAGGCATAGAAGGAGCCCAAATAATTGCAGTTAATACTGATGCCCAAGATTTGCTCTATACTCCAGCACATAAGAAAATTTTGATTGGAAAAGAGTTAACAAGGGGATTGGGAGCAGGATCCGACCCAAAAATTGGTGAAGAAGCAGCTAAAGAGAGTTTGGGAGAGATTAGAACTACACTAGAAAATACTGATTTGGTATTTATCACTTGTGGTTTAGGTGGAGGAACTGGAACTGGAGCAGCACCAGTCATTGCAGAAGTTGCTAAAAAAATAGGTGCACTTGTAATTTCTGTTGTTACTTTGCCTTTTTCTATGGAGGGAGCTGTTAGAAGAGAAAATGCAATGCAAGGCTTAATGAAGCTGGAAAAAAATTCTGACACAGTGATTGTTATTCCTAATGATAAGTTGTTAGAACTTATACCCAATGTTTCTATAAATCTGGCATTTAAGATTGCTGATGAAATACTTACAAATGCAGTGAAGGGAATTTCAGAAATGATAACTAAGGCAGGCTTAATTAATGTGGATTTTGCAGATGTTAGAACAGTTATGAAAGAAGGTGGCGTTGCTTTAATTGGTTTGGGGGAAAGTGATACTGAAAAAAGAGCAGAAGAAGCTGTAGAAAAAGCATTGAACAATCCTCTGCTAGATGTGGATATATCTAATGGTAAAGCAGCCCTTATAAATGTCATGGGCGGTGAAGATTTAACTTTGGATGAAGCAAAGAAAGTGGTTGATGCAGTAGCAAGCCAATTAAATCCTGAAGCATTAATTATCTGGGGAGCATATATAAGTAAAGATTTAGGAAAAAATCTTAAAGTTCTTTTAATAGTTACAGGAGTAAAATCAAGGCAAATATTTGGTAAGGGAAGACCATACAGAGAATTGGATGAAGAAGATTTAGGAATAGATTTTATAGACTAAACAATAACCTAGTAAAATGAATAATAATCCTCTAATACAATTTTTTCTAAATCTTCTAGTACAAATTGATAATACTTTCCTTCAGTTATGTTTACTAAGTCTTGCGAAAGTTTTTTTCCTTGTTCATTCAATTCAGTTCCAATAATACTTATTGTTATTTTTTCACTTTTAGCAATTGATGCAGCATCATATACTTTATCAAAATCTTCAGTTTCTAATGCGTCAGAAATTAGGATTATGTGTTTTGTTCCTTGTTTTCTAGCTAATTCTTCAACAGACAACTTCAGAGCATTTGATATGTTCGTTCTTCCAAAAGGAGAGATTGAAATTATGGTTTTTAATAATTCATAAAAATTCTTAGTTAATTTTATGTGTGTGATAATCTGATTGTTAAATGCAATAAATCCAGTTCTATTTTTTTCACTGGTTGCTTTATATGATACACTTAAAGCTGCTTTCTTAGCAAGATGTATCTTTTTTCCAGACATACTCGAGCTACAATCCAATAAAATGTATAACAGATTCTCTTGCGTTGTGCCAAAAGTTTTTACTACGATGTCATTTTTTGTTATGTCTTCTATTTTTGTTTTATTGTGCCTTATCAATTCTTTTATGGTTTTTCTTATATCTATTTGTCTATATGCATGATTTTTGTATCTTTCAACGTCTATTTCTTCACCATAATGTCCTTTTATTTTTCCTTTTCTGTGACTAAACGTTTCCTTTAAATCAAGTATATCAAGATCTTTCAAGTAAAGCAACATTCTCAAATCAATTTCATCCTCTATTGGCAATTTTCTTATTTTCTTTTTTATTTCCTTTTCGATATTTTTCTTAAACTCATCATACTTTAGATTTTTCTCAATCTCATTTTTGCTGTAACCAGTTAGACATTTAAAGAATTCCGATGAAAATTTTTCCTTTATGTTGTTAAAATTGTTTACAATATAACTTGGTAAACTATCAATTTCAATTTTTGTACCTGAATTGGTTAGTTCATTCAAAATAAATGATTTATTAAGCAATTCTTCTTCATTTTTAATCACTTTTAGGCCTTCTCCTTCTCTCTTATCTTGAGTTTTCTGAAAAGATCGTGTGGGTTGTTCAGGGCTTAATTTTTCATTTTTCTGAGAATCTATGCTAAAGAAAATCACTCCCTTTCTTTATATAAGAATGCCATTTTTGAATTATGTAGTCCTCAATCTTTTTTGAATATCTGTATGATGGTTTTAGTCTTACTCTGTGAGATAATGTAGAAATTATGTTCTCTTCAATATCCTCAATTAATAAGTAATTTCGGTTTTTTATTTTTGCAGTAGCACAACTTCGGGAAAACAGATTTATACTTGCTCTAATGCTAGGTTTTTTTTCAAATTCCTCAGTTCTTAAACTTCTTACAAATCCAACAATGAGATTCATCATTTCTTTACTTACATTTATTCCAAAATTTTTTCCATTTAATTGTACAATTTTTATTTCATTTTCTATAGTTTTTGGATAATCAATGTATATCACATCAAATCTGTCAAGCATAACATCAGATAGATTCTCAGTTGAAGAATCATCAGGATTCATAGTGCCTATAAGAATAAATTCTAAAGGAAATTCTATTTCATAACCACTAAGTGTTATTCTTTTTTCAGCTAATACCTGAAGCAGGGCATTTTGAACCTTTTCAGGAGCACGATTGATCTCGTCAAAAAACAGAATTCCTTTATTCGCTTTAAAGATTTTTCCAGGCTTAAACGATTCCAAGCTAAAAGCCCCGTATTTTAATGCTTTTTCAGGATCAATATCACCTAGTAGATCTTCAACAATCAAATCAGGACTTCCTTGAATGCGCACAAATCTGTCAATCCCCTTTTTAATCGTTTTTTTTGCCTTGTCTTTAAATAGTTCATAAAGTTCAGAGTCTTTCTCAAAGATAAATCCTCCAACTTCATACATTTCTATTGTTGGTAATAAATTTGCAATTGATTTTGCTATTGTGGTTTTTCCAGTACCCGGAGGACCAACAAATAGAATGTGATGTTCAGACAATAATGCAGATTTAATTAGTTCCTTTTCTTCTTCTAAACCAATAATATTACTTAAAAAATCTTTGTTCAATTTTTCCTCTATTTGTTCTATGATTGCCATAAACTCTAAGAAATGATTTATTGTTTAAAAAAGTTTTTCAATACCTTTCCAGAAGCAATTTTTTTAGATTATCTAACGAGTATTTTAACACTTCATTAGATTTTTTTAATTGTTCATACTCTTTTTTGTGAGTGAAAAAATCGTGAGTTACATACCATACTGCATTTGCATTCTGAAACTTTTCCCCAAGTTTTTTTATCGGCAAGATATCGTCATTTAGCGAATTACCAATGTTTACAACTTTATAATACTTTGGAGAATAATACTCCAGAAGCTCTTGCCAATGAGACAAATCTTTCTCAGGTAGTACTTGAATATGTTTTCTATCTAGGATCTCTTTCAATCCAGAGCGTTCAAGCTTTAAACTCTGAATTGTGTAAGTTCCTTTAGTTACAACTCCTAGATCACAGTCCATTGTTTTTTTAATCTTAAAGATATCATAATAGCAAATAATTGGTTTAAGATCTACACTAAAGGCTATTTCACTCAATAACTTTGTTTCTCTATTTCTAATAGGTAATTTCAATTCGTCTCTTAGCTGAGTAATACATTCATGATAGCAGTCTATACTATAGGGGTTTTCTTTTTTTCTTTTCCATTCTTTCATGATAAGAACATCTTTAGTTTCAAGTTCTTTTGACAAATAATTTTTTAGATCTTCTATTTTTAGTTTTTTGGTTAGACCTGAATAGATGTATCTTTTTGGAAGGTTTTCTTTGCATAAATCAACATCAATTACTGTACTATTTTCCTTTATTCCTGTAGTTCTGGTATATGTTAGAAGAGTTAAGAGGTCATAAACAATGTAAAAGTGAGAAACAGAGTTAAATAATGTGTCATCAACATCATACAAGAGTATATTCTTTTTCATAGGATCACTATGTTGGAGTAACAGTAAATTTATATTTTTTGTTTTTAATTTTTTATTTAAGTTTTTAAGTTTTTAAAATTTTAAGAAGAATTCAACTACACAGCCATCAAAAACTTCATAATCTAATCCTACCTTTTGGCCTGGGAATTTTGCCTTATCTCCCCATATCTTTGCATAATCAAAATTTTTTACGAAATCTTTGTGAATTATTTCAGCTACATCTCTTATTGTTGATCCTTTTTTTACAACTATGGGTTTATCTGAAATCTTCTTTGATTTGTCTTTTGTGTAAACTCTGATAAGGTTCATTTTTTCAAAAATCTTTTCCAACATAGGATCAAAATTTGTTTCTTTTAAGATATCAATTGAGAAATCAGCAATTTTTGAAGGCTCTCGATCAATGATTAAATTTTTTACAATGATATAATCAACAAAATAATAACTTTCATCTATTAGCTTGAGAAATTCATCTATTGTCATTTCTTCCATTATTTGAATAACGTGATTGTGAAGTTTTTTGTCCCTAGCAATTGTAAGTATTTCATCATATGAAGAATCTTTAATTAATTCAAATCCTATAATTTCTAAATGATCTGATTTTCTTATTTTTAGCAATTTTCTTCTTCCAAGTATTATTTTAAAATTTTCCAATTCCTTTCGTATTATTTCGAATTCTTCATCCTTTCTTATAAGAATAAGCAGAATATCACAAATCCTTAGGGGAGATAAGTATTGCCTTAGTTTTGTATTAAATGCAATTCCTTCAAAAATTGGAATAAAATCAATCATTTGAAGACTAACATCTTTATACTTCAGCATTCCTACAACAGGAACTTTCGTAGAAAATTCATACTCACTTATCGTAGTGTTGACATTTGTTAGCTTTTTAACAAGCAAAGATTTGCCAGAATTTGGTAAACCAACTACACCTATGCAAGGAGCTTCTTTTTGAATACTAAATGAAGTTCTTGCACTTTTTTTAGATTCCTCTTGCTCAAGAACTCTTTTCCAATAAGCCATTTTTTTTGCAATATCTGCTCTGAGATTTTCTGTGCCCTTGTGCTTTGGGACTGTTGCATACATCCTTTCTAAAGCTTTTATCTTTTCTAAGGGTGTTTTAGCTTTCTGATATTCTTGTTGAGCAAGTACAAATTCCACACCAGCATTTGTGGCCATATTTTATATAAGAATCAAAATATTTTAAAATACTTTTCGTTTTCTTCTAAGCAATTCAAGTCAAAAATGAAAAAAAATCAAAAAATTAACAAAAACTCAATTGAGAAGAAGTTAGTTTCAATAGGAGAGATAGATTCAATAGTTAATATAAAAACAACAGAAGAAGTTAAAATACCAGAGAAGTTAGTGGATCAAATAATTGGGCAGGATTTTGCAGTAGAAGTGATAAAAAAGGCTGCATTACAAAGAAGACATGTCCTCTTAATTGGAGAACCAGGAACCGGAAAAAGTATGCTAGGTAAGGCATTAGCAGAACTCTTGCCAGTTGAAAAATTAAAGGATATTCTTGTTTTTCCTAATCCTCTGGATGAAAATAATCCATTAATTCGAACTGTTGATGCAGGAAAGGGAAAGGAAATTGTTGAAAAAGCAAAGCTAGAAGAATTGAAAGCAAGGGCAAGTCAAAACTGGTTCATGTTTTTCTTGATTATTCTTTCGCTTCTTTTACCTTGGTGGTTTAGAAGAGAATATGGTGACATTGTATTTGCAGCTACTTTTATCGGTGGCATGCTTTTTGTTTTTGCGATGAGTATCTCATTATCAATGACTAAGAAACCTACTCAAGTTATGGTTCCGAAGCTATTAGTTGATAATAAAGACAAGAAACAAGCTCCTTTTTATGATGCTACTGGTGCACATGCTGGTGCATTATTGGGAGATGTTTTGCATGATCCTTTTCAAAGTGGAGGTTTAGGAACTCCAGCACATGAGCGAGTTGTTGCAGGATTGATACATAAAGCAAACAAAGGAGTTTTATTTATTGATGAAATCTCTACTCTATCTAGAAGGACTCAACAAGAATTGTTGACTGCTTTACAAGAAAAAGAATTCCCTATTACAGGCCAGTCTGAAAGAAGTGCCGGTGCAATGGTAAGAACAGAACCTGTTCCCTGTGATTTTATTCTTGTTGCAGCAGGAAATCTGGAAACTATAAAACACATGCACCCAGCTTTAAGAAGTAGAATTATTGGTTATGGTTATGAGGTTTTTATGAACGAAACAATGCCTGCAACGAGAGAAAATATTGAGAAAATGATCAGATTCGTTGCTCAAGAGGTAAGAAGAGATGGTAAAATTCCACACTTCACAAAAGAAGGAGTTGTTGAGATAATAAAAGAAGGGATGAGATTAGCTAACAGAAAAGGGCATATTACATTAAGACTTAGGGATTTGGGGGGATTGATAAGATGTGCAGGAGATATTGCTTTAGAAAAAGGTCATAAGTATGTTCTCAAGGAAGATGTAATTGATGCTTTAAAGATTGCAAGACCATTAGAAAAACAATTGGCAGATGAGTTTATTGAAAGGAAAAAGGAATATCAAATAATTTTAAATACAGGTAAACTTGTTGGAAGAGTTAATGGATTAGCAGTGATAGGAAGCGGAACAAGAATGTCAGGATTAGTGCTTCCAATTGAGGCAATAGTTACAGATGGTTCAGGAGAAAATAAGTTTGTTGCAACAGGACAATTGGGAAATATTGCAAAAGAAGCAGTCATTAATATTTCAGCACTTATAAAGAAAGTATATGGAATTGATTTGAAAAAGAAGGAAGTATTTATTCAATTCTTACAAACATACGAAGGTGTTGAGGGAGATAGTGCAAGCTTAGCAATAGCAATAGCTGTGTTATCAGCAATAAAAAGAATTCCTGTAAGACAAGAAGTAGCTGTTACAGGCAGTTTGTCAGTTAGAGGTAATGTGTTGCCTGTGGGAGGAGTAACCTATAAGATAGAAGGCGCAATTGAAAGCGGCATGAAAAAAGTTATTATACCTAAAAGTAATGAATCTGATGTTGTTTTGTCTGTTTTACAGAAACCGGATATTGAGATTGTGACAGTAGAGCATATTTCTGAGGTTTTTGAGCATATTTTTGATTTTCAGGGAAGAGAAAAAGAAATAAAAGACATGATTAGAAGGTTTAAAGAAGTCTAAAAAAAATTTATATACTTTCTTTCTTATTCTTATTAAATAACTACAGTTATTTCAAAACCATGAGATTGATTGAAAGGATAAGAGAAAAACTTCTAGAAAGTGTTGTAGATCATTATGTTTCAAAGATTTATCATAATCCTGAGAAAAATTTGGACAAACTTTTCAAAAAGTTCTATTCTTTGACAGAGAATGAAACAGGTAAAAAGTTTTTTGCATGGATTCTTGAAAATCCAGGACCAAGAAAATTGTTCATTAATATATTCAATAGAGATTATGAACAGGTTCGCATCTTCTTTAGAAATATGATTCTCTACTCTGGTTTGGAATGGTTAAGAAAAAACAAGGAGTTGGATTCTTCTAAGGAATTTCCTGCACCATTTACATTATTAATAAGTCCTACCATGGCTTGTAATCTTGAATGTGATGGTTGTTATGCAAAAACATATGATAGAAAAAATGATATGAGTAAAGAATTTTTTGATTCAATAATTAGTCAAGCTGAGCAGATGGGCACACATTTCTTTACAATCTTAGGTGGAGAGCCAAGTTTGAAAATAAGTGATTTTAAGGATATTTTCAAAAAACATAACCGGAGCATTTTTCAGATGTTCACAAATGGAACCTATCTAAACAGAAATAAAAAAACTTTAGAAGATTTATTGGAAATACCTAATCTTATCCCTGCGCTAAGTGTAGATGGCACAGAAAGTGAAACAGATAGCTTGAGAGGAAAAGGTGTTTATAAAGAGGTTTCTTCATTGGCCGAGAAATTATATAATAATGGAAGATTATTTGGAATTTCCTTAGTTCTGACATCTTCAAATTACAATACTCTCAGTAATGAAAAGTTTTATGATGATTGGATTAATAGGGGAGCTTTATTTGGTTGGATTTTCTTGTATATGCCTGTTTCAAAAGGTAGTAATTTAGAACTTATGCCCACTCCTGAACAAAGAAAGAATATGTACGAGGTTGTTAATTATGTACGAAATAATAAACCCTTTTTCTTAATGGATTTTTGGAATGATGCACCAGCAGTAGGTGGTTGTATTGCAGCAAGACGATATGCACATGTGACAAATGATGGTTATCTTGAACCATGTATATTTGTTCATTTAGCTACCCATAATCTGAAGGAAGTTACATTAAAAGACGCATGGGATAGCGAGTTTTTTAAGGCAATAAGACTCCATCAACCACATACAAACAACTTACTAATGCCATGTATGATCATAGATAATCCTAAAAACATTCTTAATTTAATTGAGAAATATAAACCAATTTCCACAGACAATAATTATGAAAATAGAATTATGGAAATTAAGGATTCTTTGAGAGAATATTCCAATCAGGTTAAAACAGTGTTGGATCCTTTTTTTTGCTCTATTTTTGGAGATATACAGAGCAATTGGAACAAAAAAAGAAGAAACTATGAAGAAGGGTTTGATAGAATTTGGTTGGAAAATCTTAGTAATGAAGAGAGAAAAAAGTATGAACATTTAATCTAGGCGTTTTTGGCAAATAGTTTTGAGTATGCAGATATCACAATTAGGAGTTTTTTTACAAAATCTTTTACAGTGCTCCACTATTAATGCATGATACTCATTATAAATCCTAAAATCTTGCTCTAGAGAAATTTGAAATATTTCTTGCAGATCATCATAATTCTTAAAATTAATGCCTAATCGATAACAAAATCTCATGGTATAGGAATCTATTACAAAAAATGGTTTTTTCAAAGCATATAATAGTATTGTGTCTGCTGTTTCTTTACCAATACCCTTTATCTTTAACAATTCCTCTCTTTTTATACTATTCAATCTATCTAAGTTCAATAAAAACCAATGAGTAAATTCCTTGATTCTCACTGACTTTTGATTATAAAACCCTGCACATTTAATTAATTCCTTTAGCTTCTTAATATCTAAAATAGCTATGATGTTTGGATTTAAAACATTGTTTTTGTAGAGATTTAATAAGGCTTTTTCAGCATTTATCCAGTTAGTATTTTGGGTTAATATAGAAGCAATACATACCTCATAAATCTCATCAATTGTTTTTGGGAGATCATAATTATTTGGATGATAACCTCTTATAGAGCCACTTTTTGTTGGATTAGTTCCAGGAAATCTTATTAATGGAAACCATCCTTGATAACCATAATTTTTTAGCAGAATATTGTAAATATTTTGTATTAGCTGCTTTAAATCTTCTTTTTCAGAGTTTATATTCATTTTTAGGATTCTAAGATGATAAATAATATTTAAAAATTTTAAGATGTAAGATATCCTATGCATAGAAATTTTGTGATTGGTCATAAGAATCCAGATCTAGATAGTGTTGCAAGTTCAATTAGTTATGCTTATTTAAAATCTTTACAAGGTGTTGAGTTTAAACCCATCATGTGTGGAGAGCCTACCAATGAGGTAAAGTACATACTGTCAGAATTGAATATAGAAATGCCCGCTAAGAGAAACGATTTGTTTTTAAGAGTAAGGGATATTAGAGTTAATCCATTAACAATTAAGAGCAATATGACCTTTCAAGAGGCCTTTGATATATTCTTTAATTATCATGTTAAATCTTTGCCAGTTTGTGATGAAAATGATAATTTTGAAGGCATAATAACTTCCGAATTTTTAGCAAATGCTTTGGTTAGAAATATGTACACAAAAGAATTGAATTATTTAGAAGTTTCTTTTGATAAATTAAAAGCTTCTCTAATGCCTATATTTAGTTACAAGAAATCTGAAATAGTAAAAGGAGAAATAAACCTAGCTAGTGATCTTTCCGTAGAGGCAATTCAAACAGGCATAGTAGTGGTTTCGGCAGATAGCAAAAGATTGCCATATTTATTCTCTTCATTACTTGATACATTAATTATTACAAATGCCTCTGATGATAGTCCCTATAGAGGAAGAGCATATGATTTCAATCTTTTTGTTACTAACCGACGAACACAGGAAGTGATTCAACTATTACATTTCCAGCATTCTATAAAAAATTTTGTAAAAAAAGATGTTAGCTTTTTAGTAGATGAAGATCTTATAAAGGATGTAAGAGAAAAAGTGCTAAGAAAAAATTTTGTTTTACCAGTTGTAGAAGATAATAAGGTTATTGGCGTTGTTGGTAAAAGGGAAATATATCTTGATAATAAGTTTAATGTTATTCTAGTTGATCATAATACTCTTTCTCAAGCTATTGATGGAATCGAAGAGAATAATATTGTAGAAATTATTGATCATCACAATTTAGGGGATATCGTTACTTTTAAGCCAATCGAAGTTACCATAAGACCGGTTGGGAGTACAAGCACTTTGATATATCAAAAGTTTAAAGAATGTGAACTTGAAGTGCCATCTCAAATTGCAAAATTATTACTTGCAGGAATTCTTTCAGATACTGTGATTTTATCATCCTCCACAACCACCCAAGAAGATATTATAGCAGCCAAGGAAATCTCAAATAATTTTGGTATTTCTTATATAGATTTTGGGAAAAAAATTTTTGAAAGCAATGAGACTATAACAGATCTGCCATTGAAAAAGATCTTTGAATATGATATTAAAAAATTAAAGATTGGAAAATTTGATGTTGCAATTTCGCAAATTCAATTGGTTAATGTGGAAAAAATATTACTAAGAAGAGAAGAGATAATTAAAGAAATTCCTGCTTTTTTAGAGGACAATTTTTTGGACATATTCGTTTTTATGGTTACCGATATACTAAATCATTGTTCGTATATTTTTACTAATAGGGATTACATTTTTTCTCAATTCAAAGAAAATGATTTAATAAAGACACCTTTTATTTCCAGAAAAAAGGATATGATTCCTTATATGTCTTCAGTCCTAAAGAAATATCAATAAAAATGCATTTTTTATGTTTTAAAAATTTGAATGCAAGCATTCAAAAACACAATCCAAACGAATTAAACCAGAAATACACTCTAAAACATTAAATTCAAAAAAATTTAAATTCAAAAAAAAGAAAAAGTAGAGAAAAAGAGAAGAAGTTATTTAAGATTCCTTATTAAGATTATGGTCATAACGATTACTGAAATCAAAAGTATAATGATCGCAGTGTATAGTATTACTTCTTTTAATTGAGTTTTGCTGGGTTCTTCTATTATAACGGTTGGTGTTTCTGTTTGATTCGTGGGAACTTCTATGACAACTATTGATTCATTCTTTTTCTCTTCAGCTGGTTTTTCTGGTAAGGTTGGTTGAATTACAGGACATTCCTTTACTTTTAGTGCAATATACTGAGGTCCATAGAGCAATCTTCCAGAATTGTCAGTTACTCCGAATTCAAATCGGTAATTTCCTGGGTTTATGTTTTTGTTAAAAGAGATCTCTTCAAATATATCACAGTAATCATCGCTTCTTCTTGAAGATGTATACTCTCGCAATGTACAAGAATTCTCTATTGTGAAATTAAGATCTCTATTTATTAATCTGTAGTTTAATGTTATTTGCGAGTATCCGGTATTGTAAATAGTACCTGTCAAATAGGTTGTGCTATACTTGCAATCTATTTCGGTAGGATTAAGTGTTATGTCCTTTACATAAATTGACTTTGAATCTTTGTCTATAGTTAGATAACCAAGAATTGTGATTCTATGTCTTCTGCGATAAGTGGAGTCTTTTCCTTCAATTGTGATTTCAAATGGATATGTTGTATCAGATTTTACTCTTTGAGGCACGTCAAACGAAAATGAAATCTTGTCTGTTTTATCCTTCTTTATTTCAATGTAACTTTCTTCATTTTCAGTTTCAATATCAAATTCATCTTTGTCTATTTTCAATTTTCCGTAGATGTCATAAAAATTGAGAAGATTTGCTTTTAATAAGACCTCAATTCTTACTTGATCTCCTGGTTTTACTGGTAAATAATTAGATGAAGATTTTATAGTGTATTTATTCTCTTTCCTTTCGAAATCTGAGCTTAATAGATTGATTTCTTCATTAGATAATTCTGCGGAAAGATATAGTTCGTTTACTTCTAATAAAGATGGAACAAAAACAAAAACCTTTATCGAATCACTCATTTTAAAATTGAATTGGGAATTGTTGGCTTCAATAGTGAGTGTGGCAATTTCATTTACTCCTGAGGGAAGATTAAAATCAATGAGATATTCAAGATTAATCCTTGCTTCTTCATTAGGAGATATTGAAAAAGAATATGTTTTTTTGTTTTCTACCTTTAAGGAATCAGTGCTAGATGTTAATTTAATTTCTAAGGGAATTGTTCCTGTGTTAATTAGCGTAAATCTGCCATAGACCTTTTCTCCTTGTTTTTTAGCTTCATCATCATTTAAAGTAATGCTTTTATTATATTCTAAACTACCTTGAGGAATCATTGATTTTATGGTCAACGTGCCAATTCTTTGGAATTTTGGTTCGACATTTACCTCATATAATGAAAAATTT
This sequence comes from Candidatus Woesearchaeota archaeon, assembly GCA_038825875.1. Lineage (GTDB taxonomy): Archaea > Nanobdellota > Nanobdellia > Woesearchaeales > JAWBMQ01 > JAWBMQ01. The sequence continues at coordinate 59,416 of JAWBOS010000001.1, read as the reverse complement.
AAAACAAAAATACCCTCTTTTGAAAAATTTCCTTCGAGAATGTTTTCGCTGAGGGAAACTTCATCATTTTCAGTTAAAAGTTCAAAACCAATAACATCTCTTTCTGGATCATTTACATTAAAAATAGAGGTTAAATTCAATCTGAATGGATAATTTTTGTAAACAATTACTTCTGCATTTGATCTTGCACTAAATACTCGATTAACAAAAAAATTGCCAGATAAGCTTGCTGTTTCAGTATCGTTTGAACATTCTATTCTGTAACTATAACTAGATGAGTTGAGGTTTAGTTTGACAAATGAAACAATAGTGTTATTTTGAGCAATTTTTGTTTCATTTAAATTGTCATTAAGGTACAACGAGCAAGAGAAATATTCATGAGTTCCTTCACTTAGATTTGCTCTCAATGTCACGTTTCCAAAACTTCTGTTTAATAAGTCAAATGTGCTCAAATCCACAATACTCAGACCATGTGCAAAGTACATAAGAACATTTGCAAATATTAAAAATAAAATACCCCTTACAAATTTTTGATAGTATTTATTTTCCATTTTTTTCACCACTCAAATCAATCAATACTTTGCATTGATATTGTAACCACCATTTTATAGTAAAATTGTCACATTTATAAATTTTTCTGTTTGAATGTTAAGTTTTTGCTTACTTTTTAAATTTTTCAATGATTTATTACTCAAGTTTTACTAATATTTAGAAATATTTAAATATGGAATAGTTCATATTCTGAACGTGAGCGCATGATAACATCAGTTATTATTGGTATAATTATTGTATTTCTAGCTATAGTAATTCCTGGAATAAGGATAATATACGAGTATCAAGTGGGCATTGTTTTTAGATTTGGAAAATTTTCAAGAATTCTTAAACCTGGCTTAAGACTTATAATTCCATATATTGAAAAAGTAGAGATCATTGATTTAAGAATTAGAACTGTTGACATTATACCACACGAAGCAATGACTAAGGACAACGTTCCTGTGAGGGTTAATACTGTAGTATACTTCAGAGTTATAGATCCTGTAAAGGCAGTTCTTAGAGTTAAGGATTATTTTTATGCTGTGCAACAATATACCCAGGCTGCAATTAGGGATATCATTGGTAATGAGGAATTGGACGTTATTCTTGCAGAAAGAGAAAGAATTGCAGAAGAGATAAGAAAAATTGTAGATAAGGAAACTGATGAATGGGGAATTGATATTCAATCAATAAAAATTCAAGAAATTGAGTTACCAGAAAGTATGAAGAGAGCAATGGCAAAACAAGCTGAAGCAGAAAGAGATAGAAGAGCAATGATCATAAGTTCTGAAGGAGAATTTCAATCTGCAAAAAATATGAGACTTGCAGCAGAAGAACTTTCTAGGAATCCTTTAACATTGCAATTAAAAATGCTTCAGACCTTAAAAGATATAGCGAAAGATCCAGCACAAAAGATTGTTGTACTTATGCCTAATGATTTAGCGGACATTTTTAAAAGGATGAGACTTTAGGATTTTTCAGAATTTTTATTTTTCAGAATTTCTCAATTTAGGGTGTTTTAATTTGTTGCAATTATAGTTGTAATTATAATAGAATCAAAAAGACAATCAAAAAATATATTAAAAAGAATAAAAAAGAAAAAGTTTAGTCTATTTCAACATCTTCATGTTCTCTTTTTGTTTCCTTCTCAGGCTTGTCTACGATTATAGCTTCAGTAAGTAAAAGTAGACTTCCAACACTTACTGCATTTTGTAGTGCTAGTCTTGTAACCTTTGCTGGATCAATTACTCCTGACTTTGTTAAATTCTCAAATTGTAAGGTTTTTGAGTTGAATCCATAATCGAATTCCTGATTCCTTATTTTTTCTATAACTACTTCTCCATCTACTCCTGCATTTTCTGCAATTTGCTTGATTGGTTCTTGTAGGACTTTTACTAAGATTTGTCTTCCAATGTCTTCGTCAGGATCCGAGTACTTTTTCTTTTCCAATTCTTGTGAAGCTCTGAATAATGCAACTCCTCCGCCCACTACAACACCTTCTTCAACAGCTGCTTTGGTTGCATGTAATGCATCATCTATTCTATCTTTCTTTTCTTTCATTTCTGTTTCAGTTACTGCTCCAACCTTAATTACTGCAACTCCACCTGCTAATTTTGCCAATCGTTTTTCTAGTCTTTCTCTTTCATACTTAGAAGTTGTATTTTTTATCTGGTTCTTGATCTGCAAAATTCTTTCCTGGATATCTTTTAATTTACCTTTTCCTTCTATGATAAGTGTCTTTTCCTTGGTTACTCGGACTTTTGTTGCATGTCCAAGATCACTCAATGTTACATGTTCAAGTTTCATTCCTAGTTCATCACTTATTACTTTTCCGCCTACTAGTGTTGCAATATCTTGCAATATTTCTTTCTTCTCATCTCCAAATCCTGGAGCTTTTATAGCTACACATTTTAATGCACCTCTTAAGATGTTTAGTATAATTGTTGCTAATGCTTCACCATCCACGTCTTCAGCTATTATTAATAAAGGTCTATTCTGTCTTACTACTTGCTCTAGAACAGGTAGTAAATCTTTCATAAGTGAAATTCTTTTATCATATATCAAAATGTATGGATCTTCCAAAACTGCTTCCATTTTTTCTGGATCAGTTATCATGTATGGACTTATAAATCCCTTATCAATTTCCATTCCTTCAACAACTTCAAGAGTTGTTTCGAAGGAATTAGCTTCTTCAACAGTGATTACTCCGTCCTTTCCTACTTTATCAAATGCTTCACCAATAAGCTTTCCAATTTCAGTATCATTATTTGCAGATATTGTTGCTACCTGTGTGATCTGCTGTTTATTTTCAATCTTAGTAGATTTTGATTTTATAAATTCTATAACTTCTTCTGTAGCCTTATCTAAACCTCTTTTAAGAGCCATCGGATCTACACCACTCTCTACAAACTTTAAACCTTCTTTAAGTATGGAGTATAATAATAGTGATGCTGTTGTTGTTCCATCTCCAGCATTATCCTGTGTTTTTGATGCAACTTCTTTGACTAATTTTGCTCCGACTTGTTCATATGGGTCTTCTAGTTCGATTTCTTTTGCTATGGTTACTCCATCATTGCATATATGAGGATTTAATACCTTACTTAACACTACATATCTTCCTCGAGGACCAAGCGTTACTTTCACAGCATCAACTACTTTTTTAACACCCCTAAAAATCACTTTTCTTGCTTCTGAATCGTATTTAATCATTTTTGCCATGTTATCACCTCCTTATTTTTCAATTTTGGCCAAGATATCTTTATACTTAACTATAAGATATTTTTCTCCATCTATTTCTACTTCAGTACCAGAGTATTTATCATATACCACTCTGTCCCCTGGCTTCACTTTTATACTCTCATCCTCACCAACATCAAGTACTTCACCTACAATACTTTTCTCCTGAGCTGTTTCAGGGACATATAAGCCACTTGGTAATTGTTTTTCTTTTTCTTCAATAACTTTTAAAATTACACGATCACCTAATGCTTTTAATTTCATCTTCTCACCCCCTAAATTTATTGAGCATTAACTTTTTCAACTTGATATTTTATTAAACGAAGAGCTTTCTCAAAATGATCTCTAGTTACTTCAATTTTGGTTCTTTTTCCCTCAATTCTTTCTCTAACTGATTCCATCGCTGCTTCACGACAAATTGCTTCAATATCCGCTCCTGTTAAACCTTCAGTTTCTTTTGCAAGTTTTTCAAGATCTACGTCCTTTGCAAGAGGTATATTTCTAGTATGAACCTTAAATATTTCCAGTCTTGTCTTTTCATCAGGTTTTTCTAATTCAATGATATAATCAAATCTTCCAGGTCTGAGTAAAGCTGGATCTATTAAGTCTACTCTATTTGTGGCTGCTATAACAACAACTTTTGAAAGTTCTTCAATACCATCAAGTTCAGTTAATAGTTGATTAACAACTCTTTCAGTTACTTCATGACCAAATGAACTTCTTTTTGGTGCAAGAGCATCAAATTCGTCAAAAAATATTATGGATGGTGCCATAGTTCTTGCTCTTTTGAAAACCTCTCTAACATGTTTTTCACTTTCTCCAACCCATTTGCTAAATAATTCAGGTCCCTTTACGGCAATAAAATTAGCATTACTTTCATTAGCAACGGCTTTAGCAAGCAAAGTTTTTCCAGTACCTGGAGGACCTACTATTAATATGCCCTTAGGAGGCTTTATTCCAGCCTCTTGAAAAATTTCAGGATGCTTTAACGGCAATTCTACTACTTCTCTTAGTTTTCTCTTTGCCTCATCTAGGCCACCAATATCACTCCACTTTACTCTTGGTTTTTGAATTAATACTTCTCTCATTCCACTCGGTTCAATGCCCTTAAGAGCATCTAAGAAATGATTATATGTTACTTCGATTCTCTCTAATACTTCTTGAGGAATTTTATCATTCTCATATTTCTTTAATTCAGAGATATGACTTCGGAGTGCTTTCATAGCTGCTTCTTTGCATAATGCCTCTAAATCTGCTCCAGAAAAACCATGAGTAACCTCTGCAAGTTTACTTAGCATTTCATCAATAGATTCCTTCTTTAACTTTTCATAAAGCTCAGGATAATTTTGTTTTATGAAACTCACTTGCTCTTCAATATTTTGAAGTTTTTTTATTTTGTCTTGATCCTTTTTGTCTAATTCAGATATACATTTCTCTAGTAAAGTTTCAGAAATTTCAGGCTTTATTGGCATTCCTCTCGTGTGAATTTGTAAGATTTCTTTTCTTCCATCAACATCAGGTAAGTTTATTTGAATTTCTCTGTCAAATCTTCCAGGTCTTCTTAAGGCTGGATCTATGCTATTAGGTCTGTTTGTTGCTCCTATTACTATTACTTGACCTCTGCTCTTTAAACCATCCATTAAGGTTAGTAATTGAGCAACAACCCTTCTCTCTACTTCTCCGCTTGTTTCATCTCTTTTTGGTGCAATCGAGTCAAGCTCATCAATGAATATTATGCTTGGTGCGTTCTTTTCTGCTTCTTCAAATATATCTCTCAGCTGTTTCTCGCTTTCACCATAATATTTTGACATGATTTCTGGACCATTTATTGCATAAAACATAGCATTACTCTCATTAGCAACAGCTTTAGCAAGCAAGGTTTTTCCAGTACCAGGAGGACCATAAAGCAAAACGCCTTTTGGTGGTTCAATTCCTAATCTCTCAAAGATTTCAGGATGTTTTAATGGCAATTCAACCATTTCACGTATTGTTTCTATTTCGTTTTTTAATCCTCCAATGTCTTCGTATGTTACTCCATGCATTCTAGCACTTTCTTTGACAACAGTTTCAGATACCGTGATTTCTGTATCTCTAGAAACAAGAACAACATTTTGAGGAATTGTTTGTGTTACCATGAAATAATATAACTTTCCATAAATGCTAAAACCTATGAGCATTCCTTTGATTAATGGGCGTCCTATAAGAAATTCCTTTACACCTTCTGGATTTAATCTGTATGGGAATTCTTCAATAGGAGCGATTGATACTTTCTTTGCATATTCAAAAGAAACGGGTTGAACTTTTACTTTTTCTCCTAAACTTGTTCCAGCTGATTTTCTTAGAAGACCGTCCATTCTTATTATTTCTAGGCCATTATCTTCGGGTTTTGCACGTCTAACACTTGCTACAACTTCTTTTTCGCCCGTGATTTTTAATACATCCCCAGTTTCAACACCCAATTTTTTCATTGTTTCAGAATCAATTCTAATTATTCCTCTTCCAACATCTTCTTGATAAGCTTCTGCAACATTCAATTCAATAACAATATCCTTTGGTTTATTGTTGTTGGATGTGATTTTCATGAATATCACCTCACTCAGTTTTTATCTAAACTTTAGTTCTCATCTATCATAGATGAAAAGATGAGATGAAATATGAACATAACCAATTATAAAAGATTAATAAACAGCTTAAATGAACGCCCAACAAAAAATATAAAAAAATAAATGGACAAAGTTTACTCAATATTTATCTTTTTCTTGCCCCTTTCACTTACTTTTGGAGCTACAATCTCAAGCACTCCATTCTTGTAGGTTGCTTTTGCTTTGTCTGGGTCAACTTCTACAGGCAATGTGAATCTTCGATAAATCTTGAAAAAACTTCTTCTGGAGCTTCTGAACCCTTCCTTTTCTTCACTAGATTCTTTCTTTGATTCTACCTTTAGTTCAATTGCATCAGGATCAACTCTCAAATCAATGTCTTCTTTTTCCACCCCCGGCAATTCAATGCTTACATAAACGTTGTTTTCATCTTCTGTTATGTCATACACTATATTTCTGCTGCTCATGCCGGATTCATCCTCAAAAAAATCCTCAAAGTCTCTAAAACCTCTAAAAAATCTCCTAGTAAATGCATCAAAAATGTCAAAAAAGTCTTCATCAAAGGGTTTTCTTCTCATGGTCTCACCCCTTGTCAAGTTTAACTTGACAACATATTATTATATTAGGAACTTATATATAAATTTTTTGGATTTTTCCTTTTACTATCTTTTACCATCATTTTGTAGCAAAAAATATAAATATCTTTTAAAATCATAACACCCATGGTTCATTATGAGATCTCAAATCTAATAGATGCATTGTCACATCAGGTATCTTTTGAACAACCTTATCAAGATTACTATTTAAAAATAAAAGAAAAGAATCTTAGAGTGTTAGAAGAATTCAAGAAACTTCTTCAATGCGATAACGATGCGATTTGTACAGTAGGTAGTGATGCAAGACTTGAGAAAGGCTATGCATCAAAAATAGAATTAATAGTACTGCTAAATGATTGTTCAAATGAAAAATACTATATGGATTTAGTTAATACCTTTAGTAATGTTTTTCATCCTGCTGTAGAATTTAAAAGAATCGATCAGAAATCTTATTTATATATGAATGATGAGCATCGAGTTTTTCCAATGCGCGTAATAGATCTATTGTTTTTGAACGGTAATTATGACAGATTTGTGCTAGAAAAGAAGAAGTTTTTTAATGAATTAAAAGAAGAATACAGCAAAATAAAATCTAAAATAAAAGAAAAAAGAGGCTATGTGATGAGAATTCTTGAAAAAGGCTGGGCAAACTTTAAGGGAGAAAGAATTACTCACTATAATCTAAAGGATAGAACAATTTTTTATGATAATAATGTTAGATGGGGCTTCAAGTATGGTCCACTGAGAAGCGTACAGTATGATATTGCTTATCGGTTAATAAAAATACTAAAATCCCAAGATGATGCTAACCTGCTTTTGGCATTGCCAACCAATACTGTGGATAGATTGTATTTTTTAGGAGATCTAATTTACCCATATAAGGATATTGAGATTTTAGCAGATAACTACATGTATTTCTTGAAGGAGTATCATAGAATTCAGAAGAAGTATGTTAATAATTTTTCAAAGGATGAGAAAGGAATTGTTTGTATGATTTATGATCAGAACACTATTAATGAGATTTCAGAACGAATCAGAGCGATGTTAAGTGTTTTAAAGCACAAATCTGAATGATCTTTAATAATTTTTAAACTATTTTTAAACTAACGAAGCATAAACAATAAATTTTTAAATTGTTTACTTTACTTTTATTGAAACTCATGGAATTTCCACAATCCTTTTATAAGAGCCTTCAAGGAAAAACTACAAAAGAAAAATTTTCTGATACAATTTATTTGTTAAAGCATACGTTTCTTCTATTTGGAAATAAACTAGAAATTTTTAGACCTATAATAAATATGAGTATTATGTCATTAATAGTTCTTTTAATGTTATTGGTTTCAATTCTGATTCTTGTCTTTTTTCCAAGTTATTTCCTCCTTGGATTAATTTTCTTATTAATTGATCTTTTTGTTTTATACCCCTTCAGTTTCTATTATTCTGTTAGACAAAAATTTTTGATATCTGCTTATGCTTATAAGTTCGCTAAAGGAGATAAAGTTGCATTATCTGATGCTGCTAAGGAATTCAAACATACTGGATCTATGATTACAATAGCCTTTGTTGACTATTTATTATCTCATGCAAATACAAAAAATTCAAACAAAAGAAGTAATTTTATTAATGTTTTATTGCTAATGTTTTTTTCTTTTATTTTGGAAGTTTGGGATCTTGCTAAACATTTCTTGATTCCTGCAATGATAATTGAACAGAAATCTTTAAAAGAGGTTGTTTTTAGACTTAAAGAAGTAAAAAGAAACATTCCTGCAACAATAGTAGGAGTATTAGGCTTGGATTTTATGGGACAAGTAATGGTAATGCTACTAGGTGGAATTTTCTTGGTTTTTTTGGCTCTTTCTTTTGTTTTAGGGATTCTAGTTGCTATGATTTCCAATGCTCTGGTTTTTTCAATTGGAGCGCTTAAAATATCAGCTATACCTCTAATTGTTTTTGTAATAATTGCTATTGTTATAGCAGATGTTATGAAAAACTTCATTAGTGGCGTTAAAACTGTGTATTTTACTTTTTTCTATATGGCACTTGTTAGACCTATGGAGTTAAACCCCTTAATAAGAGATGAAATAACTAAATATTTGACTTTTGAGCATCCTAAAGAATAGCAAGAATAGCCTAAAAGAATTTGCTATTCCTCTTCTAGTTCTATAATTTCAATTTTTTCATTTTTTAATAATTCTCTTAATTTTTCAACATCTTTCCTACTTCCAACAATCTTACCGTAGTGCATAGGAATTAGGATCTTAGGTTTGATTAACTTTGCTGCATAACTTGCATCTTCTGCATCCATAGTGTAAGTGCCTCCAATAGGAAGCAAAGCAATGTCTACTTTACCAGTAAGATTTGACATCTCATGAATTGTATCTGTATCACCTGCATGATAAATACTTATATTATCAAGCATTAATAAGTATCCAACCCATTCATTTATTTTTGGATGAAAATCCTTTTGATTATTATATGCAGGTACAGTTTTAAAGGAGAAATATTTTAGTTTGTGCTCTTCATTAGGATGTACAAGGATTAATTCACTTGATAATCGTCTTAACTTACTCATGCAATCTACAGGTGCAACAATCGTTTTTATGTTCATCTTTGAAAGATCATCTAAACTAAGGTGATCATAGTGAGAATGAGTAATAAATACATAATCAGCATCCTTTTTTACATTATCCTTTAATTTAAATGGATCTATAAATATTCTAAGATTTTGCCATTTTATGAGAAATGTGGCATGACCTAACCAGTGCAATTCAACATTTTCGTAGTTCATGATAGTTAATGTATGGTAAGCAAAATTTATAAATTTATTTGTCTAAAGAGTTATTATGAGTGCTTTTGGAAATTCACTACTTTTTTTGGCAAGGTTAGGATTCTTTGATGTGATTTTACCATTTTTGCTTATTTTTACATTACTTTATGCTGTACTGGATAGGACTAACATACTTGGCTATTTTACAAAAACAGAAACAGTAAGAAAGAAAAATCTAAATGCTATCGTGGCGTTTAGCATTGCATTCTTGGTAATTTCTTCAGCTAAGGCAGTTTCCTTTTTAGTTTCTTTTATTCCCAAAGTTATGATTATTTTCATAATAATCTCTTTGTTAGTTATTCTTGCAGCATCTTTATACGGTTATAGTGGAGAAGATCAATTTAAGATTGATCCTAAATACAGGAAATGGTTTCTCATTGCGGTTTTTGTTTCTGTGGGTGTCATACTTTTTATGGTCATTGATTTTAATGAAATTCTTTCAAATCCCAATATCAATTTTTTAAGGCTTCTTTTTGGAAGGATAAGCATAGATTGGGAAGATGTTTTTTATGGCATTTTAATGCTTGCTTTAACCCTAGGAGCGATTTGGTTAGTTGTAAGAGAACCGACCACAGGTTCTAAAAAAGAACAAGAATCACAGAAGAAGTAATTAAAACATCTTAAAGTTCTTGCAAAGATATGCATAATGATCTTTTTCAAATGGTTCTAGATTTACAAATTCTACAGTTTCAAAATGGTTTTTAAGTTCCCTTAAAACAGCTTGATGAATATCTGAAGGTTTTTTGCTTACATCAATGCTTCTTGTTTTTAATGCAAGGATCCCAATTCCACTTTCTTTTAAAAAAATCCTGCAATTCTTTAAGAAAATTTCTAGTTGGTTCTTTTGGGCTACATCCTGGAAAACGACGTCAACTAATGGAACAATGTTAACATATTCCAAAGGATTGTTTGCATCTGCTAGAATTGGGAAAATATTGTCTCTCTCTTTTGAAAGTAAAACTAAATTTGCTAAAACCCTGGCAGAAATCTCAACTCCAAAGATCTTACCATTTTCCAAAAGATCAGAAAGATGACTTATGGTTGTACCACTTGCAGCACCTAAGTATAGAATCTTATCTTCAGGTTTTAGTTCTATTTCAAGGCCCTTAAGGAATGCAGCACATATCTTGCTTTTTTCAGGATCCCAAATACGATACTCTATGCCATTAAAATTTATCAGTTTTTCTCCATAAACAGATTTTCCGGGCGTTTTGTTTTTAGTATAAACTTTTTTACCTTGAATTAGGAGATTCCTCAAACTTTTCATTAGAAAAAAGAAAAATCCATCATATATAAAATTTTATATATTTCCCAAATTTTTTAAAAGACATGAAATATGCGTTAGTTAGACTTAACAATATTGTCATCTTTGAAGATGGAAAAATATACACTTCTCAAACAATTCCAGAAGATGCAGTTTTGTTTAATAAACTGGACTATTACTCTTTGAGTGATAAGGAGATAAAAATATTAAGGCAAATGTTAAAATTTCAGGTTTCTCAGAAAGATGTTTTAAAATTTACTTCAAAAAAGATATCCGAAAAGTATACAAAAGAAGATTTAGTTAAAGAATACATCAAAATGTACGACGATTTGACAAAGATAAAGAACATCATTGGAAAAAGGATAAGAGATTTTATTGAAATCTTTTGGCCAGAAATAAAGGAAAACAGCATTGAGAGTATTATTCGTAAAGTTAAAGAAGTAAAAAGAGAAACCGAGTTAGGAGGAAATTTTGATACAAAGGACTTGATAGGATTCTATTCTATGATTGATCAATTTGAAACGTTTCAGAAGTTTGAAGATACCCTTAAGTTGGAAATCGAGCGGATTATGAGCGAGATAGCTCCAAATTTTGCATATCTAGCAAGGCCCACTATTGCTGCAAGAATGCTTAATGTTGCTGGCAGTCTGAGAGAATTAGCTTTAATGCCTTCATCAACTTTACAAACACTAGGAGCTGAAAAGGCAATGTTTAGATTCTTAAAAACAGGTTCAAAACCTCCCAAATATGGTTTTTTATATGCTCATCCTCTTGTTGCTAAGGTAAAGGATAAGGGAAAAATGGCAAGAAAATTAGCAAATAAACTTTCAATATGTATTAAGAAAGATGTATTTGGTGATAAAAACTTCATTGCAAATAAGCTTTTTGAAGAATTAGAAAAAGAGGCTAATCAAATTTAGCCTTGATTTTTTAGAATTTTTTTAATCTCTTTTTCCAATTTTTCAGCATTAGGATAACTTTTTTCAAGCATTGTGAATTGTTTGGTGTGATGTATTTTTCTCTCTGTGCCATGAAACTTCAAGTATTTATGAAGCATCTCATGATATAGAATGTATTTAAGTACTTCATCACTTGCATTTTTGAATTTTTCATTTATTTTTATTGTGTTTGTAAGGTAATTGTATGTTGCAACAATGCTCTTACTTTTTCCTTTCCAAATCAGATTTGTTTCAGAAAGTTCATTATTAAAATACTTCAAATTTAATTCTTCGTATAAATGTTTTAACCTATCATCAGTATACTTCACAGTTTCCAAGTCAGAGAGATTTTTTATGAAAGAATCATACAGTTCAACTAAATCTTTGTTAATTTCATATCCCTTAAAAATCTTTTTTAGAAGTAGTTCTATCCCACCAATTATAATTTTTTCGCTAATATTTTTCCATCTTCTACCAATTCTTATTGTGAGTGTTTTCTGCTTTTTTATGAGTGATATGTTGAAGTTTCTTCCAGAAAAAATCACATTTATTTGCAAATCATCTATTTCAGATTCTATCTTTTTGAGGATATATGTTCTTATATATTCAGTATTAGTCATTTTTTATTATTGAATTGAGTTATTATTGAAAATTAAATTTTTTTCCCAACCAAGCTTCGTATAGTTCAAAAAATGTTCCTGATTTCAAACTTTCTCTTATCTTTTTCATGAGTTCCAAAAAAAAGAAAAGATTATGATATGTTAACAATCTCATGCCCAACGTTTCTTGACTTTTGAAAAGATGATATATATAACCTCTTGAATAATTTTTACAAATCTTACAATTGCAATTTTCATCGAGGGGTTTATCATCAAAAAAAGAAGATGTTAATCTGTATCTGAATTTGTTTCGTGGGTTTCCACCAGATTCTGGAAGTATATAAACATATCGAACTCTAGCCATTCTTGTTGGAGTTACACAATCAAAGGTATCAATTCCTCTAGCGACAGATTCAAAAATGTCCTCAACAGTTCCTATACCTAAAAGATGTCTAGGTTTTTCAGGTGGCAAGAAAGGTAATATCCATTCGAGCGTTTCATACATCTCTTTTCTTCCAAATGCTCCTCCTATTGCAATACCTGAGAAATTGAGTTGAGATATGAATTTTGCACTTTCTATTCTCAAATCCTTGAATAATCCTCCTTGTATAATTCCATAAAGAGCTTGATTGCTTTTTTTACTTTCAATCAAGTCTTCCCATTTTTTTAAGCATCTTATTGCCCATCGATGTGTTCTTTCCATGCTTTCCCGAGTGTAATTGTAATCTGCTATTGGTGGAGTACATTCATCTAAGCAAAGAATTATGTCAGAATCTAACATATGCTGAATTTCAATTGATTTTTCAGGTGTTAATAGATGCCTTGTTCCGTCATATATTGATTGAAAAAATATTCCCTCTTCAGTTATTTCTGCAATCCTTTTGCCATTTTTTCTACTTATTTTAGAAATGCTATAATCAAACTTATTTACTCCCAGCTCACTACCCAGTCCTAAACTAAATGCCTGAAAACCTCCTGAGTCAGTTACAATTACTCCATCAAAATTCATCATTCTATGTAATCCTCCTAATTCTCTTACTTTATTTTCTCCGGGTTTTAGATAGAGATGATATGTGTTTGCAATAATAATTTGAACATTTAGTTCTTTTAGCTCTTCACTGGACAATGTTTTAACAGTGGCTTTTGTTGCAACTGGAAGAAAATTTGGGGTTTCAACAATCTTGCCTCTCACGCTAATCGTGCCTAATCGTGCTTGATTTTGGGTTTTTACTATTTCAAATCCTAGTAGATTATTCATTTTTAGGTTCTTCCTAGGGAATCAGTTCTTTTTTTTATGTTTTTGTATTAAATCATCTTTTTAGTTATTTCAAGGTGATAAAAAAATTTTATATATAAATATATTTTAATCTAACTATCATGGGGTTTTTAGGATTTTTAGGAAAAAAGAAAGAAAAGCTAGAAGAATCTAATCCTGTGAAAGCATCAACTACAGAAACTCAGCAACTGCCGAGTTCTGAAATTCCACTGCCTCCTTTACCTTCTGCAGATTCTTTGTGGGGTCAAAAAAACCAAAGCACAATGGTTCAAAATCAAACAAGTCAAGAACTTTCAATAAATAAAATACCCGACTCTTTAGAAACTACAAAAATGTCCGAACCTTCAAAGCCCACTACTTTGCAAGAATCCTCTAAGCAAGAACCATATATGCCAGAACAGTCTCAAATGAAATTACCACGTTTACCACCTTTACAAACATATAATCAGAAAGTTCCTGAGCCTAAAGATTCGGTTCTGCAAGAAAAAAGTTTAGAACAGAAAACACCAATCCTTCTAGAAGAACCTTATGGATTAAACAAATTTGTGGAGGATGATGTGCTCTTTGTAAATTCAAAAAATTATGCTTCTCTTTACTTAGCAATAAAAGATTCAAATTATATCGTTCAATCATGGTTAAAGGCATTGGAATTGTTTGTTACAGAGAATAAGTTTTCAGTGTTAGCTGAGAACTATGGAATAATGATTGATGAACTAAATAGAGAGATTTTGAGATTAGATAAACAGATTTTTAAAGATTGAGGTGAAAGATGATGAAAAAACCATTGTTTATTCAAATAAAGGATTATGAAGAAATTAAGGATCTCGTGAGAGTTTTGGAGAACAAATTCTTGGAAGCAAAGAACCTTTTGAATGAGATTAATGATCTTCATCTTGAAGAAAAAAAGGAAATTGATGCTTGGCATGATACTTTAAAAGAGGTAGAGGATAAATTGAGGATTATTAAAAGTGTATTAGAGTGATAAAATGGCAAAGAAATCAGAAAAATCCCGCAATAAATCAGAAGAAACAAGATTTATAATTATAGAGGATCCTATAGAGTTGAGGAAATCAATATTATATTCTTCAAAGTTTTTGGTTCAAAATCTTCTCTATCATGAAAAAGTAAATTTAATTAGAGAACAATTGTTAAATAAAGTTTCTGAACTTCAACAAAAATTAAAGGAAATTGAACAGATCTCTGCAAGACTATTAGAAAAAATGCCGATAGTAGAAACTATGATAGAAGATGTGGAAGAGAAGGAAGAGAAATTAGAAAAATCTTCTAAAAAACCAGAAAGAAAATCTAGAATGGATAAACTTTATGAAAGCTTAAGGCTTTTGGATGAAAGAATAAAAAAGTTAGAGGAATAAATTCTCAAATTTTTTTAATATATCCATTATCGCTTTTTTCGATTATCTTGTCTTCTATTAATTTGTCTAAGACCTTGTAAATTTCAGGTTCAGAAAAACCATTCATTTTTCCTTCGATAATAATCTCTTCTAAAAGCGTTTGCTTTTTTGAACTTATGATACTTAGAATGAGATGCATTAGATTTAAGTATCTATCCTCCTCAAGTTCTTGCATTGTTTTTCTAAATAAGGAATTTATGTCGATGGAATTGAGCATTTCTTAGAAGTATAGATAATAGTATATAAAATTTATCTCTAGTTTATTATTATGTTTATTTGACGTTACTTTTTATTTAAACTTTCAAGTGGTAAATAATTTATTTAAATTGCAAAGATGATTCATTAGTTAGGGGGTGAAGATATGCTATTTAAGAAAAGAGTAAAAAGCCATCTCTTCGAAAAGATAGTGTTTGTGTTGATTTTGATTGCCGGCTTTGCTGCATTGTACATATTCTTTAAAGGAATGAGCGGACTTTTTGAGTATTTCTTTATAGTGTTATTTGAATTAAATCTAGTAATGATAGTGTTGCTGCTAGTAATTGCCTACATGTGTATAAAAATTTACGAAAAAGTGGAATAACATTTCAAAACATTTATCAATTTCTTTTATTTTTTCTCTTGAATGGATCGATCATACTTTACAGATTCAAAAAATCTCTTTGATGAATACACAGTAAGGTTAGTCAATAAATTGATTTCTCAGCACGTTATCGATGAAATAGACACTGAAATTTCTGTTGGAAAAGAGGCAGTAGTATACAAAGGAAAAGTAGCAAACGAAATTGTAGCAATAAAGATATTCAGAGTTAAAAGTTGCAATTTTAAAAAGATTTATGATTATATTAGTCAAGATCCCAAATTTTCTGTTGCACTGAAGAATAAAAGAAAAATATTCTTAGAGTGGGTAAAGAGAGAATTTAGAAATATGCTTATTGCATATCGTAATAATGTTTCAGTTCCAAGACCTATAGCACATAGGGAATATGTTATAGTAATGGAATTTATAGGAGATGATATGCCTGCAAGACAATTAAAGAATCATCATCCTCAAGATCCTGAAAATTTCTTTAAGTTAATTATTGACAACTATAAGCGGTTAGTTTTAGATGGAAAGATTGTTCACGGAGATTTATCGGAATTTAACATTCTAAACTACAGAGACATTCCTGTCTTTATTGATTTCTCTCAAGGTACAGAGGTTAATTCTAGTCTTGGATTGCAATTAATGAAAAGAGACATAGAGAAGATATGCAGATTTTTTAGTAAATTTTTTGAAACAGATGAAAATAAGCTTTATTTTGAGATATTGGATGAGCTCAAAAAAAGAAGGATTCTTTAGGCATCATTTTCTTTTAAAAAATCAATTATCTTTTTCTCTTTTTGTCTTTTCCACGTTTCCCAAGATTTTCTAAAAATATCATATTTGTCAAAATTCTCTTTAATGAACTTCATTGTTTTCGGATCCGAGCTGTAGCCTGAACCAAAGTCATAATCTATTTTTTTCTTTATTTCTTCTATAATTCTATCTCTTGTTACTTTTGCAATAATGCTACTCGCAGATACTATAGGATATTTTTGATCTGCTTTATGAGAAAATATAAAGTACATATCAAGATCTAAAGACTTTACCTTTACTTCATTCTTGGATTGATAAATTATTTCATGATTCTTTCTAAGGAATGAAAAGAAATCAGAGATGTAAGATTTTATATTCGTGCTAGGACAGTCAATGTAAATCTCAAATGTTCCATTATACTTTTTTAGGAGAGTATGTATTATTTCAATCATTTTTATTATCTCTAATCGATTCAGATTTAGCCCTGAACCTTCTACAAATTCATCAATTTCCGAAGGTTGAATTATTATGAAATCAAAATCAATAAGATTCTTCTTTTTCAATTCTACTAATTTTTCATATACTTCTTCTCTTTTTTTTCTTGTAAGTTTTTTTGAATCTTTTACACCTATTATTTGAAATTCTTTAATCACAGAGTCTAAATTGTTTTCACATATTAGAGTTCCAGCAAGAATCATAGGGCCGATTACAGGACCTCGTCCAGCTTCATCAATGCCAATAAGGTGTTTCATCTATTCTTGATGAATCTAAAAATTTATAAATTTTGACAGAACCACATATGGATTTGAATTTTCCTAGGTGAGATCATGAAATTTTGTCCTAAATGTGGTGCAATTCTATTCGTTAAAAATGTAAAAAATAATGCTGTATTTTACTGCAAAAAATGTGGATATGAGGAAAAAGCAAAAGATGCAGATGTAAAAATTGAGGAGAAAATAAAGGGAAATGGAGATATTCCCTTAATACCCTTCGAAAATCAAGAACTTTCTGTGTTTCCTGTTGCACAGGTCGAATGTCCAAAATGTGAAAATAAAGAAGCATACTATACTATGCTTCAAACAAGATCTCCAGACGAACCGCCTACAAGATTCTTTAAGTGTACTAAGTGTGGCTATGTTTGGAGAGAGTATGAGTAAAAGCTAAAAGTTGTAAGGAATTTGGGAGTAGAAAAAGAAATAAAAGAAAATATTTAAATATTGAATTAGTTGTGAATAATTAAATGGACTGGTTTGATAAGATCAAATTAGAGTTGGAAGAGATTGACAGAGTATATTTTTCGCAATTCAAGAGATCTGTCGAAAAGAGTATTAAGGAAGAGGTTAAATTACCTATAAAGGAAGAAAAAATTCCTAAGGTTAAACTTAAATCAGAAAAACAGAGTTCAAAGATTAAATTGGATTTCTTGAAATTGAATTCAACAAGTCCATGGGCTGTTTTTCTAAGAGTTTTCTTTCTTTTTCTTTTGGTTTTTGGAGGAATTATTGGAATCTTTCTGGTTTTACTGTTATTTTTGAGAGCATAACAGAGAAATATTTTTATTCTTTTTGATTCCACAAACCTAATCAATGAGATCTCAAAATACCAAAAAACAATCTTTTGTTTATACGTTAAAAAAATTCTGGAGGTGGTTAAATACATCAGATTCTATTCTCGCTACAATTGTTTGGTTAGTAATAATCTATGTTTCTATGAGATATGTTTTATATCCTACTTTGGGATTTTTTTTGAAAACACCATATCCTATCGTTGCAGTCGTTTCAAGAAGTATGGAACACAAAGGTTCCTTTGAGGAATGGTGGAACTCAGGAATGTATAATATAACACAATCCCAAATATATGGATCATTTAATATAACTTTACAACAATTCAAATCATTTCCTTTTCCAAATGGACTTAAGAAAGGAGATGTTATTTTATTGTATGGAAAATCACCTGAAGAAATAGAAATAGGCGATGTTATTGTATTCTCAACACCATCAGGAAAGGCAGTAATTCATAGATGTGTTGCAAAATGGAACGAGGATGATGTTTGGTATTTTACTACAAAAGGAGATGCGAATTTGGGAATTGCTAAAGATCATAGTATCCAAGAATTTAAAATTCATCAGAATAGATTGCTAGGTGTAGCCTTTTTTAGAATTCCTTATTTAGGATTGCCTAAAGCTTGGCTAGAAGATCTTTTGTTAATTATTAAAAATAAATAAACTATGATTTGGGCAGATCTACATATTCATGGAAAATATTCAAGAGGTTGTAGTAAGAATAGTTCTTTTTTTACTCTTTCAGAATCCGCAAAAATAAAGGGTTTGAAGCTATTGGGAACAGGAGACTTTACTCATCCTCTTTGGTTAGATGAGTTCAAAAAAAAACAAATTGAAGGAGAGATTGTTCAAGGCAATGTTAAATTTGTGTTTCAAACAGAGGTAAATTTGGTATATGTTGATGAAAAAATTCCTAGAAAAGTGCATTTGATTGTACTTTCTCCATATTCTAAAGTTAAGGAAATAACGGAATTTTTAGGAAAAAAAACTAATTTGAATTCTGATGGCAGACCTACAATAGCTAATTATTCCTGTGCAGAATTTGTAGAGGATATGCTTCAACTAGATGATAAAATAGAGATAATTCCTGCACATGTTTGGACCCCTTGGTTTGGAATCTTTGGAAGTAAATCAGGATACAATAGCTTAAAAGAAGCATTTCAAGATAAGAGTAATAAGATTCATGCTATTGAAACAGGATTAAGTAGTGATCCATTAATGAATTGGAGAATTAAGGAATTACAAGAAAAAACAATTCTTTCATTTTCAGATAGTCATAGTTATTGGCCGTGGAGAATTGGTCGAGAAGCAACATGCTTTAGATTAAAGGAAGAATTTGAATATCAGGACATCATTAAAGCAATAAGACATAATTATGTGGAAAAAACATTAGAAGTTGATCCTTCTTATGGAAAATATCATTATGATGGACATAGAAAATGTGGAATATCTTTAAGTAGTAAAGAAAGCATAAAATTGAATAATATTTGTCCTGTTTGTAATAAACCTCTAACTTTAGGTGTAGAACATAGAGTAGAAGAACTTTCAGATTTTTCTGAAGATCAGGTTCTTAACATGGATTTTTTTTCAAAAAAACCATATGTAAAGGCATTACCACTTGCAGAATTGATTGCGACTACAATTAACAAACCTCTGGAAAATAAGGATGTAAAACAAAAATATTTTGATTTAGTGTCATCTTTTGGATCTGAGTTTGAGGTGCTGTTTTCAGTTCCTATTGAAGAGATTAGAAAAAAGTTCTCAAATCCTTTATTTTTGAATCTTTTAATCTTAAATAGAAAATCATCTATTCCTGTAATTCCAGGTTACGATGGGGTTTATGGAAGAATTGATATTGAAAAGATAAAAAAAATGTTGCAAGGAAGTTTAAGTTCCTTCATATCTTAGTCTATTGCCACTATTTCGAATTTTGTATTTTTCATTAACTTTTCAAGTTCTTTTTCACTTAACAAACCTTTTTTTGGTCCAATTTTTTGAATTACTGATTCTGCATTAAGAATTCCATATTTTATGCTTGTTAAAATAGAATTAGTTTTTAATAAGTATCCTGCAAACGTACTAGCAAAGGCATCTCCTGCTCCTGTTGGTTCCAAAACCTTTACTTTGTGTGCTTTTACATTGTAAATTCTTTTATCATAAAAATAGATCCCATTTGGGCCGTCAGTGATTATAACAATTTTTACAATCTTGTTAAGAATTCTAAAAATCTCAGATAACTCTGTTTTTCCTGATAAGAGTTGAGATTCTTCCTTGTTCATTATTAATATATCAACATAGGAAAGAACATTTCTCAATTCCTTAAGTCCCATCTTTGCTACATAGGCGCTGGGGTTATAGAATATAACACTTCCTTCTCTTTTTGCTTTCTTAAAGATTTCTGGCTGCGCTTTAAATGCGTTTTTTGTTAATGATGCACAATACAATGCTCTACACTTAAAGTTTAGATTTCCATCGACAAGATCATTTGCACCTTTATATGTGAATACTGTTCGTTCGTTTGTAAATGAATTTAGGATTATGCTTAAACCTGTTTTTCCGGATCTTTTTCCAATGAAATCTATGTTTTCTTTTTTGAGATAATCTAATATTTCTTCACCATATTCATCTGTTCCTATACATCCAAAAAAACCAACAGAGAAATTTAGTTTTCTTAAGCAAGCAGCAGAATTCGTTCCACCGCCTCCAATTTCATAATCAATCTTCTCTATCAAAATTTTGCTACCTAAAGGATAAGCAATTAGTTCAAAGTCTTGTGTTTTATGTGAGATCTTTATTATTTCTGTTTCCTCTGGATCAGGAGTCAAGAAGATATCTATTGTTGCACTCCCAACAGTTATAAAATCATATTCCTTTTTTTCCACAAATCTGGTCTTCATTATTACATGAATCACTTCTTAATTTAAAAATATGTTGTTTTTCTTTTTCATGAGCACATAAAGTATATTTCAACTAGAATGGTTAAATGATTATTTAATATGAGTTGAGAATGATGAACCAGAGCTATATTCTGTTAGTTTTTATGAGTTTTTTATTTTTCTTTTTGTTTTTTTGCTTTTTGTAATAAAAAAATATAAAAATCTAAAGGCTTCTTAATGATTATGATGACAATAACTCCTTGGGAAGTTAAGGGAGAAATTGATTATGATAAAGTTATTAAAGAATTTGGATTGAAGAAGATTGATAAATATTTGTTAAGCAGAATTGAAAAAATTGCTAAGGATTTACATTTCTTTTTAAGAAGAGAGATTTTCTTTGTGCACAGGGATTTGGATTGGATTCTAGATGAGTATGAGAAAGGAAATAAGTTTTATCTTTATACGGGTAGAGGACCATCAAGTAAGATGCATTTGGGCCATTTATTGCCCTTTCTGTTTACTAAATGGTTCCAAGAGAAGTTTGATGTTGAATTAATAATTCAAATTACCGATGATGAAAAATTTTTGTTTAAGGATCTTTCGCTTGAAGAAGTAAAAAAACAAGCAGAGGAGAATATTAAAGATATCATCGCTCTGGGATTTGATGCAAAAAATACTAAGTTTATAATTGATACTAAGCATATCTCAATACTTTATCCATTGGCTATTCAAGTTGCAAAAAAGATAAATTTTTCTACAGTTAAGTCTGTTTTTGGATTTACAAACGAAAATAATATCGGCCAGATTTTTTATACAGCATTGCAAACAGTTCCTGCAGTACTTAAATCATGGGAATTAAATAAAAATATACCTTGTCTGATTCCTCATGGAATTGATCAGGATCCACACTTTAGAATTTCTAGAGATATACTGCCAAAATTAGGCTATTATAAACCATCTTCTATCCAAAACAAACTTTTGCCATCATTAACAGGTGAATCTAAAAGCTCCAGTTCTGCAGAAAATGCAATTTTCTTAACAGATTCAGAAAAAGAAGTTAAACAAAAGGTTATGAAATATATGATTACAGGAGGAAGGGAAACAATAGAAATGCAAAGAAAGTATGGAGGAGAACCAGAGAAATGTGTTGTTTTTTCATATTATACCTTTCTTTTTGAGTCAGATGATGAAAAACTGAAAGATAGATTTAATAGGTGTAAAAATGGTTCATTGCTCTGTGGACAATGCAAAACAGAACTCATTGAAAGAATTGTTAACTTCTTAAAGGAACATCAAGAGAAAAGAAAAAGAATAGAAAAGATTGATAATTACCTATATCCGATCCCTAATGAGGTGAAAAAATGAAATCAAAAAAGAAAAAACCCGTTCTGGAAGTTAAATTTAAATTTCATAAAAAAAGATTTAAGCAATATCTTATAAAATATCTGCATCTTTTTGAAAGAGAAATAAGAGAGTTTTCAGATTATGTTAAAGAATCCCTGAGAAGAAAGGCACTTGTTTTAGATGTTAACAGCGTTCCTATTAAAAAGGTTTCAGTAATCATACCAGCTTATAACGAAGAAAAAAGAATTCTCAAGGTTGTTAAACCTTCATTGCAAAGCAAATTTGTGGGAGAGGTTATCGTTGTTGATGATGGATCAAAAGATAATACTGCTAAAGTTGTGAGAGAATTCAAAGAAAGACATAAACATTTGGGGAAAAAATTGATTTTAATATCTCAAAAGAATAAAGGAAAAGCAGGAGCTATGGAAACAGGAGTTAATGCAAGCAAATATGAGTATGTTCTTTTTTTAGATGCAGATCTAATAGGTTTAAAAGTTTCAGATATAGACAAATTAATCATGCCAGTTATCTCAGAGCTGGTTGATGTTACTATCTCTCTTAGAAAAAATTCCTTAGGAATTTTTAAGATGCTAAACTGTGATTTCATAAGTGGAGAAAGATGTATGAAAAAATCATTACTTAATGGAATTTGGAAAGATGTGTCAGGATTTGGAATAGAAGTAGTAATGAATAAGAGAATTTTAAAGAAGCATCTAAAAATTGCATCTATCTCGATATCTGCAAAAAATACAGTTAAAGCAAAGAAACAGGGAGTCATAAAAGGATTAAAATCAGAATTAAAAATGATCTCAGAAATTTTTGAGAACGTTAATCCTTTTTTAGTATTTCAACAACTTATTCTCATGAGTTCTTTGCAATACAAGATTATTTTTGAAGATTCATCTAAAAACTCATAATCCTGCTAGGAATATCTCTTTCCATTATTAGTGCAACTCTTGACTCCTTTTTTTCATCTATTATTTCCCATTTCAGAAATTTAGCAATTTTCTTAGAAAAATCCATAATGTCTTTGTGACTCGGCATATTTTCAAATTTTAACCTTTTTCTCGAATGTCCCACCCACATGTAAGCTTTTACTTCAACAAACATAGGTCTTGAAAATTGGATAAGTTCTGCATATTTCTCTGGATAGAGATCATTTATTCCCTTTATAAGTGTAATTCGTAGTACAGTTCTATAACCTGATAAGTTCTTTATCATTTCAAGAGTTTTCATTAATCTTTGCCATCCGTTTTTGTTTAGGGGAACATCAATTTTTTTGTAAAGCTCTTCATTTGGTGCATCTACAGAAATATAAAGTTGAGTTGGCAATAGATCTTTTTGAATTAATTCTTCTATCATCTCTGGATGTTGGCCGTTACTTACTAAAAATGTTGTTTTTCCTTTTTTGTGTAATTCTTGAATCAGTTCTGGTAATTTTGGATATAAGGTTGGTTCTCCAGATAAAGAAATAGCAAAATGCATAGGTTCTTGAGCTTCTCTTAACTTGGATCTATCAACTTTAGGATTTCCTCCAAAACCACTTAAGAGCTTTCTTTGTGCTAAAATACATCCTTCTATTATTGTTTTTGGATCATCTATCTTTGCTTTGCTCATGTCTTTATCTAAGTTTATATGCGTTGCTCTCCAACAGAAAATACAAAGATGATCACACCAAGCCACAGAAGGAGTCATTTGACAACAAAGATGACTTCTTATGCCATAGAATTTTTGCTTGTAACAAAATCCTCTGTTAGTTAGACTTTTTTTTGTCCAAGAACATATTTCTACAGCAGAATGGTTTCCTACAATTACATAATGCTGATGTTGAAAAATCTTTTTTAATTCCTCAGGTATTAAACCAGTCCTTAAATATTCTTCTTTAATTTTTTCAATATTCACGTTTTCAGTGAAACTTATTGATTTTGTATTAGCTGGCAGGATACTTGACATGATATAAGTGTAATATTTATAAGTTTATATGTTTTGTTAACAAGCATTTAACTCAAAATCTAATTAACATGTATTTTTTGAAAAAGGTGAGAAAATGAGAATAAAAGATGTCAAAGCAAGACAGATATTTGATTCTCGAGGAAATCCAACAGTTGAGGTAAAATTAGTAACAGATAAGGGTATTTTTAAGGCAGGCGTTCCAAGTGGCGCATCTACAGGATCTTATGAAGCATTAGAACTGAGAGACAATTTAAAAGAATTTAAAGGAAAGGGAGTTCTAAAAGCTGTTGAAAATGTTAATAAAATTATTTCTAGAGCCTTGATAGGTAAAACTATTGATGAAGTAGATGATAGCCTTTTACTAGAATTAGACGGTACTCCTAATAAATCAAGGTTAGGAGCAAATGCAATACTAGGGGTTTCAATGGCTATGTACAGAGCAAAAGCGTCTAATCAAGATATGGAGCTTTGGCAATATATCTCTAAAATAACTAGAAGAACACCAAAACTTCCGCATCCATACAGTAATGTTATCAACGGAGGCTTACATGCAGGAAATGATCTAATGTTCCAAGAATTTATGTTGGTTCCTCAAGAAAAAAACTTTCATCAAGATGTAAAAACTTTGCAAGAAGCATATATGAACCTTAAAGAGTTACTTAAGAAAAAATATGGATCTAGTGCTATAAATGTTGGAGATGAAGGAGGATTTGCCCCAAATATTAAATCTCCATTAGAGGCATTGGATTTACTTCAAAAAGTAATAAACAATTCTACTGGAAAATTAAAAATTGCTTTAGATGTAGCAGCTACAGAAATAAAGACAAACAAGGGTTATGAAATTGAAAAAGGTAGGATTCTAAAGAATACCGAACTTATTAATTATTATGAAGACATTATTGCTAATTATCCAATTATTTCTATTGAGGATCCTTTTGCAGAAGATGATTATGAGAGTTATAAATTATTCAAACCAAAAATTCAGGTTGTAGGAGATGATTTATTAGTCACAAATCCTAAAAGGATTAGATTTGCAATAAAAAACAACTTAGTTAATGCACTTCTCTTAAAAGTTAATCAGATAGGAAGTGTGAGTGAAGCAATAGATGCTGCAAAACTTTCTTTTAGGGCAAAATGGAACGTGATGGTTAGCCATAGATCTGGAGAAACAAATGATGACTTCATAAGCGATTTATGTGTAGGCTTGGGATGTGGACAAGCAAAGATTGGAGGATTTTCAAGAGGAGAAAGATTAGCAAAATACAATAGGTTGCTAGAAATAGAAGAAACTTGGAAAGGTGTAAGTTTTTAAGATGAATCCAAAGTATCTTAAAATTTTGAAAGATTTGATAGAAAAAGTTGATGTAGTTTTATATGTACTTGATGCAAGATATATTGATTACACATATTCGGAAAAGTGGGTACAGTATATAAGAAATAAACAGAAAAAAATTATATTTGTTGTTAATAAAGTAGATCTTCTATCAAGAGAAGAGGAAGATCAAATCAAAGAAAGATTGGATAAATTTTTCACAGATCCTTATGTTCTTTTCTCTGCAAAGAAATATTGGAATGTGAACGTTTTGAGAAAAAAAATTAAAGAATCTGTCAACAAGCAGATAATTAATGCATGTGTTTTGGGATATAGCAATGTAGGAAAATCTAGTGTGATAAGTGCTCTAAAAGGGAAAGGATCAGCCAAAGTTAGCTCTTTTGCAGGTTTTACCAAAGGTATTCAGAGAATAAAAATAGATAATCAAATATATCTCTGGGATGCACCAGGAGTTGATTTGGAAATTGAAGATGAAAATATCTTGGCTATATTGGGTGCTAGAAATCCAGAAGATTTGAAAGATTCTATTACTCCTGCTGAGATAGTTCTTAAAAGGTTTGGAATAAGTTTGCAAGAATACGCTAAGAGAATGAATTTTTTAAGAAAGGGCACAGAGCTAGATCTTGATAGAGCTAGTAAGGATGTTTTAAGAAGAAACTTTGATAACACCTTGCAGGATATAATTAACAGAATTATGAAAAAAGATGATCAGAATTTAAATTAAGTCTTTTCTTTGAGTTCTTTTTTTAGAAAGAAGATCTAGTAGAAGTTCCGCTGGTAAATTTGGGTTTCTTATTGCTAGTTTGATATGTTTTAGTACATTTTTCGGATGGAAAAGATATCTTCTGAAGAATTCCTTTTCAACATCTTCATAATTTGTTATGGAAAATTCAGATTTGAATGGATTTATGGAGAAAACAAAATTTGATTTTTCCATTTCAAAAAACAAAGTGTTGGGATATGGAGTGATTATACTCAAGTTTACAAAGTCAGGATTTAATTTTAATAGAATGTTGATCCAATCTAATATTTCTTCTTTTCTGTCCTTTATTGGATGATAAAGCAACCAAACCCCTGTTTCAATTTTTGAGGATCTTAATTTTTTAAAGATTTCCGTGAATTTTTCTATATCTATCTTTATGTTTTTGTCATAGTATTTTTGCATATCTTGCTTAAAAGTTTCAAGTCCTATGTAAAGACGCTTAACGTTTATTCTTCTTAGGAGTTCGATAGTTTTGTCGTTTAAAAGATCAATTCTACTAAGTCCATAAAAATTGAGATGAATATTTTCTTTTTTTAGAAATTCTGAAAGTTCCATAAGAAAATTTGAGTTCAATGTAAAGTTATCGTCCATAATTCTTACATTTCTATACCCTTCCAAAAAAATAGTTTTTAATTCATCAAATACAAATTCCTTGCTTCGAATTTTATACTCATTCAGATCATAGGATCTTATACAATAATTGCATTTAAATGGGCATCCAAATCCAAAATAAATGAATGCGCATTTTGAAGTTAAAAGTTCAGTATAGTCTTTGAAATTTAAAAAAGATCTGTCTACTTTCTTTATTATGTCTGGATTCTTTTCTTTTACATCAATCTTTAATTTTTTTAGAAATCGGTCTAATGTTGTTTCATTTTTTGCATTTGCTATTTTTTCCTCGAAAAATTTATTTAAGATTGCATCAAGATTTTTGAACATTTCAGGAAAAAGAGACGCAATATAACTTATTCCTACAATCTTCACTCTACAATTCTTTTTTATAGTAGTTATTGTTTTATAATCTTCAGTAACAAAGTCAATTCCTAACATAGTAATTATCAAATCAATCCTTTTCTTCTTTATGTATTCAATGGTAGAAGTTACATTTTTCTTTTCCGCAATGCAATCAAGGAATAATATTTCATTCTTTCCTTCTTTGAGAATTGTAGCAACTCTCAACAATTCATGAGGTTCATAAAGAAAACCATGTGCATAATAACTGCAGGAATATCTTCTTATAATGGGTTTTTCAAAGGGCAGATTTAAAACAAGTATTCTCATTTTTAGATTTTATGAGGTTTCTTTTAGATAATAAATTTTGTTATTATTAAGCACACCATAATATAATTTTACAGGCCTTTCTTTAGATATTATTAATTTTGCTTTTAACCAATCTGCTACTTGTTCAGCATTTCCAATAGTTGCAGATAATCCAATAATCTGCTTCCCCTTTAATTTGAAGGAAGTTATAACATATTCTAATACTGGTCCTCGCTCGATATCATTTAAAAGATGGATTTCATCTGCAATAAATAATGCCACATCATCTAGCCAATAAGCATTATGTCTCAAGATTGAATCGATTTTCTCAGAAGTTGCGATTATTATATCATAATTTTTAAGACTGTCAGAAGATTCATCATAGTCCGAAGTTGTTAGTGCTATCTTTATATCTTTGATATTATAACTTAGAAATTTTTCATATCTTTCCCTTGCCAATGCTTTTAATGGTACAGCATATATTGCTTTTTTCTTCTTTTTCAATGCGCAATAAAAAGATGCGACCTCAGCAATCCAACTTTTTCCACTTCCTGTAGGAGCACAAATTAGAACGTTTTTATCAAATATATACTTCAAAGATTCCTTTTGAAACTTTCTTAGTGGGAATTGGAGAAGTTTATTTACTATAAATTCATCTTCAAATTTTTCAAGCAATATTTTCTTTTCTTTACTTTTCATTTTTCATATTTTCTTAACCATATAAACGCCTTGTTTACTGTATCCTAGTTTTCTGTAATATTCCCTTACACCTACTCCACTAATTATACACATCTTTTTTGCTTGAAATTCTTCTTTAGCTATTCGTTCTGCTTCCATTACTAAACTCCTTCCAAATCCTCGATGTTGAAAACTTTTTTCACTTTTTTCACTTATATTTAATGATTCTCCATATACGTGAAGTTGTCTAATTCCTAATGTGTCATTATCTATTTCTGGTCTAAAAGGGGCATAAGGCTTTCTAATTCTTGCAAAACCTATCAATGAATCTGTATTTTTTTCTACCAACTCAAGAAAGATTTCTTCACCTTTTGAAGCTTTATATCTTATTTGATTAAACTCAATCTTTATGTTTTTTGGATCTATCTTTCTTCTGCTGATCTCTCTGCATCTGATGCATTCACATCTTTTTAATTTTTTATTCTTTAGCATCTCAAGTAGTTCATTAGATAAGTTTATATTAATATCTTTTAGTTTATGCCAATTTTCGGTTTCTTGTATTTCTAAAAGTTCATTAATTGTGTTGTTAATGATTTGTCGTAAATTTGTCACTTTTATGCCAGCATCAATAACATTGCTAGGTATATCTCTTTGAATTCTCATGATTCTGCAATACTTGGGTATTATTTGCTTAATTCTGATCAATAAATCTATTGTTTTATCAAGTTCTAGAGCATTATATTTTCCAGATCTCCACATTTCGTAAAGTTTTGTTCCCTTGATTACTTCACAGGGATAGATTTTTAGCGCATCAGGTCGAAAATTTTCATCATCAAATAACTTTTTAAACATATTTAGATCCTTTTCATAGCTACTTCCTGGCAAACCTAACATCATATGGTATGTAACTTTCAAAAAGGAATCCTTTGCTAGTTGTGTTGCTTTTATTACTGTTTTTACATCATGACCTCTTTCAATAATTTTTAGAATTTCATCATCAAGCGCCTGGACTCCTATTTCTACTCTCGTAGTTCCATAATTAAGCATTTTGTTGATGTGTTCTTTTAAGCAAAAATCTGGTCTTGTCTCAATGCAAAGTGCAACGCATCTTATTCTACTTTTTTCGTTTCTTTTCTGTTCTTCTACAAGAGAAGTCTGGTTTTTGTTTTTCAATGAGAGGATTTTTTCAGTTAATGAATTTGTTTCTTTTTTTGTTTGCATCTCAAAAAATTCAATGAATTTTTTCTCATTTAAACTGTTTTTTTTAGTTATAAAAAGATCAGAAAAATCATTTAATGCTTTGTAAATGTTCTTAATAAACTCTTCTTGATAGTTTTCAGGGTAGGAGAGAAATGTTCCACCCATTACAATGACTTCAACTTTTTGGAAATTGTGGAGATTTATGGCATATTGTTGTAATCGATTAAATACTTGTAAATAGGGATCAAATTTGTTTCTTATTGCTCTTGATGTTGCCGGCTCTTTTCCAGTATAACTTTGAGGCACATCTCCAAACACGCTATCTTTTCCACCAGGACACATGATGCATCTTCCATGTGGACAAGGAAATGGTTCAGTCATTACTGCTACAGGAGTAACTCCAGATTCTGTTCTCGTTGGCTTTCTCTTTAGGAATTTTAATATATTTGAATACTTTTTTCGTTCTTTTTCAGAAAGAGATAACCAGATTTCATAATTTGGTGGGAATTCATTTAACTGATATTTTTTTGCAAGCTCTCGCTTTATTTTCTCAATGATTTCATTGTCTAAAGTTCCTTTTTCAAGATATATTTTTTGCAATCTGTCTAAAAATTCAATTATCATCACTTCAAAGAAAGGAAAAAAAGATTTAAAAATTTATACTGTTTTTTTACTTCAATTTTTTTACTTCTATCTTGTATCTCATAGGCAATTTTGTTTTTCCAACTTCTAATGCTTCTTTTGCAACATTTAGGTATTTTTCTTTGGTTCTTATTTTGAATATAACATCTCCAGCATATACTCGAGCGGCAAGTCCTATTGGCTTTCCAAATGCGAGTTTCATTCCTTTGCTTGTTCTGTCAGCCCCGGCAGTCATACCCAAGGGATTTTCTCTTAAAACATGATGAGGATAGGGATAGATCTTATAATGAAAATCTGTCTGTGGAATATTTTTTTCAAGTCTTCGAATGATGGTCTTTCTTGCTGATTCTATAGCATTTTGTCTAAGTTGAAGAGAATCTAAACTTATTAGATTTACTTCATACTCAAAATCACCCTTTTCATTTCCCATATCAAATTTTGTAATTATGCAAGGAGGAGAACCTCTTACAAAGGAGTATTCATTATACTTTGATTTTCTAGTATAAGGTCTTTCAAGTCTTCTGTAACATACACCTTTCCTTAACTTTGCCATAATATCACCATATGCAGGGAGTTCTGTCTTATTTTTAAATATTGTTGTTTATAAAACACTTTAAGTCTTTGCTTATTAATTAGACAATTAGACCAATTATCTGCTAATATGTTAAAAAGCGATGGGCCGGGCCGGAATTGAACCGGCGACCTCCGCCTTGTAAGGGCGACGTCATAGCCACTAGACCACCGGCCCACTAATTTAATATTGTTATGTTGTTTGTTAATATTAATCTTGGGGACGTAGGGATTTGAACCCTAATTTGCTGGTTTCTTCAAGGCTGCATCATTGTTCAGCGCTCCAATTTCTGGAGCCAGCCGTGCTGCCTGGTTACACCACGTCCCCTTTTAATAAAAGGAATTCTTGGTATTTTTAAGTGTTTTGTTTTTTAAAAAACACAATATTTTTAATTTTTACTCATCTTACAAAAGAAAGAATTGTATTATTTTTTCCTATATTGATTTTTGAGGTGAAGCACTATGAAGAAAAATATCTCTCTAATCGACATGTTTTTACAAGATAAACCAACCAAAATATTGGTGGAGATGTTTATCAATTCCCAAGAACCTATCTATGGATCTACTCTTGCTAAGAGAATTGATTGCACTTATTCTCATGTAATTAAGATTCTTAAGTTGTTTGAACAGAAAGGGATTGTAGAGGTAAAGAGAAGCGGTAGGTTAAATTATTTGGAGCTAACAGAGAAGGGAAAAAGAGTGGGCAAGGCTTTATCAGAGTTAGTGGGATTTTTATCAAGAGAAGATTGAGATTTTCAAAAGTTTTTTAAAATACGAATTCTAAGAATTATTGATGAATTTTCAAAAGCGCTTTTTTAGAATTTATCTTTTTTTGATATTTTTATACTCTTCCATTCCCTTTTCTTTAATTAATGCAGAAATTTGTCAAACAGAAGATAATGTTACTATTTGTTTGCACGATAACTGTAATGTTTCCTCTTTTTGTAAGGTTTCTTTGTATTGTAATGATTCAGTAATAATCTTTCCGTTTTCAGAAGATTTTATTTTGTTAGGAACACCAAATGCTCAATTTTTGTCATGGAGTGTTTTGCAGTATAATGGGTCAGCAGAATTTTTGATTGTTCCCCTTAAAGATCCTCTAGTTCTTTCAGCAATACTAGTGAATAAAAAACTTTATACATTCAATTTTACATTGCCAAAGATGAAGGTTAATGAAACAAATCTTCCTTCAAAATCATTAACAATAGATGATTTTGCTCAAAGAGTTACAAGGTTCAATACTTACTATTTAATTTTTGTAGGGGTTTTACTAGGATCATTGTTTATCTATGAGCTTGTTTATACAAAAAGAAAGTATAAGTATGGTGCAGAAATAGATAGAATTATAGAAATGATTGAAAAGGAAAGGCAGAGAAATCAACAAGAGGTTTCTGAAGAAAAGAAAAACGTTGTAGAAGAATCAAAAGAAGAGAAGAAATTGCCAGAGATAAATCTTGAAGAGTTAAACAGAAAAATAGAACTGAATTATATTGAGGATACATTACTTAATGCGTTTGATATGAAACCGAAGAAAGAGTTTAACTTTGAAAACAAAGTCAAACAAACATTAGATCTAAACTTGATAAGAAAGACAATCTTTCTTTCAAAATTAAAGGGTATTCCTAAAGAGATATTAATAGAACATTTGAGTAAAAAATATAATTCTAAAAAGATTAAAGAGTTAGTCCAGGAGATTTATCAAGAAAGATGAAAGATTTATTTCAATATACGTTATTGTTTGCATTAATTGTTGGAATTGGTTTACTGGGATTAACTATCTATGCGGGTTATGTGCAATACTCAAAGTTATCCTATCAGAGATCTGTTCAGCAAAACCTTCAGAAACTTTCAGGAAGGGAAATAGAAACTTTTTGTGAAAATATCGTAACTACTGAATCCTTTTTACTTTCATCTACTAAATCTATAAATTTTGATAATCCACAGACAATAGAATATATTAATCTCACATTTACACCAGCAAATACCATTGAAGAAGCAAAGCAATTTTCGCTATATCCCATTTTTCTACTTTCATTTTTCTTGGCACCAGATTCGATTCCAAGGACAATAAAAACACGAGAAAGTATAAAATTGCTAGATGGATTTTTATGTGATGAGATTCCAAGTGAAAAGTATTCTTTAATTGTGAATAATACTAGAGTTGTTTTAAGTTGTGATACGCCAGATAATTTATTCAGAAGATATGATTTTGATTGTTTGGTATGGCAAGAAAAAGGCGTTAAGGTAGGTACTTTGGGTGAAAAGCTGGTTTGTAATCAAAACTTAGTTTCTAAATCCAATTGTACTAATCCTATAATTATTTCTTCAATCGAGGAAATTGAGAAATATAAAAATCAGTGTAAGAATTTTTGCTTTGAAATTCCTAATTACTTTTATTGTACTTCGGCAAAGGAAAATATATACAGATACCTCATAATAAAGTTTTTTGAGTTTCTTTCTAATCAGACTATCTATTTTGATTTTTTTAGAGGAACCTCGAAGATTTTTACATACCAAAAAGATAAACAATTAAATTACTATGAACTTCTAAAAAACGAATTAAAATATGTTAATGAATCAGAGCAAAAGGAT
Source organism: Candidatus Woesearchaeota archaeon (assembly GCA_038825875.1). GTDB lineage: Archaea > Nanobdellota > Nanobdellia > Woesearchaeales > JAWBMQ01 > JAWBMQ01. Next base: position 26,525 of record JAWBOS010000001.1, on the reverse strand, counting down.
TATTCAAATTTTGTGTATGCTCTTAAGACAATTGAGTCACACACAACACTGGCAAAGAATATTAATGCTTCTCAAATAAGAAGAATTGTAGTTCTTTTTACAAATATTCAAAATATTTCCCATCAAGAGTACTGTGATATTTTTAGAAATTATGGAATTGAATTTATAATTGTCAGATTCTCTGAAAATCAATCTCTTGGGGAGTATAAACCTGGTTGTAATTATGTGAATCTCAATTTCTATAATCTTGACAATCTCTATTCCTTTATTGATTCTTTATATGATATTAAAATTAGTAGATTGGTTTCTACTAAACAGGTTTTGGTTTCGTGGGATCCCAGAAATCCTGAGTTTTTTAAAACAAATTTGAAAGAGGTTGAACAGATTAAAATCATACCTAAACCAGAAATAAAATCTTTACCTTTAACAATTTCAGTAGATGGACAAGTAAGTGTAGACATGACAATTGTAAGAAAGATATGTACTACTGTTGTGAAGAAATAGATGGAATTGCAGATGGACTTCCTCCACCATGCCAGCTTATTCTAGGTCTTATTCTAATAGAAAATAATCTTTCATTAGTATCATCAAAGAGAACTGCAGAGCCCTTAGCACTGGGTAACTGATTCATTGAAGCTGTGATACTTTCTTTCATCCACGATTGAGCAAGGAGTTGTAATGCATCAATGTCTATTTTTGAAGTCACCCTGTGTGCTATTACTATGTCGGCTTGAGTTATTGCATCAGTATGTATTTTTCCTGGCTGCTGAGTTGCAAGAATTAAACTTACTCCTGGTTGTCTTCCTTCTCTAAGAATTATTTTCAGTGGTTCTGTGGCCGCATTTGCATCCTTTTCATCAACTGGCAGAAATTCATGTGCTTCATCAATAACAAGCCAAATAAGAGGAATGTTCTTTTTTTCTTTTTTTTCAAATGTAAAAAAACTATTTACAGAAGATAACTCCTGAAATTCTTCATCTTTTCGAAATTTCATTCTCTCTTTGAATGCATGTTGTGCGATTAAACCAGTAACAAGTGCTTTGATTGGCCAACCTCCTGGCATTGTAGCATATGGAGATATGTCTATGACTGAAACTTTACCAGCATTAAACAATTCTACTATCTTAGTTGAAGGTTTTCCAAATAATCCCCATCCCTTCGCCATTTTAAATAAGTTAACTACTGACATTTTTGTAATACTGTCTGCTTCTTCATCCTTCATGACAAAAGAAATCATATCATCTAAAGTATATTCTTGAATTTTTTCTCTTAGTGTTAAAACCGTTTTTGAAATAATAACTCCCTCTCTTGAAAATGGACTAATTCTGAATGCACTTGCCCATTCTTCAGGACTAATTTCTGAAGCAGGTAATATCAATCTCTGATCCACAGGAATTCCTTCATTTTTGTATCTATCAAAATATGCATACGGGACATAGGTTATGCAATCAACCGCTTGCGGCTTTAGTCCAAAACTTTCAAGTTCATCCTCTTGCTGTTTGTTTGGATACTTCATAGTCCAATATACTCCCATAGTGTCTATCATCACTATAGCTATGTTCTTTCGAATTTCAGGCTCAAGTAATGCAAATCCTTCTGCTACAACTCCCATTGTATAGGATTTACCAGAACCACGTTTTCCCACTATGAGGATTACGTGACTAGTTGATAAATCCACGTAAACAGGATTTGATAGAGAAAGGTTTTCTCCCATTCTAATGTACATCTTTCCAATCTTTACACATCCCTTCAAGCCTAATTTTTTCAAATCTGAAGGGCTTCTTCCTACTACAATTTCTTTCATGAGAAGATTTTGGATTTTATTTTTATTAAAGTTTTATTACTCTTTTAGAGTGGAACATTTTTGTTATTTTGTTATTTTTTGTTGTTTTTTAATAACAAGATTGCAATATCTTCTCTAATTGGTTCTATTCTTTCCAGGGAAAAATTAAATTCCTTTGCGATTTCCTTAATTCTTTCAAGATGTGCATTTCTGACAAGAATAGTTGTGTTTTTATTTTTCTTTAGAATGTACTCTGTTTGATAGAAGTAATACTTGTAGAATTTGTTTATTTTTTCTTCTTCTGTTCGATTATTAAATAAAAGGAGAAAAGAGACTATTGCATCAAAATAATTTTCTTCAAATTTTAAATCCAAAAGATCTAAGGATATTTTTCTAAAAATTATATCTTTTTCTACTCCTGCCAATTTTGCATTTCGTTGGGCAAAGGTAAGATGTTTTAATTCACTATCACATGATGTGATTTCAAAATTTTGATTCAAAGATTTCACAAAAGAGGCTATTTCTTTATCAAAATCTTCAAAAGTATGATTGCTAATATTTAGGAAGGATTTTTTTAGCACTCTCTTATCATAATATCTTACAGACAATCCCTTAGTCCAAAGAGAAAATTCAATAGGTAAAATACCATCTCCAGAAAACAGGTACAATACTTTATTTATAGAATTTGGTTTATTGTGACATATTCCACACATGGCACTCAGTAAGAATCCTAAAGTACCTTTAATCGAGTTTGGAAGGAGATATATTTTGTAAGATCTCTTACTCAAGTCTCCTTGTAGAATGTTTAAACCTAACAATTCTTTTGTTTTAGTTATGAATATTGTTAATGTAAAATCTTTGTCTTTTGGATTCAGGATAAAATCAGAATCAAGTAATGCTGTGCATTCTTGGATTTTTCTCTTGTAAGTTTCTTCGTTTATGGGAATTGAAGGATCATGTGAGATTTCAATCCAATACTTTGTTTTTCCTGTTTTTTTTAATATGTCTAGAAGGAAGAATTGTATTTTTTGCCACCTATCATTTTCTTTTTGTGCTAGTAAATATGAAACATGTTCTGAGCTTTGAGTGAAATAAGCCAATTTTTCAAAACTTTCAAAATTTTGAGCAGAAAAGACAACACAACCATCAAAAATTTCTTCAATTTTGTAATTCTTGCAGTATCTTTCAAGTTCTATTTCACAGTACTTTTCAAGTTTTGGATAGGTTTTTAAAATTCCTATGCAGTTTTGAGACATTTTAACCACTAGTAAATGATTATTAAAATTTTTTAATAAATCTTCACATAATTTCTAAAATGACTGATTTGTTATTTAAAAGAAAAGAATGGTTGTTTTTATTAATTTTCCTGTTGTTTACACTTTTTTCAGGTTTTTCAGAGTCATACATCAGCCCAGACAGCATTGTGATTAATTCTAATGTTGTTAATTCTATAATAAACCATTCTGTAGTAGATTCATCAACTGTTTTAAACTCAACTATTCTATATTCTCATATTCTAAATTCTACAATAAACAATCTAATAGTGGAATTTGGAGATGTTAGAGATAATATTTTGTATGATGGGATTATTAGATATTGTGGCTATGTTTATGTTGGATCCTTCTTCTTGTCTCAAATTTATTCTTGTGTTGCTCCTAGTTCAGTTGGAATTGTTTATTTTTCTAAGCAAAAATTTAAACCTGGAGATAATGCAATAGTTTATTATCAAAATGACATTAATTATGATGTAAATATTACAATACACTTCTTTTCTCCAATTACAGGAAAAATGAGAGATGATGGAACAGATTGCGATTCAGTTGCTAATGATGGTGTCTATTGTTTTAATTTTACAGTTCCATCAATAAGTAGTGGAAATTTTTTGGTGAACATTACTGCTTTAGATCGACAAGGAAATGTTTTGAAGGTTGCTAAAATTTTAGAAATTGATTCAAGTGCTCCTATTGTCTATAACATCCCTTTTGATCAAAAGTATAACTATAATCCAATAGTTATAGAATTTGACACAAACGAAGATGCTGAGTGTAGGATCTCAAGATCTAATCTTCCTTTTGATAATATGCCTTATATCCTGAGTGGTCTTAGAAAACATACGATAAGTTTTATTCTTAATGAAGGAATAAACACAATATATTATGCTTGTAAAGACATAGCTGGAAATATTGTTTCAGGGAATTTTAATTTGTATGCAGATTTTACAAAACCCAGTTTGTTTCAGACATTAGATGCATATTATGTTTACAACAAATCAGTTTTTGGTTTTTATTATTTTGATATAAATCCAAAATATGATTTTCAGCTTTTTGTTGATTCTTCAAGGTTTACAGAATATAAAAACTCTTCGCTAACTTTGCCATTTGATGGTACATACGCAGATAGATCTTTTTATGCTAGAACTGTCACTCAAATAGGTTCTGATTTTACTTATGGTCCTGGTTATTACGGATCGGCTATTTATTTTTCTTCAAATTGTTTGAGGGTTAATCATGATTCTTTATTGAATCCTAATCCTAATTTGGGTATAAGTTTTTGGATCAAAACAACGGCAACCAGTGGAGTATTGATTGATAAGATGTCAACAACATCGGGATATATGCTAAGATTAAATAATGGTCGATTGGAAGCTTTTGTAAATGGACAAACAGTTTTGCAAACAGAAAATTCAATAAATGATGATCAATGGCATCATGTACTTTTTTTAATAGATAACACTAATAAGAGAGTAGAAATCGTTATTGATGGTTCAAAATATCACGCAGGTAGTTTTTCTGGCAATGTTCAACCTACGGAGAATCTTTTTATAGGATGTAATGATGGTTCTTCTGATTATTATTCAGGTGCTATTGATGAATTAGTTATATTTCCTGATTTTGCATATACCTTTGAACAAAGGGCATTTAATGCTTATTTTCCATTAGATACAACTTTATTCTCTGATGGTTTGCATTACTTTAGAATTGTTGTACGAGATGATTTCAATAATTTTGCAGAAGTCTCTTTTTCAAAATATGTCAATAATTTTAGAGAAATTTTAAGAATCTTGAATTTAGAGGATAATGCGATTCTAAAAGCACAAAATTTTACATTAAGATTTTTGGCTCCTTCAAATACTAAATACATTACTTTAAATACTAATTGTGGTTTTTTAAGTCCTACAATTTATTCTTTAACAACGATCTGGGGAATTTCCCAATATTCTGGATCAGAAGTTGAAAATTGTTACATTATTGCAAAAGCTTATGATTTTGAGAATAATTTATTGGCAGAAACTAATGTTTCAAATATAACGATAGATGGTAAAATTAATTTTGACTTTAGCTTGCCATCAAGGGTTAATGTTCCTTTTTTGATTGATCCTGTGGGGGATCCAGATATTCAGTACTATGATATCTATATTTGCAATATATTTTTGACTAGAATCAGTGGAAGTGCATATGTTAATCCATCTTCATATGGACTATGTTCTGTTATGGTTGTAGGGTATGACAGAGCAGGAAATACTTTAAGTGTAACTAAGAATACATTTATTGATTTTAGCGCTCCATTAGTAAGTGTTTATCATGATGGAAAAGAAGTAACTAATAATCAAATCTTCAAGGGAATGGTTAGATTTGATATTATTGCAAGCGATGATAGCTCTATTGTAAATTATACTTTTTGTATAGATGGAAACTGCACATTTTTAAATCAAAATTTTATTGAGGTTAACACTTTAAATTATTTGCAGGGTTCACATCAGATTTATGCCTGTGCTAAAGATGAATTAAATAATACTGGTTGCAGTAGATTGTACTTTGTGATATTTGACAATTTAATAGGAAACTATTCACTATTTGTTTATGATCTTGTTAATGATTCTTATATTTATGGTTTAAAGACATATGTGGTTCATTTACCACAAAATACCTATAATCTAAAGATCTTTTTAAATACAACCATTCCTACAAAAATTTTTGATGGTTTAGAAACTTCTTTTATACTCAATACAACCCAATTTCCAGATGGAGCATATCTTATGTGGTTAGAGGCAAGAGATAATTTAAACAATTTGCTTGCAAATGTTTCCTATAGGTTTTTTATTCTAAATGCAATCTTACCAGCTCCGGTCTTGCAAGTTCTTGATAGATATGATCGGGATGGAATTATAAATCTCAGTTGGAATCCAATCTCTGGAGCAGTGAGATATGCTATCTACAGAGCATTTGAAAATGACGTCTTTTATTTGCTTACATATACTACTTCTACACAATACTTTGACTATGTAATAGATGGTGTGTATAAGTATTATGTTGTTGCAATTGATGCGGCTAATAAAGAAGGGATGAAAAGTAATATCAATATAACTGAAGTTAGAAGATATGGAGTGATAGGAGTTTTAAGCATTTCTGAGGAAATTGTAAAACCTAATGACATAATCACAGTGAGATTTTTAGCATTTGATAATAGAACATTATTTGTTAATTTAACTGCTTTTGGGGCAGTCTATCCTTTATATTTTGATGATTACACGATAGAAGGTTATTTGTATCAGAGAAATATTACAGTTCCCAATCAGAATGGAGTATTTGAATTTTTGCTTTCTGTTACAGATCTTTTTGGATTTAGTTATATTTTTAGAAAATACATTTCTGTTGACAACATAATTCCAACGCCTGCATTAAATTTGCATACTTTATCAGCAAGAGGATTTGTACAATATAATCAATCAGTTACTGCTTTACCATTTATATATTATGATGTGGCTACAGGTTCTTTAGATGAATGTTTAGTTATGGAAAGTGTATTAATTGATGAATTTTCTCCCGTAACGTTGGAGTATAATCAAATCTTATATTCAGGCGAATTTATTGGTAGGCCATTGGTTAAGGATTTTGCTTTAAAAGGAAATTTTTCAAAGTCTATTTCTTTAAACAACGGTACGATTTTTTCACGATTTTACATTGAACCACAAAACAAATTTTCTATGGACTTAGGAGTTAACTTTATATACAACGGATCAAACCTTAACTTTTGTTCACACAGTATTAGACTTGATCGAGGTTGGCATGAGATAATCGTTCAATTTAACGAAACTTCTTCAGTTGTTTATCTCGATGGATACTTATATGCTTGCAGTGGATTTGTTTTATCTCAGGTTTCAGGAATAAATGTAACAATTGATAGAATAGTAATTACTCCTTCTTTACAAAAGGATTTCAGTTATAAGCAGTGTTCTGGAGGACTTTATCTCACAACTTATGATGGTAACAAAACTGTTTTTGCTGTAGTAAGAGATCTTGCAGGAAATGTTAATATTACACAAAATAAAATTTTGCTTGATAGAACAGGAGCAAAATTGGATATAACTCCACCATCAGAACCTAGCATTGTAGTGCCTAAAAAATGGATTAATTTGACAGATTATATAGAATTTGCTTTTGTTGGTAGCTATGATTTTGAGCAATCTCTACTCAATCTGCCATTACAATATGAATATGAATTATATAAAAATGAAAATTTAAACGCTACGGGAATAACAAATTCAACAAAGATAATATTTTACTACAATGGTACTTATCAACAGGATGATAGATTTTATATAAAAGTTAGAAGTTGTAATCTTGCAGGTTATTGTAGTAATTGGTCTATAAGTGATAACGTTACAGCAGATCTTACCCCACCTTCAGTTCCTTTAATTTTGTCAACTACTCACATGAACTGTATAGCTCCTCAAGGAAATTATTGGACAAATGCAAAGATATTTTCTGCAAATTGGACTGCAAATGATTTAGGTTCAGGAGTTCAGGATTATGCATACGGGCTTTATACTTACAACATTTCAGCATACAATGTGAGTTTTGTTTATTCTTTTGTGAATTCAACTAATGTTTCAATGCCCTTGAGTGTTGATGGAGAGCTCTATTTTTATGTTGCTGCTAGAGATCTTGCAGGTAATATCGGTGATTTAGGTGTTTTTAGAATTTGTTCTGATTTCACTATGCCTACACAACCAAAGTTGATTTATGCGTATCAAATTGAGAACACCACCATATTGACTCTTGCATTTACTAAATCACTTGATTTTGAATCAAAGATCATAAGATTTTATGAAGTTCAAGTGTTAAATTTTTCCTCGATTGTATTTTCAAAAAATTATACTCTTTCAGAATTGGTAGATCTTGATCAGTACTTTGCTTTGAATATCAGTGGATTGCCTGAAAATAAGAACTACTATGTTAGAGTAAGAAGTTATGATGCTGCTCTAAATCCATCTTATTGGAGCGATAATACTTTTACTGAGCTAGATACTACACCACCGCTTTTCCTCTATACTACGCCATCAGGTATAGTGATAAATGATCAAGTAAAAGTAACAGTAAAGACTGATGAGGTTGCTTATTGTAGGTATTCTATTGATGGTGGTTCAACATATTACAATTTCCTTTATAGTGATTCTACATTTCATGAAACAATGGTATACTTGCCGGGAAGTGGAAATGTTATAGTTGATGTTGTGTGTATAAACAAAGTCGGATTATTTAACACTACACAAATCGTTTTCAATAAGGCTCTTCAAAATACACTTGCAGGTGCATCATTAACAGTATCACTTGCTACTACTCCTATAGTTTCAGAAACTCTTATGTCTATTAATGTGCAGGTTTTAAAAGATGGGATGGGAATCGCAAATATTCCTAGAAACTGGTTCAAGATAATAGTTAATTCTATTGATGTGAACTATGAAGTCAAGGACTTTTCAATGATTGATTTTGGTGGCGGTCAATATCTTTTGACATTTAAGGCTCCGAGATATAATTCCATGGAATTCCTTAGCAATGAATTTACTTTTACTATTGTACTTTCTGATGGATATAATACATTTGCTAGGTCAATAACATCACCAGTAGATGAGTTTATAGGTTATTTTCAATTAGAGGAAACAAGTAATTCTTTGTTCAAAATGCTTTACAATGTAACTCAGGATTATGCTTATGGAATTGGTGTTGATGATTCTAGAGTTTTTGCTGTTGAGGGAGCTAATGCTATTAAGGGAGATCTTTCTTCAGGATCATTCTATCTTTTTGTCACTACGCCTGATTTCAATCCTAGAACAGTTGAATCATATTTGTATAAAAATCTAATTGAAACTGAGCAGATTACATTTGGAAATTTGAGGAGCATTGAAAAAGACAATCTTTTGGTCTTTATTCCTTTACAGAACTTTAAGTTTAAAACCAAAAATTTTAAACTTGATTCAGGTGTGAGAAAAATAAGAATAGTAAATATTGGTTATGATTCCTTTGGAAATCCTTTATTGGACTTTGAGGTTGTTGAATGAAAATGAAAGGTCTTAACAAGAAAGGCCAATTTTTCCTACTTTTTGTGATTTTGATAGTTGCAATTTTCGCATATTTTATAAGATCTAGTATTAAAAAAGATGTTATTGTAGGAGCTTATTTTATTGAAAATTTTCAAAAAGAAATTCCGGTAATAGTTAATTATGCTTTATTTAATCAATTAGACTTGGGGAGTGCTCTTATTGCTTATATTCAGGATTACAAAAAATTTCTTTCATCTCAGGGTTTGAATTCATCGATATTGGTGTTTTTAAGTGATGGAAACGTAACATGGGTATATGTTGATAAAGAATTAGAGATTCGTTTGTTATCAAATGGTAGTATTTTAAATTTAAATAGTACTTTTACTAGTATACCTGATCAGTACTTCCAGTATGTGTATGATGGTAAGATTAATACTATCTTTTTAAATAAGCATGAGTACTTTGTTTCAATGGGGCTTTATTGAAAATGAACACAATTAATAAAAAGGGAGTGAGTTTGTGGGTTTCATGGGTACTCTTGATTTTATTGCTAGTTGTAGGTGCTTCAATCGTTGGCGGTTGGATGATATCTTCAACTAAGGAAAGCGTTAAAAACATGAAGGAGCGAGTAGATGGAGAATTATGTGCATATCTATGGATAAGAACAGAAAAGTACTGTCAAGAGCAAAGTGTAGTAAAATTACTTCTTTCAAATCCATCTTCCAGAACAGTAGATGGTTTTAAAATTATTACCTATGACATTTATGGCAATGTTTATACAAAATTGATCGAAGATAAACTTCCAAGATCAACTTATCAGAGAGAATTCAAAGTGCTTAAGGATAATGTGATTTTTTCGTTAGAGGTTATTCCTTTTTATCTTGAGAAAAGTGGAGATGATGTTTATAGGGTTTATTGTAATTCTAGAAAGATTGTATATGAAAAAGTTCCTTTTTGTGATGAAAAATGAAATATGGCGCTTCAACAATAGTTACTGAAATCTTACTGGTTGCTTTTGTAGTAGCTGTTGGTGCTTTGATCATAGGTTGGTCAAATTCTTTTATCTTTTCTACAAAAGAAACGGCAGATCAGACAAGAACACAGATTATAAACTGTCAAGCTCAGGTTTCTTTTAAGATTTGGATGAGAAATCAGATTTCTATGGTTTGTTACAATGAAACCTCAAAGTTTGTTCAAGTATATCTAGAAAATACAGGTAGAAAGATAGATAGACTTTATATTAGACTTTCAAATCTTACAAATCATCTTATTGTTCAAGAGCAGAATGTAGAACTTGAAACAGGAGAAGTTAAAAGAATTATAATAGATTATTCTCAATTAAATGATTTTAGTGAAATATACATTTTTCCCGTATTGTTGATGTCTGATGGTTCATTTAAAAGATGTGCAGATGTTTCAATATCTATTTTAAAAGGAAAAATTGAAAAATGTCAAAATATCTTATTTTTTAATATTTGATTGGTGAAATTATGAAAAAATCACAAGTTTGGGTTTCAGTAGTGTTATGGATTCTTATAGGTTTGTTGGTATTGGGCATTCTCTTAAGTTTTGGATTTCCATTATTTAGAAGAACAAGAGAACAAATTGCTTTTCAACAAGTGGTTAGTGAATTTCAAAATTTGAAAACTTCAATTGATACCGTAATTAAGGAAGGACCAGGTTCTCAAAGAATTGTAGAGCTAAACATTCCTTCAGGAGCAATTAATTTTTCAGAAAATGCACTTCTCTGGAGTGGAAGATTTGAAGAAAAATTAGTAGAACCATATACGAGGATAGAACAGGGAGGTGTTGTTATAGCATCTGAAGCTGATGTTTTTTCATACGAAAATGAGACTCATATAATAATGGAAAATTCCTATATTCAAGTTAGAATAAGGAAAGATTTGGATCCAGTTAATGTTTCTCAGATTGTGGAATCTATCACTCTTAAAATAAACAACAAAACTTTTAGTCCTAAATATAGATTTTATCTTTTGAATGATCCAACTACAGAAACAGGAACTGGTGAGATTAAGCTATTGGAATCTGGCAATTTTTTAGTTTCTTCAACAGTCAAAGTTTCAATGAATACCCAGAAACTGGATTATGATCTATATATTACGCTATATTCAAAAGCAGATTATATAAGATTTAGAGTAGAGAATGTTAAGGTTAAATGAACTATCTTTATCATCTTAAAGTAATAAAAAAAATTTATATATGGTTACGTTCAATTTAAAATAATGCGCTTAGTGGGTGAGATAAATGGGAAATATTAAAAAAAGATCAATGTCCGGTTTAATAATTACTGTGTTGTTAGTTGCAGTTGCTGTGGCTTTAACAGCAATGTTTATAGGATTTGTTACTAGTCTTACAGGGAGCCAGATGGATACAGCAAGACAAAATGCAGTGAAGATGGATTATTGTGGTAAGATCCTATATGAGTTGTTGGATATAAGAATAGTAAATGTTAGTAATAATGCATCAATTAATCTTACAGTAAAAAATTATGGAACCATGGCATTTGATGGTTTTAGAATAAGATTCAATTATAGAGATGGGACTTTTACAGTATTTAAGAATTACTTCTTTGTTGGTGGAACCTTGGGATCTGGGGCTCAGAATGGACTTATTTCAATAGATGCTTCAGAAGGAATCAATTATAATGATCTTGTGTCCATGGAATTCTACCCAATTGTAAGTATTACAACACCTGTTAAAACAATATTAGAGTGTGATATTCAACAAAGACAGCAAGATTTGACAAGATATAAATTAGGTTAATCCCTTTATTTTTTGTTTTTTGAGGTTTTTAGAATGAAAAAAAAAGGATTGAGTTCACTCATTATTACAGTACTGCTTGTTGCGATTTCAATAGGTTTAGGTAGCATGGTTATTGGATGGGTCACTACTACTGTTTCTTCTCAAATTACTTCTGCTAGACCTACACAGATGAAGCTCTCAAGTTGCCAAGAGATCAAGTTTACTGTCTGGAAGACGTATCTTTATAGCAATGGAACACATTACAATAACTTCACTGCTTTTATTCAAAATGAGGCTCATGATATTGTTGGATTTGTTACAAAGATAACAGATTCTACTGGAAACTTAGTATACGTACCATCAAATTATATCACTGTTAATCAAGAGACTTATTTAAGTGCAGGAGATAGGAAATGGATTAGTTTTTACTGTGATAAGTGCGCAGGAAATATTTCTTTTGTAGAACTAATTCCGCTTTATAGAGATTCAGGAGGTAATTTGGCTTTGTGTGATATGAATATAAGAACTTATGATGCTAATAGCATAGAGAAAAAATGATTAGATTTTATAGAGTAATAAGCTTTGCAATTCTTATAGGATTGTTGATTGTTTTTAGTATTGCTTCTTTTTTCTTTGCTTCTAACATAGGACAAAACCTTCAAACATCAAAGAATGAGTTACTTAAAGAAAGGATTAAGCAATATAGAGAGGAAGGTTATAGCTATAAAACTTGGTCCCTAAATGATTTAGATATCAAAACAGAAAGTACTGTTGTAGAAATTTATCAGAAATGTACAGATAAGTGTAAGAGTTTTTTAAAAGGTACAGATTATTCTCCAATTGATTCCTTTGTATTATTTGAACAGTCAGGAATATGCTACTGCTTTTATTCTTAGTTCTTGTTGCTCTTTCTAATTGATTTTTATCTATGAATTAGACTTATTTTCAGATTCTTTTTCAATAAGTACCATAAAATATGGGACATCTGCAATGTAATTTAGTTCTTCAGAATCGATAAATCCGTTTTTAATGAAAAACTGCGTAGTTTCCTTTCCGACAGCATGAATGATGGTTCTTTCATCTATTTGATGCCAATCTATATGTTCAAGATTTATTATTTCTCCACCAAAATAAGGTTCATCTATGTTGAGAATCAAGCCATTTTCTCTAAATTCCTTTTTAAATAGGCATTCGTCACATATCACAATTACAGTTATGTTTTCAATTTTGTGAGTTTTTACAAGTGATACCATTTTTAATTATTTTTCTCTTTTAACGTATCCTTTAATTTGGTAAGAAATTGCCTTATAAAAATATTTTTTAATCCCGAAATCTATCTAATTCTATGATGATCTGTGATATTTGTGGAAAAACCATAGAAAGAGGTTTTTGGGTTTTAATTGAAGGAAGTAAGTTGTTTGTGTGCGAGGAATGTAAAAAATTTGGAAGTGTACTCGATGTTCCTCAAGAAAGAATTGTAAAGAATGTTGAAAAAAAGAAAGAATTTAATAAAGAAGAGATTAAAATTGAGCCATTGGAGAATTTTCATGAGCTTATTAGAAAAAAAAGAGAAGAACTGAAAATGACTCAAAAGCAATTTGGTATGTTCTTAAATGAAAAGGAAGCTTTTATCCATAAATTAGAAAGTGGTGAAATTGTTCCTCCATTAGATGTTTTAAGAAAGATAGAGAAAAAATTGGGAATCAAATTGACAAAAGAAATAAAAGCAGAAATAGTTCAAAATCCTAAGAGTCCAGAAGTTACATTAACCTTGGGCGATTTGTTGGCTGAGAAAATGAAAACAAAAAAGGAATAAGAAATTTATTTATAAATTAGCTTAGTAAACCATATAAATACCTCTTACTTCTTTTTGTATAAAATTCTCTATTTTCAAATAGGTGAATTTGATGGAAGAATCAAATCAAAACTATGAGGAGAAAAACACATATAATGCGTCCTCAATTAAAGTATTAGAGGGGTTAGAAGGAGTAAGAAAAAGACCCAGTATGTATATTGGTAGCACAGGAATTAGAGGATTACATCATCTTGTTTTTGAGATAATTGATAATAGCGTAGATGAAGCTTTAGCAGGGTACTGTAATTTTATTAAAGTTACTATAGAGAAAGATGGAAGTGTGACAGTAGAAGATAATGGAAGAGGGATTCCAGTGGATATACATCCTCAATATGGTTTACCAGCTTTGGAATTAGCAGCTACAAAATTGCATGCAGGAGGAAAGTTTGAAAAAGATGCTTACAAGGTTTCAGGTGGCTTGCACGGCGTTGGTTTGTCTGTAGTTAATGCACTTTCTCAATGGATGGAAATATATGTGAAGAGAGATGGTAAGATCTTTTTTCAAAAATTTGAAAGAGGAAATAAGGTTACAGAGTTAAAAGAAATAGGTCAAAGTTTAGAAACAGGAACAATTGTTAAATTTTTTCCAGATCCAGAGATCTTTGAAACTGTGGAATTTGATGCTTCCTTGATTGAGGAAAGATTGGAGGAATTGTCATATTTAACACCAGGTATTAAATTGGTTTTTGAAGACAAAAGAAGTGAAATAATTAAGGAATTTTATTCAGAGAAAGGAATTGTTGAGATATTGGAAAGAGAAGTAAAAAAAGAAGATAGGCTTCATGATATTGTATATTTTAATGGAGAAAGAAATGAAATTGTTTTAGAAATCGCGTTTGTTTATACTTCTGATACTAACACTCAGATATACAGTTTTGTTAATAGCATAAATACTATTGAAGGAGGTACGCATGTTGCAGGTCTAAAGAGTGGTGTTGTTAAGGTAATGAGAAAATACTTGACAAATGATAAGATAAAAATTGAGAGTGATGATGTTTTAGAGGGTTTTTATGGAGTAATTTCTATAAAACATAAGAATCCTCAATTCGAAGGTCAAACTAAGACTAAGTTAGGCAATAGCGATGCTAGATTTGCAGTTGAATCTTTTGTTTATGAAAAGTTTTCTGAATACTTAGAGATGAATAAGGACAATCTTGAAAAGATAGTGGAAAAGGTAGTAAATGCTGCAAGAGCTAGATTAGCTGCAAGAGAGGCAGCTGCACTTGTCAGGAGAAAAAGTGCATTACAAAGCTTTGCTTTGCCTGGAAAACTTGCAGATTGCGTTAGCAAAAGCTTGGAAAAAAGTGAGCTTTTTATTGTAGAAGGAGACTCTGCAGGAGGGAATGCAAAACAAGCAAGAAATAAAGAATTTCAAGCTATACTACCACTTAAGGGAAAAATATTAAATATCGAAAAATCAACAATTCAGAAAATTATGGAAAATGAAGAAGTTAAGGCAATAATTACCGCAGTAGGTACAGGAATTGGAAAAAATTTTGACATGAATAAATTGAGATATGGAAAGATTATCATTATGTGTGATGCAGATGTAGATGGAAGCCATATTGCTACATTGCTGCTTACACTATTCTTCAAGTTAATGCCATCTCTTATAATTGAAGGTCATCTATACAGAGCACTTCCACCACTTTACAAGATAAAGAGCGGAAAAGACGTGTTTTATGCATACATAGATAAAGAGAAAGACGAAATTGTGAAAATGCTAGAATTAGAAAAGAAGCCATATGTTATTAGCAGATATAAAGGTTTAGGAGAGATGAATCCTGAAGAGTTATGGGAAACAACTATGGATCCTGAAAAGAGAAGATTGAAAAAAATAACTATAGAAGATGCAATGGAGGCAGAAAGAATGTTCAAGATATTGATGGGCGAAGATGTAGAAGTAAGAAGGGAATTTATTATTAAACATGCTTTAGAGGTAAAAAATCTTGATGTCTAAGGGGCTGTAGGATAACCTGGCTAGTCTGCAAGCTTCGGGGGCTTGTGATCTGGGTTCGAATCCCAGCAGCCCCACAGCTATTTGTTAAATTCCAAATTTTTTCTTTATGTAATCTTCAAAGTTTAGAATAAGATTAGTTTCAAATTGCTGAGTTGTTATATCTTGCTCTTTCTTTGAACTTAATATCTCAAATAGATCTTTTAGCATTCTTAAATGCTCTTCTTCAGTTAAATTAATACAACTTTTACTTAAATTTTCTTTTAAAAGATCTCTGATTATTTCTTCTTCATTTCTTTTTTCAACATAAATAGTTTCAAATTCCTCTTTTGCTAAGCTTGTTGTGTTTCTCAAAACCAGATATGCATTTTTTGATTGTGCAAATTCCAAAATCTGTTTAAAGTTAATATCACTCAATTTGCTTCCTTTCTTTAACACTCCTTTAATCTTAATAAGAACGATCTTTTCATTGAGATTTCTTTTGCTTATTTCTTCTAAGAGAAGTTTGTTTAGTTGCTCTGATGTAAATGTTCCTTCTAGGAAGATTTTTTCAATAACTTTTTCCAGAGTTTTTATCTTTTTGAAATCTTTTTTTTCTAAATCAACATAGTAGTAGTATCCAACTTCTTCCCACAGTTCATCAAATACGTGAGGAAAAAAGCATCCTGGGAAGATAATTATTTTTTCATTGATGAATTCTTTATTTATGTGAACATGAGATCCAGCATAGTAATCAAAACCCTCAGGTAAATCAGCAATAAATATTCCATCAAATTTAAAAAAATCAGTTATTGATGTATGAAATACAAAAATATTCTTTTTGCCAGGTTTTTTTTGGATGTTTAGCTTTTTAAAAAGATCAATCTCTGTACTTCGAGATCTCCCACTAATGCCTACAAGATAATAATCTTTATACTCTATTCCATGCAAATTGTTTTTGTCGTCTATAATTTCTAAAGATTTGCAAAGATCAGCACTCTCTAAAACATTTAAAATTGTTTTTCCAGATGGAGAATAATCATGACTTCCTGCAATATAGAAAACAGGAATATTATTTTCTTTTAGTTTCTTAAAATTATCAACTACTGTTTTTATTATATCAATTCTAGGGATTGGAGTTTCAAATAAATCTCCTGCAATGAGAAGAAATTCAGCATTAGATCTTATTGAGAAATCAATTAGTTCATTGAACTTTTGAATCTGCATTCTATCTAGCTTTTGATCTCTCCAACATCCAAGATGTAAATCACTCACATGAATAAATCCCATGATAATATAAGAAAAAGAAAAAGGATTTATATTTTATGGTGTCCAACGTTGCATAGTTCGGGGGAAAGGTATTGTGTCTTTAATGTTATCTAAATCTAATAGCCACATCAATACTCTTTCAACTCCCATTCCGTATCCAGCATGCTGCACACTTCCATATCTTCTTGAATCAAAGTACCATTCATAATTACTAGGATTCTCACCGTCTTTTGTTAGGGCTTCTTTCATTGCTTCTATATCTAGATCTCTTTCGCTACCTCCAAAGATTTCTCCAACGTTTGGTGCTAAAATGTCAAAACATTTTGCTACAGGACCTATTGATTTTTTCTCATAGTCTACTGGTTTGTAAAAAGCCATAATCTCTTTTGGATAATGTGTAACTGCAACAGGTACTTTGAAATAATCTGCAATGTGTTTTTCTTCGATAGTTCTTAAATCTTTACCCCACGGAATTTCAAGATTAAATTTCTCTTTTAATAAAGCTAATGCATCATCATAAGTTATTATCTTATACTCTTGATCTCTAAGCCACTTCAGGTAGTCAATGTTTACATTTAATTCTTTTAATTCTCTTTCATTTTCCTTCACTATTTTGTCGATAATGTACTTTATCTCTTCAAAGGCTATCTTAATGACATCTAAATAACTTGCCCAAGCAACTTCCATCTCAGCCATCCAAAATTCAGCAAGATGTCTTGATGTCTTGCTTCTCTCTGCTCTGAAAGTTGGTGCTACATCATAAATCTTTTCTAGAGCAAATATAGCTAATTCTGCATAAAGTTGCCATGATTGTGTTAAATAAACCTTATTATTGTCAAAGTATTTAACTTCAAAAAGAGTTGCTCCACCTTCACATTGAGTAGGTTGAAATATAGGAGGATGAAACTCGTAAAATCCTTTTTTTCTGAAGAATTCATGAATTGCACCAGTCAATGTTGATCTTACTTTTAGAATGTTAGTCATTTTTCTGCTTCTTATCCAGAGATGTCTTACACTTAGCAAAAATTCCTCAGAAAAATCCTTGGCAATAGGAAACGGCTCTGCAATTTGATAAACCTTAAGAGATTCTACGATCATTTCTTTTCCATTAGGAGCCTTTTCCTGGGAAACAATTTTTCCACTTACCTCAATTGAGCTTTCAATAGTTAATTCGTTTGCCAAATCCCAGATTTCAGGAGTTACATTATTTTTGTGGACTACACACTGAATTATTCCTGAAGAATCCCTCAATACAATGAAAACATCGTCCTTTAAGTGCCTAATTCTGTAAACCCAACCCTTAACTGTTCCTTGGTCCATTTTGAACAAATCTTGTACATAAATATCTTTCATGTTATCACCATGAAAAATTTTTAGTTAATGATAGAAAACGTTTAAAAATATATCTTTTTTTTGATGGAACAATGTTTTCTTAGACAGGAATATTAATATTTATAAATTTGGAATGATGTATTTTCTAGATTATGTCTTCAAAACACCTTATTTTAATATGTATCCTCTCTTTTCTACTTTTACAATTCCCAACACTTGGAAAAGTTTATAACTACAATGTTCTGTTTGGAGAACCTTTTGTTTTGGAAAAGACTTTGTATACGTTTTATCCTGACATTAACTACGAGAACGTGATTGTTTATAAGAATAATGCGTTTTATGAAGTAATTTCTAAAGGCTCTTGCAAGATGTTTGATGATTATAAATGGTGCGTTTTAAATATAACTAATTTCGTTAATCTTGAATTGTGGGATGGATTGTGTGATTTAAAGTTGGATTTCAATGTTTCTCAAAAGGAAGTAGTTTCAGTACTTAATGTTTCAATCGATGTACTTGATGCAAAATGCACTAATTTAGATGTATTTATTGATATAACATCTGCATTGCTTATTAAATCTGAATCTGATGGAACAGATTTAAAGTCCGATTTTTGTATGATTCGTAATAATCAAGTAATCCTAGAAGGAGATTTAGATCAAGGAAAATATAGTTGCTTAGTCTATTTCTATCCGTACTATAATTTTACAGTAATTGCAGGAGGAACATATTTTAATGGAATACGAAAATCTTATCTTTTAACAATGAAACAGTTCTCCTTGGAGGAAATGTACTCTTTAAAGTATTCAGATCTTGAGGTATATTACAAAAATGATGCCTTTTTTGCAAACTTCTCGGTTTCTTTAAGGAACAAATTCCAATCAAGAATGTATGCTCTTTTCAAAATACCACAAAATAGTTTTTACAGAGTTGTTGATTTTCAAGGAGCTGAATTTAAAATTCAAAAATCTGTGAATTCATTTAAGGGGAAATATTATGCAAATCTTAGCGATGGTTATTATGTTTGGTTTTATTTGGAAAATAATAGTGAGGAAAAATTGAATTTTAGTTTAATATATGAAACAGCTATGCCAGTTCCTATTGAAATTGAAGCAGTTCTATATGTTTTTTCAGAAGAATTTGGAAATTATGAGGTAAAAGATTTTCCGATTGCTCTTTTTGAAACCCAAGGAAAGCTGTTGAATGTTTACAATAAAACCTCTCTGGTTATTCCATCAAATTTTATGAATTCAACACAGATAAGTCAATTTTTGGCAAATAGGAGTGATTTTTCTTTGCTTGTAAATGGGAACACTTCTTGGTCGGATTTGAATGAGTTTGAAATCTATAACTTTAGTTTCATATTAAAAAACAATCTTAGTTTTGATTTTTTGAGTGTTTCTGTGTATTCTAATTTTCTTATTGATGCATACTACTTAGACTCTTTTGAAATCACAGAGCAATCTGTAGAAAGACTAAAAAGTGACAAAACAAATAAATACTTGAGGGAAGTTAGGTTTTTGGATGGAGAAGTGCTTTACAAGTATCATATACCTTTTCCTGATTACTACAATGATCTGGATTCTTTTTTAGCAGTAGTTTTGCGCAATAGCTCATATGTGAATATAACAGTTGAAGGAAAATATAGTATGTATAGTTTTGAGAAGAATTACTCTTTTACTTTCAATGTTAAACCTAGTGTTCAAATCCATGGCTTGTCTATTTATGATCAGATCTATTGTATTAACATCACCAGTAGCTTTTCAAGTGGATTGATCAATCTTTCTTTGTTCTCAAAGTATCTTTTATTTGACAAGGAAAATTATTCGATTTCTCTCACAAATCTTAATAAGATTTTTTGTTCTTCATATTCTCTGAAGAATTTCTCACTTTTTTACAAGTACATTCCTCACACTGTTAAAATATCTCATACTCTTATTCCAAAAAGAGAGGGAGTTGATGAATCAAGATTGCCAGATTTTTTAAAAAATATACAAAAAGAGGTTGAATTTAATACTACTCTAAATTTAAATCTTAGTCAGCTACAAGTTTATGCTTATTTCAAAGATGATCAGCTTAATGTATTGTTTGTTTCAAATCAATCACTTGATGACTTTTCTATGATAATCCTTCCAACACAGAATTACTCGGTTCCCTTTAAGATATTTTTCTTTGATAAGATTGAAAAAAATTTAGTTTATAGCATTAAGATACCAATAAGGATGTATAATGTTTCAGATATTTATGCATTTTTGGAGTGGAATTTGTTCGGTTATAACAGTAAAATAATTACATTCAATATAATTAACAAGAATGAGGTTGTTCTAGAAAAAAGTGAAACTGAAAGAGTGGATTTTTCCTACAATGTTTCCTTAGATGATTATCTCACAGTTTATATAGATAACTTAAGTGAAGGTTGTAATGCGTATTTGATAGATAAATTATTGAGATTTGGACAGAATAAGTTTATTTTTGAGCTAGATGAATATGGTGCAAGAATTGGAAGAAATTTGCCTATTTCTCTTGATTCTTCAGTGCAAAAAAAATCAATTACCTTGTATAATTCTACTTGTATTGAAAAAATGCTAGATGCATATCAAAATGATGCAAAAACTGTTTTGTATGAATTTAATATTTTATCAAAAAATAACAGTCTATTACTGGAAAATGATGTTGAATCCGTTCTTAAAAAACTTAAAAATAAATACAATTTATGCAATTATTCTTATGTTGTGGATGATGAAGTTATCGAATTGAAAAATATCAAAGTAAATCTTTTATTTTTGGTTTATTGCAAGGATTCAGGTCTTTTTGATGTGAAATCTTTAGCTATAAACAAGACATTGAAAAAAGTTGATCAAATTACGGTTTCAGATGGTGTTGATTATCTTAAAAGGTTTAATGATATTTCAAAAGAAAAATATGAACTGTTGATGAGTGAGTTCAAGAAAGAACCTCAGGAAGTTACGAAATCTGATGAAGCTGTGATTTCTGAATCTTTAAATGATAATAAAGAAACAGATTTGCAAAGAAAAGATCAAGCTATGTCAGAAGGAAATGTTAATAATATAAATTTGACAGGATTCAGCAGTGTTCCCAAGAAATTTTTTGATATACAATATTGGATAGGATTTGGCATTATTCTAGCTTTGATTATAGGATTATATGGTATTTATCACTCAGTTTTGCATTATACTAAGAAAAGAAAGAAAGAAAAGATTTTTGAGGAAATCGAAGATGAATATAAGATTCCAAAATTGAGAAATGATGAGGATTAAATCAATATATTTATAAAGTATAACCTATAATCGGTTAAGTGATCTCCATGAGCAAATCTAATACTAAAGAAGTGGATTGGTCTGCTGCTTTGTGGCTTTCATATCTTTTTGGTTATTTAGGAGTAGATAGATTTTACATGGGAAAAATCCTTTCAGGAGTTTTGAAGTTATTAGTAACAATTTTTACTTTCTTTGTTGGAGGAGTTGTGTGGTGGATTATTGATGTTATTCTTATTATTACAGAGTACAAATTTCAAGGCGTGAAATGGGCATTTCCTTACGATAAAACCACTCACAAAATAGTTATAATAATACTCTTGATTTTACAGTTTTTATTCATCTTAAGCGGAATTTTTGTTGGATTTTTTTCTGCTTTAATTTAAGGTTAGTAGGCAAAATATTTATAAATCTTAGCACAGTCCTTAGAGTGTAAGCTATCTAGGTGAAAACATGGATGTTAAAATAGTTACTGCAAACTCTGTTAAAAAAGGAAATACGATCTTGATTGATAATGCTCCTTGTAGAGTTGTAGAAGTGAATGTATCTAAACCTGGAAAACATGGGTCTGCAAAGGTTAGAATTACAGCAATAGGATTGCTTGATGACAAAAAAAGAGATCTGGTTTTACCTGCACACGACAAGGTAGAGGTGCCAATAATCGAAAAAAAAGTGGCACAGGTGCTTTCTGTAAGTGGAGAATATGCTAATGTTATGGATAATGAAACTTATGAAACCTTTGACCTTAAAATTCCAGAGGATTTAAAGGATAAAATTCAAGTGGGGATGAATATAGAGTACTGGAGTTTTATGGGAACGAGAATCATGAGAGATGTGTTTGGGAATGAAGAATAGGTGATAACATGGCTTTGCCAATTGAGGTCAAAAGAAGGCTTTTTGACAATGTCTATGTTTGCAAACATTGTAAGTCTAAGCTTAGGACAAGTATTTTTAAAATTCTTTCTAATAAGGTAGTTTGTCCAAAGTGTGGAAGAAGAGTTTTTAGACTGAAAAAATTGCCCAAGAAATGATTCCTTTTGATTATCTCTTACTATTTGTTGTTTTATTTGTTTTCTTTTTATTTGTTGTTAAAGAACGAAAAAGACTACATTTTGAAAGTTTAGTGAAAATTTTTAATTTTCCAATTATCTACATTGCTCTTTATAGAACTAAGTTTGGAATAGAGTTGATGAAAAAAATTGCAAACAAATTTAGAGCTTTTTGGAAGGTTCTTGGTTTTGTTTCAATAATACTTGGTTATGTTGGTTTGTTTTTTATTCTAATTATGCTTGTTTTTATGTCCATTAATGCAATTACTACGAAAGTGCCATCAGTGCAATTAGTATTGCCAGTTAAGGCAAAAGGTGTTTTTTATGTTCCTCCAATAGTTTGGTTGTTATCAATATTTATCATAGTGATAATCCATGAAGGTGCTCATGGAATATTTAGCTTGAAAAATGGATTAAATGTTAAGAATAGCGGTTTTGCTTTTATAGGGATTATTGTTCCTTTGATACCTGCTGCATTTGTTGAACCTGATGAGAAAAAATTGAAAAATGAGAGTTTTAGAAAACAGGCAGAGGTTTTTTCTTCTGGACCTGTAGCAAATATAGTTTTTGGATTTTTGATTTTTTTAATTCTTGTTTTCTTGCCTATTCAGGGTTTTTATGAGCGGTATTTTGATACTAGAATTAGAATAGAGGAAATTGAAAATACTTCTATTATTAAAAATCTTGTACCTGAAAAATCCTTTATTTTGTACGTTGGAAAAGAGGAGTTACCATATGTCTATTCTAATCTGAGTGCTTTTAAAAATGATTTATCTAACGTAAAACCTGGCGATGAAATTATGATCTATTATTCTGAAGATTTGAAAGATGTTAAAAGTATAAGGATTAATGCAGGACAATTTAACGAGAGTTTTAGGTTGGGTGTTTTAGTAAGTACTGAAATACTTCCAAAAGAAAGGTATGCTAATTCACTTTGGATAGTATTTTTGGTTTGGATTGTTGAATTCTTGGTTTTCTTGGCAAATCTTAACATAGGAATTGGTTTTGCTAATCTGCTGCCAGTCTCTATTGCAGATGGAGGAAGATTGTGGTTTTTATTAATGAAAAAAATAAAAAATGAAGAATTTGCGATAAAAAGTTCATCTCTGGTTTCACTCTTAGTTTTTTTAATAATACTCTTTAATCTTTTGATTCCCTATATTTTTTAATAAGAACTCTTTTCCTTTTCTCGTGCTAATTGTGTCTCTAGCTTTTTTAGTAATTCGTCAAATGCAGAGAAAAGGTTTACTTCACAGGCTTCTGCATGGAAATTTCCAAGTTTTGTGTTAAGTTGGGCTTTAAATTCATACTTTTTCGTTTCACCTATCTTTTCTGAGTTGTGAATGATTTTTAAGGTTATTGCTAGAACATTGATGTCTGTATACTTTTCATAGTTGTTTAGATAATGCCCAACAATCTTTTTTACAACCTGCATTTCTGCTTTGGGAATCTCTTTGAAACCAACCAAACTTATTTTTGCTCCAAGTTTTATTTCTTCCATGGTTTCTACCTCTAAGGGTAGTATTGCATTGATTTTTATATTTATTTTCCTTTGTATTGCTGTTGTTTTGTTTTTTACTTTAAAGTGGTTGCTAATTTTTTTAAATTAAAGGTTACATTTTAAGTAAGAATGTTTTTTTCAGAAGTGAGACTTTTGGTAGTTAGAAGGAGACTTTTACTTTCTGTTCTAGTTCTATTTCTCTTATTTTTTCTTCCTTCAGTATTTTCTCAAAATTACATCTATGGTTGTACAGTAATTAGCAATCCAGGCCATTACATCCTAGCCAATGATATCATTGATTCTCCTGCTTCAGTTTGCATAGACATTCAAGCCAATAATGTAGTTCTCGATTGTCAAGGCAGAATGATAGATGGAGTTAATTCTTATAACACACTGGGTATTCGGATAAGCAGATCTACAGTTCAAGTAACTAATGTTACTATTATGAATTGTGTTGTAAATCAATGGGATGTGGGGATATATCTATTACGAGCAAGAAGTAATTTTTTGAAAAATATTTCTTTTCCTGGAGGAATTTTTGTAGCAATTTACTTTGTTGAATCTTCAGATAATATCGTAAAAGATATTAGTTCTGTGGGGAGTGGTTATTCAAATATATTGCGTATTGCTTCTTCTTCACAAAATAATTTGTTTTCAAATTTAAGTATTAACACTTCGTGGGAGAGTGCAATATCTATTTTTGATTCATCAAGTAATCAGTTTGTAAATATATCCTATTTTTCATCATTAATCGACAATTATGGTTCAATATCGATTGGAAATAGTTATTATAATCAATTTGTTAATGTTTCTCTTAAATATGGAAGTAGAGCTCGTGCAGTTTCAGTTAGTGCAAGTAATGATTTACATTGTAATAATTTGTTTTCAAATGTTCGGGGAAATAATGATCAACCAATAGTTTTTATTAATAACAGTGTCATTATTGATGGATGGAATAATAATTTTTCACAGCTAATTCTTTGCAATGCAGATAATTCAGTGATCAGGAATGTTTTTTCTAATAATAACAATAATCGAGATGGAATCTATGTTATTAGAACAGATAATTTAACTATTCAAAATTCTACAATAATAAATGCATCTTATGGAGTTTTCATGAGTATTTCAAGAAACAATGTTTTTAATAATTTAACTCTCCTTGATAATTATTATTATGATTTTTATGTAGAAGCTAGCAGTTCTGGAGAATGTATGCATAGTGTTATTGATGTAATCGGAACAGGTAATAATCCGATTAGGTATTATTCTTCACAGGTAAATTTAGATGGAGGAGATTATAGTGCAATAATATTGTGTGGAGCACATGGTTCGATTTTAAGAAATTTGCGAGTAGGGTTGTCGAATAAAAGAAACAATGGTTTATTAGTTATCTTAACAAATAATTCTTTTTTTACAAATTTAACCTTAGAAAGAATGGCTTTTTCAAGGTTATTAAATTCTCATTTTAATTTGTTTGAAAATGTTTCAATTTTTAATATAAGTTCAAATTGTTTTGAACTTAGTAGCTCTTCAAGAAATGTTTTTAGGAATATGAATTTGTCAAGATGTGGTGTTTGGCATTGGGGTGTTTTGGTGCAAAATTCATTTTATAATAATTTTTCCAATATTTTTATAACACAACCAACGGGCTCTGGATTTCATATTACCTACTCTACAAATAATCTTTTTGAGAACATAACATCTTTTCTTTGCGGGGGAAGAGGTGGCTTTACTTTTTACACAGGAGGATCTAATAATATTCTAAAAGATTCTGTTTTCTTAAATAATACTAATGGAATTTGGATTGAATATGCTCATAATAACATTATTTACAATGTGACTCTAATAAATAATTCACAGTATGGAGTGTATTTCTGGGGCATAGATACAAATAATACTATAAGAGATTCGGTAATATCTAACAATAACTTAGGTGGAATCTTTTGGCACTCTACAAGTTTGAATTCACAGAGGAATTTCTTTATCAACAACATATTTAACAACACTAATAATGTTGTGTTTTCTGGGGCATTGCAGTTGAATTATTGGAATACAACAAAAACAGCTGGAATTAATATTGTTGGAGGACCATTTCTTGCAGGAAACTATTGGGCAACTCCAAGTGGCACAGGATTCAGTGAAACTTGTAATGACTTTGATTACGATGGAATTTGTGATCAACCCTATCAAATGCAAACTTTGAATATTGATCACTTACCACTCAAACGTCTGCCTTTCCAAATGCAAAAGGTTGATTTCATTACAAGCTGTCAAAACATAAGTGAATCTGGTTACTATTTTTTAGCTAACAATCTATCTGTAAATGGAAATTGCATAAACATAACAGCAAACAATGTAGTTTTAAATTGCCAAAATAGAAAAATCCAAGGATCTAACACAGGCACAGGAGTATCGATAGTCAGATCAACACAAGAAAATGCCAA